>NZ_CP053985.1:644173-1288346 GCF_013267355.1 Achromobacter pestifer
GCCGCTCTTGTTCTGGACCTTCTTCTATCTGGCATGGCGCACGGCGCTGGATTGGTGGGACGACGGCCGCATCGATTTTTCGTTCTGGCCGCGCAAGCTGGTGCAGGGCGAGCCG
Source organism: Achromobacter pestifer (assembly GCF_013267355.1). NCBI lineage: Bacteria > Pseudomonadati > Pseudomonadota > Betaproteobacteria > Burkholderiales > Alcaligenaceae > Achromobacter > Achromobacter pestifer. The sequence goes on from NZ_CP053985.1 coordinate 644,289, forward strand.
TACTACCACTTGTGGTACCTGTACATGATCGTGGGCCTGTACCTGTCCGCGCCGTTGGTGCGGATCCTGTATGCGCGCAGCACGCCGCGCGCCCGCGCGCTGTGGGTGGTGGGCATCCTGGGCGTGGCGATCCTGGACGCGCTGTACCGCCGCGCCCTGGGCGCGCCCGCCGGTTTCTTCCTGACCTGGTTCCTGCCCTACCTGGGCTACTTCGTGGCGGGCCGATTGATCTTCGACGGCCAGATGCGCATTCCCCGCCCCGGCCTGATGCTGGCGGCCAGCGTGGCCGCGACCGCGCTGGGCGTGCATGCGATGTCGAGCAACCGCGCATTGGACACCTACTTCTACGATTATTTCAGCCTGACGGTGCCGTTCATGTCGCTGGCGGCTTTCCAATGGATCATCTCGTCGCCGCGCCTGCCGCGGCTGGCCTCGCTGGCGCCGCTGACCTTCGGCGTCTATCTGATCCACCCGCTGTTCCTGGACGTGGCGCATCGCGCCGGCGCCCTGACAGGCGCGCGCGCGGACGCCTGGACGCTGCCCGTGCTGGCCGCCGGCGTGTTCGTGTTGTCGGCGGCCAGCAGCTGGCTGCTGAGACGGCATCCGAGCACGCGCCGATTCGTCTGAAAGGCCTACATCGTCAAGGGGTTATGCCCCGCGGAACGCCTGTAAATCGGCTCCGGCATAACTTCACCAAGCTTCGCAGATCTTCACGGGCGCGGGGTAAGGGCTTGGGGTACAATTCACGGCTTATTTGATCGGCCAGACACCGATTTTTCTTCGCGCCAGAACGGACTTCACCCAGCGGATATCAAAGCCGCCAGGCAAAAGCTCATCCGTCCTGGCTTTTTTATCCGAGCGGGGGGAATCATGACCGACATCGGTCGGATGGCACATGTAGTGCCAGCTCGCACCCAGCTACCCGTCAGCGCGTATTTTGACGAAGCCCTCTTTGCCCGCGAGCAAGAACTCATTTTCAAGCAATCCTCACAATACGTCGGCCACCAGAAAGTGGTGCCCGAAATCGGGGATTGGCGTACGTTGGTCCAGGAAGACGGAGGACGCGTGCTGGTTCGCAACCAGCAAGGCGTCGAACTCATCTCAAATGTCTGCCGCCACCGCCAGGCTTTGATGCTGGGCGGCGAGACCGGCAATGTGGCCGGCAACTGCAATACGCATGGCAATCTGAAGGCAACCGGCGGCAATATCGTCTGCCCCTTGCATCGCTGGACGTACAACAACCAGGGCGAGTTGTTGGGCGCGCCCCAGTTCGCCACCACACCCTGCATGAACCTGCAGAAGTTCCGCCTGCGCGACTGCCATGGCCTGCTGTTCGAAGGCCCGCGCGATCCGTCCGCCGACATGGCGCCGCTGTTCTCGCGTCCGGAATTCGACTTCGGCGACTACGTGCTGGACCACGTCGAAGTGCACCAGTGCAACTACAACTGGAAGACCTTCATCGAGGTCTACCTCGAGGATTACCACGTCGGTCCGTTCCACCCGGGCCTGGGCCGCTTCGTCACCTGCGACGACCTGAGCTGGGAATTCAACGACTGGTACAGCCTGCAGAAGGTCGGTGTGCACAACGCCCTGGCGCAGCCGGGGTCCGACGTGTACAAGCAGTGGCACGACCGCCTGCTGGCGTTCCGCGAAGGCGATGCGCCGGATTTCGGCGCGGTCTGGGTCACGTACTTCCCGACCCACATGATCGAGCTGTATCCGCACGTGCTGGTGCTCTCCACGCTGTATCCCAAGAGCCCGCAGGAAACGGTGAACGTGGTCGAGTTCTACTACCCCGAGGAAATCGCCGCCTTCGAGCGCGAATTCGTCGATGCGCAGCGCGCCGCCTACATGGAAACGGCCATCGAGGACGACGAGATCGCCGAACGCATGGACGCGGGCCGCAAGGCGTTGATGCTGCGCGGCGTGAACGAAACCGGCCCCTATCAATCGCCCATGGAAGACGGCATGCAGCACTTCCATGAATGGTATCGCCGCATCATGCAGGAGCGGGTCTGAAACCTGGGCTCCGGGGCCCCTCCCCCGCAGCGAGACCCTGCCTTTGAACAGCACCCCATGGGATGGATCCCGGTCCAACCCATGGGGTGTTTTCATATCGTCAGGCCGGAAGCTTTTTTCCGGTCAGATGTTCGACAAGCAACCGCGTGGCTGCAAGCAGATGCTTCGGGTTGCGCACGCACAGCATCAAGGGGCGGTACGCCCAGGTTTCCTTGAGCGGCCTTGCCACGATGCCCAACTGCTCGACAAACGGGTAGGCGGCGATGGCGGGAAGAATCGCGACGCCCAGCCCGACCGACACCATCTTGCGCACGCTTTCAAAACTCGTCGCGTGGCCGCGCTCTTTCAGAGTCCTGCCTAGAACCGTGGCTTGATGCCGGTACAGGCTCAACAACGCGCTATCGCGCTGCATGCCGATGAAAGGTTCGTCGAGTATGTCCGACAGCGTCAGGTCGTCGCGGCTTGCAAGCGCGTGGCCGGGCGGCAGGATCGCGACCAGCTCGTCATGCTCCCAACGGATGATGTGCAGATCACCGCCATCGACCGTACCCGAGAACAGGCCGATATCCGCGCTGCCCGTGCGGACCGAATGGATAACCTCGAGGCTGGTGAATTCGTCCAACTCGACCTCGACACCCGGATTCTCAGCAATAAAACTGGCGATTTCGCCAGGCAGAGATCCAGAAGTCGCCGACATATGGGCATGGACCCTGATAAATCCGCTAGTGCCGCCGCGGATCGCCTCCATGTCGAACATCATGCGTTGAAGCGGGCCAGACAGATCGCACAGCCGGCTCAGCAATATCTGACCAGCGGCAGTCGCCGCGACGCCACGGTCATGGCGTTCCAGCAGCGCTAGGCCGCAGCGGTACTCAAGATCCGAAATCCTGCGGCTGATCGCCGAAATGGCGATGTGCTCCCGTTCAGCCGCCCGGGCAAGAGACCCTTCCTCAACCGCCGCCGCAAATAGCCGCAATGAGGTGAGATCGATGTCCTTGAGAGACCAGCCATGAGCAGTTGCCATACCCATCAGTTGTCATACCCAGATTAATCCCGCGAGCCCAAGCCCTCGAGCGGAGGAAAACTCTATCACGCCGCGCGCTTTCGGAACCGAGCATCGACAAAAGTAGCAATAAGACAAATTTTTGTGATTACTCCGGATGCTCGAATGTCCAAAGATGGATCGAGCCCTTTCCGGCAGGGCGAATAAACGAGGGCGCTTGACGGTAGAAAGCTGGATTGCCGAATGGCGAATTCCCCCTTTCGAGGACCGCTGATAAATTGATAGCCGATCCAAGCAAGCACAAAAAAAATCGAGCCTGCGCTATCCGTCATTGCCTTTGGCAAGAGCGTGCAGACGGCAAGTGATCGACTTCAATTCTGGAGGGACAACCGATATGAACGGCCAGCTTACTTCGGCGCCTGACAAGGTCAACAGGAAATTCGAAATCAGAGGCTTAAACCATATCGCCATGGTTTGTGCCGACATGAAACGCACGGTGGATTTCTACGAAGGCATACTCGGAATGCCGCTGATAAAAACCCACGATTTCGGCAAAGGGCAGCATTTCTTCTTCGACATGGGCCGCGGCGCGTCCTTTGCCTTCTTTTGGCTGAAGGACGCGCCTGCGGCTTTGCCGGGTCCGACCACCCCGGCATACCTGAGCCTCGAAATCCCCATAGGTTCAATGAATCATTTCGCGTTCGATGTCGATGCTGCCCGGCTCCCCGAGTATAGGGAGCGGCTGATGGCTGCGGGGGTCGATGTATCCCCTATCGTGCACCACGATGATGTGTCGCCGAGCGGCACCAATGTGATGCAGGAAGAGCACGAAAGCACCTGGGTTACCTCGATTTACTTCAAGGATCCGGACGGCATTCAGCTCGAATTCGCGGGCTGGCGAAGAGTATTCACCGAAGCGGACATCCGGCATGAGCCGGCGACAGCCGAGGATGCCGCTCGCTACAAGCGCGAGAAGATCAACGCCTGATATTCCCATTAAAAACTTCATCAAAACTAGAGAGAATATATGCCTCGTGTCCGCCAAGTACCCTTGTCCGGGATCCACGCCAACGGCCGCCCATACTACGAGAAACTATTCAAGGACGGCGACCCGACGGTCAACCCGGGTACGGCCACCGGCACGCCGGGACACTGGTGGTCCACCATTGCGCTAAGGCCCTATATCTTCGATCACGCCGCCGCGCACATGGGCATGCTGGGGTTGTTCGGGGCGAAAGCGTCGAGCCTGCTCGACCCCAAGACGCGCGAAATTGCGCTGATGCGGGTTGGCTTCCTGATGGCGAGCCAGTTCGTCTACTCGCAGCATTGCAAGATCGCGGACGTGCTCGGCATTCCACAAGCCAAGATCGATGCGATCCCGCATTGGAATGTGGAATCTGAACTGTGGACACCGCTCGAGCGCGCGATTCTGGCCTATGCCGATGCCATGGTGCTCGACCGCGGGCGCGTTCCCGACGGCGTCTTCAACGCGCTGCACGCGCTCATGAAGGACGAGGACATTGCCGAGATTACCTATCACATCGGCGGCTACATGCAGCACGCTGCCTTCTGCCGGGCGCTGCGCCTTGAGTGGGACGATGTACCCGAACGCGTCCAGGAAGTCCCTTGGCCCGAAGGTACCGATCTCGCCGGCATAAAGAAGAAACGGGCAGAGTCGAACCGCGGAGACGCAGGATGAAAATAGCCGTTTCCGACGGAGCTTTCGACGCCTATGTTGCACGGCCCGATGCAGCTTCTGCACCGGTTGTCGTAGTGATCCAGGAAATTTTCGGCGTGAATGCCGATCTGCGGACGACATGCGATGAACTGGCGGCCAAGGGCTTCATCGCCATCTCGCCGGATCTGTTCTGGCGCGCCGGGCCGGGCATCGAATTCAACAAGCTGGACGAGCAAGAATGGCAGCGGGGATTCGAACTGTACAAGGGGTTCGATTTCGATCGCGGCGTGAAGGATATCGTGGCGACAATCGATGCCGCGCGATCGATCGCAGGTGGGAGCGGCAAGGTCGCCGTCATGGGCTTTTGTCTGGGCGGCCTCATGGCCTACCTGGTAGCCGCCCGCGGCGAGGTCGACGCGGCCGTCGCCTACTATGGCGGCGGCACCGATAACCATCTCAATGAAGCCGATCAGGTGACCGCGCCGCTGTTGATGCATCTAGCCGAAGAGGATGAATATATTCCTGCGGATGCACAGGCGCGCGTCAAGGCGGCGCTGGGTGGCAGGGCTCATATCGAGATCCACGGCTATCGCGGCTGCAATCATGCCTTCGCGCGGCACGGCGGGTCCCATTACGACGTGAATGCCGCCGCCCTCGCGAACCAACGGACGGAGACTTTCCTGCGCCGGACCCTCGGCGCCTGATCCGTCCGCCGTTCGGCCCCCTCAAGATTTCCCCACGCGCCGGGGAATCTTGAGCCTGGCCTCCTGAACCTATTTACACAGTCCTTTATTTCAAGGGCCAAGCGCCCATTGGAGTCCTTATGCCGCACACAGTACACGTCAGCACGATCATCCACGCGCCACTTCAAAAGGTCTGGGCCTGCTTCCGCGATTTCAATGGACTGGCGCGCTGGCAACCCAGCGTTACGGAAAGCAGGCTGGAAGAAGGTGGACGTCACGACGCGGTGGGTTCAGTGCGGTACCTGACTGGCAAGTCTTCCGGCTTTGTTCGCGAGCAACTCCTGATGCTGGACGATCCCGGCACCGCGCTGCGCTATGCCGTTATCGAAAGCAGCCTGCCCGTGCGCGATTGCATTGCAGGCGTGTCGCTGCATCCCGTCACGGACAGCGGCCATACGCTGGTGCAATGGTGGGCAGACTTCCAGGCCGAGGGCGCGCCGCTGAGCGACGTGGCGAAGGCCATGCAGGCCATGTACACGGCGGCGCTGGCGGCGCTGGATGCGAAGCTGCGCGAGGCATGATTGCACTCCTGCGCGCCGGCCCCCGTTCGCGCGCCAGCGGCCGGAATCAGCGGCCCAGCACGCCTGCGACCGTGCGTTCGCCGATGGCCAGGCCCACCGTCATGCCCACGCCCGAGTGCATCACCGCCACCGTCGTGGCCGGGTCCACCGGCATCACCGAGAACGGCGCGGGGCCGTGCGCCCCATAGACGCCCTGCCAGCGCTCCAGCACGCGCAGGCGCGCGCCCAGGGCCTGGGTCGCCAGGTCCAGCATGGCGTTGTCGACCGCCTCGTCGTTGAACGGCGGCGCGTCCTGGCCGTAGCGGTGCGAATCGCCGATGATCAGTTCGCCGTAGGGCGTGGGACTGATCAGCAGGTGGATGCCGCTTTCCAGCAGCATGGGCGTGCGCGCCTGGATCACGTTGCGCAGCGCCAGCGCCGACGGCAGGTCCGAGAACGCGCCGTAGTGTACGCAGGACAGGCCGGTCAGCAAGGGACGGTCCAGCGCGATGGGATGGGTTTCGAACGCGGCGCGCAGCATCTGCAGGCGCGTGACCTCCAGATTCATCGGCGCAAAGCGCTCGGGCAGCAGGGTCAGGTAGTCGTGTCCAGGGCAGACGAACACGTGCCCGCCCTTGAACTCGCCCGCCGAGGTGCACACCAGCCCGCCCTCGACCGCGCGCGCCAGCGTGCCGGTGATGAACTGCACGCCCAGCGACTCCGCCAGGTAGCGCGTGATGGCCGGCAGCGCCTCGCGCGAATAGATCTGCAGATCGTCATGGCCTTGCAGGCCCGCGCAATGATGCGCCAGCTGGCCGCTGTATAGCGCGGCCACCTCGCGGCCCGACAGCAGGTTGGCGCGATAGCCTTCCTGGCGCATGCGCGTGTCGGCGAATTCCTGCAGCACGTCCGCCTCTTCGGCATTGCGCGCCAGCACCAGGGCGCCATTGGCGCGCACATGGAAGCCCGCGCGCGCGGCCAGATCCAGCCACAGCTCGCACGCCTGCTGGGCGTGCGACAGCATCATGCCGGGGGCCTGGCCCGTCACGATGACCTGGCCGAAATTGCGGATGGTGGCGCCATGCGCCTGGCGGCTGCGCTCGATCACGGCCACCGACAGGCCGCGCTTGGCGGCTGCCCAGGCGTGGGCGATGCCCAGCATGCCGGCGCCCACCACGACTACGTCGAAATTTTTCATCTGTGGAACATTGCAAGAGGAATGCGGCGGGAGCCGCCCTGGCGGGCGCCCCCGGGGTGCGGCGGCGGCCGGCGCCGCCGCGGTCAAACGGACTTACTTCTTCTTCGGCTCGGACTTGCCGTCGTAGCGCTTGGTCCACTCGGCGATGATGCGGTCGCGATTGGTGGCGGCCCAGGTGAAGTCGTTCTTGATCATGCGCTGCATCAGGTCGGCCGGCAGGTTCGGATTGGACGTGGCGATCGACGGGATGGCCAACACGGCGAAGTTGGCCTTGTAGAGCTCGTTGGCCTCGCGGCTGGCGGAGAAGTCGGCCAGCTTGCGCGCAGCTTCCAGGTTCTTGGTGCCCTTCATGATGGCGGTGGCTTCCACTTCCCAGCCCAGGCCTTCGGAGGGGAACACGGCTTCGACCGGCGCGCCGTCGGCCTTCAGCTTGGCGGCGCGGTAGTCGAACGACACGCCGATCGGGAATTCGCCTGCGGCGGCCATATTGCAAGGCTTGGAGCCCGAGTGCGTGTACGAACCGATATTCTTGTGCAGGGCGTCCATGTAGGCCCAGCCCTTCTCTTCGCCGAAGATTTGCAGCCAGGCGCTGACGTCCAGGAAGCCGGTGCCCGACGAGGCCGGATTCGGCATCACGATCTTGCCGGCGTACACCGGCTTGGTCAGGTCCTGCCACGAGGTGGGCTTGGGCAGCTTCTGCTTCTCGGCTTCGATGGTGTTGAAGCAGATGGCGGCGGCGAAGCCGTCCATGCCGACCCAGCTGGGCTCGGCCTTGGCATCGCGCATGTTGGCGGCGATCTGGTCCAGGCCCTTGGGGGCGTAGGGCTGCAGCATGCCCTCCTTGTCCATCAGGCCCAGCGAGGTGCCGGCCAGGCCCCATACGGCGTCGGCCTTGGGGTTGTTCTTTTCGGCCAGCAGCTTGGCGGTGATGATGCCGGTGGAGTCGCGCACCCACTGGATCTTGATGTCGGGATTGGCCTTCTCGAACGCGGCCTGGTAGGCCTTGATCTGGTCGGCTTCGAGCGCGGTGTAGACCGTCAGCGTGGTCTGGGCGGAGGCGGCGCCCATCACGCCCGTCAGGGCGGCGGCCAGTGCAAGCAGCTTGTAGCGATTCATGAAGTACTCCGTGGGTAGGCGGAAAAAGGCTGAGGAAGGCCGCGGGGCTGGCCGGAACCGGCCCCGTCAGGCGGTGCAGACAGGTCGTGGAGGGTTTAGGGGCGCTGGCCTGCGGACAAGCGGGATTCGATGTCGGCGATCACGCCGGGCAGGTCGGCAACGGTGTCGATCAGGTAGTGCGGGGCGGCGGGCGACAGCTCCAGGCTGGCGGCGGTGCGCGCCTTCTGGCGGCCCGCATCGTCCAGGCTCAGGTACTCCTCCAGCGTCAGGCCGGCGGCGTTGCCCGAGAGCAGCAGGCCGACGGTCCACATGCCGGCGCGGCGTCCTTCCTCGATGCCGGGCGCGGTGTCGTCGACCTTGACGCAGGCGGCAACGTCGGAGATGCCCAGCTCGACCACGTTCTTCAGCGCCATCGCGGGCGCCGGGCGGGCGCGCGGCACGTCATCGCTGGCGACGATGCAATCGGGCTCCAGGCCTTCGGAGGCGGCGCGCTCGACCACGCGGCGCATGACGCTGGCGGGATAGCCCGAGCACGAGCCTATCTTCAGGCCGCGCTGGCGCAGGGCGCGCAGCAGCTCGGCCGCGCCGGGGATCGCCGCCGAATACTGGGCGACCTTGTCCAGCTGCATCGGCAGGAAGCGTTCGTAGATGGCGGTCACGTCGTCATCGGTGGGCAGGCGGCCGAACTGGGCCTGGTACTGGCCGGCGATCGCGGGATCGTTGCAGAGCGTGCGGATGTGGTCCCACTTGCCCATGCCCATGGGGCCGCGGGCCTGCGCCAGCGACATCTCCACGCCGAACTGCGAGAACGCGTCCACGAACACCTTGGTGGGCGCGAAGGAGCCAAAGTCGACCAGCGTGCCGGCCCAGTCGAAGATCACCGCTTCCAGGCGGACGGGCAAAGGCGAAACAGTCATGAGGGTCATCCTTGAAAAATCGTTCAATGGGCCACGGGGCGGCGCCAGGCCTGGCTGCGCGCCACCAGGGCGCGGCTGGCCAGGTGCAGGACCAGGGCGGCCACGGCCGAACTGGCCATGATCACGGTGCACATGGCGGCGGCGGGACCGATGAAACCGGCATCGTCCATGTTCAGCACCGCGACCGCGGCCAGCACCGTCGAGGGGCTGTACAGGAACACTACCGCCGACACCGTCGTCATGGCGGAAACAAACAGATAGCGGGCCACGTCCAGCGCGGCCGGCAGGCACATCGGCAGCGTCACGCGCAGAAAGGTCGTCAGGCGCGGCACTTTCAGCGACGCGGAGGCCGCCTCGAATTCGGGGTCCAGCGCATTGAGCGCGGTGGCGGCCGTGAGGTGCGCGCTGGTGTAGAAGTGGACGATGGTGCACAGGACCAGCAGCGGCATGGTGCCGTACAGCACGTTCAACGGGTTCATCAGACTGTTGAAGAAGAAGATGTAGCCCAGGCCCAGCACCAGGCCGGGAACGGCCATGGGCATCAGCGCCAGCATGCCGACCATGCCGCGCAGGCCCCGCGTGAGCGTGCCGCGGGCAGGCACCTTCTCCATCATCCAGGCGCCCGTGAAGACCACGGCCGTGCCGACCAGGGCCGTGCAGAACGCCAGCTGCAGGCTGTTGCGCCAGGCCAGCCAGCCGCCGCCGTCCATATTGTCGAAGTCATACGAACGCAGCGACATCGACAAGTTGTAGGGCCACATCTTCACGAAGGACGCCCACACCGCCACGCCGATGATCAGCAGCAGGAACGCCGCGAGCACGCCGGCCAGCGCCAGGAACGCGGCATCGCGGCGGCGATTGACGCCAGCGGCGTAGGGCTGGGCCCGGCCGCTGAGCTGGGCGCCCTGGCGGGCGCGCAGCCGGCGGTCCAGCGCGAAGGTCAGGATGGCGGGCAGCAGCAGCAAGATGCCGATGGCCGCGCCCTTGGGGAAATTCTGCTGCCCGACCACGGCCTTGTAGGCCTCCATCGCCAGCACGTTGTAATCGCCGCCCACGACCTTGGGCACGCCGAAGTCGGTCACCGTCAGCGTGAACACCACGCAGCAGGCCGAGAACACGGCGTAGCGGGTGCCCGGCAGGGTCACCGTCAAAAAGGTGCGCCAGGGACCTGCGCCCATGGCGCGCGCGGCGTCATAGAGACGGCCGTCGGCCAGGGCCAGTCCGGTCAAGAGAATCATGAGTGCGTGCGGGAAGGTATAGAACGCTTCGCCCACGACGATGCCCCAAAAGCCATAGATGGTGGCGCCGCCGGTCAGGCCCTTGAGCAGGCCCTGGTTGCCCAGCAGATACACCAGCGCGATGCCCGGCAGCAGCGACGGCGCCAGCAACGGCAGCAAGGCGACGGTGCGCAGCAGCCCCTTGCCCGGCAGGCGCGTGCGCGTCAGGCCGTAAGCGAATCCGTAGGCGCAGGGCACCACCAGCAGCGTGGTCACGACGCCCACCGCCAGGCTGCGCGCGACCATGCCCATGAATCCGTCCGCGCCCAGTATGCCGACAAGCACCGATACCCCGGCCCATGCGCCGTCGCTGTCCGTCACGGACTTGAGCAGGATCCCGGCCAGCGGCAGCGCCAGGAACAGCAGCAGGCCCAGCGCCAGGGCGCCTTGCCCGGCGGTAAGGCCGAGGGCGCCGATCCAGGCCGGCAGCGGACGGCGGCCCAGCGCCGGCGCGGTGATGTTTCCAGCAGCCGGCGTGGCCGCGTTGGCGGAACGGCTCATGGCGGGATCAAGCGTAGGCGCGTATCGCATGGCGCGGCAGCTCCACCCAGCAGCGGCTGGCAGCGTGAGGGCCCAGCAGGGCGTCTCCGATTTCAGGGGACACGATGGAATGCACCGTGCTGCCGGGCACGCCTTCCAGGCGCAGGGCCAGGCGGTAGCCGCGGCCGAGGAACACGCCGTCCAGCACGTCGGCCAGCATGGCGTTGGGCTGGTCCGGGCGCACGGTGCTGACGCGCACCGCTTCCGGGCGCACGAACAGCTTGCCGCTGGCGGCGTCCAGCGCCTCGTCCACGGCCAGCTCCTGACGTCCGACGCGGGCGCGGTGCGCGTCCACGCGTTCGAACGGCAGCCAGTTCGCCTCGCCCACGAAATCGGCGATGAAGGCCGAGCCGGGCTGGCGGTAGAGTTCCCGCGGCGTGCCGTATTGCTCGATGATGCCGCCATTCATGACGGCGATGCGGTCGGCCATCACCATGGCCTCTTCCTGGTCGTGCGTGACCATCAGCGTGGTGATCGACAGGCGCTTCTGCAGGGCGCGCAGTTCGATGCGCAGATGCTCGCGCACGCGGGCGTCCAGCGCCGACATGGGCTCGTCCAGCAACAGCAGGGACGGCGACGGCGCCAGCGCGCGCGCCAGGGCCACGCGCTGCTGCTGCCCGCCCGAGATCTGTCCCGGGTATTTGTCGGCCGCGCCGGCCAGGCCAACCAGCGTCAGCATTTCGTCGACGCGGTTGGCGACGTGGTTGCGGTGCGCGCGCTTGCCGCTCAGGCCGTAGGCCACGTTCTGGGCCACCGTCAGGTTGGGAAACAGCGCATAGGACTGGAACAGGATGCCGTAATCGCGCGCCTGCGGTTCGGCGTGCGAGATGTCGCGGCCGGACAGCACGATGGTGCCGCTGTCCTGGCGCTCCAGGCCGGCGATGGCGCGCAGCAAGGTGGTCTTGCCGCAGCCCGAGGGGCCCAGCAGGCACACCAGCTCCCCGGCGCGGATGTCGAGCGAGACGTCCGACAGCGCGGTATGGCTGCCAAAGCGCTTCACCAGATGCCTGACAGAGAGAAATGCGGGTTCGCGTTCGGCCATGGGGCCTCCGGTTTGGGAACGGAGGCAGTATGGAAGACGCGTATTGAGTGTTTATGACACTTCGCGCAAATGCAGTAATAAAAACATCAAATTATTTTGGTGTACTGGCGGTCTTGCGCATTGCGCCCCTATTCCGCCTCCTGCACCGTGCTTGTCGCCGAACTCAAATCCTTCTATGCCGTCGCCCGCTGCGGCACCGTCACCAAGGCCGCCGCCCAACTGGGCGTCAGCCAGCCCACGGTGACGGGGCAACTGCGCCAGCTGGAGTCGCGTTACGGCGTCGAGCTGTTCCACCGCCAGGGGCGCGGCATGCGCCTGTCGGACGCCGGCCACAGCCTGATGCCCATGGTGGAGAAGCTGGTGCAGCAGGAAACCGAGATCGACTTCCGGCTGCGCGACGCCAGCGACCTGCGCGAAGGCAATCTGCGCATCGGCGCCACTGGCCCCTACTACATCATGGACACGGTGCGCGCCTACAACCAGCGCTACCCCGGCATAGACCTGACGCTGACCATCGGCAATTCGCAGACCATGCTGCACGCGCTGCATGACTATCGCATCGAGATTGCCACCTCATCCTTTCTGATGGATGACAAGCATCTGTACCGGCGCATGATCGCCGCCGACCCCATCCGGGTGGTGGCGCATCGCGATCACCCGCTGGCACGCCAGCGCCAGGTCCGCCTGGCCGACCTGGCCGAACACGCGCTGCTGTTGCGCGAACCCGGCTCCATGACGCGGCAGCTGACGGAGGACGCCTTGCAGGCGGCCGGCGTCACGGTGCGCCGCACGCTGGAGATCGGCAGCCGCGAATCGATCCGCCAGGCCATCCTGTGCGGCCTGGGGATCAGCCTGATCCCCTCGCGCGAAATTCCTTCCCACCCCGAACTGGCGGCCCTGGACATCGAGGGCGCCGGCATCGTGATGCACGAATACCTGTACTGCCTGCGCGAGCGCCAACCGGTGCAGCTTATCGCGCGCTTTCTGGAGATGGCGCCAGCCGCCGGCTGAGCGCCGCCCTCCCCTATGCGGCCACTCAGGAGACAACCATGGCCTTGACCTTGCAAGATATCGAACAGATTTTCCTGGAGCGCGGGCACCGCGCCTATGACGGCGAATCCGTCAGCCACCTGCGGCATGCGCTGCAGACCGCGGCGCTGGCCGAACGCAACGGCGCCGGCGCCCACCTGATCACTGCCTGCCTGCTGCACGACCTGGGCCATCTCATCGCCGACCGGCCGGGCACGCCCACGCTGCGCGGCCTCGACGACAAGCACCAGTATTTCGTCCTGCCCTTCCTGCGCGGCCTGTTCAGCCCGGCGGTGCTGGACCCTATCCGCCTGCACGTGGAGGCCAAGCGCTACCTCTGCTATGTGGAACCGCAATATGAAGCGTCGCTCTCAGAAGATTCGAAACGCAGCCTGGCGCTGCAGGGGGGCAGTTTCGATGCGGGCCAGGCGGTGGATTTCGCGAGCATGCCGGGCGCGCCGGACGCGATCCGCCTGAGGCGTTGGGACGACATGGCCAAGGTTCCCGGCCTGGCCACGCCGCCCCTGGACCACTTCCTGGAGATCGCCGAGAGCATCTCCGGGCGGGTCAAGCTGGCTGCCATCTGGTAGGGCTGGCCGGAAAGCCGTGCGTCCTGGCGGCCCAGGCGACCACCAGGGTCGCCGCCAGCAACACCAGTAGCGCCGGCACGAACGCCGCCACGCCCAAGCGTTCGAGCAGCACGCCGCCGACCACGCCGCCCGCGGCAATCGCCGTATTCCAGGCGGTGACCAGCATGGACTGCGCAACGTCGGCGGCATCGCCCGCCGTCTTGGCCAACGCCGTCTGGAACAGCGTCGGCGAGCCGCCGAACGCCACGCCCCAGGCGCCCACCGCCAGATAGACCATGACCGGCATGGCGCCCGCGATGCCCAGCGCCAGCGCAGCCAGGCCGAACAGGCTGATGCAGGCCAGGGTCAGCACACGCAAATGGCGGTCGATCAGCGTCCCGACCACCCAGATGCCGACGAGGGAGCTCAGTCCGAACACCAGCAGCACCAGCTCGGTGCTTGCGGCCATCCCCAGCGATGCCAGGAACGGCGCAATGTAGATGTAGAGAATGTTGTGCGCCAACACGAAAGCCAGCACCGCGAACAGCACCGCACGCACGCCGGGCAGCAGGAACACGCGTCGCAGCGGCAGTTGCCGGCCCCGGGCTTGTCCCGCAAAGTCCGGCACCCGCAAGCGCACCCAGACCATCAGCAGCACCGCCAGCAGGCTCATGATGCCGAAGCCGATGCGCCAGCCCCACAGCGCCCCCAGGAAGGTTCCGGCCGGAACGCCCAGCGACAGCGCCAGCGGCGCGCCCAGCATCGCCACCGCGATCGCGCGGCCCTGCTGATGCGCGGGCACCATGCGCGCGGCGTAGCCCGCCAGCAGCGCCCACAACAGCCCCGCCGACACGCCGGCCAGGAAGCGCGCGGCCAGGGTCAGCACATAGCTGGACGACAGCGCGGTCACCGTATTGGCCAGCACGAACCCGGCGATCGCCGCCAACAGCAGCGGACGCCGCCGCACGCCCCGGGTGGCGGCGACCAACGGGATCGCCGCCACCAGCGAACCGATTGCATAAATCGTGACGGTCTGGCCGATGCGGGCCTGCGACACGGCCAGGCCCTGCGCCATCTGCGGCAGCAGCCCGGCCGGCAGCGCCTCGGTCAGGATCGTGATGAAGCCCGCCATGGCCAGCGCCAGCAAGGCGCCCAGCGGCAGGCGGTCATGATGGGCGGCGCTCATCGACCGGACTCCAGCGCGCCATAGGCCGCATCGCGCAGATCGGCGACGTAGCGGCCGGACATGCCTTCATACAGCGTGTTGGTGAAGGCGACCACGCTCAGGCCCTGCGCCTGATCCACGAACCATGAATGGCCGTAGGCGCCGCCCCAGCGCCAGGTGCCAGGCGATTCCGGCGAGGCAGCGGCGACGGGGTCGCGCAGCACTGAAAAGCCCAGGCCAAAACCGAAGCCCGGCGCATTGGGCAGTTCCCGGCCGCCTGTCTGGTCACGCCCCATCTCCGCGACCAGCTCGCCGGGCAGGAGCGCGCCGCCTCCCTGGCGCAAGGTTTCCAGCAGCCGCAGGAAATCTCCGGCGGTGCCCGCCATGCCCGCGCCGCCCGAAGGGTAGGCCCCCGCATCGAAGATGCGGGCCGGACTGTATGCGATGCCGACCGTGCCATCGAAAACCGCGACCGTCTCGCCCTCGGCCAGGCGCTGCGGTTGCGGCGAGCCGTTCACATAGGCGGTGGCCACGCGCTGCGGATCGCGCGCGACGAAACCCGTATCGGTCATGCCCAACGGACCGGTTACCCTGCGCCGCACCGCGTCGTCCAGCGTCGTGTCCTCGATGCGTTCGATCAGCGCGCCCAACACGTCGGTCGCCAGCGAGTACCCCCAGGCCGTGCCCGGCTCATACAGCAGCGGCACGCCGGCGAGGCGGCGCAGGTTTTCCTGCAGGCTGCGGTCGGACGCGTCCATGCCGTCCGACACGCCGGCCTGCGCATAGGGTCCATGCGCATCGGTTTCGAAGAAGCGGTAGCCCAGGCCTGCCGTGTGGCTCAGCAATTGCCGCGCCGTGATGCGAGCCGGGCGGCCATCGGCCAGCCTGGGCTGGAACTCGGGCAGCCAGCGGCCGATGCTGGCGTCCAGCTCAAGCCGGCCTTGCGCCACCAGCGCCAGCGCAGCGCTGGAGACGATCGGCTTGCTCACGGAGGCCAGCCGGAAGACCGTATCCAGCGCCATGGGACGCGCGCTTTCGCGGTCGGCATGGCCCGCGGCCAACTGGTGGATCAGCTCGCCGTCGCGAGCTACCAGCACGACGGCGCCGACCAATCGCCTGTCGTCCAACGCCTGCTGGACGACCGCCTGGATCCGGGCGGGAAGATGCGCGGGCGGCGTGCGCTGGCGCAAGGAAAATGTGGAGTGTTTCATGGTTGGCACCTCGGCTCAATCTGCGGTGCCCAGACGATAGAAGCCCCATGATTAAAGAAAAAGTAGGCTACATTTCCTTCTTATGCGGAACAAACCGTCCGCAATCGAGGTAAGCAATGGACAGCCTGAATGGCTTCGTCGTGTTTGTGCAGGTTGCCGAAACGCGCAGCTTCGTCGCCGCCGGCCGGCTGCTGGGCGTGTCGGCATCCGCCATCGGCAAGAGCGTCGCGCGGCTGGAGGAAAAGCTCGGCGTGCGCCTGTTCCACCGCAGCACGCGCAGCGTCACCCTGACGGCCGAAGGCGCGCTGTTCCTGGAGCGCAGCCGCCGCATCCTGGCCGAGATCGAGGCGGCCGAACTGGAGCTATCGCAAGCCGCCGGCGCGCCGCGCGGACGCTTGCGCGTCAGCCTGCCGCTGGTCAGCGGGCTGGTGCTGCCGGTGCTGGGCGAATTCATGCGCGAGTATCCCGACATCGAACTCGACCTGGACTTCACCGACCGCATGGTCGACGTCATCGAGGAAGGCTTCGACGCCGTGGTGCGCACGGGCGAACCGGCCGACTCCCGGCTGTCGGCCCGCCGCCTGGGCGCCTTCCAGATCCTGCTGGTCGCCTCGCCCGGCTACCTGGCAAACCGGGGCACACCCAAGGTGCCGGCCGATCTGTTGCGGCACAGCTGCCTGCATTACCGCTTTCCCAGCAGCGGCAAGCTGGAGACCTGGGCGCTGCGACAAGCGGCCGGCGAGCCCGAACTGCAACTGCCCGTCTCGATGATCTGCAACAACATCGAAACGCGCGCCTGCTTCGCGCTGCAAGGGCTGGGCATCGCCTACCTGCCGGATTTCTCCATCCGCGAACCCCTGGCGGACGGCAGCCTGGTACCGGTGCTGGCGGGGCATGTGGAGCGCACCAACGTCTTCCACGTGCTCTGGCCCGCCAGCAAGCACCCGTCGCCGAAAGTGCGGGCGCTGGTGGACTTTCTTTGCTCAAGAGTGTTCGCGGACGCCAAGGCGGCCAAGCCCGACGGCCGCTCCAGGCGCTAGGAAGCAACGCCCTTCGCGACGGCGTCCGGCGCACTGCCCCGCCATGTCCCCGCGGATTCCCGCAAAAAAAACCAGGGCGTTGCGCCCCGGCTTTCGGAACCTACGCGCCCTTGGCCACCGGGCGGGAGGGGTCGCTGCACCACTCGCTCCAGGACCCGGGATACAGCCGCGAACCCGACAGGCCCGCGATCTCCATGGACAACAGATTGTGGCAGGCCGTGATGCCCGAGCCGCACTGGTGCACGATGGCCGCGGGATCACGGCCATCCAGCAGGCTGGCGAATTCCTCGCGCAACTGCGCGGCCGGCTTGAAGCGGCCGTCGGCCTGGAGGTTCTCGCCGTTGGGACGGTTCAGGGCGCCCGGGATATGGCCGGCCACCGGGTCCATGGGCTCGACCTCGCCGCGATAGCGGTTGGCCGCGCGAGCATCGATCACGGTGAAAGCCGGACGGGAAATATTGTCCAGCACCGCCTGGGCGTCCACCGAGCCGGCCAGCGAGGGGCCCGGCTCGACCGGCTCGCCCGCGCGCACGGCTGCAACGGCTTCGGTCGCGGTCGGCAGCCCGGCGGCGGTCCAACCCTGCCAGCCGCCGTCCAGCACGGCCACCTGGTCGTGTCCGAGCCAGCGCAGCATCCACCACAGGTGCGCGGCGTACATGCCGCCGCTGGCGTCATACGCCACCACCAGGGTCCGGGGCGTCACGCCATGGGCGGCCATGAGCGCGCCAAACGCGGCGCGCGAGGGCAGCGGATGGCGGCCGTTCTTGCCGCTGCGGGCCGCGGCCAGCTCGGTTTCGTGGTTCAGGTAGCGGGCGCCGGGAATATGGCCGGCATCATAGGCCTGACGGCCCGCCGCGTGATTGCTCAGGTCGTGGCGCACATCGAACACGCGCACGTCGGGCGCCTCCAGGCGCGCGGCCAGGTCGGCGGCGGAAATCAGGGTCATCGTCATTCGGTGTGCTCCTGCAAGGGGGTGTGGAGACCGCTGGTCAGGCTGGCTTGGGATCGCGCATGGTGCGCCATATCGACAGCAGGCCCGCGAAAATGATCAGGCCCATGCCGGCCCAGGCCAGGGCGTCCAGCTGCTCGCCCCAAATGCCCATGCCCAGCAAGGCCGCGAAGATGATGGTGCTGTACTGCAACGCCGCGGTCAGCAGCGCCGACCCCAGGCCGAAGGCGCGGGTCATGGCCAACTGGCCGAACAGGCCCGTCACGCCCACGCCCAGTAACGACAGATAGCCGGTCCAGTCGGCGTGGCCCCAGCCCTCGAACAACAGGCCGGCCAGGCTGGACACGCAAACGGCCACGGAGAAGAACAGCACGGTGCGCCATTCGGGTTCGCCGACCCGGCCCAACTGGCGGATCTGCATCATGGCGATGGCCGACATGGCGCCGGCGGTCATCGCCAGCAAGGCGGCCAGCCACTGGTCCTCGTTGATGCTGGGCCGCAGCACCGCGATCACGCCCAGGAACCCCAGCGCCACCGCCACGATGCGCACGGAATCCCGCTGCGCGCCGCCCCAGCCCAGCATCCAACAGGCGATGAACAGCGGCGCCGTGTAGTTCAGGCTGGTGGCCGTGGCCAGGGGCAGATGGGCGATGGCGAAGAAACCCAGCCACATCGAGGTGACGCCGGACAGGTTGCGCCACAGGTGGAGTTTCCAGCTGACGGGGATGATGGACTGGCGGCCGGCGCGGGCCCAGATCAGCAGCAGGATGACCGAGGGCAGCCCGCGAAAGAGCACGACTTGCGGCAGCGAGGCGCCGTGTTCGGTGCCGAGCTTCACGAACGAACCCATGATGGCGAACATGGCGGACGCCAGCAACATCCAGAGTGCCTGCATGGGGGTCTACGCTAAGGGAAAAGTGAAGAGAAATAAGGGAAAGCGATACTATACTCTCCGTCACCGGAAGCGGCGCCGGCGAGTCGGGGAACTGGCGGGCCGCCGCAGTGTCGAATCCCGGCATATCCTGCTCGCAGAGGAACACAAAAAACATGAAACGCATCGTCCTTTTCGTCATCACCAACCTGGCTGTCATGCTGGTGCTGTCGGCCACGCTACGCATCCTGGGCGTGGACCGGTACATCACCGCCAACGGCCTGAACCTCAACGCCCTGCTGATCTTCTCGGTGGTGGTGGGCTTCACCGGCGCGATCATCTCGCTCTTGATCAGCAAGCCCATGGCCAAGTGGAGCACCGGCGCGCAAGTGCTGGACCCGAACTCGCCCCGCAACCAGCGCGAAGCCTGGCTGGTCGACACCGTGCACCAGCTGGCCGACCGCGCCGGCATCGGCCGCCCGGAAGTCGCCATCTATGAAGGCGCGCCCAACGCGTTCGCCACCGGCGCGTTCAAGAACGACTCGCTGGTCGCCGTGTCGACGGGCCTGCTGGAAAGCATGAGCGAAGAAGAAGTCGCCGCCGTGCTGGCGCACGAGGTCGCCCACATCGCCAACGGCGACATGGTCACGCTGACCCTGATCCAGGGCGTGGTGAACACCTTCGTCGTGTTCCTGGCCCGCGTGGTCGGCTACTTCATCGACCGCGTGGTGTTCAAGAACGAACGCGGCATCGGCCCGGGCTACTACATCACCGTGCTGGTCTGTGAAATCATTTTCGGCGTCCTGGCCTCGATCATCGTGGCCTGGTTCTCGCGCCAGCGCGAGTACCGTGCCGACGCCGGCTCGGCCCACCTGATGGGCGCCCGCGAACCCATGATCCGCGCCCTGGCCCGCCTGGGCGGCCTGGAGCCGGGCGAGCTGCCCAAGTCCTTCGAGGCCTCGGGCATCACCGGCAAGGGCGGCCTGGCCGCGATGTTCGCCTCGCACCCGCCGATCCCGGCCCGCATCGCCGCGCTGCAAAACGCCCGCGTGGCCTAAACCTCGCGGTCAGTAAAAAGCCCCTCCGCGGAGGGGCTTTTTCTTGGGCGCTCGCCCCGCGGACCGCTCAGCACTCGACGATGTTCACCGCCAGCCCGCCGCGCGCGGTTTCCTTGTACTTGGTCTTCATGTCGGCGCCGGTTTCGCGCATGGTCTTGATGACGGAATCCAGCGACACGTAATGCTGGCCGTCGCCGCGCAGCGCCATGCGGGCGGCGTTCACGGCCTTGATGGAGGCCATGGCATTGCGCTCGATACAGGGAATCTGGACCAGGCCGCCCACGGGGTCGCAGGTCAGGCCCAGGTTGTGCTCCATGCCGATCTCGGCCGCGTTCTCGACCTGTTCGACCGTGCCGCCCAGGGCCGCGGCCAGGCCGCCCGCCGCCATCGAGCAGGCCACGCCGACCTCGCCCTGGCAGCCGACCTCGGCGCCCGACAGCGAGGCGTTGTACTTGTACAGCAGGCCCACGGCCGCCGCGGTCAGCAGGAAATCGCGCACGCCCTCGCGGTTGGAGCCGGGCACGAAGCGGTCGTAGTAGTGCAGCACGGCGGGGATGATGCCGGCCGCGCCGTTGGTCGGCGCCGTCACCACGCGCCCGCCCGCGGCGTTCTCTTCGTTGACCGCCATGGCGTACAGATTGACCCAGTCCATCACGGACAGGGGATCGGACAGCGTGCGCTCGGCGCGCTGAGTCAGATTGCGGTACAGCTCGGGCGCGCGGCGGCGCACGCGCAAGGGGCCGGGCAGTTCGCCGTCCGCTTCGGGGTAATTGATGCCACAGCCGCGCGACACGCAGTCCTGCATCACCTGCCAGATGCGGTCCAGCCCGGCGTGCACCTCGGCCTCGTCGCGCCAGGTCAGCTCGTTCTTCATCATCAGCTGCGCCACCGTCAGGCCGTTCTCGCGGCACATGGCCATCAGCTCGCGGCCCATGCGGAACGGGTACGGCAATTGGTCGTGCGCGGCGATGACCTGGCTGTTGGACGCGCCGGCCGTCACCACGAAGCCGCCACCCACCGACAGGTAGCGGGCCTCGCGCAGCGACTCGCCATTGGCGTCAAAGGCGTGAAACTTCATGCCGTTAGGATGCTCCGCCATGGCTTCGCGGCGGTAGAACATCATGTGTTCCTTTTCGATGAAAGGAACCGGATGGCGTCCCAACAGCGGCAACTGGCGGCTGGCGCGCACCGACGCGACCATGCCGGCAATGGCGGCAGGGTCGACGGTGTCGGGCGCTTCGCCCATCAGGCCCAGCAGCACGCCCTTGTCGGTGCCGTGGCCCTTGCCAGTGGCGCCCAGCGACCCGTAGAGCTCGGCGCGCACCGCGGCCACGCTGGGCATGAGCCCGTCGCGTTCCAGGCCTTGCGCGAACAACAGGGCGGCCCGCATGGGTCCCACCGTATGGGAGCTAGACGGGCCTATGCCTATCTTGAACAGGTCGAATACGGAAACGGCCACGCAAAACTCCAGTGCATCTGCAAATGATCAGTCAATGATACGCGCTGGCAAAGCCGCACGCAGCAAAGCCCCGGCAGGCGTATGCTGTATTGCGGGGACAGGTTCCCCCGGCAGCACCGCGCATGCGATCATTACAGAATTATTACTTGTCATAAAAGAATGGAAACACGCCAGGATGTCCGGACTCATTACCCTGCTTGACTTCGCCGGCTACGTCGCCCTCCTCCTGTGGGGCGTGCACATGGTCCAAACAGGCGTGCAGCGCGCCTTCGGGGCCGCGCTGGGCGCGGCATTGGGCAAGGCGCTCGGCACCCGGCTGCGGGCCTTCGCCGCCGGGCTCGGCATCACCGCCGCATTGCAGAGCAGCACGGCTACCGGCCTGATGATCACCGGCTTCGCGGCCGGCGGGGTCGTCGGCCTGGCGCCGGCCCTGGCCGCCATGCTGGGCGCCAACGTCGGCACCACCCTGATCGTCCAACTGCTGTCCTTCGACCTGACCTCCCTCGCCCCCATCCTGATCCTGGTGGGCGTGTGGATGTTCCGCCGCTATCCGCCGGGGCGCACCCGCGATCTGGGCCGGGTCTTCATCGGCCTGGGCCTCTTGCTGCTGTCGCTGCACCAACTGGTCGAACTGTTCCAGCCGTTCCAGACCGCGCCCATGCTGGGCATGATCCTGGACGCGCTGTCGACCCAACCCGTGGCTACCGTGCTGTTGGCGGCCGCCTTCACCTGGGCGGCACATTCCAGCGTGGCCGTGGTGGTGCTGGTCATGTCCCTGGCCAGCCATCACATGGTGGCGCCTCACGTCGCGTTTGCGCTGGTGCTGGGGGCCAACCTGGGCACCGCCATCAACCCCATGATCGAAGGCGTGACCGGCGACGACCCCGCCGCCCGCCGCCTGCCGCTGGGCAACCTGCTGACGCGGGTGCTGGGCGTGCTGGCCGGCCTGATGCTGCTGCCCTACCTGCAGCCGATGATGAGCGAACTGGCATCCGACCCGGCCCGCGCCGTGGCCAACTTCCACACGCTGTTCAACGCCGTCATCGCGCTGGTGTTCCTGCCGCTGCTGACGCCCTACGCCGCCCTGCTGACCCGCTGGCTGCCCAAGCGCGCGGATCCGAACGATCCGTCGCGCCCCCAGTACCTGGACGAATGGGCCCACGACGTGCCGGCCGTGGCCCTGGGCAACGCGGCGCGCGAAGCCCTGCGCATGGCCGACATGCTGCAGACCCTGCTGCTCTACGCCCGCGCCGGCTTCAAGCGTGACAACCGCCACCGCATGGTGCAGGCGCGCCAGTTGGACGCCGCGCTGGACAAGCTGGAGAACGCCATCACGACCTACCTGGCCACCCTGGACCAGGAGAACATGACGCGCGAGGACATCCAGCGCCTGGACGACATCCTGGCCTTCACCAGCAATATCGGCCATGCCGGCGACATCGCCAACCACGGCCTGCTCAGCCACATCGGCAAACTGCGCAAGCAGGGCTGGGTCTTTTCGCCCGAGCAGCGCGCCAGCCTGGACGACACGCTGGGCCAGCTTATCTCCAACCAGCGCACCGCCGCCGCCCTGTTCGTCAACGACGACCTGCGCCAGGCCCGTGCGCTGGCAGGCGAAAAAGCGCGCTTCCGCTCGATCGAGACCAACGCGGCGGACACGCACCTGCAGAAAATCAAAGGGGGCGAGGTCGATGCCGCCGAGGTGGGCGCGCTGTACCTGGATATCCTGCGCGACATGAAGGGCATCAATTCCCATCTGGTGGGGGCGGCCGCCTACCCTCTGCTGGCTCGCCACGGCGAGCTGCTGCCCAGCCGCCTGCGCGAAGCCGGCAACTGAGCAGCATGAAAAAGCCGACCTTCTGGTCGGCTTTTTCAACTGTGCGCCCGGGCAGTTTTCGCTGCCCGGCATCCTACAAATAACGCTTGAACCACTCCAGCATGCGCTTCCAGCCGTCCTGCGCGGCCTCGGCCTTGTAGCTGGCGCGATAGTCCGCCAGGAAGGCGTGGTCGGCCTCGGGGTACACCACGAATTCCGAGCGCCGGGCGTTGTCGTTGCCGTCGGCCAGCTTGGCCTTCATGGTTTCGACATCGGCCAGCGGGATGCTGGCGTCCTTGCCGCCGTACAGGCCCAGCACCGGCGCGTGCAGGTCGTTGACCACATCGAAGGCGAAACGCTTGATCAGCGGGCCATGGCCCACGCTGAGCTTGCCGTACCAGGCCACGCCCGCCTTCACGTCGGGATTGTGCGCGGCGTACATCCAGGTCAGGCGGCCGCCCCAGCAGAAGCCCGTCACGGCCACGCGCTTGACGTCACCGCCGTGCGCGGCCGCCCAGGCCACGCTGGCGTCCAGGTCGGCAAAGACCTGCTCGTCCGGCACCTTGCTGACCAGTTCGGCGATGAGTTTGGGGATGTCGGTGTAGACCGACGCGTCGCCCTGGCGTTCGTAGAGATTGGCGGCGACGGCGAGGTAGCCGGCCTTGGCGACCCGGCGGCACAGGTCCTTGACGTGCTCGTGCACGCCGAAGATTTCCTGCACCACCAGCACGATGGGCAGGTCGCGCTTGCCTTCGGGCGCGGCGTAATAGGCGGCGATCGTGCCGTCGGCCACGGGCAGCTTGAAATCTCCGTGGACCAGCCCCTGGGTGTCCGTATGGATCACGGTGGGCGCGACATTGCCGGCTGCGGCGGAAAAACTCATGAAGAACTCCTGTGTAGGGATGATCAACCAAGCCGGATATCCCGCCAGCGCCTGCATGGCCCCGCGCCGATCCTAGTGCCGGTGGACATGCTCCACTTGCGGCGCGCCCTGGCCGGTTTCGGCCTCATGGTCGTGCCCGTGGTGCATCGCCGTGGTGACGCTGTAGATCAGCGCCACGCCCACGCCGACCAGCAGCAACTGCGGGACGGCATCGGCCAGGGATACCCGTTCGTGCATTTGCGGCATCAGGTCGGCCACCGAGATATAGAGGAAGCTGCTGGCTGCAACCACCAGTACATACGGCACCCACTCCTGCGCCTGCTGCAGCACGAAGTACCCTATTATGCCGCCCACGGCTGAACACAAGCTGGTGAAGAGGATCAGCGAGAACGCGCGGCGGCGCGCCAGGCCCGCGTTGAGCAGCACCACGAAGTCACCCAGCTTGTGCGGCACTTCGTGGACGATGATGGAAGCCGCGGTCAGCACGCCCAGCAGCGGGTCGGTCAGAAAGGCCGCCGCCACCAGCACGCCGTCGCACAGGTTATGCAGCGAACTGCCGATCAGGATCAGCACGCCGCCCCGGCCCGCCTCGTGGCGGTCGTGGCCCTTGTGGTGGTGGTGGCCGTCGCCCTCGTGGTGATGGCTGTGCCGCAGCAGCGCGATCTTCTCCAGCACGAAGAAGCCGATCAAGGACGCCAGCATCAGGCCGAATAGCACGTGGGCATCGCCCACGCCGGTCTCGAAGGCCTCGGGCAGCAGATGCAGCAGGGCCACCGACAGCAGCACCCCCACCGACAGGCTGACCATGTGGTGCAGATATTGCGCGAAAACCTTGTAGGCCAGCCAGCTGGCGACCAGGACGGCGATAAGCCCGCCGGTGACGGTGGCGAGCAAAATCCAGAGCAGCAACATTTTGGGGGGACGCTTTAGAGGCGGGGGAAGCGCAACATTATATTGTTTCAAATCAAAAAACGGAAATGGGCCGCCCCAGGGCGGCCCACGCTTCCTGCCGACGGGGTGCTTCCGGCCCTAGTGGGCCTGCTCCCAGTTCTTGCCCATGCCCACCTCGGCCACCAGCGGCACGCGCAGGGATGCCACATCGCACATCAGGCGCGGCAGCGCTTCCTTGACCCGTTCCAGTTCGGCGTCGGGCGCTTCCAGTACCAGTTCATCGTGCACCTGCATGATCATGCGCGTCTGCAACTTTTCGGTTTCCAGCCAGTCCTGCACCGCGATCATGGCCATCTTGATCAGGTCGGCCGCCGTGCCCTGCATGGGCGCGTTGATGGCGGCGCGTTCGGCCGCCTGGCGGCGCGGGCCGGAGGCGCCGCGGATTTCCGGCAGCTGCAGGCGGCGCCCGAAAACGGTTTCCACGTAGCCCTGCTCGCGCGCGCGGCGGCGGGTATCGTCCATGTACATCGCCACGCCGGGGTAGCGGGCGAAATAGCGGTCGATGTAGGCCTGCGCGGCATCGCGGGTGATGCCCAGGTTGGACGCCAGGCCGAACACCCCCATGCCGTAGATCAGGCCGAAGTTGATGGCCTTGGCGGCGCGGCGCTGTTCGGTGGAGACATCGGCCAGCGACACGCCGAACACTTCGGAGGCCGTGGCGCGGTGGATATCCTCGCCGGCGGCGAAGGCGCGCTGCAGGTTGGCGTCGTCCGAGACGTGCGCCATGATGCGCAGCTCGATCTGGGAATAGTCCGCCGACAACAGCATGCCCTGTTCGGCGATGAACGCCTCGCGCACGCGCCGGCCGGCTGCAGTGCGCACAGGGATGTTCTGCAGGTTCGGATCGGACGAAGCCAGGCGGCCCGTGATCACCGCGGCCTGCGAGTAATGCGTGTGCACCCGCCCGGTGTCCGGGTTGATCATGCGCGGCAGCTTGTCCGTGTAGGTGGACTTCAGCTTGGACAGGCCGCGGTACTCCAGCAGAACCTGCGGCAGCGGATAGTCCTGCGCCAGCTTGCTCAGCACCTCTTCGTCGGTGGACGGCGCGCCGCTGGCGGTCTTGCGCACCACCGGCAGCTGCATGCGGCCGAACAGGATCTCACCCAATTGCTTGGGGGAATTCAGGTTGAAGGGCTGGCCGGCCAGTTCATAGGCCTTCTGTTCCAGCAGCAGCATTTCCTGGCCCAGCTTGTGGCTCTGGCGACCGAGTTCCGCGGCATCCACCTTGACACCATTGCGCTCGACCGTGGTCAGCACCGAGGACACCTGCATTTCCAGCTGGTAGATGCGGTTCAACCCTTCGTCGGCCGCCACCATCGGGCGCAGCACCTGGTGCAGCTGCAAGGTGAAGTCCGAGTCCTCGGCGGCGTAATGGCCGGCCTTGTCGACCGCCACTTCATCGAAGCCGATCTGCTTGGCGCCCTTGCCGCAGAGGTCCTCGTAGGACACGCCGCCGCGGCCCAGGTAGCGCTGGGCCAGGTCGTTCAGGCCCACGCCGCGGTGCGATTCCAGCACGTAAGCCTGCAGCATCGTGTCTTCGGTGATGCCGGCCAGCTTGATGCCTTCGTTGGCAAACACGTGCGCATCGTACTTGGCGTGGTGCAACAGCTTGGCGCGCGACGCATCCTCCAGCCAGGGCTTCAGGCGCGCCAGCACCTCGGCCTTGGGCAGTTGCGGCGCGTTGTCCGGGCCGCGGTGCGCGACCGGGATGTAGCACGCCACGCCGGGCGATACCGCCAGCGACATGCCCACCATCCTGGCCTGCATTTCGTCCAGCGAGGTGGTCTCGGTGTCCAGCGCGACCAGGGGCACGTCTTTCAGCTTTTCCATCCAGGCATCGAACGCGGCCCAATCGGAAATGATCTGATAATCGAGTTCCACAGGCGCGGCGGGCGCCTCGTGCGCAACGCGGGCGTCGCCCGCCGGCACGCGCTCGGCGTCGCCGGTCAGGTCGCGCAGCCAGGTGCGGAAACCGTAGCGTTCATAAAGTTCGGTCAGCGTCGCATCATCGCGCGGGCGCGGCGTCAGGTCGTCCACGGCATCCACATGGCCGGCCAGGTCGCAGTCGTACTTCACGGTCAGCAGCTGGCGCGTCAGCGGGAAGTTGGGAATGGCTTCGCGCAGGTTGCTGCCCGCCACGCCCTTGATGTCTTCAGCGCCTTCCACCAGCTTGTCTATCGAGCCGAATTCCGTAAGCCATTTGACGGCGGTCTTGGGGCCCACCTTGGTCACGCCGGGAACATTGTCCACCGTGTCGCCCACCAGCATCAGGTAGTCCACGATGCGGTCGGGCGGAACGCCGAACTTGTTGACCACGCCGGCCTCGTCCAGCACTTCGCCCGTCATCGTATTGACCAGGGTGACATGGCTGTTGACCAACTGCGCCAGGTCCTTGTCGCCGGTGGACACGATGGTGTGCACGTCGTGCTCGGCAGCGCGTTTGGCCAGGGTGCCGATCACATCGTCGGCCTCGACGCCTTCGATGGCCAGCACCGGCCAGCCCAGCGCGCGCACCGCTCGGTGGATAGGCTCGATCTGCGCGGCCAGGTCTTCCGGCATGGGCGGGCGGTGCGACTTGTATTCCGGATAGAGATCGTCACGGAAGGTCTTGCCGCGGGCATCGAAAATACATGCGGCATACTCTGCCTTATGATCAGAGACAAGTTTGCGCAGCATATTCACCACGCCGTAGAGCGCCCCCGTGGGTTCGCCTTGCGCGTTGCGCAAATCAGGCATAGCGTGGAAAGCGCGGTACAAGTAACTTGAACCGTCGACCAGTAATAAGGTTTTTTTCATGGTTACAAAGGCAGATATGGCAATAGCTGCGGAAACACCCGCCAACAAACAAATTCCGCTGATTATGTCAGAGATACGGACGGCGGCAGACAAGCTCGCGAACATCGGGCCTGCTGTCAGCGTCTTCGGCAGTGCGCGAGTCAGCCGTAATTCCCCCCACTATGAAACCACCGTCGCAATTTCCGCCGCTCTGGCGGAAGCGGGTTTCGCGGTGATCGCCGGCGGCGGTCCCGGCATCATGGAGGCAGCCAACAAGGGCGCGTTCGAAGCAGGCGGCACCAGCATCGGTCTGAACATCAGCCTGCCCCACGAAGCGCACAACAACGAATACCAAACCATCAGCCTGTCATTCGAGTATTTTTTCTCGCGCAAGGCAACCTTCTTCATGCACAGCTTCGCCTATGTGGCGATGCCTGGCGGTTTCGGTACCCTGGATGAACTCTTCGAAGCGCTGACGCTCATCCAGACGGGCAAGGTCCCCGCCGCTCCCATCGTGCTGGTGGGCAGCGAGTACTGGTCCGGCCTGGTCGAATGGCTGGGCGGCCAGGTGCTGGCCAATGGCATGATAGGCGCGCACGACCTGGATCTCTTCATCATCGAAGACGATCCCGTGAAGGTGGTGCGCAAGGTGGTGGAATTCCACGCGAAGGTCAATTCGGACGCGCAATACGCGCCGTCCTTGCCGGCCTGACGGCAACCGGGGCGGCCTTGCGCCGCCCCGCTCCCAGCAATTACTTTCGCATGAACGAGGGCAGCACATCCGCCGGAATCGGGCAGACGTAAGGCTGCCCGCGGCGCGTTTCCACCAGTTCTTCCTTGGCGCGCGCCAGCGCCTCGGGCTGCGTGTACAGATCGGCGGCGGTCGCCGCGATGATCTTGGCCGCGTGCACCATGCCCTTGTGCGCCATGGACATCTTGCCCTGCGCCACCATCTGCCAGGAATGGAACGGCGTGCCGTAGGCGTAGCAGGCGCCCCAGCATTGCGCGGTGGGCGCGACCCAGCTCACGTCGCCCACGTCGGTGGAGCCGTAGGTGATCTCGGCCTTGCCGGGTTCGTAGGGCGCCACGCCGGTGAACAGCGGCGTGGGATTGCGCAGCACCGCGCCCAGGTTCTTGCCGGCGTTGTCGATGTCGTCGGCGGAGATCGAATCCCACATGCGGCGCGCGGCCTGCTGTTCGCCCGCGTTGTAATCCGGCCCCTGCAGCGCCAGCATGTTGGCATGCATGATCTGGTTGAGCACGCCATTGGGAATGTAGTTCGAGCAGGCCTTGTCGAACACGATTTCCAGTTCGCAGCCCGTCATCAAAGCCGCACCGCGCGCCACGTTCTGCACGCGCTCGTACAGTTCGGACGCCTGCGAATTGATTGGTGCGCGCACCAGGTACAGCACTTCGGCGCGGGCCTGCACCACGTTCGGTGAAATGCCGCCGCTGTTGGTCACGGCGTAGTGCACGCGCGCATCCGGCACCATGTGCTCGCGCAGGTAGTTGACGCCCACGTTCATCAGCTCGACCGCGTCCAGCGCGCTGCGGCCCAGGTGCGGCGAATTGGCCGCGTGCGCCGCAACGCCGCGGAAGCGGAAATAAGCCTGGATGTTGGCCAGCGAGGACTGGTGGAAGATCCCCGTGTGCGAGGCGGGATGCCAGGTCAGCGCGGCGTCCACGTCATCGAACAGGCCCGCGCGCGCCATGAAGGTCTTGCCCGAACCGCCCTCTTCCGCCGGACAGCCGTAGAAACGGATGGTGCCGGGCAGGCCGTTGGCCTCCAGGAACTCCTTCACCGCCACCGCGGCGAAATGCGCGGCCGTGCCCAGCAAATGGTGACCGCAGCCGTGGCCGTTGCCATTGGGTGTTTCCGGCGAAGGCTGGCAGGCATAGGCGCCGCTTTCCTGGCTCAGGCCAGACAGCGCGTCGTACTCGCCCAGGATGCCGATCACCGGGCCGCCGCTGCCGGCCTCGGCCACGAAGGCGGTGGGAATGCCGGCGGCGTCGCGCGTGACGCGAAAGCCGGCTTCTTCCAGCATGGCGATGTGCAGCTCGGCGGACTTGTGCTCGTCGTAGCGCAGTTCGGCCAGGCTCCAGATGCGGTCGCTCAGTTCCGCGTAGCGCTCGCTGCGCGCGTCGATGAACGGCGCAAGTTTGTCGATGGCACCCATTGTTTCTCCTGTGGCTGTAATGGCGGGGAAAAAACCGGTCAGGTCACTCGTCGAGCTTGATGCCGGCAGTTTCAATGATTTTGCGATTGGCGGCCAGCGTCTGCGCTATGCGCTCGGCGAAGGCCTGCGGCGTGCCGGCGTCGGGCTGCGCGCCCATGCCCGCCAGGCGCTGCACCAGCGCCGGATCGGCCAGCGCACGCACCGCGGCCTGATTCAGGCGCTGCACCACGGCATCGGGCGTTGCGGCGGGCACGACCAGGCCGAACCAGGTCTGGCCCAGCGCGTTCAGCTGCGGATAGCCCAGTTCCGTCATGGTCGGCAGGTCCGGCATGTCAGGCATCCGGGCGGGCGCGGACACGGCGATGGCGCGCAGCTTGCCGGCCTTGACCAGCGATTGCGCGGACGCGTACTGATCCTGCTGCACCTGCACTTCGCCGCCCACCGCGGCGGTCAGCGCCGGACCCATGCCGCGGTACGGCACGTGCAGGACATCGACCTTCAGATCCGCGTTCATGGCCGCCAGGTTCAGGTGCCCGAGCGAACCCACGCCGGGTGAGCCAAACGAGTACTTGCCCGGATGGGCCCGCAGCTCGGCCAGGAACTGCGCGAAATCCTGCGCCGGAAACGCCGGATTCACCATCCACACAACCGGCACCGTCGCCACCGAGGCCACCGGTTTCAGCTGCGTTTCGGGGTTGACGCGCTTGGTGCCATACAGCAGGGGATTGACCGCCATGGTGCTGACCGTGGCCATGCCCAGCGTGTAGCCGTCGGGTTCGGCCCGCGCCACCGCCTCGGTGCCGAGCAGGCCGCCCGCGCCGGCGCGGTTCTCCACCACCACGCTCTGGCCCAGTTCCTTGCGCAGGCCCTCGGCCACCGCGCGGGCCAGCGCGTCCGTGGATCCGCCGGGCGCGAACGGCACAATCAGCCGGACAGGCTGGGAAGGATAGGCGCCCTGAGCGGCGGCCAGGGACGAAGCACTAAGAGTTACGGCGCAAACAAGCGCATGCAGCAAACGGGACTTCATGGACCAGCCACTCCTGGGAACGGAAGCGATGTAAGGGATCGCTGCATTGTGTCCAGGGCATATCCTTATTTCAAATACATTAATAGGTGCATATATTCGTGTTTTGAATAACTAACTTGTCTGCGCCATGGACGTCGCCCCCGCCACCCTGCTGTCCCGCCTGCTCGCCAAGGGGCGCCTGCGCCACCTGCAATTGCTGGCCAGCATCGCCGACCTGGGCAGCATCCAGCAGGCGGCCAACCATATCGGCCTGAGCCAGCCGGCGGCCACCCATGCGCTGGCCGATATCGAGGATCTGCTGGGCGTAAAGCTGTTCGAGCGCCATGCCCGCGGCATGCGCACCACGCGCAGCGGCCAGCTCATGGCCGAGTGCGCCCGCAGCATGTTGACGACGCTGCGCGCGTCCACGGATTCGGTGGCGGCCCTGCGCCAAGGCGCCACCGGCCATCTGCGCCTGGGCGCCATACCGGCCGCCAGCGGCGGCTTGCTGGCCGAACGCCTGCCCGCCTATATGAAGGCGCGCCCGGGACTGCAAGTGGAAGTGGTGGAAGGCAGCCGCGAACAACTGCTGCCGCAAGCGGCCGGCGGCAGCCTGGACATGCTGCTGTGCCGGCGTCCGGAGGCGATCCCCGCCGGCCTGAAATTCGTGCCGCTGCAGGACGACGCGGCGGTGATCGTGGCCGCCGCCGGCCACCCGCTGCTGGATCCCGACGTCGCGCCCACGCTGGCGCAGGTGGCCTCCCAGCTATGGATAGAACCCCGCCCCGAACTGGCCATCCATGCGGTGTTCAAGGCCTTCTTCGAACGCGCCGGCGTGTTGCCGCGGCTATGCAGGCTGAGCAGCGCCGCCCCGCCCATGCCGCTGCTCATCGCCGTCATGCAGGCCCAGCAAGCCCTGGCGATGGTGCCCCAGACCCTGGGCAACTGGTACATGCAGCACGGGCATTTCCAGCGCGTGCGCATCGAATCGCCGGGCTCGTTCCAGCCCATAGGCGCGATCGCGCGCGACCAGGGGCCGGGCCGCGATTTCCTGGACTGGCTGGCGGCCGGACCCAAGGCCCGCTGAGCCAGCCTGGTCTTCAGCCTATGTCGCCGCCGGCCACGTACATGATCTGCCCGGTGATGTAGGACGCCTCGGGCGCGGCCATGAAGCAGATCGCCGCAGCGACCTCTTCGGCCTGGCCCAGGCGATCCTGCGGCGTGTCCCGTAGGCAGGAGGCATACATCTCGCCGACCCAGGCGGTCTCCTGCGCGGACGGCGCTTCGTGGTTGCGCGGGATCGCGCGCACGCCGTTGTCCAGCGCGCCCGGCGACACGCAATTGACGCGCACGCCGGACTTCGCCAGCTCCAGCGCCATGCAGACGGTGGCGGCGTGCACGCCGCCCTTGGAGGCCGAATACGGCACCCGGTAGATGCCGCGCGTGGCGTTCGAGCCCACGTTGACGATGGCGCCCGCGCCCTGCGCCCGCATCACCGGGATGATTTCGCGGCAAGACCACAAGGTGGGCCACAGCGAACGGTTGACTTCGCGCTGCATCTGCTCGGGCGTGTATTCCCAGAACGGCCGGGTCCAGATCGTACCGCCCACGTTGTGCACCGACACGTCGATGCGGCCGTTGATTTCCAGCGCGGCCCGCACCATGGACTGCGCGCCCGCGTGGGTTTCAAGATCGGCCTGCACGAAACGGGCGAGCCCGCCCGCGGCCCGGATTTCCTCGGCAACCGCGGCGCCCTGCTCCTCTGCCCGGTCCACCACGACAACGTGCGCGCCCTCGGCCGCCAACCTTCTGGCCGTCGCCCGGCCCACGCCCTGGGCGGCGCCGGTGACCAGGGCCACCAGGCCCTCGAAGCGTTGATGTGTGCTCATGTTTGATTCGTCCTTGCAGATTTCAATGGGCAGCCGATAGCGCGCCGTCGGGCCGCGCGTGCTTGAGCTTGAGGCTCAGCACCGCCAGGGCCGCGACCGCCAGGGGCACGGCCAGCGCCATGAAAAATCCCGACGGTCCGCCCCAGGCCAGGAAGCTGCCGCCGATGGCCGAACCCGCGATCGCGCCCGCGCGGCCCATGCCGATGGCCCAGCCGGTGGCGGTGGCGCGCAAGGCGGTCGGATAGGCGCCCACGACCAGGTAGTTCAGCGCGATCTGCTGACCGCCTATGCCGAAGCCTGCCGCGCCGACCAGGATGAACACCAGCGTCCAGTTGTCGCCGGCCTGGCTCAGGCCGACGGCCACCGCGATGCCCAGGGCGAACATGCCGCCCAACAGCCGCCGGGTATTGACGCGCGGCAACACGAAGGACAGCGGAATCGCGCAGATGATGAAAACGGCATTGACGATGACGGTGCCCATGGGAGCCTGTTCGGCGGGCAGGCCCGCGGCCTTCAGCACCGTGGGCAGCCACGACAGCAGCATGAACCACGCGACCCAGTTCAGCAGGTACACCGCCCAGATCGCCACGGTCTTGCCGCCGTGGCCGCCCGAGAACAATGCGCCCACGCCGGCGCGGGAGACGGATTCCTCGGGCACGGTGAATTGCGTGTCCGCGCCCAGCTTGCGGCTCGATATCACCGACAGGATGCGCGCGATGTAGCGCTGGCTTTCCGGATCGCGGCGCGTGGCCTTGAAGTACAGCGACTCGGGCAGCATCACGGCCGCGACGGCCAGCAAGGCCAGCGGCGCCAGGCCGCCGACGATGAAGATGCCTTCCCAGCCGATGACGGGCAGCATGCGGGCGGCCAGCAGGCCGCCCAGCATGGCGCCCGCGGGCAGGCCCAGCAGCACGCCGGTCATGATGGCCCCGCGCAAACGGGCTGGACCGTACTCGGCGGCCAGCGCCAGCAACACCGGCGTGCAGCCGCCCATGCCCAGGCCGGCGATGAAGCGCAGCACCAGGATGTGGGTGGTGTCGGTGGCCCAGGCCGTGGCCAGCGTGGACAGGCCGAACAAGGCCAGGCCGAGCATGATGGCCGGACGGCGGCCGATGCGGTCGCCGATCAGGCCCAGGGTCATGGCGCCCACCGTCATGCCGACGATGCCGGCGGTGAGGATGGGCGCCAGCGCGCCTGCCTTCAGATCGAAGGCAGCCAGGATCGCGGGCCCGGTGAAGGCGATCGCCTGTGTGTCGAATCCGTCGAACAGCGCGATCAGAAAGCACAGGATCAGCACGCGCCATTGAAAGGCGCCCAGTCGCTCCTGGTCGATGAGCGTCGGAATCGACCAGCTGGAAGTCGCGGTCATGATGGTTGTCTCCATGGCGCGGCCGAACCCGGCCTCGCGCCTGCGGGTTGTTCTAGGTGGTTTCTTGGGGGGAAATGGCGGCGCCGCGCGGGCGCCGCCCGTGCATTGCTCAGGCGGTGGCGCGGTCCATGCGGGCTTGCGGGCGGGCCTCGTCGGCATCCAGCGCCGGCTGCACCACGAAGTCGAAACAGACGCGCGTGAACGGCGCGTTCACGCCCAGGCTCTCATAGCCGGCGGCCGGCGTATTGGGCTGCAGTTCGACCACCAGCCCGTCGCGCGTGGCGAAGGCGAAGTCGTCATCCAGGAAAGTGTCGCCCGGGATGTTGACCTGCGTGGTCAGAGTGCGCTGGCCTTCGGCAGCCACCAGGAAGTGGATGTGGGCCGGCCGGTTGCCATGGCGGCCCAGCGCCACGAACAGTTCGGAAGTGGGGCTATTCGGCGGAATCGCATAACCCGGCGGAATAAAGCTGCGGAATCGGTAGCGGCCTTGCGCGTCGGTCTTGATCTTGCGGCGCAGATGGTAGTCCGCCTGGTCGGGATCGAAGTGCGAATAACGCCCCAGCTCGTTGGCGTGCCAGACGTCCACCAGCGCGCCGGCGACGGGATTGCCGTCCACGTCGCGCACCTGCCCTTCCATCACCAGCACCGTGCCGGCTGCCGGATCCTCGTCCAGGCGCGCCTCGCCGTCGGACAACGGCGCGCCCGCGATGTAGAGCGGCCCCTCGATCGCGCGCGGCGTGCCCGCGGCGCGGCCGGCGGCCTCGTCGGCTTCTTCCTCGCGGATGTCGATCAGGCGGTCAAAGCCCAGGCCGGCCGTGATCAATCCAAGCTGGCCGCCGGCGCCCAGGCGCGCGAGCCAATCCACGCCCGCCCAGAACTCGTCGGGCTTGATGTCGAGATCGTCGATCGCGCGGAACAGGTCCGACACGATGCGCTGCGTGATCTGCCGGACCCGGTCGTTGCCCGGATTGACCTGGGAGCTGTTGACCAGGTCCAGTAGTTGTTGCTGGGTAAATTCAGCCATGATGCGTCTCCTGCCTTTTGGAATGATCGGAAAACTGGTGGGTCAGGTCGCGGCAGCCTCGCCGCGGCGGCCGAAGTCGACCGTGGTGGGCGTCAGGCCTGCCCTCGCCCGGTCGAAACGTTCCAGCCGTTTTTCATCCACGACGACGCCAAAGCCTGGGCCGTCGGGTAGTTGGAGTTCGTAGTCGCGCACGGCCATGGGCTGCTCGACGATGTCGTCGACCAGCAACTGCGGTCCGAACAGTTCGCAACCGTGGTGCTGGTCCGACAACGTGGAGAACACATGCGCGGAAGCCGCGCTTCCGAGCGAAGTCTCCAGCATGGTGCCGCCGTACCAGCCTATGCCCGCGGCTTGCGCCACGGCCGCGACTTCGCGCGTGCGCAGCAGCCCGCCATGCTTGGCGACCTTCAGGGAAAACACATGGCAGGCGCGCTGCGAGGCCAGCATGTAGGCGTCCTGCGCGGAGCACACGGTTTCGTCCGCCATGATCAGCGCGGCCGACCCCAGCGACTGCGTCGCCTCGCGCAGGGCCTGCACGTCCCACTTCGCCACGGGCTGTTCGATCAGCGTCACGCCGGCCTCTACCAGCTGCGGCAGATAGCGGCGGGCCGTGTTGCCATCCCAGGCCTGGTTGACGTCCACCGTCATGTCGGCGCGGCCGTCCAGGCCGCGCGCGATGCGGGTCACGTGCGCCACGTCGTCCGCCGGGCTGCGCGCGCCGATCTTGAGCTTGAACAGGCGATGGCGGCGTGCCTGCATCATCTGCTCGGCCTCCTCCAGATCGCGCTGCGAATCGCCGCTGGCAAGCGTCCAGGCCAGCGGCAGGCGTTCGATGCGCTTGCCGCCCAGCAGTTGCCAGGCCGGCACGCCCAGGCTGCGCGCCACCGCATCGATCAACGCCATTTCCACCGCGCTCTTGGCAAACGCATTGCCCTTGCAGACGGCGTCGAAGCGATTGATGTGTTCGGCGAACCTGCGCGCATCGGCGCCATTGACGGCGGGAGCCAGATAGTTCTGGATCGCGTGCAGGATGGTTTCGGGCGACTCCTCGTTCCAGGACGGTCCGCCTATCGTGGCCGCCTCGCCAAAACCGCAAGCGCCGTTGGCCAGCCACAGCTGCACGATGACCGGGCTTTGCCGGTTGATGGCGCCGAACGAGAACTTGTGCGGCCGGATCGTCGGGATGTCGACGATTCTTGCGTGGATGCGCTCGATGCGCCAGGAGGCATCGTCCGGCGTGATCGGAGCCTGGGTCGAAACGGATGTCATAAAGCCTATAGCCCTGCCATGAGTGATACAGGCAAGATTAGGGCCCGGCCGGTTTTGCATCCAATGATTTATATTGCATTTATTGTTCGATATCATCGAATGATAAGTCCACCCATCATTGACCGTCCGTTCCGGCTTTGCACCAGGAGTCCCGCCGATGGAACTGCGCCAGCTACGCTACTTTCTCAGCGTCGCGGAAACCGAGCACCTGACCCGTTCAGCCGACGCCCTGCACGTCACCCAATCCACCCTGTCGCACGGCCTGCGCCAGCTGGAAGAAGAGTTGGGCATGCCCTTGTTCGACCGTATCGGCAGGGGGTTGCGCCTGTCGCAGGCGGGCCGGGTGCTGCGCGACCACGCCAGCCGGGCCTTGCAGGAAGTCGAAGCCGGGAAAATGGCCCTGGCGGATCTGGCGGGCTTGCAGGCTGGATCGCTGACCATAGGCGTCATCCCCACGTTCCTGACCCATTTCGTGCCGGACGCCGTGGCCAGCTTCAGCCTGGCATTCCCCAAGGTCCAGATCCAGGTGCGCGATCTGCGGGCCGGCCCCATCGAAGACCTGCTGGTCAGCGGCCAGCTGGACCTGGGCATTTCCTTCCATCCGGCGCTGCGCGAGGAAATCGAGGCGCAACCCCTGTTCGACGAACGCCTGCAGGTGGTGGTCGGCAAGAACCACCCGCTGGCCTCGCGGCGCAGCCTGCGCATGCGTGATCTCGCGGGCGTGCCGTTGGCGCTGCTACCGCGCAGCTTCGCCACGCGCCGCATGATAGACGCGGCCTGCGCCCAGGCCGGCTTGATACCCGAGGTGCGGGTAGAGATGGAATCGGTCGACGCCCTTATCCACCTGAGCCGGCAGGGCGAATTGGCGACCATCGCCGCCGAGCATGCGGCGGGTGCGGCCGGATCGGGGTTGACGAGCATCGCCCTGACCGACCCGACCACCATCCGCCGGGCGGCCATCCTGTGGCGCAAGGAAGCCTCGCGCAGCCGGGCGGCGCAGGAATTCGCCGCCCGGCTGCTGGACGCGGTGCAGCGGCTGCCGGGCGCGGTAGCCGCTTCCAGCCACTGAGGTTCTAGCTCTGCAAATCTCGGGGGACGTTCCCGTCCCAGATGGTACGCAGCACCGCGCCCACGGCATCGGTGTTCTTCCTCGCGGACATGAGATCCCTCAGCCGTTCCATCAGGGCGGGCTGTTCAGGCATGCTGGCGGAAGGCAATACCGCCTGCCCCGCATCGGTATTTCCAGCCAGCCCTGCTGGACCTTGCACGGGCAATCCATTCACCAGGCGCAAGCCAAGCTGGTAGCCGTACTCCGTAATTCGAAAGACCCCGTTTATGCACTCAGTCTCCGTCTTGTCAGAAGAGAGATCCAGAATCACTTCCGCAGACGCCTTGACGATGCCTTCGTCCCGGGTATGAATGAATTCCGAGAACTTGGAGTCGAAAGGCTGCCCGGACTTGGGAGCGGAGGGTCCGAACTTATTGAAAACCTCTTCGAGAAAGCCGAAATCCACGTCGTGAACAAGGGATAACCCGGGATTCAGCGTCCGCTCCAGGAACCCCCTATCCAGTCGAGAACTTGACAGTCCATCGCTAGCCAAAATCCGCTCGGCTATGGCCGCATTCGTATCGGAAAAAAAATAGCTCAGCTGATGACCCTCAGAATCGAACGTACCTCCTTCATTTGCATTCACAAAATTCATTTTTGATGTTCTTCGGTAGTATCCCAGCTCAAATCCCAACATATCGACATTGCGTAAATCAATACCTTGCTGCTGCGCCTCGACATACAGATCGGACAGCATCACGCGATCTTCTTCCCAGAGGTAGTGCGTTACCTCCGCGGAAAAGCCTGGATCCGTCCGGAATGGCGCTTCAAAATTCGCGTCTCTGAATAAGCGCTCGCGCAGCAGAGTCCTGCCGGGCGTCGCGGGCGGAGACGGCGCCGCTGCTGGACTGCCGACCGCAGCGGCGGGGTTTTTCCGAGGTGAAACCTTGGCACCGGAGTAGGCCTGCATGACGCATGTTGCTTCATTGTTCGCCGTCGAAATCGCCTTCATAGGTAAATCCTGTTCAAGCCGTTTTTTGGGCCATGAGCCTTTCGGCAACTGGTGGGATATGCCGAACCGCTCAGTAGCTATATTTCCAGGTCACCCGTTCTTTCCCCGATGGTCGAAGATTTGTCCCAGGAGCGCCCTTCAGATAGTGCTGAATTTGCACGTAGGCTCCTGCATCGAATCGAAGATCATTGAACAACTGGGTAGTGTCGGATGCGCCTCCAGGCAGCTCTCTGCATTTGCTGGGCGAGCTACGGTAGGGCTCGAAATAACACAATTCCACGCGGTCTGAAAATGCCTGCGGATAGCTCGCCACCTCGTATTTCAACCACAGCAGTTTTTTCGGCTTGTTCAATGTCCCCGAGCGAAAATCCGACGAGATGGCGTGTAGCAACGTTACGCTCCCCATGCCCTGGCCGGATGAATAAACATAAGTAATATCCGCTGACGCCTCCTTGGAAATCGTGTCTTCAGCGGCATGCGCGCAAGGCGCCAACAACATGCCAGCCCCCAGCGACGCAAGAGCATTCAGGTATTTCTTCATTTCCGCCTACCCCATGATTAATGGCTATCCTTCGAGCGATCTGGGCATCTGCCATGCACCTGCCCCAGACACCCGGATAACGGAATCCGAGGAACGAGATTTATGCTGACAAATCAATAACTTGGCGTATATTTTTTTATATGAAGAACACTATTTCTTTACGCATCCAAGAAGAGGCGTCACCATACGGCCCACTAGAGTTTTAATATGCACACCTGTGATGCGCACGCCCCTAGCCCTGAGCACGAATCAGACCCGATAACAGCAGATATTTCTCGCCGAGTTCTTCCGATCTGAATCGGTGGAATACCTGCGCAACACCGCACAATCCCCGGCTGAATGCTGGAATATCTGACTCTGACGGAAATCGAAACTCGCTGACCGCACCCCGACTCTCCGGCCTGGCTGATGCGTTAGCCCAGCGCCTTGACGATGGCTTCCCGCGCCAGCCCGACGAACTCGCTTTCACCGGCCCTTGCAGGCAACAGGCGGAATTCCGCCATCGGCAAGGCCGGTAGGCCTGGAGCGTACAGGCGGCCCATGCCGGGCCCCAATGCGGATTCATTCAGGCATGCCACGCCCAGCCCCGCCGCGACGGCCAGTTGCAGGCCGGCCACCCCGGACGCGACGTGCGCCACCGAATAAGGAACGTCGCGGCGCGACAGCAGGCGCTCGACATACTGCCGCAGCGCGCAAGTCTCTGGCAGCACCAGCAAGGGCAAGGCGTCCTGCGCCGGCGCGGCGGCGCCTTCCGCCGCCATCCACAGCAACGGCTCGCGCCGCAGCAGCGCCCCTTGCGCCCGGCCACGAACGGCGCCGCGCTCCTGGATGCGCATGGAGATGCCCACGTCGATCTCGCCCCGCTCGTAGGCGTCCTCGATGGCGCCGCTTTTCATGATGGTGACGTGCAGGCGCACCTGGGGATATTGCTCGTTCAGCCGGCGCAGCATGCGCGCCACGTCGCCGGGACGGAAATAGTCGGTAATGCACAGGCGCAATTGGCCGCGCAAGGCCACGCCACGCAGGTCGCGGTAGGCCTCGTCGCTCAGCGCCAGGATGGCGCGCGCATGCGTCAACAGCCGTTCGCCCGCGGGCGTGGCCACCACGCCGGCCTTGCCGCGCACCAACAGCGGCTGCCCTGCCCGCTCTTCCAGCTTGCGCATCTGTTCGCTGACCGATGACTGCGACAGGAAGACCTTGGGCGCGGCCGCCGTCAGGCTGCCGGCATCCAGCACGGCGACCAGGGTGCGCAATTGATCGAGGTCGAATCCGGACATGGCCTATCCAACGGAATTATCGATGGATGAAATCGTAAATTCCCGCTTTTCCGATGTCAATCCGGATCCTAGACTGGCTGCACACCTTCAAACCAACGGAGTTCCGCCATGCCCCATATCGTCGTCCACCTGTCCGGCCTATCCGATGCCGCCATCAATCGCCGCGTGGTACAAGCCGTGGCCGGCCTGACCCAGTCCGTGCTGGGCAAGCAACTGCCGGTCATCGCGATCACGCTGCAGCACATCCCCCACGACCTCTGGTTCATTGGCGGCCGGCCCCTGTCCGAACAGGGCAAGAACGCCTTCCACCTGGACATCAGCGTCACCGACGAAACCAATACCAAGGCCGAGAAGGCGCGCTACATCAAGGAGATCTACGCGGCGTTCCAGGACATCCTGGGCGAGTTGCACGAGTGTTCCTACGTGCATGTCATCGACGCGCGCGCGGCCGCCTATGGATATGGCGGGGCGACGCAGGAATACCGGCACCAGCACGGCTAGTCCCGCCATCGCACGGCAAAAAAAACGCAGCCCGTGGGCTGCGTTTTTTTCGAACCAGCGCGGAGCCGGGCTCCGCGCAAGCCGCTTAAACGGCGGATTCGCGCGCGGCGCGCTTGCGCTCGTTTTCCAGCAGGAAGCGCTTGCGCAGACGGATCGACTTGGGCGTGATTTCCACGAGTTCGTCGTCGTCGATGAATTCCACGGCGTACTCCAGCGACATCTGGATCGGCGGCACCAGGCGCACGGCTTCGTCGGTGCCCGAAGCGCGCACGTTGGTCAGCTGCTTGCCCTTGATGGGGTTCACGACCAGGTCGTTGTCGCGGCTGTGGATGCCGATGATCATGCCTTCGTACAGCGCATCGCCCGGGCTCACGAACATGCGGCCACGATCCTGCAGCTTCCACAGGGCGTAGGCCACGGCATCGCCTTGGTCCTGGCTGATCAGCACGCCGTTGCGGCGCTCGCCGATCGAGCCTTCCTTGATGGGCGCGTACTCGTGGAAGATGTGGCTCATCAGACCGGTACCGCGCGTCAGCGTCAGGAATTCGTTCTGGAAGCCGATCAGGCCACGGGCGGGGATCAGGTATTCCAGGCGGGTGCGGCCGCGGCCGTCCGGCTGCATGTCCTGCAGATCGCCCTTGCGGCGGCCCAGCTCTTCCATCACGCCGCCCTGGTGGGCGTCTTCGACGTCGACGGTCAGCGATTCGAACGGCTCGCACTTCACGCCGTCGATATCCTTGA
This sequence comes from Achromobacter pestifer, assembly GCF_013267355.1. NCBI lineage: Bacteria > Pseudomonadati > Pseudomonadota > Betaproteobacteria > Burkholderiales > Alcaligenaceae > Achromobacter > Achromobacter pestifer. The sequence continues at coordinate 685,952 of NZ_CP053985.1, forward strand.
ACACCACGCGCGGACGCGACACGGCCAGCTCGTAGCCTTCGCGGCGCATCGTTTCCAGCAGAATGGTCAGGTGCAGTTCACCGCGGCCCGACACTTCGAACACCGTGTCGTCGCCCGTGTCGCGCACGCGCAGCGCCACGTTGGACTTCAGTTCGCGGTCCAGGCGGTCGCGCAATTGGCGGCTAGTCACGAACTTGCCTTCGCGGCCGGCCAGCGGCGACGTGTTCACCATGAAGTTCATGGTCAGCGTGGGTTCGTCGATGCGCAACATCGGCAGCGCATCTTGCGTGACCGTGTCGGTCACCGTGCAGCCGATGCCCAGTTCTTCGATACCGTTGATCAGCACGATGTCGCCGGCTTCGGCTTCCTCGACGACGACACGCTCCAGGCCATGGAACTTCAGGACCTGGTTGATGCGGCCGCGGCCGCCCTGGCCTTCGGGGCCGAACTTGTAGGCCACTTCCATGCCGGGGCGCATGCGGCCGCGGTTGATGCGGCCCACGCCGATCTTGCCGACGTAGCTGTTGTAGTCCAGCGAGATGATCTGCATCTGCAGCGGACCATTGGGATCGTCTTCGCGCTGCGGCACGTGTTCAAGGATGGCTTCGAACAGCGGACGCATATTGCCTTCGCGCACATCGGCGGTCAGGCCGGCGTAGCCCGACAGGCCCGAAGCGTAGATCACCGGGAAGTCCAGCTGCTCGTCGGTCGCGCCCAGCTTGTCGAACAGGTCGAACGTGGCGTTGATGACGAAATCGGTGCGGGCGCCCGGACGGTCGACCTTGTTGACCACGACGATGGGCTTCAGGCCCAGGGCCAGCGCCTTGCGGGTCACGAAGATGGTCTGGGGCATGGGGCCTTCAACCGCGTCCACCAGCAGCAGCACGCCGTCGACCATGGACAGCACGCGCTCGACTTCACCGCCGAAGTCCGCGTGTCCCGGGGTGTCGATGATGTTGATGTGCGTGCCTTCGTATTCAACGGCACAGTTCTTGGCCAGAATCGTAATGCCGCGTTCTTTTTCCAGGTCGTTCGAGTCCATGACCCGTTCGGTCAGCGCCTGGTTTTCGCGGAAGGTGCCGGATTGACGCAGCAGCTGGTCGACCAGGGTGGTTTTACCGTGGTCCACGTGGGCGATGATGGCGACGTTGCGCAAGGCGCGAGTCATAGCGAGTCCTTTAAGGTCAGGGTGGAGGGCAGCAAGCCCTCCGGCAATTCGTTCAGTGCAAGCAATGCCTGCTTGGGGTCTGGCATGGCCTGCAAGGCTTCCAGCGCAACGGCGCGTTCCAGAGAAAAAGGCCCGACGTGCGTGCGCCGCAGCGCCGTCAGGTGGGCGTAACAGCCCAGCACGCGCCCGATGTCCTGGGCCAGTGTCCGGATGTATGTGCCTTTACTGCAAGCCACATCGATCTCTGCCTGCGTCCCGTTCAAGGACAACAGCTCGATGCGGTGTATCGTGATCTGGCGCGGCGCCCGCTCCAGCTCGATGCCGGCGCGCGCGTACTCGTACAAAGGTTTGCCGTCGCGCTTGAGCGCCGAGTACATGGGCGGAATCTGCTCGATCGTGCCCGAGAAACGTGACAGCGCATCGCGCAGCGCCTGCTCATCCACGGCAAAACCCGGTTCGGCGGTCGACACGACATTGCCGGTCAGGTCGCCAGAATCGGTTTCGGAGCCAAATTGAAGCGTAGCGCGATATGCCTTGTCGGCGTTGAGCATCGCGCCGGAAATCTTGGTCGCGCGGCCCATGCAGCACACCAGCAGGCCGGTGGCGAAGGGATCAAGCGTGCCCGTATGGCCGGCTTTCGCCGCGTCCATGGCGCGTTTGGCGCGTTGCAGGGCGTGATTACTCGACAAACCCACGGGTTTGTCGAGCAACAGCACACCGTCGAGCGTAAGCCCGCGTCGTTTAGCCATCGTCGGAATCCGGTTTAAAGCAGTGACGACAGCCCGATCAGGACTGGTCTTCAGGTTCGTCGGGCACGCCCGAGTGCGGGCCGGGCCGGTTTGCGCGGTCGATGAGGATCGACATTTCGATGCCACGGGCGATTTGCTCGTCGTGGAAGAAGCGCAAAGTGGGGACAGTGTGTATGTGCAGCAGCTTGTACAGCTGGGAATGCAGCCAACCGGCTTTTTCGTTCAGCAAGGCGGTCGCGGCTTCGGGCTCGGCGCCCAGAACCGTGAAATACACCTTGGCATGCGCGTAGTCGGTCGACAGTTCCACACCAGAGAGCGTGATCAGTCCAGCGCGGGTCATGTCGATCTCGCGCTGGATGATCCCGGCCAGATCCTTCTGGATCTGGTCGGCCAGCCGCAGATTGCGGCCGGGGATGGCTTTGGACTTGTGACGGCTCATTAGAAAAATTGCCTCGCGGACGCCTTACAGCGTACGCGCGATTTCCTTGATTTCAAAGACTTCCAGTTGGTCGCCCACCTGGATATCGTTGTTGCCGCGCAGCGTAAGGCCGCAGTCGAAGCCCGACTTGACTTCCTTGACGTCGTCCTTGAAGCGGCGCAGCGACTCGAGCTGGCCGGACCATTGGACCACGTTGTTGCGCAGCAGGCGGACTTGCGAATCGCGACGCACCAGACCGTCCAGCACCATGCAACCGGCGATGTTGCCGATGCGGGAGATGCTGTAGACCTCGCGGATCTCGACCAAGCCGATGATTTCTTCCTTCTTCTCGGGCGCCAGCATGCCCGACATGGCGGCCTTCACTTCATCCACGGCGTCGTAGATGATGTTGTAGTAGCGCACGTCGATGCCGTTGTTCTCGGCCAGCTTCTTGGCGCTGGCTTCGGCGCGGACGTTGAAGCCGATGACGACGGCGTTCGAGGCGATGGCCAGGTTGATGTCGCTTTCCGAGATGCCGCCCACGGCCGCGTGCACAACCTGCACGCGCACTTCGTCGGTCGACAGCTTGGTCAGGGACTGCACCAGCGCTTCCTGCGAACCCTGGACATCGGTCTTCACGATCAGGGCCAGCGTCTGCGTGCCCTCGCCCAGGTTGTCGAACATGGACTCGAGCTTGGCGGCCTGCTGGCGGGCCAGCTTGACGTCACGGAACTTGCCCTGGCGGAACAGCGCGATTTCGCGCGCCTTGCGCTCGTCGGACAGCACCATCAGTTCGTCGCCGGCGGCCGGCACTTCGGTCAGGCCCTGGATTTCCACGGGGATCGAGGGGCCGGCTTCCTGGATCGGCTTGCCGTTTTCGTCGAGCATGGCGCGCACCCGGCCGAAGCTTGCGCCGGCCAGCACCACATCACCGCGCTTGAGCGTGCCGCTCTGCACCAGGATGGTCGCGACCGGGCCGCGGCCCTTGTCCAGGCGGGCTTCAATGACCAGGCCCTTGGCGGGCGCGTCTTCCGCTGCCTTCAACTCCAGCACTTCGGCTTGCAACAGCACGTTTTCGAGCAGGGCGTCGATGCCTTCGCCGGTCTTGGCGGACACGCCCACGAACGGCACGTCGCCACCGTATTCTTCCGGCACGACCTGTTCGGCGACCAATTCCTGCTTGACGCGGTCGAGGTTGGCGGACGGCTTGTCGATCTTGGTCACGGCCACGACCATGGGTACACCCGCGGCCTTGGCATGGTGGATGGCTTCACGCGTTTGCGGCATCACGCCGTCGTCGGAAGCAACCACCAGAATCACGATATCGGTCGCCTTGGCGCCGCGGGCACGCATGGCGGTGAACGCCTCGTGGCCCGGGGTGTCAAGGAAGGTCACCATGCCGCGCTCGGTCTGAACGTGGTAGGCGCCAATGTGCTGCGTGATGCCGCCGGCTTCGCCCGCGGCAACCTTGGCGCGGCGGATGTAGTCCAGCAGCGAGGTCTTGCCGTGGTCGACGTGGCCCATGACGGTCACGACCGGGGCGCGCGGCAGCTGTTCGGCTTCCGACACGCTTGCGGTTTCGTCCAGGAAGGCTTCCGGGTCATCCAGCTTGGCGGCGATTGCCACGTGGCCCAGTTCCTCGACCACGATCATGGCGGTTTCCTGGTCCAGCACCTGGTTGATGGTGACCATCTGGCCCAGCTTCATCAATTGCTTGATGACTTCGGCGGCCTTGACGGACATCTTGTGGGCCAGGTCGGCCACGCTGATGGTTTCCGGCACGTGGACTTCACGCGCGATGAATTCCTGCGGCGCCGGCTCGTTGCGACGGTCATTCTGCTGGTGGCGGCCGCCTCGGCCGCCGCCCTTGCCACCGCCCTTGCCACCTGCGCGCCAACCGTCGCGGCTGGCCGGAGCTGCCGGCTTGTCCGCGGGCTTCTTGCGCGATGCGTCATCGGACCAGGTCGAAGCGACTTCGGCGGTCTTGATGGTTTTCTTCGTGCCAGGGGCAGCGGGCTTGGCGTCCTTCTTGGCGCCAGGAGTCGCGCCCGGCTTGCCGGCCGGCTTGTGCAGCGTGCCCGAGATCGGCGCCGCAGCGGCGGGCGCCTCCGGCTCGGGAGCGCGCAGCACCTTGCGCGGGCGGTTCAGCATCTCGCGCAGAGCGGCAGCTTCGGCCTCGGCCTTACGGCGGGCCTCATCGCGGGCTGCCGGCGCAGCGGAAGCTGCGAGGGGCGGGCCGGCGCGGCGGTTGTCCGCGCGGTTGCCTACCTTGACGGCGGGCGCGGCGGGCTCGGGCTTCGCGGCGGTTTTGACGGGTTCGGACTTCGCAGCAGGCTGAGCCTGGGCGACAGGCGCGGTGGCCTGGGAGGATGATGGTTCGGACTTATTGGCTAGCACAACGGGTTCCGGCTTGGCTTCTTCAGCCTTGGGCTCGGTGGATTCAGTCTTGACTTCGGGCTTGGCCTCTTCGGCCACGGGCTCGGCAGGAGCAGGCGCCGACGTCGGTTCGGGTTCAGGCTGGGCCTGGACTTCGACGGCTTGCGCCTCGACGGGAGCGGGCGCTTCGGCCGCGACGGATTCAACAGGCGCGGGCGCTTCAACCGGCGCGGGCGCTTCTGCAGCAACGGGCTCTTCCGCCTTGACGGGAGCAGCAGCCTCCGCCTGGACGGGAGCGGCCTCGCGAGAAGCGGCAGCAGAGGGAGCCTCGGGTGCGACGGGCGCCGACACCTGCGGCGCCACATCGGCGGCTGCTTCATCTTCGGCGCGCGCGGACGCGGCCTGTTCCAGGGCGATTTCGGAGGGATCACGCTTGACGAACACGCGCTTCTTGCGCACTTCGACCTGGATCGTGCGCGAACGGCCGGTGGCATCGGCCTGGCGGATCTCGGACGTCTGGCGGCGCGTCAGGGTGATCTTCTTGCCTTCGGTCGCACCATGGGCGCGACGCAGCGATTCGAGCAATTTCGCCTTGTCGCTGTCGGTGACGGAATCGTCGACCGATTTGAGGTCAACGCCGGCCGAGCGCAGCTGATCCAGCAGCACATTGGCAGGCATTTTCAGCTCGGTAGCGAACTGCGCGACGGTATTACTCGACATTAGGCTCTCTCTTCCCTATATGCAGCTATTACAAACAACGTGAACTCGCGGCGGCGGATATCCCGCCCGCCGCGGACCCGTGTCCTTTTGGTTATTCCTCGTCGAACCAATGGGCGCGGGCACGCATGATGAGATCGCTGGCTTCCTGTTCGGTCAGGCCGGCGATTTCCGCCAGCTCGTCCGTCGCCAGTTCGGCCAGATCATCACGCGTATGCACTTGGCGCTCGGCCAGCTTCGCAGCCAGCTCGGGCGTCATGCCTTCGAGTTCGAGCAAATCCTGCGCAGTCTCAAGGCGCTCTTCCTGGGCGATTGCCTCGGTCAGCAGCGCATTGCGGGCACGGGCGCGCAACTCATTAATGGTGTCTTCGTCAAAAGCCTCGATTTCCAGCAGTTCCTGCATGGGCACGTAGGCGATTTCCTCGATACCGGTAAAACCTTCGTCGATCAGGATGTCAGCGACTTCCTCGTCGACGTCCAGCTTGCTCATGAACGTGGCGCGCAGGCCCGAACGCTCGACTTCCTGGCGGTTCAGGCTTTCTTCCGGCGTCATGATGTTGATCTGCCAGCCGGTCAGCTCGGAAGCCAGGCGCACGTTCTGACCCTTGGCGCCGATGGCCTTGGGCAGGTTTTCCTCGTCCACCACGACATCCATCGCGTGCTTGTCTTCATCAACGACGATGGACTCGACGTTGGCCGGCGCCAGGGCGCCGATGACAAACTGCGCGGGGTCTTCCGACCACAGCACAATATCGACCTGCTCGCCGCCCAGCTCGTTGCGCACGGCGGTAACGCGCGAACCGCGCATACCCACGCAGGTGCCGATCGGGTCGATGCGCTTATCGTATGCCACCACGGCGATCTTCGCACGCACGCCGGCGTCGCGGGCTGCGGCTTTGATCTCCAGCAGGCCCTGCTCGATTTCGGGAACTTCGTTCTCGAACAGCTGGCGGATGAATTCCGGCGCGGTGCGCGACAGGATCACCTGCTGGCCGCGCGCGGCGTGGTCTACACGCAACACAAAAGCGCGGACGCGGTCAGCCACCCGGAGGTTTTCCTTCGGGATCATTTCGGAGCGCGGCAGGCGCGCTTCGATCTTGCCGGTTTCGACGATGGCGTCGCCCTTGTCCATGCGCTTGATCGTGCCGGACACGATGCTTTCGCCACGGTCCAGGAAGTCATTAAGCACCTGCTCGCGTTCGGCGTCGCGGATCTTCTGCAGAATGGCCTGCTTGGCGGCCTGCGCGCCGATGCGGCCGAACTCGATGGGTTCGAGCGGCTCTTCGATGTACTCGCCTTCCTTGATGCCGGGAACGATTTCCAGCGCGTCCGACAGCATTTCCTGCTTGTCGGGCTCTTGCAGGCCTGCCTCATCGGGCACGACCAGCCAGCGGCGGAAGCCTTCGTGATCGCCCGTGTCCCTATCGATGGCGACACGGATGTCCGCATCGTCCTTGAAGCGCTTTTTCATCGCCGAGGCCAGCGCGCTTTCCAGCGCCCCGAACACGACGTCGCGCGTGACGTTCTTTTCACGCGCCAAGGCATCGACCAACAGAAGAATTTCGCGACTCATCGCTTTTTGCCCTTGAAATCCAGAACGGGATCCAGTTTTGCACGTTCGATATCGTCGATCGTGAAATTCAATACCTGGACTTCGTTCTTTTTTGCCTCAAATTCGAGACCGAACACGGTCTGTTGCACCCCAGCAGCCGCGTCGGAGGCTGCGGCGTCGTCTTCGGGCAAAGTCAATATGCCGGCAAAGACCTTACGGCCGTCCAATGCCTCGCGCAGCTTGATTTCGATGCGCTCGCCTGCGAAACGGCGGAATTCAGCCTCGTTGCGCAGCGGGCGGTCTACGCCCGGCGAACCGACTTCCATCCGCTTGTAGTCGACATTTTCGACTTCGAACACCCGCGACAACTGGCGGGACACCTGCTCACAGTCTTCGATGCGCACACCGCCGACCCGATCGATCGTGACGCGCAAAAGGCCCAGGGCGGCACGCTCGACGTCCACGAGTTCGACGTCCATGCCGGCCAGAGCCTCTTTGGTCAATGCGAATAAATCAGCCATATACTCAAAAAAAATGGGCTGTACGCCCAGCCCACCGTATTGCACAGAGCCCAGCCGCCACCCTACTGCACGTAAGGAGCAATGCTGGGCAGTGCCCTATATTGCGACCTAAATTTGGCTTGCGCCGCCCAGGCCATTCTTGACCCGCCGCCCCAACCCGCAATCCGGGCCAGGCGACACCAGGCGCAAAGTCCGATGCAAACTGCCAGGCTGTCGCCGTCATTCCCTGTATTTGCGTGCTGTATTTGCCTGCATTTTCCTTGCAGGCACGCAAAAGGCAACGACACGAAGCCATGAAAACCAGTGATTTTACCAGATAAACTGGAAAAACGCCTGATTCGTCACGGGCTTACGTTTATGCGGGACATATCCCACGCGGCGGCGCTGCCAGCGCGCCGCCCGGAGACCCTCAACGACCCTGACGGCCGCGCCCGCCCATCACGCCCAGACGGGATTCGTGAGCCGATGCGCCGCGCGGCTGCCAGTCATCGCCGCGAGGAGCCGATGAGGCACTGCGGGGCGCGCGCGGCTTGCCGCCAGCGCCCGGTCCCTTATTGCCGGAGCCGCCCGATTTATTGCCGGAGCCGCCCGATTTGTTGCCACCACGGCCGCCGCCAGCGCCCGCGCCAGCGCCCGCACCCGCCGGCTTGCCGCCGCGACCGCTGCCGCCGCGCGCACCGGCAGGCTTGCCGCCGGCCGGCCGACGGCCGCCAGCCGGCGCCTCCGCCGTGTTGCCGATGCCGGCCTCGACCGACGCGGCATTGCCAGGTTGATCACCCGCCGCAGCCGCGCGCGGACCGCGCGGCTTGCCGCCGGATTTGCCACCAGGCTTGCCGCCCTGCTTGTTGCCAGGCTTGGCGCCGCCCGCTGCGGCACGGCCGCCTACGGGCTTGCCGACCTTGCGGTTGCCGCCTGCGCTCTCTCCCGACAAGGGATGCCCGTTGGCATAACCGCCGGCAATCATCAAGCCCGTGCCGAAAGGATCCGAGGGACACGCAGCCGCCTGACCCGCGCTGCCCAAGCGACCGCCTTGCAGCTTGCCGCGGCGGCCGATGCGGGCGCCATTCATGCCGTTGCGATCCATGGTGCCAAAGCCCGGGGGCAGCGCACTGTCATGCGACTGCGGCTGCTTGGAGCGGCGGCGGTTGGCGCCGGATTCGTCATCGTCGCGCACCAGGCCCAGCTGGACCATCAGGGCCGTAACCAGGGAGGAATCCAGTTCCTCCCAACGGCCGCGGCGCAGCGTGCGCGGCAGGACCACATCGCCGAAACGGGTGCGGATCAGCCGGCTGACCGTGACACCCACGGCCTCGAACATGCGACGGACTTCGCGGTTGCGGCCTTCCTGCAGGGTGACCCGGTACCAACGGTTGCTGCCGTCGCCGCCCAGATAGTCCAGCGCGCCGAAGGCGGCCATGCCGTCATCCAGCTGGATGCCGTCGACCAGCGACTGGCGCTGGGCCTCGTCCATCTCGCCCAGCACGCGAACCGCATACTCGCGCTCCGTGCCATAGCGCGGATGCATGATGCGGTTGGCCATGTCGCCGGACGTCGTGAAGATCAGCAGACCTTCGGTGTTCAGGTCCAGACGGCCCACCGACAGCCACTTGCCCGTGCGCAGCTTGGGCAGGCGGGCGAAGACGCTTGCGCGGCCGCCCGGATCGTCGTGACTGACGATTTCGCCGGCAGGCTTGTGATACAGGATCACGCGCGGCGGCTTCTTCGTATTCACGCGCATGATGGGCTTGCCGTTGACGCGCACTTGGTCATTGGGCGCCACGCGCTGGCCGATATGGGCCGGCTCGCCGTTGACGGACACCCGGCCCGCGACGATCAGCTCTTCCATTTCGCGGCGCGAACCGATACCGGCATCCGCCAGCACCTTGTGCAGCTTGGGCATGACCGAATCGCTGTTCAGGTACTTGCCCAGTCGCTGCTCCATGCGGTCAGCGGTTTCCAGGTACGACAGCGCCTGCTCGGCTTCCTGCTCGGTGCCGCGCGATTCCTGCGGCTCGGCCTGCTCAGGAGCGGCAGCGGCCGCTGCCGGCTGGGCCTCGCCCGCCGGCGCCTGTTCGGCGGCGGCATCGCCGCGGCGGCGGCGGAACGGCGTTCTCAACTTGCGGCCCCGGCCGCGGGCGCCCGTCTCGCCTTCAGCCGCCGGCTCGCGCGCGGCGGATTCCGGCTGGCCGTTGGAAACGGCATCATCCGAACGGGGATTGTCGTCCTGCATTGCTGTATTCGTTGTCACTGGGACAGCTCCGAATTTCAAACTTGGGTGGGCCTGCCTGCGGCAGGCTCGTCATCATCTGGGGACGCCGGCTCACGATCAGCCTCTGGCCGCTCGAAGCCTGCCTCATCCGATTCCGGGGAGGCGGCATCCGGGCCAGGCCGAACAGGAGAGGCAAGACCGGAAGCGGGCTCATGCCCGGCGGCGTCAGGCGCCACGGTATCGGTCTGGTCAATCGGGTCGGTCGGTTCCGCGTGTTTTGCGTTCTCGACGCTTTCCTTTGCAGCACCGGCTTCTGGGGCATCGGCGGCCATATCGGAAATGTCGTTGTCAGCCGCGTCGTCGGGAAAACCGGACATGGCTGACTTATTGGACAAGCCTTCGGCTTGCTCCCGGACGGTGGATTCGTCGGCGGGATCCGCGCCTTCTTCTGTGCGCGAAAGCACGGATTCTACGCTATCGACGGGAGCTATGGGTACATCCTGTTCCGAAACAGACAATTCCGCAACCGGAATACTGGTTTCAGACGCTTCGTCCTCGCCCGCGGCAGACGCCGGTTCGCCTTCGGAACGAGCCACGGCTTCGCCGCCAGCCTCACTCTCGGCACTTGCTTCGCCTTCGGCGGGCGCATCGCCCTCGGCAACAGGCCCTTCCCCGCCCATCACCTGCTGCACTTCGCCGAGGTCCAGCCCGGCCAGCGCCGCGGCCGCCTGCGCGGATTCCAGCGCAGGCAGCTCGTCGAGCGCCCGCAGGCCCAGATCATCTAGAAACTGGCGCGTGGTGCCAAACAATGCCGGACGTCCCGGCGCGTCGCGGTGGCCGATAACCTCGATCCAGCCGCGGTCCTCGAGCGCCTTCACGATCTGGGAAGACACCGTAACGCCGCGGATGTCCTCGATGTCGCCCCGCGTCACCGGCTGGCGCCAGGCCACGATGGCCAGCGTCTCCATCACGGCGCGCGAATACTTGGGCGGCTTTTCCGGATTCAGGCGCTCAAGGTAGCGCTGCATGCGCGGGCGGCTCTGGAAGCGCCACCCGGTGGCCAGCTGCACCAGTTCCAGGCCGCCGTCGGCCCAATTGGCCTGCAGCGTTTCCAGCAGCGCGCGCAACGCGCTGTTGTCGAATTGTTCATCGTCCCCGAACAGCTTGCGCATATCGGACAGTTGCATCGGCTGCGCCGCGCAAAGCAGCGCGGTTTCCAACACGAGTATTGCCTCGCTATCGTTCATCGACATTCAAATTCAAAAAGGGCTAACTTGCGCTAGGTTGAAAATAAGGCTACTATTCATTTCTCAGACGCGGGGTGGAGCAGTCTGGCAGCTCGTCGGGCTCATAACCCGAAGGTCGTAGGTTCAAATCCTGCCCCCGCAACCAAATTGATTCAGGCCTGGCGTACGCGCCGGGCCTTTTTCATTTGCGGCGCCGGAAAAAATCAACAAGCACGACAAACCCGCCAGCGCGCGCAGATCCAGCATGCCGGCGCGCGCACCCGCCGCCGGGCCGGCAGCCTCGGCGGCTCGCCAGCAACAGACAGCATGGGTTTGAGAAGTTCTCACTGGATTCCTGTGTTTACCGCCATGCGCCCCGGATATGCGTATCCCGGAGATGCGCCGAAACGACCGCGCCAATCGGAATTGGGCGGAATGCCTGCCGCGACCCGCACGGCAAACACTCAAGCAAATTCTGGAAAAGCCGGCAGAAATCGCCGGCCAGCCCGCAGAGCACGCCGGCAACCCGGCGCCGTCTTGCTGCGGCAATCGATATCAAGGACCTGATCATCGAGGCCCGGGTAGCGCGGACAGACCGCCGCAACCCACAAACCCGATACGTTTCCCCTGGCGCACGCGAAAAACCGGTTCCGCGATGCCGCGACCCACTTGAGCCGCAACCACGATTCTTGGATGTTTTCTAAAACTACGCGCTGGCAGACATAAGCCTGCCGCGCCAAGCATGTTCAAGCAGTTGTTCCATTATACCGCCATATACCCCACCCTCAAGCCCGCGCAGCGCCCCAAGCAGCGCGAAAACTACGCAACAGGCCGGTCCCACGGCGTGGATTCCAGGCGGCTCACCAGAAAATCCAGCATGGACCGCAGAATCAGGGGCATCTGGCGGCGCGACACATAGACACCGTAAATGCCCAGTTCCTGGGGCTTGCTTTGCGTCAGGATGGCCCGCAAGCGGCCCGATGCGATGTAGTCAGCCGCATAGTAGGTGGGCAGCATGGCAATGCCCGCGCCATCCAGCGCCGCGCGCGCCAGCACCGACACCTCGTTGGCGCTGATATTGCCGCTGACAGGCACATCCACCGGCTCGCCGTCGCGCTCGAAGCGCCACAGACTCTTGCCAAAATACGAATGGGTCAGGCAGTTGCGCAAGGACAGGTCCTCGATGCGAGCCGGCACGCCTTCGCGCTGCAGGTACTCGGGCGAGGCGCACACCACCGAACGGCAGACCGCCAGCTTGCGGGCAATGAGGTTGGGATCCAGGTCGTTGGTGATGCGCACGGCCAGGTCGACACGCTCTTCCACCAGATTTACGGCGCGGTCCACCAGCATCAGATCCACCGAGGTGCCGGGATGCAGCTTGACGTAGTCGGTGATGGCGCTGGCCAGATGGCGGGAGCCGAACGACATGCTGGTGGTAATGCGCAGCAAGCCGCGCGGCGTGTCATCCGGGGTCGATACCGCATTGCGCAGGTCCCCCACCATGTCCAGCATCTGCCTGCAGCGCGGCAGCGTTTCGGCGCCGGCGGGCGTCAGGCTCAGGCGCCGCGTCGTGCGGTGCAGCAGGCGCACCCCCACCCACTGCTCCATTTCCGCGAGATAGCGCGACACCATGGCGCGCGACATGTCCAGATGAATCGCCGCCGCCGACAGGCTACCCCTGTCAGCGACTTCCACGAACACCTGCATGGCTTTCAAACGATCCATGATTGTCTCGATTCTTGCACCAGACTGCTCCGGTTATACCGTATTTCGGTGCAACGCCGACATCAAAATCAAGACTCGCGCTTGATGGATCAGCCAGACAGGGACAATCAAGAGACGGGCTGTCCGAGCGCGGCGCCGACGGCGGCACGAACCTCGGCCACATCAAGCCCACGCAGGATGCAAACCAATTGCGACACTCTATCGCCGTCTGGCCACTGATCGAGCGGCGTCACCGGATAGAGCTCGCCATGCACGCCATGCACCTCGCACGGCAGCGCCTCGCCCTCGAAGCACACCAGCCCCTTCATCCGCAGCAAGCCGGCCCCATAGCGCTCGAGGATCCGCGATACGCCAGCAAGGAACGCCGCGCGCCCGACAGGCGCAACCAAAGCCAGGGAGAAGCTGCCCACGCTGCCATGACCGGCCGCCCGCGGCTGCGCAAACGGCCGCAGCCAATTCGCCAAGGCGGCGCCATCGCGCCTGGCCCGCATATCGAGACCGGCGCGCAGCGCATCGGCCAGCGGCGCATCGGGCCATTGCACGCAACGCTGCGCGCCCGGATTGATGGCGGCGACCGCCCGCCCCAGGCGCTCCATGCGCGCGGCGTCCGACAGGTCCGGCTTGCTGAATACCACCACATCCGCCAAGGCCAGCTGGCGGGCCGCCTCGGGCTGCTTTTCCAACTGATCCAGCCCGTTGCGCGCATCCGCCAGAACGATCGCGCCGCGGTACGCATAGCGCTCGGCCAGGAAGCGGTCGTGCTTGAGGGTGAACAGGATGGGCGCGGGATCGGCCAGCCCGCTGGTTTCGATGAGCACGCGGCGAAAGGGCTTGATCTTGCGGCTGAGCGCCAGCATGAACAATTCGCGCAAGGCTTCGACCACCGCGCCGCTGACGACGCAGCACAGGCAGCCGCCCTCGACCAGGACGATGTTGTCACGCGCCTGGCGCACGAGGTGATGATCTACACCGACCTCACCGTACTCATTGACGATGACGACCGCGTCAGCATACGCCGGATCCCGCAGCAGGCGATTGAGCAACGACGTCTTGCCGCTGCCCAGGAAACCGGAGATCACCGTCACGCCTATGCGCTTGTCGTCCCGCCTGTCGTCCATGCCCGCCATTCCGATGCAGAAAACCAAAAGGGCCATTCACTTGCGTGAATGACCCTGAATTCTTTGGCTCCCCGAGCTGGGCTCGAACCAGCGACCTGCGGATTAACAGTCCGTCGCTCTACCGACTGAGCTATCGGGGAACTGCTAAGAAACGAGATTATGAACTAAAAATTTGAACTGTGCAAATCGCTGAGTTTTTTGCCTGTTTTGCCTGCTTGGTTTCCCATCGCAAAAAAACTCTGATATGATCTCGGTCTTTCCAGATCGGACCCTATAAATCAGGGCGACGGACCGGAAAAAAACAAAGATGTTTTGCTTGCAGTTCCGAAGCAAATGGTCTTGCCGGCATAGCTCAGTTGGTAGAGCAGCGCATTCGTAATGCGAAGGTCGTAGGTTCGACTCCTATTGCCGGCACCAGATTCCAAAAAGCAGCCCTCTCGGGCTGCTTTTTTCATTTCCGCGCCAACCTTTACGCGGGAACTCCCGCCCGCCGCCGCGCGTCCAACCAGCTGGACCATCCTGGCGGACACGACCATGCGCATCCTTCTAGTCGAAGACGACCTCATGATAGGCGAGAGCGTGCTGGACTGCCTGCGCGCCGAGAACTATGCCGTCGACTGGGTCAAGGACGGCAATGCGGCGGAACTCGCGCTGCGCACCGACACCTACGACCTCATACTGCTGGACCTGGGCCTGCCCAAGCGCGATGGCCTGTCGCTGCTGCGCGACCTGCGCACGCGCAAGGACCGCACGCCGGTGCTGATCGCCACCGCCCGCGACGCCGTGAGCGACCGCATTGCGGGGCTGGACGCCGGCGCCGACGACTACGTGGTCAAACCCTACGACGTGGACGAGCTGCTGGCCCGCATGCGCGCCCTGATCCGCCGCAGCGCGGGCCGCGCCGAGCCGGTGTTCGAACACGAAGGCATCACCATCGACCCCCAGTCCCACGCCGCCATGGTGGACGGCGCCCCCGTGACGCTGACCGCGCGCGAATGGGCGGTGCTGGAACCGCTGATCGCGCGCCCGGGCATGATTTTTTCGCGCGCCCAGCTGGAAGAAAAGCTGTACAGCTGGAAGGACGGCATCAGCAGCAACGCGGTTGAGGTTTATATTCATGGCCTGCGCAAGAAACTGGGTCCGAACCTGATCCAGAACGTCAGAGGCGTCGGCTATGTCATCCCCAAAACATGAGCATTCCGCTTAGCTACTCACTGAGAGCCAGGCTGCTTTTCTTCCTGTTGGCCGCGATCGTGGTCGGCGCGCTGGTGCAGGGCGCCATCGCTTACCGCAGCACTTTGGCGCAGGCCGACGACATCTTCGATTCGCTGCTGCAGCGCACCGCCCTGTCGCTGGGCACCGGCGACGCGCTGCTCAGCACGGGCCCGGCGCACGCGCGCGGCGCGGGCTCGCCCGTGGCCGATGACCTGATCATCCAGATCTGGACGCCCGACGGCGTGCGCGTCTTCAATTCCCGCTCCCGCCGCCCGCTGCCGGACCAGATCATCCTCGGCTTCTCCGACGCGAAGATGGAGGGCAGCACCTATCGCGTGTACTCGCTGGCCACGCCCTTCCAGGTCATCCAGGTGGCGCAGGACATGGCCGTGCGCACCAGCATGGCGCGCGCGCTGGCGCTGCGCACCATCGCCCCCATCGCCGCCGCCGCGCCCCTGCTCATGCTGATCGTCTGGTGCGTGGTCAGCTGGTCGCTGCGGCCGGTGAAGCGGGCGCGCGCCCAGGTCGCGGCGCGCCAGCCCGAGGATCTTTCGCCCGTCAGCGTGGAGGGCCTGCCCGATGAGATCCGGCCCCTGGTGCTGGAACTGAACCTGCTGCTGGAACGCATGCGCGGCGCTTTTGCGCAGCAGAAGCAATTCGTCGGCGATGCGGCGCACGAACTGCGCTCGCCCCTGACGGCGCTGCGCCTGCAATTGCAGGCCCTGCAACGCGCCAACGACACGGATGCGCGCCGGCTGGCCGAACAGCGCCTGGCCGCCGGCATCGACCGCGCCACGCGCCTGGTCGAACAACTGCTATCCATGGCACGCCATGAAAGCGCGGCCGGACAGACGCCGGCCGTAGCGGTGGACCTGGCCGACGTGCTGCGCCAGGCGCTCTCCGAAATGCTGCCCCAGGCGAACGCGAAATCGATCGACATCGATCTGGACGGCGCGCCGCAAGCATCGGTGCAGGGGCACCGCGACGCGCTGACGCTGCTGGTGCGCAACCTGCTGGACAACGCAATCAAGTACACGCCCGCCGGCAAGCGCGTCCACCTCCATCTGGAACAGGCCCCCGGCGAGACGGCCCTGCTGATCGACGATGAGGGCCCAGGTATTGCGCCGGACGAGCGCGAGCGCGTGTTCGACCGCTTTTACCGCGTCGAAGGCAATGCGCAGCACGGCAGCGGCCTGGGGCTGGCGATCGCGCGCAGCATCGCCGACCAGCATGGCGCCACGATCGAACTGCAGGACACGCCAACCGGCGCAGGCCTGCGCGTGAAGGTGGTTTTCCCGGCTTAAGACTCGCCTAAGTGTCAGGCCCGAAGATAGCGCCATGTCCTTCAACATGAACGCAGGAGCCGACATGAAGACCACCCAAATGAAACCCTCGCGCCTGGTGCTGGCGCTGCTGGCAGCCGGCGCCATAGGCGGCGCGGGCGCAACCGCCTTCACCGGCGGCGTTTCGATGGCGGCCAACGCGCCGGCCATCACCTCCTCCCTCCAGGCGCCGGGCACGTCCAGCCCGCCCAACTTCGCGCAGATCACGCGCGACTTCGGCCCGGCCGTGGTGAACATCAGCGTCAGCGGCACGCGCAAGGTGTCCGCCGACGAAGGCGATCCCTTCGCCCAGTTCTTCGGCCAGATTCCCGGCGCGCGCGGCCAGCGGCCTGCGCGCGAAGTCCCCATGCGCGGCGAAGGCTCCGGCTTCATCGTCAGCGCCGACGGCATCATCCTGACCAATGCGCACGTGGTGCAGGATGCCAAGGAAGTCACGGTGAAGCTGACCGACCGCCGCGAATACAAGGCCCGCGTGCTGGGCTCGGATCCGCAGACCGACGTGGCCGTCCTCAAGATCGACGCCAAGAACCTGCCGGTGGTGAAGGTGGGCGACGTCAACCAGCTGCAGGTGGGCGAATGGGTGCTGGCCATCGGCTCGCCCTATGGCCTGGAAAACACAGCTACCGCCGGCATCGTCAGCGCCAAGGGCCGCTCGCTGCCTGACGACACCTCGGTGCCTTTCATCCAGACGGACGTGGCGGTCAACCCCGGCAACTCGGGCGGCCCGCTGTTCAACGACCGCGGCGAAGTCGTGGGCATCAATTCGCAGATCTACAGCCGCACCGGCGGATTCCAGGGCCTGTCGTTCTCGATTCCGATCGACGTGGCCTACAAGATCAAGGACCAGATCCTCGAGCACGGCAAGGTACAGCACGCCAGACTCGGCGTGACGGTGCAGGAAGTGAACCAGGACCTGGCCAACTCCTTCAAGCTGGATACGCCCTCGGGCGCCCTGGTGTCCAGCGTGGAGAAAGGCAGCGCCGCCGACAAGGCCGGCCTGCAGCCCGGCGACGTGGTGCGTAAGATCGACGGCAAGACCATCGTGTCCTCGGGCGACCTGGCCTCCACCATCACGCTGGCGACCCCGGGCGAGAAGATCAAGCTGGACGTCTGGCGCAATGGTTCGCAGAAGGAACTGGTCGCCACCCTGGGTGGCGTGCCCAAGGACAAGACGCAGGCCGCGGCGGGAGATCAGGAGGTGCAGCGCGGCCAGCTCGGCCTGGCGCTGCGCCCGCTGAGCCCGCAGGAGCAGCAGGCGGCGGGCGCCGAAGGCTTGCTGATCGAACGTTCGATCGGACCGGCCGCCAAGGCGGGGATCGAACCGGGAGACGTGCTGCTATCGCTGAACGGCGTGCCGGTGCGCAATGTCGCACAGGTGAAGGATGCGCTGTCCAAGGCGGGCAAGACGGTCGCCCTGCTGGTACAGCGCGGCGAAGACAAGATCTTCGTGCCGGTGCAGATCGGCTGAGCCGGTCCGCACCCGGATAGCCGCTACTCCGCGTCGGGCTGCTTGCCCGGCGCGGCCGCGTCGAAGGCCGGCAGTGCGCGGCAGGCGGCGTCGATGCGCACGACGTTGGGCATGGCCGACAGGTCGCAGTCGAAACGCTGGGCGTTCGCCACCTGGGGCACCAGGCACAGGTCGGCGATCGTAGGCGTGTCGCCATGGCAAAAACGGCCGGTGGCGGAAGAACCCGCCAGTTGGGCCTCCAGCGCTTCCAGGCCCTGGTGCACCCAATGCTTGTACCAGGCGGTCTTGGCCGCCTCGTCCACGCCCAGGGTGTGCTTCAGGTACTTCAGCACGCGCAGGTTGTTCAAGGGATGCGTGTCGCAAGCGATGCCCAGCGCCAGATCGCGCACCCGAGCCCGGCCGATGGCGTCCGCCGGCAGCAACGGCACTTCAGGATGCGTTTCTTCCAGGTATTCGATGATAGCCAGCGACTGGCCGATGACGGCGTCGCCATCGATCAGCGTGGGCACCAGCGCGGTCGGGTTCAGCTTACGGTAGTCCGCCGACAACTGCTGGCCGCCATCCTTCAGCAGATGCACGGGCAGGTATTCGTAGGGCAAGCCCTTGAGGTTCAGGGCGATGCGCACGCGGTACGCGGCCGAGCTGCGAAAGTAGCTGTACAACTGCATGAAGTCTCCTTGGTGTTCTGATGCGGCGCCGCGCGCACGCGCGGCGCCCGCCTGCTTATTCCAGCGATTCCGTCTGCGCCGACTTGCGGGACAGGCCCTTGGGCAGCGGGAACGCCACGTTTTCTTCCAGGCCCGGCATGGTGCGCACCGACAGCGCACCCAGCTCCTTGACGCGGTCGATCACCTGCTGCACCAGGATCTCGGGCGCGGAAGCGCCCGCGGTCACGCCGATGCGCTTGCGGCCCACCAGCCAGGCCGGATCGATCGATTGCGCGCCGTCAATCAGATAGGACGCCACGCCCTTGCGCTCGGCCACTTCGCGCAACCGGTTGGAGTTGGAACTGTTGGGGCTGCCCACCACCAGCACCAGGTCGCAATCCGGGGCCATGACCTTGACCGCGTCCTGGCGGTTCTGGGTGGCGTAGCAGATATCGCTTTTCTTGGGCTCGACGATATTGGGAAAGCGCGCTTTCAGCGCCCGCGACACGGCCGCCGCATCATCCACCGACAAGGTGGTCTGCGTGACGTAGGCCAGGTTCTCGGGATCGGTCACCTGCAGGCTGGCGACATCCTCGGCGGTCTCGACCAGGTACATGCCGCCCTGCGCCTGGCCCAGCGTGCCTTCGACCTCGGGATGGCCCTTGTGGCCGATCATGATGATCTCGCGGCCGGCGGCGCGCATGCGGGCCACCTCGATATGGACCTTGGTGACCAGCGGGCAAGTGGCGTCGAACACGCGCAGCCCGCGGGATTCGGCCTCGGCCCGCACCGCCTTGGACACGCCATGCGCCGAGAACACCACGATGGCGCCGGCGGGCGCGTCGTCCAGCTCGTCGATGAAGATGGCGCCCTTGGCGCGCAGGTCTTCCACCACGTAGCGGTTGTGGACGATCTCGTGGCGCACGTAGATGGGCGCGCCGTGCAGCTCGAGCGCGCGCTCGACGATGTCGATGGCGCGATCCACGCCGGCACAGAAGCCGCGCGGCTGCGCCAGCAGGACTTCGGCGTCGGCGGCGGTGACAAGCTGGCTCATCAGAGGACTCCCAAGAGCGCCACGTCGACCCGCAAGCTGATGCCCGCGAGCGGGTGGTTGAAATCGAACAGGGCCGATTCGTCGTTGATTTCCTTCAGGACGCCCGAGTAGCGGCCGCCGTTGGGCGCGGCGAATTCCACCAGGTCGCCCGGATCGAAGGTGGCGTCGGCGCCGGCATGCTCGGCCAGCATGGCGCGCGTGACGCGCTGGATGAGTTCAGGATTGCGCTCGCCGTAGGCATCGGCGGGCGCCACCGTGACGCTGAAGCGCTCGCCTTCGGCGCGGCCGATCAGCGCGGCTTCCAGGCCGGGCGCCCATTGGCCGCTACCCATCTGCAGCGTGCCGGGGCGGCCGTCGAAGGTGTCAGCGAACACGGAATCCTTGCCGGGGCCGGAGGCCAGCGTGATGCGATAGTGCAGCGTCAGGTAGGAATCCGGACGGACCAAAACGTTCACTTCATTAGAGGCGATGCTCAAGATCTGCCACCGTATATGCAATTGAATAAACCTTGATTTTAGAGCCTCTTATGAAATTGTCCGACCGGCTGCCCAAACACGAGCGCCCCAGGGAGCGATTGCTGCGCCACGGCGCCGCCACGCTGCAGGACGCGGAGCTGCTCGCCATCGCCCTGCGCACCGGCATTCCAGGCCTGGACGTGGTGGAACTGGGCAACCAGCTGCTGACCAGGTTCGGCGGCCTGCGGGGGCTCCTGGGAACGACGCCCGAGGAGCTCGCCACGATTCGCGGCCTGGGGGTTGCCAAGGCGTGCATGCTGGCCGCCCTGCTGGAACTGGCCCGCCGCGCCGTCGAGGAGGATCTGGCCCGCAACAGCAACCTGGACCACCCGCCGCAGGTAAAACAATATTGCAAAATGGCGCTGGGGCACCGCCAGGTGGAACACTGCATCGCGCTCTACCTGGACAACCGGCTGCGCCTGATCGCCACCGGCGAACTGGCGCGCGGCACGCTGTCCCAGGCATCGGTCTACCCTCGCGAGGTCGTGCGCGAAGCCCTGCGCCACCATGCGGCTGCCCTGATCATCGCCCATAACCACCCCTCCGGCCTGGCCGAGCCCAGCGCCGCGGACCGCATATTCACCCAGCACCTGAAACAGGCGCTCGCGCTGGTGGACATCCGGCTGGTGGACCATCTGATCGTCGCCGCCGGCACGGTCGTGTCCATGGCCGAACTCGGCGGCCTGTAGGGGCTGCGGATGGCGCCCGAATTCGTTAGACTAGCGCCCGCAATTGCTTTAGGCTTAACGCATCTCTCGACCCACCCCGCCTGACATGAAACGCTTGTGGGACATTTCCCCGCCCGTCTCCACGGCCTCGCCAGTCTTTCCTGGCGACACGCCGTACCGCCAGCAATGGAAATGGTCGCTTGCGCCCGGCTGTCCGGTGAATGTCAGCGAAATCACCATGTCGCCGCACATCGGCGCGCATGCTGACGCTCCGCTGCACTACCAGAACGGCGCCGCCGCCATCGGGGCGGTCTCGCTGGAACCGTTCCTGGGCCCCTGTCGCGTCATCCATGCCATCGACTGCGGCCCCCTCATCACGGTGGACCACCTGGCCCATGCGGCCTTGAACTTGCCGCCCCGCGTGCTGGTCCGCACCGCCAAGCATGCCGCGCAGGACTGGTGGACCGACGATTTCTCCGCCTACGCGCCCCAGACCATCGAATGGCTGGCCGAACGCGGCGTCATGCTGATCGGCCTGGATACGGCCAGCATCGACCCCGCGTCCAGCAAGACCCTGGACAGCCACCATACGATCTTGCGGCACGACATGCGGGTACTGGAGAACCTGGTGCTCGACGATGTGCCGGAAGGCGATTACGAGTTGATCGCACTGCCGTTGGCGCTGGTCCAGGCCGATGCCAGCCCGGTTCGCGCCGTCTTGCGCGAACTGTAGGCTGGTCCGCTGGCCACAGGCGGCTGACCGGGTTCAGCCGCCGGTTCTGGAAGCATGACCATGAAAGACCATTCCGATTTGCATGCGGCGCTTGCCTGCGCCCGCCCCCATGCGCCCTCGTGGCGCGCCCTGCCCGCCTCCGCGCGCCGCGCCGCGCCGCCCTGCCATGGAGGCCGCGCATGAGCCACTCCGAACGCCCCGAAGACATCGTCCGCCAGGAAAAAGCGCAACTGGACTTCACGCGCGACATGACCTACGGCGACTACCTGCATCTGGACGAACTGCTGGGTGCGCAGCATCCGCTGTCGCCCGAGCACAACGAGATGCTCTTCATCATCCAGCACCAGACCAGCGAACTCTGGATGAAGCTGATGCTGCACGAGCTGCGCGCCGCCATCGCCAACGTGGCCGCCGACCGGCTGCAGCCGGCCTTCAAGATGCTGGCCCGCGTCAGCAAGATCATGGAACAGCTGGTCCATGCCTGGGACGTGCTGGCGACCATGACGCCGCCCGAATACTCCGCGCTGCGTCCCTATCTGGCGCGTTCCAGCGGATTTCAGAGCTACCAGTACCGCCAGGTCGAATTCCTGTTGGGCAACAAGAACGCCGCCATGCTCAAGCCGCATGCGCACCGCGAGGACCTGCTGGCCCAGGTGCGCAGCGCCTATGAAGCGCCGTCGCTGTATGACGAGGCGCTGCGGCTGCTGGCGCGCCACGGCCTGGATGTGCCGGCCGACCACCTCGAGCGCGACTGGACCCAGCCCTACCAATCGTCGGCTGGCGTGGAGGCCGCCTGGCTGACGGTCTACCGCGAGCCCGACCGCTATTGGGACCTGTACCAGCTGGGAGAAAAGCTGACTGACCTGGAGGACGCGTTCCGCCTGTGGCGCTTCCGCCACGTCACCACGGTCGAACGGGTCATCGGCTTCAAGCGCGGCACCGGCGGCACATCGGGGGTGGATTACCTGCGGCGCATGCTGGAAGTGGTGCTCTTCCCCGAGATCTGGAAGCTGCGCACGGATCTCTGAACGCAGCCCTTTATCCGGCCCCAAATTTTTAGCAGGAAGCAGCGCCCAGCACGGGCGTGCTTCCCTCTTGGCCTGGCCAAAATTCCCATGCTAGAATTTGGGGTTACTTTTTGGATACGTGGCTGGAACAGTCGACGAGTATCCGGCCGCTAGGCAGCCCCGATGACCATATCGGAGGAATTGCCGGGCAGGCGGGATGAGCGCGCGTCCTGGCTGGCGACCCTAACAACTTGCAAGGCTCGGAAGAGCCTTAGGAAAGCACCATGAAAGAAGGCATTCACCCCGAATACCGCGAAGTCGTCTTCGCCGACCTGCAAACGGGCAACAAGTTCATCACCCGTTCGACCGTGCACACGCGCGAAACCGTTGAAATCGACGGCAAGTCGTACCCGCTCTTCAAGTGCGACGTGACCTCCGAATCGCACCCGTTCTACACGGGCGCCCAGACCCGCATCGTCGAAACCGGCCGCGTGGAAAAGTTCCGCGCCCGTTTCGCCCGCACTGCCGGCACGGTCAAGTCCGCTTCCTGATCTGTCGCTCCCCCGGGAGCCGCAGCGAAAAGGCAGCCTCCGGGCTGCTTTTTTTTCTCCCTGGCCGTCCAGTTTTGACGCTGGGTACTAGCGCAATCAGACCACTCGGTTACATTAACGCCCGTGTCCCCACTTTCTATTTCCACTCCGGCCCGGCTCACGTCCGTGGCCACCGCGAAACTGCCCAGGCTGATCCTGCTGGGCTTGTCGCTGGCCTATATCGTGGCCGGCCTGTTCATGCGCGACCCGTGGAAAACAGATGATGCGGTGGGGCTGGCGACCATGCTCACGGCGATCCGCGAAGGCGGCATCACCTGGCTGCTGCCGCAGGTGGGGCACCTGGCCCATGCCGAGGAAGGTCCGCTGATCACCTGGGTGGGCGCGATCTGCATCTGGCTGTTCGGTCCCATCATCGGCGACATCCCCGCCGGCCGCCTGCCCAATCTGCTGTGGTTCGGCATCACCGCGACCAGCGTCTGGTATGGCACCTATCTGCTGGGCCGCCGCGCCGAAGCGCAGCCGCTGGCCCTGCCCTTCGGCGGCGAGCCGGAACCCCGCGACTACGGCCGCATGCTGGCGGACGCCGCGCTGCTGCTGCTGCTAGCCACGGTCGGCATCCTGCAGCGCACCCACGAAACCACCGTCGTGCCCGCCATCATGGCGTGGCAGGCGCTGGCCTTCTATTCGCTGGCGCGCAGCATCGACCGGCCGTTCACCGGCAGCACCACCCTGGGCATCGCCCTCGCGGCCAGCTTCCTGACCCGCGGCTGGGTCGGCGCCATCCCGATCATGGTGGGCGTAGCCCTGGCGTTCTATCCCCGCAGCCGGCTGTGGAAATGCCGCCGCTGGCTGCCCTGGACCGCGCTGCTGGCCACCCTCCTTATCCTGGCCTGGTGGATCCCCGCCAGCCACGGCAGCGAATACTGGATCCGCAACTGGAAGACCTGGAACCTGTCGTCCTTCACCGCGCCCTCCTGGCACGACATCGGACGCACCCTGCGCGACCTGCCCTGGTACCTGTGGCCGACCTGGCCGTTGGCTTTGCTGGCCATCTGGCGCTGGCGCGCCTGGCTTTATGCGCCGCACATCTGGCTGCCCCTGAGCCTGCTGGTGTGCTCCGCGGTCGTCCTGTTCGGCCTGGAAGAAGCTTCTGACTCCGAGTATGTGCTGCTGGCCGTGCCCTGCGCGGTGCTGGGCGCATTCTCGCTGCCCACGCTGCGCCGCGGCGTGGTCAACACGCTGGATTGGTTCGCGGTCATGTGCTTTTCGCTGACGGCGACCACGGTCTGGCTGGGCTGGGTCGCCCTGCACTTCGGCTGGCCGGCGCAGATTTCGCGCAATATCGCCCGCCAGACCACCGGCTACCAGCCCGAGATCTCCTGGGTGGCGTTCGCGCTGGCCTTGGGGTTCACCGTGGGCTGGATCGCGCTGGTGGTGTGGCGGCTGCGGGTGCGCCCACAGGCGCTATGGCGTGGCACCGTGCTGTCGGCCGGCGGCCTGACCGTGACCTGGATCCTGCTGGTGCTGCTGTGGCAGCCCGCCGTGGACTACGCCCGCAGCTATCGCACCGTGTCGGGCCAACTGGCCCTGGCGCTGGAACAGAACGTGCGTCCCGGCGAGTGCGTGCGCGGACTAAGCCTGGGCAGCGGACAGCGCGCCTCGTTCCTGATCTTCAATAATCTGACGTTCACGTTCGACTCCAAGTGCACGCTGGTGCTGCAGCAGACCAGCAACCAGAGCCTGCGGGACAATACCGCCGCATACAGCGACGGCGCCGAAGTGCTATGGCAAGGCGGCCGCCGCGCCGACCGTCAGGAAGTATTTCGCCTGCTCAGAGTCGGCACTCCCCGATGACGCCCGCGCCCGCCGCGCCGATCAGTTTCGGCGCCACCCTGCGCGGCATCGCCAGGCAGGCCTGGCCGGTGCTGGTCAGCCAATGGGCCGGCATCTCCTTCGGCGTGCTCGACACCGCCATGACGGGCCACTCCAGCGCCGCCGACCTGGCGGCGATGGCGCTGTCCGCATCCATCTACATCACCGTCTTTGTCGGGCTGATGGGCGTGGTCCACGCCCTGATCCCCATCCTGGCCCAGCACTTCGGCGCCGGCAACAATCTTGAGGTCGGCCGCAGCTGGGGCCAAGGCGTTTGGCTGGCGCTGGGGCTGTCCGTGGTGGGCGCCGTGCTGATGTTGTTTCCGAACATGTGGTTGTCCATGTCGGGCGAAGTCGCCCCCGGCGTGCGCGAACGCATCGGCTCGTATCTGCAGGCCCTGGTGCTGGCCCTGCCCGCCGCGCTGGTGTTCCGCACTATCTATGCGCTGGGCACCTCGGTCTCGCGCCCCAAGCTGGTCATGGCAATCAACCTGACGGCGATCGGCTTCAAAGCCTTCTTCAACTGGCTCTTGATTTACGGCAATCTTGGCCTGCCGGCCATGGGCGCCACCGGCGCCGGGCTGGCGACGGCCGTGGTGTCATGGATGAGCCTGGGGCTGGGCCTGTGGGTCATCACCCATGACCGCTACTACCGACGCTTCAAGCTGCACGTCGGCAAG
This sequence comes from Achromobacter pestifer, assembly GCF_013267355.1. NCBI lineage: Bacteria > Pseudomonadati > Pseudomonadota > Betaproteobacteria > Burkholderiales > Alcaligenaceae > Achromobacter > Achromobacter pestifer. Next base: position 711,484 of record NZ_CP053985.1, read on the forward strand.
CCCGACTGGAAGACGCTCAAGGAACTGCTGCGCCTGGGCATCCCCATGGGCGGTTCATATCTGGTGGAGGTATCGGCCTTCACGTTCATGGCCCTGCTAGTGGCGCGCGAAGGCACTTTCGTGACCGGCGGCCACCAGATCATGTCCAACCTGGCCGCCCTCTGCTACATGATGCCGATGGCGCTGGGCGTGGCCACGGCAGCCCTGACCGCGCAGGCCATCGGCGCGGGCAATCTCGCGCACGCGCATCGCACTGGCATGGCGGGTCTGACGTTGGGCATCCTGGGCGCGCTGCTCACGGCGGCGGTGCTGCTGGCCGGCCGCCCGCTCATCCTGGCCGCCTACACCGACAATCCCGAGGTGGCCGCGGTCGCGACCACGCTGCTGGCGGTCCTGCCCCTGTTCCACCTGTTCGACTCGATGCAATGCATCAACTCCTACCTGCTGCGCGCCTACAAGGTCGCGGTGGTGCCGCTGCTGCTGCAAGTGGTCGCCCTGGCGGGCGTGGGCCTGGTCGGCGGCTGGTGGTTCGGCTTCGGCCCGGGCCGCGGCGGCCTGGACGGCGTGCGTGCCATCCTGGTGCCGGGCTCGCCGCAGGGCGCGGGCAGCATGTGGTTGATGGCCATGGTCGGACTGGGACTGTCGGCCGCGCTGCTGCACTATTGGTACCGGCGCATCGTGCGCGGGACGATCAAGTAAAAAAAGCAGCCTTGCGGCTGCTTTTTGACTACTGCGTACAAGAATCCGCCCCGCCGCCGGGCCGCCCCAAGGGGAAAGCCCCCCCCCTCGGGGGGCAGCTAACCCGCGCAGCGGGCGCGGCGTGGGGGCCTTTCCCCGCCGGGCCGCCCCAAGGGGAAAGCGCCCCCTCGGGGGGCAGCTAGCCCGCGCAGCGGGCGCGGCGTGGGGGCCTTTCCCCGCCGGGCCGCCCCAAGGGGAAAGCGCCCCCTTCGGGGGGCAGCTAGCCCGCGCAGCGGGCGCGGCGTGGGGGCCTACTTCGGCCGTTTATCGATCACGCGGCGCGCCTTGCCGGTCAGCGTGCGTTCCACGTGGCCCGAATCCGACACCTGGATGCGCGCGCTGACGCCGATATGCGTCTTGACCGCATGCTGCAGCTGCTTGCCCAGGTTCGCGCGTTCCGCGTCCGACAGGGTCGAGAACTCGGCGCGCAACTCGGTCAGGATTTCCAGCTCGTCCATATTGCCGGAGCGCGACAGCACCAGTTGGTAGTGCGGCGCCAACTGGGCGATCTTCAGGACCAGTTCCTCGACCTGCGTCGGGAACATGTTGACGCCGCGCACGATCAGCATGTCGTCGCTGCGGCCGGTGATCTTGCCGATGCGCCGCATGCTGCGAGCGGTCGGCGGCAAGAGGCGCGTCAGGTCGCGGGTGCGGTAGCGGATGATGGGCATCGCTTCCTTGGTCAGCGAGGTGAACACCAGTTCGCCCGGCTCGCCGTCGGCCACGGGTTCGCCCGTGTCGGGATTGATGATTTCCGCGTAGAAATGGTCCTCCCAGACCACCGGGCCGTCCTTGGTTTCGACGCACTCGCTGGCCACGCCCGGCCCCATCACTTCGGACAGGCCGTAGATGTCCACCGCGTCGATGCCGGCTTCGGTCTCGATGTCGGCGCGCATCTGCCCGGTCCAGGGTTCGGCGCCGAAGATGCCGATGCGCAACGAGCTTTGACGCGGATCAATCCCCTGGCGGCGCTGTTCCTCCAGAATATTGCAGAAGTAGGAAGGCGTGACCATGATGATGTCCGGACGGAAATCGTTGATCAGCTGCACCTGCTTTTCGGTCTGTCCGCCCGACATCGGGATGACCGTGCAGCCCAGGCGTTCCGCGCCGTAATGCGCGCCCAGGCCGCCCGTGAACAGGCCGTAGCCGTAGGCCACGTGCACCGTGTCGCCGGGCTTGCCGCCCGCCGCGCGGATCGAGCGCGCCACCAGGTTGGCCCAGTTGTCCAGGTCGCTCTTGGTGTAGCCCACGACCGTCGGCTTGCCGGTGGTGCCGCTGGAGGCGTGGATGCGCGAGATGCGCTCGCGCGGCACGGCGAACATGCCGAAAGGATAGTTCTCGCGCAGTTCCTTCTTCGTGGTGAAGGGGAACCTCGAGATGTCGGACAGCTGCTTCAGGTCGTCCGGGTGCACCCCGGCTTCATCGAAGGCCTTCTTGTAGTGCGGAACATTTTCGTAGGCATGCTTGAGCGACCACTTCAGCCGCTCCAGCTGCAACGCGCGCAGCTCATCCTCGCTGGCATGCTCGATGGGGTCCAGCCCCGGCTTGCTCATGGTGTTGGACATGGTTATCTCTCTCCTGAAATTCTCTCTGCGCGGGGCCTGATCGCGGCGGGCGGAAGCCCTGCCCGCTCGCAACGCGGCCCGCGGCCGTATCTCTTTGCTTGGCTGGCTGCCTTAAGCGTCCGCGGGGACGCCGACGATCTGGCCCTTGATGCGGTAGGAGCGGCCGCGGAACAACGCCACGTTGCGCCCCTCCTGGTTGGTCACGGTTACGTCGTAGACGCCGGTGCGGCCGGCCAGCGAGCGCTCCTGCGCCACCGCCGTCAGCAGATCGCCTTCGAAACCCGGCGCCAGGTAATCGATGGTGCAGCCCGAAGCCACGGTGCTGACATTGCGCGAATTGCAGGAAAACGCGAAGGCGCTGTCGGCCAGGGCGAAGATGAATCCGCCGTGGCAGGTCTTGTGGCCGTTCAACATGTCGGCGCGCACGCGCATGGTCAGGCGCGCGTAGCCCGGCGCCATTTCCTCGACTTTCATGTCCAGGCCCTGCGACGCGGCATCGCCCGCGTACATCACGGTGCCGACGGCGTGCGCCAGCTCCTGGGGATCGGCCGGCACTTCGACCGCGGGAACGTGTGCGTTCATTCTTATTGCCCCTTGAATTGCGGTTCGCGCTTGCCGAGGAAGGCGGCCACGCCTTCCGCGTAGTCCGCGCTGCGGCCCAGTTCGCGCATCATGTCGCGTTCCAGATCGAGCTGCGTGGACAGGTCATTGCCCAGGCTGGCCTGCATGGCCCGCTTGGTGTATGCCAGGCCCATGGTCGGCGCCTTGGCGAAGTGCTGCGCCAGGCCTTCCAGCGCGGCGTCGAATTCCTCGTCCGCCACGCATTGCCAGATCAGGCCCCATTCTTCGGCCTGCTTGGCGCTGAGCTTGTCGCCCAGCATGGCCAGGCCCATGGCGCGGGCGCGGCCGACCAGGCGCGGCAGCACAAAGGTGCCGCCCGTGTCGGGGATCAGCCCGAGGCGGCAGAACGACTGGATGAACGTGGCCGAAGCCTTGGCGATGACGATGTCGCCGGCAAACGCCAGGTTGGCGCCCGCGCCGGCCGCCACGCCGTTCACACCCACCACGACGGGCATGGGCAAGGCGTTCACGCGGCGCACCAGCGGCCCGTAGAACTTGTCGACGGTCTCGCCCAAGTCGGGCGGCGTGCCATCGGCCGCGGGCTTGCGCTCGCTCAGGTCCTGGCCGGCGCAGAAACCGCGGCCGGCGCCGGTCAGCACCAGCACGCGCGCGCCTTCGGTTTCCACGCGGGTCAGGGCATCCGCCACTTCGCCGTGCATGTTGGCCGTGAAGCTGTTCAGCTTGTCGGGGCGGTTCAGCGTCAGGCGCGCGATGCCGCCGGACAGGTCGAATTGGATATCCTGGTAGCTCATGTCGGCCGCCCCGTTCAAACGTGACGGCGGGTTTGCACCACGCGGAAGCGGTTGGACACGAAGGCCGAATCGGACAGCGCGGCGTTGGCGGCCGGGTTGGCGCCGGTGCCGTGGAAGTCGCTGAAGGCAGCCGTCTGGTTGACGAACACGCCGCCCGTCAGGTTCAGCGACAGCGACACGCCCGAGACTTCCGCCGCGTCCTGCACCTGGTCGGCGACGGCGTCGCTGGTGGTGTAGGCGGACAGCGACAGCGCGCCATGCTTGATGACGCTGTCGCGCGCCAGCTGGATGCTGTGGGTGGTGGAATCGGTGGCGACCACGAAGGCGATCGGACCGAACCATTCCTGGCTGATGGCGGCGTTGCCGGCTTCCGTGCGCAGCAAGAGCGGCGTGCGGACGCGGGCGTTCTCGAATTGCGGGTGCGCCAGCGCCTTGCTGTCGGCCACCACCGGCAGGCCCAGCGCGCGGGCCTTTTCGATGCGCTCGACGATGCCTTCGTTCTGGATCGCGCCGGTCAGCTCGACGGCCTTGGCCGCATCGGCGCCAACCTTTTCGACCGCGGCGCCCAGGGCGGCCGCGACCTCATCGAAGCTGACGCGGCCTTCCGGCGTCTGGATGCCGTCGCGCGGCACGTAGATGTTCTGCGGCGCGGTGCACATCTGGCCCGAGTACAGGGCCAGCGAGAACGCCAGGTTGCGGGCCACGCCCTTCAGGTCGTCGGTGGAATCGATGATGACCTGGTTGACGCCGGCCTTCTCGGTGTAGACCAGCGCCTGGCGGGCGTTGTTTTCCAGCCAGTCGCCGTTGGCGGTGCTGCCGGTGAAATCGACGATCTTGACCGCCGGGTCCAGCGCCAGCTTCTGCGCGGTGTCGTCACCGGCGGCATGCGCGGCCAGCTGCACCACGTCCGGATCGAAGCCTGCTTCCTGCAGCACTTCGCGCGCCACCTTCACGGTGATGGCCAGGGGTAGGATGGCGCCGGGGTGCGGCTTGACGATGACGGTGTTGCCGGTCGCCAGGCTGGCGAACAGGCCGGGGTAGCCGTTCCAGGTCGGGAAGGTGGAGCAGCCGATCACCAGCGCGACGCCGCGCGGCACCACGGTGAACTGCTTTTCCATGCGGATCGGGTCATTCTTGCCTTGCGGCTTTTCCCAGACGGCCACGCCGGGGATGCGCGACATTTCCTGCCAGGCGTAGGTCACGGCTTCGAAGCCGCGGTCCTGCGCGTGCGGGCCGCCGGCCTGGAAGGCCATCATGAAGCCCTGGCCGGTGGTGTGCTGGACCGCGTAGGCGATCTCGAAGCTGCGCTTGTTCAGGCGCGCCAGGATTTCCAGCGACACGCCCACCCAGGCGCGCGGACCAGCGCGGCGCCAGTCTTCCAGCGCACGCTTGGAAGCGGAGATCAGCTTGTCGGCGGGCACGCGCGGGTAGGTGATGCCCAGGTCGAAGCCGAAGGGCGACTTTTCGCCGCCCACGGTGCCGTCGGCATCATGCAGGTTCAGCGGGAAAGGCTTGCCTTGCAAGGCTTCGAAGGCCGCGCGGCCTTCGTCGTTGGCGGTCTCGCCATAGTTGCGGGGGCTGGGCGACTCGGGAAAGGGGCTCCAGTAGCCGCGCAGGGCGGCGGCGGCGATGGCTTGTTCCAGCAGGGGCTGGTGGCGTTCGAAGAATTGTTGGGACACTGCGTCTCTCCAGATAAGTATGGTTTTCTGCCTGGCGCGGGCCGGGTCAGGTTTCCTGGTCGAAGTCGATGACCAGGCGGTCGCTGACCGGGAAGCTCTGGCAGCTCAGGATGAAACCGCGCGCCACTTCGTAGTCTTCCAGGGCGAAGTTGGCGTCCATGTCCACCTCGCCTTCGATGACCTTGCAGCGGCAGGTGGAACACACCCCGCCCTTGCACGAATACGGCAGTTCAATCCCTTGCGCCAGCGCCGAATCCAGCACGCTGTCTTTATTCTTTTCAATCACGAACATACGGCTGTGGCCATCCTGCACCACGGTAACCTCGCACTGCCCCTTGCCGGGCGCCTGGCGGGCGTCCTGGCCGGTGCGCAACGCGCGCGGCCCCTTGGGCGCGCCGAAGAGTTCGAACTTGATGTTCGACTTCGGAATGCCGCGGGCCTGCAGCCGCTCGACCACGCTTTCAGTCATGGTCTGCGGACCACAGACAAAAGCGTAATCGATATCCTCGGGACTCATCCAGGCCGACATCAGTTGGTCGACCTTGTCGCCGTCCAGGCGGCCGTTGAAGAGTTCGATGTCCTGGGTCTCGCGGCTCATGATGTAGACCAGCGAGAAGCGTTCCATGTAGAGGTTCTTCAGGTCCTCGATCTCTTCGCGGAACAGCACCGCGGACGAGGCGCGGTTGCCGAAGAACAGCGTGAACGTGCTGCCAGGCTCGGTGGAAAGCGCGGTCTTGACCAGCGAGAACACCGGCGTGATGCCGCTGCCCACGGCAAACGCCACGTAGTGGCGCTTGTTCTCGGGCGAAAAATCGACCGTGAAGTTGCCGGCCGGCGCCATGACTTCCAGGGTCTGGCCAGGCTGCAGCTCATGGTTGGCCCAGCTGGAGAAGACGCCCTCGTCCACCTTCTTGATGGCCACGCGCAGCAGCTTGTCATGAGGCGCCGAACAGATGGAATAGGAGCGGCGCTGTTCCTGGCCGTCGAGCTCGGTGCGCAGCGTCAGGTACTGGCCCGGCAGGAAGGCGAACTCTTGCGCCAGCGTCTCGGGCAGGTCGAAGGTCACGACCACGGCGTCGCGCGTGTTGCGCGCCACCGAGGCCACCGTCAAGGAATGGAATTGGTTCTGGCTCATTGCGAAACCGCTCTCAGTGAGTCTTGAAATAATCGAAGGGCTCGCGGCAAGACACGCAGCGATACAGCGCCTTGCAGGACGTGGACCCGAAATTGCTGACCAGGCGCGTGTCTTTCGAGCCGCAGCGCGGGCAGGCGATGGCGGGGCCGGCCGTGCGCCGGCTGATGCCCGAGATGTCGACGGCGCGCTGGACGGGCGCGGCGATGCCGTAGCCCTTGAGTGCCTCGCGTCCCTTCTCGCTCATCCAGTCGGTGGTCCAGGCCGGCGCCAGGCGCGTTTCCACGCGGACCTCGGCGATGCCGTGGCGGGCCAGCGTCTGCTGGATGTCCTGCGTGATCTCGCGCATGGCCGGGCAGCCGGAGTACGTGGGCGTGATGACCACGACACAGGCCTCGCCGTCCCAGGACACGTCCCGCACCACGCCCAGATCCACCACGGACAGCACGGGGATCTCCGGATCGGGGACCTCTTGCAGCCAGGCGTAGACCTGGTCGGCGGAAACGGGCGCCAGCGCGTTCACCAGGTGGCTCCCGGATAGGCGCGCGGCAGGAACTGCATTTCGGCGAGCACGTAGCCCAGGTCCTCGGTGTGCCTGCCCTGGCGGCCGCCACGGTACGCAAGATGGTTGGCGGCGGCTTCGTCGGGCACGGTCAGGGTGGCTTCTTCCAGCACTTCGCGCACATGGGCCAGCCAGGGCTGGCGCAAGGCCGACAGCTCACAGCCGATGCCGCGGGCGGCGACGTCCAGGTCCACGGCGTCGTCGGCGAACAGTTCGCCGGTGAAGCGCCAGGCGTCATCGATGGCAGCCTGCATCTTGGCGTGGCTTTCCGCCGTGCCGTCGCCCAGGCGTACCACCATGTCCGAGGAACGGCGCACGTGGTAGGTCACTTCCTTGATGGCCTTGGCCGCGATGGCGGCGACGCGCTCGTCCGTCGACTGCTCCAGGCGCTGCAGCAGGAAGTAGTGCCAGACGTCGAACAGGAACTGGCGCGCCATGGTGTCGGCGTAATTGCCGTTGGGGCGTTCAGCCAGCAGCAGGTTGTGGAACTGGTGCGCGTCGCGCAGGTAGGCCAGCGCGTCTTCGTCGCGGCCGGCGCCTTCGACTTCACCCGCCAGCGTCAACCACATGCGGGCCTGGCCCAGCAGGTCGAGCGCGGTGTTGGTCAGCGCCAGGTCTTCTTCCAGGATGGGGCCGTGGCCGGTCCAGGCGCCCAGCCGCTGCGACAGGATGAGCGAGGAATCGCCCAGGCGCAGCAGGTATTCAAACAGAGTCTTGTCCATGTCTCCCCCGCCGTCTTACATGTGCTTGATTTCTTCGGGCATCGGGAAGAACGTCGGATGCCGGTAGACCTTGCTGTTGGCCGGTTCGAACAGCGGGTCCTTGTCGCCGGGGCTGCTGGCCGAAATATCGGAGGCGCGCACCACCCAGATGCTCAGGCCCTCGTTGCGGCGGGTGTAGACGTCGCGGGCGTGGTTGATCGCCATTTCGGCGTCGGATGCGTGCAGGCTGCCGACGTGCTTGTGCGCCAGGCCGTGCTGGCTGCGGATGAACACTTCCCACAGGGGCCAGTCTTTGCTCATGATGGATGTCCTTGAATGCCGGGCGCGCGCCGCGCGCCCTGATCTGCAATGGTTAGAAGAGTGAGTCTGGAAGCTCACCTACCGGAGCCGTAGCGCGGCCGCGCGGAGCCGGCTTTGCCGGTCCGCAGCGGCGCCCCCTTGAGGGGGAAGCGCGCAGCGCTTCGGGGGTGGGCGTCATCCTTTCAGGCTGCTTTGCGCTCGGCCTGCTTGTCGGCGTAGGCGACCAGGGCATCGCGCACCCAGGCGCCGTCCTCGTGCGCCTTGACGCGCGCGGCCAGGCGTTCGCGGTTGCAGGGGCCGTTGCCCTTGAGCACCGCGTAGAACTCGGTCCAGTCGATCTCGCCGAAGTCGTAGTGGCCACGCTCGGCGTTCCACTTGACTTCGGGATCCGGCACCGTCAGGCCCAGGTATTCGGCCTGCGGCACGGTCTGGTCCACCATCTTCTGGCGCAGTTCGTCGTTGGAGAAGAGCTTGATCTTCCAGGCCATGGACTGGGCGCTGTTGGGCGAGTCGGCATCGGACGGGCCGAACATCATCAGCGCGGGCCACCACCAGCGGTTCAGCGAGTCCTGCACCATGGCCTTTTGCTCGGGCGTGCCATGCAGGCACATCTGCATCAGCAGGTCGTAGCCCTGGCGCTGGTGGAAGGACTCTTCCTTACAGACGCGCACCATGGCGCGCGCATAGGGGCCGTAGGAACAGCGGCACAGCGGGATCTGGTTGATGATGGCCGAGCCGTCGACCAGCCAGCCGATCATGCCGATGTCGGCCCAGCTGAGCGTGGGGTAATTGAAGATGCTGGAGTACTTGGCGCGGCCGGCGTGCAGGTCGTCGATCAGGTCGTCGCGCGACACGCCCAGGGTTTCGGCGGCGCTGTACAGGTAGAGGCCGTGGCCGGCTTCGTCCTGCACCTTGGCCAGCAGGATGGCCTTGCGCTTGAGCGAAGGCGCGCGGGTGATCCAGTTGCCTTCGGGCAGCATGCCCACGATTTCGGAGTGCGCGTGCTGGGAAATCTGGCGCACCAGCGTCTTGCGGTAGGCGTCCGGCATCCAGTCCTTGGCCTCGATGCGGACGCCGTCGTCGATCCGGCGTTGGAACGTCTGTTCCCGGCCTTCGAGCTGGTCCGCGGTCTTGACCTGCTTGACGCCGGTTTCGACGAGTTGAGCGTACATGTTTGTCTCCTTGAAGACGGTTTGCGAAAACGCAAAGCAAACGTTCCGCAGTGCCGTCATGTCATAGGCGGATTATTTAATACAAAAAATTCATTGTCAAACTCAAATCTGTATCACATTGGATTTATGTATCATATTGCGGATCCCGATATCGGCCGCCCCCGGCCCCCTCTAATGGCAAACCCTCAGTCGCCCCTGGACCGCTTTCTCTCACGCCTGATCAAGAACGATCCGCCGCGCGCGAAATCGCTTTGCGTCAGCCTGCTTGGGGACGCATTGGCGCCGCACGGCGGCGCCATCTGGCTGGGCGACCTGATCGAACTGCTGGCCCCGCTGGGCATCAACGAACGACTGCTGCGCACCAGCGTCTTTCGTCTGGTGGCCCAGAACTGGCTGCAATCGGAACGCCACGGACGGCGCAGCCTCTATCTGATCTCCGAGCAGGGGCTGCGCCACACCGCGCACGCCTCGCAGCGCATCTATGTCGGCCCGGCCCAGGAATGGAACGGGGAATGGACGCTGGTGGCCCTGCCGCGCACCGGCAACGGCCTGGCCGAGCGCGCGGAGCTGCGCCGGGAACTGGTCTGGGAAGGATTCGGCATGATCGCGCCGGGCCTGTTCGCCCACCCGCACACCGAGGCGCGCGCCGCGCACGACATTCTGGAAAAGCTGGGCATCCCCGACCGCGCGCTGGTGTTGTCGGCGCGCGATCTGGCGGGCGCTGGCGGCCTGCCGATAGCCAGCCTGGCCTCTCAATGCTGGAACCTGGACGAGCTGGCCGAGCAGTACCGCCAGTTCGCCAAGAATTTCGGGCCCTTGGAAAAGCTGCTGGAGACCCCGCCCTCGCCCGCCGAAGCCTTCATCGTGCGGGTCATGCTGCTGCACAGCTGGCGCCGTATCGTCCTGCACGACCCGCAGCTGCCCGGCCCCATGCTGCCCGAAGACTGGCCCGGCCATGCCGCCCGCGAAATCTGCGGACGCATCTACTGGCAGGTGTTCGACGCGTCGGAAGCGCACCTGGACGCGCTGGCCGGCCGCGACAACGAACGCTACGCGCCGCTGGCGGCCGACATCGCCGCGCGCTTCGGCGGAAAACCCGCCTGAAACGAGCCCCCCCCAGGCTCAGGCCTGCGGGGCGATGGCCACGCCCAACGTATCCACCTCCGATACGCCGCAGGCATCGCGCCCCGGCCCCGGCCGTTCCAGCCCCCTGGCCCGGCCGATGAACGACAGGGTCCAGCGCGCCCGGATCGGGCGTCCCAGGGCCTCGCCCGTGTCCGCGTCTATGCCGCTGGGCACGTCCAGCGCCAGCACCGGCACGTTCCAGGCGTTGACCGTGTCCACCAGCGCCTGCCAGCCGGCGCCCAGCGGGCGATTCAATCCGATGCCGAACAGGCCGTCGATGACCAGCCCCGGCACGAAGCCCGGTTCCAGCTCGGACCAGGTTGCGCCGCCGGCCGCCAGCCAGCCTGCATAGGCGCGCGCGGCATCGGCCGGCAGGCGCTGCGCGCCCGACGGCAGCAGCACGCGCACGTCATGCCCCAACGCGCGCAAGCCGGCCGCGGCTTCCAGCGCGTCGCCGCCATTGTTCCCTGGACCCGCCAGCGCCAGCACCACCGCCCCCGGCCGGATCCGGGCCGCCGCGTAGCGGGCCGCGGCCGCCCCCGCCAGCGGCATCAAGCGCCTGCCGGCGGCCAGGGCCTGACGTTCGGCGTCGCGGATCCGGGCGACCGAGTAGGAAGACGACATAGTTTGCCCATACGTGAAATTCACGCATTGCGTGAAAATTTACCCGCAATTCGGAAGAGATTGCGCCGCCAGCCCCGCTAATACGCGGGATTTGCGCCTCTTGCCGGCTGGCACGCATCTTGCGTTGTAGTCCTGGCCGGTACGAACGAGACCGGACGACTCAACTGAAAGAGACTACACCCATGCGTTCCATGAGCATCATCTGCCCGAATGGGCACTTAGGATTCGCCCCCTTGCGCACCGAGAGCTTCCAGCTCGGCGTGGCCGCCGGGCCGGACTGCATCGCCGCCGACTCGGGCAGCGACGACGTGGGTCCCGTGCCGCTGGGCTCCGACACGTCCACCAGCCCGCAAGCCTGGCAGCGCCACGACCTGGAGCAGATGCTGTTGGCCGCGCGCAAGCTGGGCGTGCCGATGGTCATCGGATCGGCCGGCGACACCGGCTCCAACAGCCGCGTCGACCTGTACGTGCGCCTCATCAAGGAGATCGCCGCCGAGCACAAGCTGGCGCCGTTCAAGATCGGCTACTTCTATTCGGAAGTCGACAAGGAGCGCGTGCGCCGCGCGCTGCGCGACGGCCGGCAGGTAGCGGGCCTGGACGGCTATGCCGACCTGACCGAGGCCGAACTCGACGCCAGCGACCGCATCGTGGCGGTGGCCGGCGTGCATCCCTACATCAAGCTGCTGGAAGCCGGCGCGGACGTCATCATCGGCGGCCGCAGCTCGGACGCCGCCGTGTTCGCCGCCCCGGCCCTGCACCAGGGCTACGACGCCGACCGCGCCTATTACCTGGGCAAGGTGCTGGAGTGCGCCTCGTTCTGCGCCGAACCCTATGGCGGCAAGGAAACCGTGATGGGCGAGATCTCGGCCGAGGACGTGCGCGTCACGGCCATGCATCCCGACCAGCGTTGCACCATCGCCTCGGTCGCGGGCCATGCGATGTACGAGCGCTCCAACCCCTACGAAGAATTCTTCGCGGGCGGCCGGCTGGACATGGCCGAATGCCGCTACGAGCAGTTGAGCGAAAAGACCGCCCGCATCACCGGCTCGCGCTTCGAGCCTGCCGCCCAGGTGCGCGTGAAGCTGGAAGGCTCGGGCAAGGTCGGCGAACGCTATATGGGACTTTGCGGCATACGCGACCCCTACACCATCGCCAACGTCGACCGCGTCATCGCCTGGGCGCGCGACAAGGTGCGCGAGCGCTTCGGCGATTCGGGCTATGAGCTGCATTACAAGGTCTACGGCCGCGACGGCGTCATGGGCGACCTGGAGCCGCTGCGCGGCCAGCCCGGCCATGAGCTCTGCGTCATGGTCCAGGGCGTGGCGCCGACCGCCGAAATGGCCGAGGAGCTGACGCTCACGGGCCTGCGCCAGATGTTCTACGCCCGCCTGCCCGACGTGAAGGGCACGGCCGGTTCCGTGTCGTTCCCGCTGGACGAGGTGGTGCGCACCAGCGCCGCCTACCGCTGGACCCTGAACCACACCTTGCCGGTGACAGACGCCGGCGAACTCTTCCCGACCCACCTCACCGAGGCTGGCGCCTGAGCCGGCAAGACCATGAGCACCCAGAAACTCAGCACCCTGGCCAAGACCATCCGCAGCAAGAACGCGGGCGTGAACAAGATCACCTTCGACATCATCTTCCGCGAGCCGGCGACTTACGAGGCGGTCAAGCGCTCCGGCGCACTCACGCGCGCCAGCATGGCGGCCCTGTACCGCATCGACGACAGCCGCATCTCGGACTTCGTGCATTACGATCCCGGCCTGGCCATCAAGTTCACGATCTACCGGCTGGCTCCCAGCGGATCCGCGGGCGACGGCGACATCTTCGGCGCGCAGCAGTACGCGCCGCTGCTGGACGTCGATGTGCCCATGCCGGACTGAACACCGCGGGCGCCGCGTCCGGCGCCCGCTCCAACCTTCGCTCTCCCAGAGAATCGATCATGAAAGCGCTCATGCAAACAACGTTGTTCCTGGCGGCATCCCTGCTGGCTGGCGCGGCCGCGGCCCAGACGGATGTGCCCAAGCAGGTCAAGATCGTGGTGCCGTTCACCGCCGGCGCCAGCAATGACGCGATCGCCCGCGCGATCGCGCCGCAGCTCGCGGCCCGTCTCGGCAATACGGTGATCGTGGAAAACCGCGGCGGCGCGGCCGGCGCCATCGGCTCCGAGTACGTCGCCCGTTCGGCCAAGGACGGCTCGGTGCTGCTGTTGACCTCGTCGACCTTCCTGACCACCGCCGCCACCCAGCCTCACCTGCCCTACGACCCGCTGAAGCAGTTCGCGCCGGTGGCGATGATAGGACAGGGGCCGCTGGTCATCGCCGCCTCGGCGCAGACGCCCTACACCTCCTTGAAACAGCTGCTGGAAGCGGCGCGCGGCAAGCCGGGCGCCCTGAACTACGGCAGCGCTGGCGTCGGTTCGCTGGCGCATCTGGCTACCGTCATGCTGGACGACGCCGCGGGCACGGAGATGACCCACGTGCCTTACAAGGGCGCGGCCAATGCCGCGTCCGACCTGGCCGGCGGCCTGATCCACGTGATGCTGTCCAACTACAGCACGCTGGCGCCCGTGGTGCAGGGCAAGAAGGTCAAGCTGCTGGCCACCACGGCGCAGTCGCCCTCCCCGGCCTTCCCCGATCTGCCACCGGCCGCCCAGGCCTTGCCGGGCTATTCGGTGCAGATCTGGGTGGGCGTGTTCGCGCCGGCAGGCACGCCGCAGCCCTACATCGACAAGCTCAACGCCGCGCTCGTCGAGATCGCGGCCTCGCCGGAAATGAAGACATTGCTGGATCTGGACGGCACGGTGCCGTCCCGCATGGACAGCGCCGAATTCGGCGCGCGCGTGCGCGAGGAGCTGGCCCAGTGGCAAGCCATTGCGCGCAAGCACAACATCAGCGCGGAATAGGCGTCAGCCGTCCAGCCCCAGCTTGAGCATCTGGTGGCGCAAGGCGTGCCGCGTGAGTCCCAGGGACTCGGCGGCGCGCCCCAGGTTGCCGTCCTGGGCCTGCAGGGCCGCGCGGATCAGGCCGCGCTGGAACTGCGCGGATAGTTCGGCATAGCTGCCGGCTGCGGCAGGCGCGGCCGCGGGCGCGGGCTTGCCCGCTTCGCGCAGGATGCGCTGCGGCAGATGCCGCGCCAGCACCGTGTCGCCGTCTTCCAGGATGCAGATCCGCTCCAGCAGATTGCTCAGTTCACGCACATTGCCTGGCCAGGCGTAGGCCTTGAAGATGCGCTGGACCTCGGGATCAATAGCGGTGAAGCGGCTGCCGTGGGTGGCGTTGTAGCGTTCCAGGAAACGCTGCGCCAGCACGATGACGTCGTCGCCGCGCTCGCGCAGCGGCGGCAGGTTGATCGACACCACCTGCAGGCGGTAATACAGATCGTCGCGAAAGCGCCCGGCCTGCACTTCCCCCAACAGGATCTTGTTGGTGGCGGCGATGAAGCGCGCGTCGACCGAGACCTCCTGGACGGAACCGATGCGGCGGAAACGCCGGCTGTCCAGCAGGGTCAGGATCTTGGCCTGCATGACCGGATCCAACTCGCGGATCTCGTCGAGGAACACGCTGCCGCCGTTGGCCGCTTCGAGCAGCCCGGTCTTGCGCGCCACTGCCCCAGTGAAGGCCCCGCGTTCATGGCCGAAGAGCTCGGACTCGAGCAGATTGCCTGGTATGGCGGCGCAATTGATTTCGGTATAGCCCTTGGCCGCGCGCGCCGACTGCGCATGCAGATTGCGGGCGACCAGCCCTTTGCCCGTGCCGGTCTCGCCATAGATGAGAACGATGCTGGCCTTGCTGCGCGCGACCCGGCCGACCAGATCGCGCAGGGCCGCCATCGACGGGTGATCCCCGATGAGCGGCTCGCAGGCGGACGGGGCGGCGGGCATGGGCAGGTACCGCTTACACCTTCAGGAAGTGTTCGCGGTAGTGCTTGAGTTCGTCGATCGATTCGTAGATGTCGGCCAGCGCTTCGTGGCGGCTCTTCTTCTCGAAGCCCTTGTACACGGCCGGCGCCCAGCGGCGCGCCAGTTCCTTCAGCGTGCTCACGTCCAGGTTGCGGTAGTGGAAGAACTGCTCCAGGCGCGGCATGTAAGCAAACATGAAGCGGCGGTCCTGGCTGATGGTATTGCCGCAAAGCGGCGACTTGCCCGCCGGCACGTGCTGCGCCAGGAACGCCAGCAGCGTATCCTCGGCCTGCGCCTCGGAAATGGTGGACGCCTTGACCTTGTCGATCAGGCCGCTCTTGCCGTGGGTGGATTTGTTCCAGCTGTCCATGGCGTCGAGCAGGCTGTCGGGCTGGTGCACCACCAGCACGGGGCCTTCAGCCACGACGGTCAGGTCGGGCTCCGTCACCACCACGGCGACTTCGATGATGCGTTCTTTCTCGGGATCCAGGCCGGTCATTTCCATGTCCAGCCAAACCAGGCGGTTTTCGTTCACAGCCATATAATTTGCCTATAAGGGATACCTCCGCGCCGCGCCTTCGGCTCGCTGCCCCCCTCAGGGGGCGCTTTTACCTAGGGGCGGCCCGGCGGTAAAGATTACCCCCACGCCGCGCCTTCGGCTTGCTGCCCCCCAGGGGGCGCTTTTACCTAGGGGCGGCCCGGCGGTAAAACACACGATTTTCGCACACACTTACTTGAGCAAGCCGCACCGCCCATGTTCACACTGCTGTTCGTTGCCTTCCTGCTGACCGATATCGCCGTGCGCCTGTGGCTGGCTACGCGCCAGATCCGCCACGTCGCGCTCCACCGCGACCAGGTGCCGCCGGAATTCTCCCACCGTATCGGCCTGGCCAGCCATCAGCGCGCGGCGGACTACACGGTGGCGCGGGTCAAGCTTGGCATGCTCGAACGCACCTACGATGCCATCCTGCTGGTGTGCCTGACGCTGATGGGCGGGCTGCAGTTCATCGACCTGATGGTGGCCCAACTTACCAGCAACGACTTCCTGCGGCAGATGCTGCTGCTGGTCGTGGTGGCGCTGCTGCTGGGCGTGCTGGGCCTGCCCTTCACGCTGTGGCGGCAGTTCAAGCTGGAGGCGCGCTTTGGCTTTAACCGCATGACACCGGGCCTGTTTGTCGCCGACGCCGTCAAGGGCCTGCTGGTGGCCGCGGTGCTGGGCCTGCCGCTGGCGGCGGCGGTGCTCTGGCTGATGGGCAGCGCGGGCGCCTACTGGTGGGTCTGGGCCTGGGCGCTGTGGACGGCGTTCAACCTGGCGCTGCTGATCATCTACCCGATGTTCATCGCCCCGCTCTTCAACAAATTCACGCCGCTGTCCGACCCCGAGCTGGCTGGACGCATCCAGCGCCTGGCCCAGCGCTGCGGCTTTGCGCTCAACGGCCTGTTCGTGATGGACGGTTCGCGCCGCTCGGCCCACGGCAATGCCTATTTCACGGGTTTCGGCCGTTCGCGCCGCATCGTGTTCTTCGACACCCTGCTGGCGCGCCTGAACGGCGACGAGATCGAGGCCGTGCTGGCGCACGAGCTGGGCCATTTCGCCAAGCGCCACATCGTCAAGCGCATCGTGTTCAGCTTCGCCGCCGCGCTGGTTTTCTTCGCCATCCTGGGCTGGGTCTCGCAGCAGCCCTGGTTCTACGTGGGGCTGGGCGTCATGCCTCAGCTGGGCGGACGCAACGACGCCATGGCGCTGCTGCTGTTCTTCCTGGTCATCCCCGTATTCACTTTCATGCTCACGCCCGTGGCCAGCTGGTACTCGCGCCGTGACGAGTTCGAAGCGGACCGCTACGCGGCCGAACAGAGCTCGCCGGAACGCCTGGTGTCCGCGCTGGTCAAACTCTACGACGACAACGCCGCCACCTTGACTCCCGACCCCGTGCACTCCGCCTTCTACGACAGCCACCCACCCGCCGCCGTGCGCATCCGCCACCTGACGGCGGCCGCTGCATGAGCGCGCCCGCAGCCGGACCCAACGAAGGCCGCATCATCGCCGCCCACGGGCGCCACTACACCGTGGAGCTTGCCGACGGCACGCTGCGCAAGTGCTTCCCCCGCGGCAAGAAGGCAGGCGCCGCGGTCGGCGACCGCGTGCGCATCACGCCCCAGGGCAAGGACGAAGGCGCCATCGACGCCATCCTGCCGCGCCGCAACCTGCTCTACCGCTCGGACGAAATGCGTTCCAAGCAGTTCGCATCCAACGTCGACCAGCTGCTGATCGTGGTCGCCGTGCAGCCCACGTTTTCGGACGACCTGACCGGGCGCGCCCTGGCCGGCGCCTGGAGCGCGGACATCGCGCCCATCATCATCCTCAACAAGACCGACCTTGCCGATGAACTGCCCGCGGCGCGCGCGCGGCTGGCGCCGATCGCAGCGCTGGGCGTGGACGTGATCGAACTCAGCGCGCTGGAGCCCGAAAAGGTGCATACGCTGCTGGCGCCGCGCCTGGCCGGACACACCAGCCTGCTGCTGGGCCAGAGCGGCATGGGCAAGTCCACGCTGCTCAACGCCCTGGTGCCGGACGCCGCCGCCCCCACCCGCGAGCACTCCACCGCGCTGGACATGGGCAAGCACACCACCACCAGCACGCGGCTCTATCACCTGCCCGCGCCGGGCGGCGACCTGATCGATTCACCGGGCTTCCAGGC
Organism: Achromobacter pestifer; assembly: GCF_013267355.1. Taxonomy (NCBI): domain Bacteria; kingdom Pseudomonadati; phylum Pseudomonadota; class Betaproteobacteria; order Burkholderiales; family Alcaligenaceae; genus Achromobacter; species Achromobacter pestifer. Next base: position 729,076 of record NZ_CP053985.1, read on the forward strand.
CTTCGGCCTGCAGCATCTGAGCCGCGAGGACATCATCCGCGGCTTCCCGGAGTTCACCGAACCCATCGAGCAATGCCGCTTCTACAACTGCACCCACCGGCAGGAGCCCGGCTGCGGCGTGGTCGCGGCCCTGCAGGCCGGCGCGATCGATCCGGCGCGCTACGCCTTGTACCAGCGCATCCTGGAAGAGAACCTGGCGGGGCAGCAGCGCTACTAGGCGCCCCATGCCGAAAGACCGGCAACGCCAAGCCGGGCACCGGATCCCGAGCGCAGTTCCGCAATGCATACGGCCCCATCCAGGGGCCGTATGCATTGCGGCGGCAAGCGCCGGCCGGGATCAACGAGGCGTGAAGCCGTGCCGCAGCAGGTGGTACAGATTGCGCAGCATGCCGGCCGTCGCGCCCCAGATGAAATGCTTGCCGTAGGGCATGCCGTAATACTGACGCACCCGGCCGTCTTCCAGGCGGGCTTCATACAGCCGGTGGTTGGCGGGATCCATCAGGAAGGACAGCGGCACCTCGAATACTTCCGCCACCTCGAAGGCGTCGGGCGCCAGGTCAAAACCCGGACGCACCAGCGACACTACCGGAATGATGGAAAAGCCCGTCGCCGTCAGATACGGCGGCATGCTGCCCAGCACTTCCACGTGGTTGGCGGGCAGCCCGGTTTCTTCCTGCGCCTCGCGCAAGGCCGCGGCCTCCGGCGTGGAGTCGCTGGTTTCGATGCGTCCGCCCGGAAAGCTGATCTGGCCGGCATGGTCATGCAGGTGGGCGGCGCGCTGCGTCAGCATGATGTGCACACCGTTGTCGCGCGTCACCAGCGGAATCAGCACCGCCGCCGGCACGGGCACGCCTTCGCGGCCCGGATAGCGCAGGTCGGTATCGCGCGACAGCTCCAGCGTCCAGGTGGACGGCTGGCTGAGCGTGCCCCGCAACGAATCCGGGGTCAACAGGCGGGCGGGCACGGCCGGCAAGGACGCGTTGGCCACCACCCAGGGTTGCGTCGCCGGATCGAAGCCGGGACGCGCCAGCGGCCGCCGGGGCCGCGGGGAAGACGAGGAATCAGACATACGTCTCTGCAAAAGGCTCTGCAAAAAGAAAAAGGCACCCTCGCAGGTGCCTTTTTAACCCGGAAACCCGTGCCGAACGAAAACGCTGGATGGCGTGAGCGTCCGACACTGGTGGGGCCGTGTGCCGATAAGCGATCAAGCCGCCGGGGCTTGCTTGCTGACCAGCTTTTCCTTGATACGCGCCGACTTGCCCGAGCGGTTGCGCAGGTAGTACAGCTTGGCGCGGCGCACGTCGCCGCGGCGCTTGACTTCGATGCCGGCGATTTGCGGCGAGTACAGCTGGAACGTACGTTCCACGGCTTCACCCGACGAAATCTTGCGCACGGTGAACGCGGAGTTCAGGCCGCGGTTGCGCTTGGCGATCACAACGCCTTCGAAAGCCTGCACGCGCTTGCGGGTGCCTTCAACGACGTTCACGCTCACGATGACGGTGTCACCAGGAGCAAATTCAGGCTTGGCTTGACCGCCGGTCAGACGGGCAATTTCTTCCTGTTCCAGGATAGCGATAAGGTTCATGAGAACTCCTAGATCATCATGTCTTTGCGGACTAAAACTTTTGCCGTTCGATGTTGTTCACGCCGCTTCTGCAGGATTGCGCTGTACGCACAAGCCCACATTCGTCGCGTGCTGCACGGCCAACTGGCGGTTAGGCCAGCTCCCGTTGCATGTGCCGCAAGCAGAGGATGAGATTTGGCAAACCAATGATTCTACACCAAAAATCGCCCCAGGCATCAGGTAACATGGCCCCGGTTCTCGCGGTTTGGAGTACCCTTCCGTCTTCTGTAACAAACACGTCATCTGGCGCTGTTCCTTCATGTCGTATTCGTCCCTGATATTGGTCGTCCTGGCGGCAATGGCCCACGCCACGTGGAATCTGCTCGCCAAGCGCGCGGCCATGGTGGGCGCTCCCTTCGTCTTCGCCTATGGATTGTGCGCCTCGGTGCTGTACGCGCCGTGGGTCATCTGGGTGCTGTTGCACGACGGCATGACCTGGACCTGGCCGGTGGTCGGCGCCATCCTGACCTCCAGCCTGTTGCATCTGGGCTACAGCCTGTGCCTGCAACGGGGATATCAGGTGGCCGACCTGTCGGTGGTCTACCCCATCGCCCGGGGCACCGGGCCGCTGCTGTCCACCACCGGCGCCTTTCTGCTGCTGGGCGAACCCGCCACCAGCACCGGCATCATCGGCATGCTTTGCGTGGTGGGCGGCGTGCTGTTGATCGCAACCCAGGGGCGCCTGACCATCTTCAAGCAGGCCCAGGCCTGGGTGGGCGTGCGCTGGGGCGTGGTGATCGGCCTGTTCATCGCCGCCTATACCGTGGTCGACGCCTATGGCGTGAAGGTGCTGCTGATCAGCCCCGTGCTGTTCGACTGGTTTACCTGTGTCACCCGCACGACCATGATGGCCCCCCACATGCTGCGCCGCCGCCCCCAGTCCTGGGAGGCCATGCGCGGACACTGGCATCTGGCGCTGGCCGTGGGCCTGCTGTCGCCGTTGGGATACATCCTGGTGCTGTACGCCCTGCGCAACGGCGCGCCGCTAAGCCTGGTCGCCCCTGCCCGGGAAATGTCCATGATGCTGGGCACCCTGGCCGGCATGTTCCTGCTGCGCGAAAAAGTCGGACCAGGCCGGTTGGCCGGCTGCCTGGGCATCCTGGCGGGCGTCATTCTGCTGGGTTCGAGCTGACCAGCCCTGTACCGCTCAGAAGCCGGCGGCCGCACCCAGCCACATCAGTCCGGGGATGATCGCGCCCCAGGCCAACACCATCACCACATCGATCACCATGGCCTTCCTGGTGACCTGAGCCGTCACGGGCTCCACCGTGGCGTTGCCCAGGCAGCGCTCGCGCGAGGCCGGCGCGGCCTCGACCGGCGCAACCGGTACTGCGGGCGCAGGCATCGGTACCGGCGCGGCGACAGCCTGGCCGGCCAGTGCGCCCGCTTCGGCGGGCGCTGGCGGGAACGGCCAGCGAGCCGGTACGGAACCGGGCCGCACGCGACGGCGCGGTTCAACGTCGGCCGCGGACGTGTTCCAGGGCAGCGCCATGCCGGCCACCCTGGCGCACCAGGCGCGGGCGTGGTTCGTGCCGCGGCGCAGCGGGTTCAGCGTGACGACGAGTTCGTCCGACAAGACGGAAATATCAGCGGTGTTCATAGGGAACTCCTAGCAAAGATGGTCCAGCGCCAGGGCGTAGCCCCCCGGCAGGCATCCGCGGCGGCAGCCGGCGGTCAATCGAACAATGACAACTGGCCCGCGGCCATGGCTTGCAACTGGCGCGCTGCGCGCCCGTGCACGGCGCCGGCTGCGGGCGATACGGCGGAAAAAGGGACCCCTGAAGACGCTTGCGCGCCAACCGGGGATAGGAAATCGGCAGCCCCCACCGATGCGGCGGGAGGCAGGAAACGGTCGCAATCCAGCGCCAGCCGGTGGCGGTTCAGGCCCAGCTTGCGGGTAGCGATGGTGAAGCGCTGGCGCAGCAGATCGGCCCATACGCCGGTTCCGCGCATGCGCGACCCGAAATTAGGATCGTTGCGGCGGCCATTGCGCAGGTCTTCGATGCGATGCAGGACGCGCTGGGCGCGGTCCGGGAAATGGGCGTTGAGCCAGTCCTCGAACAGGGTCTTGACCTCCCAGGGCAGGCGCAGGACGGTGTAGCTGGCGTAGTGCGCGCCGGCCGCCTTGGACTCCTGGAGGATGTGTTCCATGGACTCGTCGTTGATGAACGGGATGATGGGTGCCACCAGCACGCCCACCGGCACGCCGACGTCGGTCAGGCTGCGCACGGTTTCCAGCCGGCGCCACGGCGCGGCGGCGCGCGGTTCCAGCGTGCGGGCCATGCCCGCGTCCAGCGTGGTGATGCTCATGTACACCACCACCAGCTTCTGCTCGGCCAGGGCGGCCAGCAGGTCCAGATCGCGGGCGACCAGCGCGTTCTTGGTGACGATGGTGAGCGGGTGACGGGTTTCCAGCATCAGTTCCAGCAGGCCGCGGGTCAGCCGCCATTCGCGTTCGATGGGCTGGTAGGCGTCCGTGGCGGAACCGATGTTGATGGGAGACGGCTTGTAACCGGGCCGCGCGAGTTCGGCGCGCAGGGCCTGGACCGCATTGGCCTTGGCCACCAGCCGGGTTTCGAAGTCCAGCCCCGGAGACAGGCCCAGGTAGGAATGGGTGGGCCGGGCGTAGCAATAGACGCAGCCATGTTCGCAGCCGCGGTACGGATTGACCGCGACGTCGAAGGGAATGTCCGGCGAATCGTTGCGCGACAACATCTTGCGCGCTTCTTCGGCGGTGACCGTGGTCTTGGGAGCGGCCGGCGCGATGCGCGCATCCGGCAGGATGGGAATGACGCGGGCGGCGGTTTGCTCGCCAGAGGCTGCTTCAGGGAAATTATCGGGGACGGAATCTACGAAGTCGGCGGGTAGACCGGAGGAAGACCAGCCGTCGTCGACCTGCACACGGTCATCGCGCTGAAAGCGATGCCGAACATTAGTAACCGCACCCCGACCGCGCAAGGCGGCGGGGGCGGCAGCCGGGGACCCAGAACCGGCGGGAAAAGAATGATCGGTGCGTGCCATGAAAACTACTGTACAAAAACACAGTGGTTTTGACAAGCACCAAAAGCCTTTTCGTAAGACAACCCCACTTTACCGCAAGACGCCAACGCCGTCCGGACAAATCGATTTCACCAGACGAGATCGTCCGGAAACCCGCACCAGTATTGAATTTAGCAAAAAAACAACAGGTTCTGAAGGGCCGGAAATCCGTTGTTTTCCAGTCTCTTCCGGGCTAGCGCAGCATGCCCGCCGCCGCGGTCTGGTGCGTGGCCTCGTCGATCAGGATGAACGTGCCCGTCGCGGGCACATCGGCATAGCGATCGACCGCCAGCGACTCGCGCGTGGTGATCGTCACGCGTCCGATGTCGTTCATGCGCAGCGTGCCTTCGGTGTTCTCCACTTCCTGCAGTTCGTGGATGTCGCGATGCGACAGCACCGCGCGTATCTTCGCCGAGGTCAGGCGCGTGCCCGACTTCAGCAGATACTTGCGCGCCGGGTTCAACGCCTGCGCATCGAGCCAGCACAGCTCGGCTTCGAACTCGCGCGTGACCTGCGCCGGCGCCGACGCATGCACGATCACGTCGCCGCGCGACACGTCCACGTCGCGATCCAGCACCAGCGTGATCGAGTCGCCCGCCACCGCTTCATCCAGCGCGCGGTCGAAGGCGCGCACTTCGCGCACGACTGCCGTCACGCCCGAGGGCTGCACCGTGATCTCGTCGCCCGGCCGCAGCACGCCGCTTGCGACGCGGCCGGCATAGCCGCGGAAGTCATCCTTGCGGCTGCCGTCATGGCGCGCCACCCATTGCACCGGAAAGCGCAGCGGCAAGGCGCGGCCGTCGCTCGCCAGGTCCAGCGATTCCAGCAGGGCCAGCAATGGCTCTCCTTCGTACCAGGGCGTCTGCGGCGACAGCGTGACGACGTTGTCGCCGTTCAGCGCCGACAGCGGCAAGGCGTCGAAATGCTCGATGCCCAGCTTGCCCGCCAGGTCCGCATAGGCGTCGCGGATGCGCTCGAAGACGGCGCGGTCCCAGTCCACCAGATCCATCTTGTTGACCGCCACCACGATGTGGCGGATGCCCAAGAGGCGCGCGATGGTGCTGTGGCGCTTGGTCTGCGGCAGCAGCACGCCGTCGGCCGCGCGGGTGGCGTCGATCAGGATGACGGCCACGTCCGCCGTCGACGCGCCCGTCACCATATTGCGCGTGTACTGCTCGTGCCCCGGCGCGTCGGCGATGATGAACTTGCGCGCGGGCGTGGAGAAATAGCGATAGGCCACGTCGATGGTGATGCCCTGCTCGCGCTCGGCCTCCAGGCCGTCGGTCAGCAGCGAGAAGTCGATGCCGTCGCCCGCCACGCGCTTGTGCTTGGCGCGCGAGATCGCGTCCAGCTGATCGGCGAACACGCCCTTGCTGTCATACAGCAGACGGCCGATCAGCGTGGATTTGCCGTCGTCCACCGAACCCGCGGTGATCAGGCGCAGCACGCCCGTGTCGGCGCCGGAAAGAAAAGAGTCGTTTAGTGCGTTCATGTGCGTTCCTGGTCGCCGGCGCATGCCGGCGTGTCATGCGATCAGAAATAGCCTTCCTTCTTGCGGCGCTCCATCGAGGCCTCGGAAGTCTGGTCGTCCATGCGCGTGGCGCCGCGCTCGGTAATGTCGGTCACCGCGGTTTCGGCGATGATGGCGCGGGTGTCGGCCGCGTCGGACGCCACCGGGCAGGTGCAGGAGATGTCCCCCACCGTGCGGAACCGCACTTGCAGGCGTTCGACTTGTTCACCATCCTGCGGCGGGGTCAGCCGCGTGACCGGCACCAGCAGCCCCTTGCGGCGCACGACTTCGCGCTGGTGGCTGTAGTAGATGGACGGCAACGCCAGCTGCTCGCGCTGGATGTACTGCCAGACGTCCAGCTCGGTCCAGTTCGAGATCGGAAACACGCGCATGTTCTCGCCGCGGTGCACGCGGGTATTGAACAGGTTCCAGAGTTCCGGGCGCTGCGCCTTCGGATCCCATTGGCCGAATTCGTCGCGGAACGAGAAGATGCGCTCCTTGGCGCGGGCCTTTTCCTCGTCGCGGCGCGCCCCGCCTATGCAGGCGTCAAAGCCGAATTCCTCGATCGCCTCCAGCAGCGTCACGGCCTGGGCGGCATTGCGCGAATCGGTCTCGCGGCGCAGCACCACGCTGCCGCGCGCGATCGAATCCTCGACGCTGCGCACGATCAGGGTCTCGCCCAGCTCGGCCGCGCGCGCATCGCGGAAGGCGATCACTTCTTCGAAGTTGTGGCCGGTATCGATGTGCATCAGCGGGAACGGAAAGCGCCCCGGCCGGAAGGCCTTTTCGGCCAGGCGCAGCAGCACCACGGAGTCCTTGCCGCCCGAGAACAGCAGCACGGGTTTCTCGCTTTCGGCGGCCACCTCGCGCAGGATGAATATTGCTTCCGATTCCAGCCAATCCAGGTGGCTGCGTTGGATCACAGCAGACATATGCACTTCCCCTAAAACAGATTTCGAATTCGTGGGCCGCATCAATCGGCGCGCGCCGCGATGCTGATGACCCGGTTGCCCGCATGCAGGCCACATTCCTTGGAGTCCGACGACTCCCACCACCAACGCCCTGCCCTCAGGTCCTCGCCGGGACGGATGGCGCGGGTACAGGGTTCGCAGCCAATGGACGGGTAGCCCTGGTCATGCAGCGGGTTGTACGGAATGCCCAGGGCGCGGATGACGGACCAGACTTCCTCTTCGCTCCACTCGGCCAGTGGATTGAACTTGTAGAGGCCGAAGGTCGGGTCGTCTTCTTCCAGCGGCAGTACGCCGCGGGTGGTGGATTGCGCCCGCCGCTGCCCGGTGATCCAGGCGCCGCGTCCGGCCAGCGCGCGCTTGAGCGGCTCGACCTTGCGGATCTGGCAACAGGCCTTGCGCAATTCCACGCTTTCATAGAACGCATAGGCGCCGTGTTCGGCCACGTGCTGTTCGACCGCGGCCGCCACCGGCCGGTACACGGTGATCTCGCGGCCATAGTGTTCGCGCACGGCGTCCAGCACGCCCAAGGTCTCGGCGTGCAATCGGCCCGTGTCCAGCGTGAAGACTTCCAGGTCCAGGCCGGCGCTGTAGATGGCATGCGTCAACAGTGTGTCCTCGGCCGCCAGCGAGGAGGCCAGCGCGGCGTCCGGGTAGCGCTGCTGCACGTCGGCCAGGCGCGCGCCCAGCTCGCGCCAGCGCGCAGCCAGGCCCGGTTCGAGTTCAGGCAAAAGATCGGTAGTGCTCATGATTGCGTCGCAAAAATGCGCGCCCGCCGCGGACGCGCCAACAGAATTTCGCCATCGCGCAGGCCTAGCTCGCGGTACAGGGACTCGGGCACCTCGGCTTCGATGATGGCGTCGGAATCCTCGCTGGTCAGTTCCAGGTAGGCGCTGGGACCGGCGAGGAAGGCATGCGCCAGGCGCACCGGAATGCCGTCCGCGCCGTCGCGGTAGCGCTCGACCTCGAACTCGTGCGGCCGCACATAGGCGGTAGCGCGCTGGGCTTCGGCCTGCGCCAGTTCCGGCGCGGGCAAGGACAGGCCGGCGCCGCTCCAGACACCGCGCGTGGCAAAGCCCTGCAACTGGTTGACGTCGCCCAGGAAGCCGTAGACGAAGGGCGTGGCCGGCTCTTCCCAGACCTCGCGCGGCGTGCCCACCTGCTCGATGCGGCCCGAGTTCATCAGCACCACGCGGTCCGACACCTCCAGCGCTTCTTCCTGGTCATGCGTGACGAACACACTCGCCACGTTCAGCTCGTCATGCAGGCGGCGCAGCCAGCGCCGCAATTCCTTGCGCACCTTGGCGTCCAGCGCGCCGAACGGCTCGTCCAGCAGCAGCACCCGCGGCTCCACCGCCAGCGCGCGCGCCAGGGCGATGCGCTGGCGCTGGCCGCCGGAGAGCTGCGCGGGATAGCGGTCGGCCAGCCAGTCCAGCTGCACCAGTCCCAGCAGGTCATGCACCTTGCGCTGGATCACGTCTTCCGAGGGGCGCTGCGAACGGTGCTTGACGCGCAGGCCGAAGGCCACGTTCTCGAACACCGTCATATGCTTAAACAGCGCGTAGTGCTGGAACACGAAACCGACCTGGCGCTGGCGCACGTCCACGGCGGTGGCATCTTCGCCCGCGAACAGCACGCTGCCGGAATCGGCCGACTCCAGCCCCGCGATGATGCGCAGCAGCGTGGTCTTGCCACAGCCCGAGGGCCCCAGCAGCGCGACCAGCTCGCCCGTCTCGATGTGCAGCGAGACGTCGTTCAGCGCCCGGAACTGGCCGAAGCGCTTGGATAGATTGCGGACTTCGATACTCATAGCTTGTCTCCTTTCAGGCCGCCGCGTCAGGCCAGGGCCGGCTTGATGGCGGCCGGCTGGCCGGGATACTCGACCGGCAGGTCGGCCGCTTGCTGAAAGCGCGCGTTGCGCCACTCGACGACGTTCTTGGCCACCAGCGTCACCAGCGCCAGCAAGGCCAGCAACGACGCCACGGCGAACGCCGCGGAATACTGGTATTCGTTGTAGAGAATCTCGACGTGCAGGGTCATGGTGTTGGTCAGGCCGCGGATCTGCCCGGACACGACCGACACCGCGCCGAACTCGCCCATGGCCCGCGCGTTGCACAAAATGGCGCCGTACAGCAGACCCCACTTGATGTTGGGCAGCGTCACCCGCCAGAAGATCTGCCAGCCGCTTGCGCCCAGGGTCAGCGCCGCCTGCTCTTCCTCGCTGCCCTGCGCCTGCATCAGCGGAATCAGCTCGCGCGCCACGAACGGAAACGTCACGAACAGCGAGGCCAGCACGATGCCCGGCACGGCGTAGACGATCTTGATGTCGTGCGCCTGGAGCCAGCCGCCGAACCAGCCCTGGGTGCCGAACAGCAGCACGAACACCAGGCCAGCCACCACCGGCGACACCGAGAACGGCAGGTCGATCAGGGTGATCAGGAACTGCTTGCTGCGGAACTGGAACTTGGTGATCGCCCAGGCCGCGGCCACGCCGAACACCAGGTTCAGCGGCAGCGCAATGGCCGCGACCAGCAGCGTCAGGCGGATGGCGGCCAGCGCATCAGGTTCGACGATGGCGTCCAGGTACAGCTGCCAGCCCTTCTTGAAGGCCTCGGCGAACACCGCCGCCAGCGGCACCAGCAGGAACAGCGTCAGGAATCCCAGCGCGATGAAGAGCAGCACGCCGCGCACCCAGCGCGGCTCGGTCAAATGGGCGGGACGGTCCGCGGCGCTCATGCGAGCCTCCCGAGGTTGCGGCGGGCCTGCCAGCCCTGCAGCAGATTGATGACGAGCAACAGCGCGAAGGACAGCACCAGCATCACCGTGGCGATGGCCGCGGCGCCGGCGTAGTCGAATTCCTCGAGCTTGGCGATGATCAGGAGCGGCGTGATCTCGGACACCATCGGCATATTGCCGGCAATGAACACCACCGAGCCGTACTCGCCCACCGCGCGCGCGAAGGCCAGCGCGAAGCCGGTCATCAAGGCCGGCATGATGATGGGCAGCAGCACCCGGCGTATGGTCTGCCAGCGGTTGGCGCCCAGGCTGGCCGCGGCCTCCTCGATCTCGCGCTCCACGTCTTCCAGCACCGGCTGCACCGTGCGCACCACGAAGGGCACGCCGATGAAGATCAGGGCGATGACGATGCCCAGCGGCGTGAACGCCACCTTCCAGCCGAACCAGTCGGCCAGGGGCCCACCCAGCCAGCCCTTCTGCGAGTACAGCGCAGTCAGCGCAATGCCAGCCACGGCGGTGGGCAGCGCGAACGGCAGGTCCACCAGCGCGTCCAGGATCTTCTTGCCCGGAAAGCGATAGCGCACCAGCACCCAGGCCACCACCGTGCCGAACACCAGATTCACCAGCGCCGCGATCAGCGACGCGCCGAAGGTCAGCTGGTACGAAGCCAGCACCCGCGGCGCGGTCACCGTGTCCCAGAATCCCTGCCAGCCCAGCCCCGCGCTCTTGATCGGCAGGGCCGCCAACGGAATGAGCACGAGGATGCTGAGGTACAGCACCGCGTAACCCATCGAGATGCCGAATCCGGGCAGCACGCCCGGGCTGTTGCGCCGAAAGGCAAAAGGCGCTTGCGCGCCGCTTGCCGCCGGGTTCGAGGCTGTCGTCATGGCCGTCGTCCGATCGTCAAGTGCTTATTTCTTTTGCGGCAGGTAGATCTGGTCGAAGGTGCCGCCGTCGCTGAAGTGGTCCTTCTGCGCCTTGCGCCAGCCGCCGAAGATCTTGTCGTCGATGGTCACGAGCTTGACCTTGGGGAACTTGCTTTCGTACTTGGCGGCCACGGTCTTGTCGATGGGCCGGTAGTAGTTCTTGGCGATGATTTCCTGCGCGGCGGGCGTGTAGAGGAACTCCAGGTAGGCCTGCGCCGCGGCGCGGGTGCCCTTCTTGTCCACGACCTTGTCGACCACGGCCACCGGCGGCTCCGCCAGGATGGACAGCGACGGCACCACGATGTCGAACTTGTCCGGGCCCAGCTCTTCGAGCGCCAGGAAGGCTTCGTTTTCCCAGGCCAGCAGCACGTCGCCCACGCCGCGCTCCACGAAGGTGGTGGTGGCGCCGCGCGCGCCGGTGTCCAGCACCGGCACGTGCTTGAGCAGATCGCCCACGAAGGCGCGGGCCTTTTCCTCGCTGCCGCCGTTCTTCTCCAAGGCATAGGCCCAGGCGGCCAGGTAGTTCCAGCGCGCCCCGCCCGAGGTCTTGGGGTTGGGCGTGATGACCTGCACGCCGTCCTTGACCAGGTCGTCCCAGTCCTTGATCTGCTTGGGGTTGCCCTTGCGCACCAGGAACACGATGGTGGAGGTATAGGGCGAGCTGTTCTGCGGCAGGCGGGCCTGCCAGTCGGCCGGCAGCAGCCCGCGGTCGGCGACCGCGTCGATGTCATAGGCCAGAGCCAGGGTCACCACGTCGGCTTCCAGGCCGTCGATCACGGAGCGCGCCTGGCGGCCGGAACCGCCATGCGATTGGCGGATGGTCAGATCGACGTTCGCCTTGTCCTTGTATTGTTTGATGAACGCGTCGTCGATGGCGCGATACAGCTCGCGGGTCGGGTCGTACGAGACATTCAACAGCGTCTGCTTCTGCTGCGCCTGAGCGGGCGCAATCGCGGCAAACGACATCGTCACTGCGGCCAAGGCGGCCAACCAACCGGCTTTCCTGAAAGACATCCCATGCTCCCTGTGTTCGGCAATGTGGGAGCAAGTGTGCTGGCTGGGCGTTCTGAACGGAACGAATCATTATTTGGTTGCTCATCGCTCGCAGGCATATAGGACCAGTGTCCCAGCAATGGGAATTTGCCCTGGCCCCATGCGCGCGCCAATGAAAAACCGCCGCCTCCCCAGGGGGAAGGCGGCGGCTGCGAACGGGGGCCCGCCCCTTCGATTTCCGAATTTACTTATTCGGCTGCGGCGTGATGCGCAGATAGGGACGCACGGCCTTGTAGCCCTTCGGGAACTTCTGCTTGATCACGGCTTCGTCCTGCAGCGACGGAACAATGATCACGTCGTCGCCGTCTTCCCAGTTCACCGGCGTGGCCACGCTGTGGCTGTCGGTCAGCTGCAGGGAGTCGATGACGCGCAGGATCTCGTTGAAGTTGCGGCCGGTGCTGGCCGGATACGTGATGGTCAGGCGCACCTTCTTGTTGGGATCGATGATGAACACCGAACGCACGGTCAGCGTGGCGTTGGCGTTCGGGTGGATCATGTCGTAGAGCTCGGACACCTTGCGGTCCTTGTCGGCCAGGATCGGGAAGTTGACCTTGGTGGACTGCGTGTCGTTGATGTCCTCGATCCACTTGGTGTGCGAATCGGTGCCGTCGACCGACAGCGCCAGCACCTTCACGTTGCGCTTGGCGAATTCATCGGCCAGCTTGGCGGTGTAGCCCAGCTCGGTGGTGCAGACGGGCGTGAAATCGGCCGGGTGCGAGAAAAGTACACCCCAGCTGTTACCCAGATACTCATGGAAGCGGATCGGTCCTGCCGAGGATTCCTGTTCGAAATCAGGGGCAGTGTCGCCCAGGCGTAGATGACTCATGGTGTCTCCTGTGTGCGGAAGCAGGTTGGGGGCTGTCCGCCCGTCGCGGCGGGCGGCGCAGGAACAGCGTTTCTTGGCGGACGCTACCGCCTATGAAACGATTCTTCCATCAAACCTGCAGCCGGGGAAATACGCAAGTCATATAACCTTATGCAATATTCAAACCTGCGCCGCAAGCGTCCGCCACCACGCCCGCGCGCACGGCGGCCGACAGGGCCAGCGCGCGCGGCAGGATATGGGCGCCGTAGAACAATCCGGTCGCCAGCTTGGCCGCATGGAACGGATCGGTGGACCCGGCAGCCAGGTGGCGCCGGCAGACCAGCACGGCGCGCGCCATCTGCCAGCCGCCGTGCACCACGCCGGCCAGCATCAAATAAGGCACGCTGCTGGAATAGACCGCCCTGATATTGGTCGGCGATTGTTCCAGGATGAACTCCACCCCGGCCTCGTAGGCCTGGATGGCGCTGTCCAGGTTGTCGCGCAACAGGCGCAGCCCGTCGCGCTCGCCGGCCGACGCGCGCGTCGCCTCGGCCTCGACCGCGCGCAGCGTTTCCCGCATCGCCGCGATCGCGGCATGGGCCGTGGCGCCGCCGTCGCGCTGCGTCTTGCGGCTGACCAGGTCGTTGGCCTGGATCGCGGTCGTGCCTTCGTAGATGGGCAGGATGCGCGCATCGCGGTAATACTGCGCCGCGCCGGTTTCCTCGATGTAGCCCATGCCGCCATGCACCTGCAGGCCCAGGGACGCAACCTCGACCGCGGTTTCGGTGGAGTAGCCTTTGACGATGGGCACCATGTATTCGTAAAACGCCCGGTTGCGCGAGCGCTGCTCCGGATCCGGATGATGCGTGCCCTTGTCGTGCGCGGCCGCGGTCACGTAGGACACGGCGCGCGCCGCCTCGGTCAGCGCCTTCATGGTCATCAGCATGCGCTGCACGTCCGGATGGCGCACGATGGCCACGGGGCCGGCCGACCCTTCGACGGCGCGGCCCTGCACGCGGTCGCGCGCATAGGCCAGGGCATGCTGGTAGGCGCGTTCGGACACGCCTATGCCCTGTTGCCCCACCGAATAGCGGGCGGCATTCATCATGATGAACATGTACTCCAGGCCGCGGTTCTGCTCGCCGACCAGATAGCCGATGGCGCCCTCGCCCACTTCGCCCTTGTCGGAGCCGTACATGAGCACGGCGGTGGGGCTGCCATGGATGCCCAGCTTGTGCTCCAGGGAGGCGCACCAGACGTCGTTGCGCTTGCCCGGGCTGCCGTCGGCCTGCACCAGGAACTTGGGCACGATGAAGAGCGAGATGCCCTTCACGCCGGCAGGCGCGTCCGGCGTGCGCGCCAGCACCAGATGGATGATGTTCTCGGCCAGGTCGTGGTCGCCATAGGTGATGAAGATCTTCTGGCCCGTCAGCCGGTAGCTGCCATCGCCCTGCTTCACCGCGCGGGTCGCGACCTGCGCCAGGTCCGAGCCAGCCTGCGGCTCGGTGAGGTTCATGGTGCCGGTCCACTTGCCGCCGATCAGTTGCGGCACGTACTGCTTGCGCTGCGCTTCCGACCCGACGGTGAGCAAGGCCTCGATCACGCCGTCCGTCAGCATGGGACACAAGGAAAACGCCAGGCTGGCCGCCTGGATGTTTTCGCCCGGCGCCGCCGCGACCAGCTTGGGCAAGCCCTGCCCGCCCCACTGCGCGGGATGCTGCAAGCCCTGCCAGCCGCCCGCCGCGTAGTCCTTGAAGCCCTGCGCATAACCCGGCGTGGTGGTGACCTGGCCATCCTTCCAGACCGGCGGCTGCGTGTCGCCCGGCACGTTCAGCGGCGCCACGGCCTGCTCGACGAAGCGGCCGTTCTCTTCCAGGATGGCGTCCACCAGATCCGGCGTGACCTCTTCGAAGCCGGGCAGTTTCAAGACTTCATCGAGTCCTGCCAGCTCCTTCAAGGCAAAGCGGAAGTCCTGCAGCGGGGTTACGTAGGGCATGGGGTCTCCATCAATTGGCCGTTTCCAGACTTTCTTTGGCCAATCTTAAACCCTTGCTTCCCTCCTTGCGGGCATAGTCCCCGAACGCGGCCAGGGACGCGGACGGCGTCACTTCCTCGTATCCGGCGGCCATGCCCTGCTGCACATCGGCCAGCGCCAGCACGTCGTTGCTGGCTTTGAACAGCGTGTCCAGCACCTGCGGCGGCGTGCCTTTGGGAGCAAAGATTCCCCACCAGTTGGACACGTCGTAACCGGGCACGGTCTGCGCGATAGTCGGATAGGGCAACAGGCGCGAGGGCTGCCCGGACGTCACCGCCAGCGCCACCACCTTGCCCGTATCGATCACCGACTTGGCCGAGGGCGCCGTGGCGAACGAGATATCGGTGTCGCCCGCCGCCACGGACTGCGCCGCCGCGGCGCCCCCCTTGAACGGAATGTGCATCAGTTTCACGTTGGCAAGCGTCATGAACTCGACCGCGGCCAGGTGCGTGATGACGCCGTTGCCGGACGAGGCGACATTGATGGACCCTGGCTTGCTCTTGGCGCGGTCTATCAAGTCCTGCACGCTTTTCAGCCCCAGCTTCGCATTCGCGATCAAGACCATGGGACCGGTGGTGAGCTGCGCCACGGGCACGAAGTTGTCCGGCGTGTAATCCACCTTGTACAAGGCGCTGTCGCTGCCCATGACGCTGGAATTCCCCAAGTACAGCGTGTAGCCGTCGGCGGCGGCGCGCGCGGCAAGGCTGGCGCCGATCGTGGAACCGGCGCCGGGGCGGTTTTCCACGACCACCGGCTGCTTCAACTGCCTGGCCAGCGCATTCGCATAGACCCGGCCCACCTGATCCGCCCCGCCGCCGGGAGGGAATCCGATTACCAGGGTCAGGGGTTTGGATGGATAAGGGTCGGCGGCATGCGCACCGCCCGGCGTCGCGGACAAGGCGATGGCAGCAAGCAAAACACCACGGACGGCAATAGCAGGTTTCATCAGGGTCTCCTTTGATGGAATCGGAGCCGCTTGTGGCGCGGCTCTCGGTACATGCGCCGGCCGCTTCAGCGGCCGGTGAAATCCGGCGCGCGCTTCTCCTTCCACGCCCGCGCGCCCTCGGCCAGGTCGCGGGACTGCTCGGAACGCAACACCGCCTGTTCGATTCCGGCCAGATCGAGTTCGCCCCGCGCGATGCGGTTCAGGTGCGCTTTCACGCCGAACAGCGGAATCGGGGCCATTGCCGCAATCTGCGCGCTCAAGGCATCCAGCCGGGCCGATAGCATTTCCTGCGGCACCAGCTCGGTCAGGAATCCGATGCGCAGCATTTCTTCGGCCTGGATTTTTTCCGCCGTCAGGAACAGGCGCTTGGCCTGGTCCAGGCCCAGGCGCGTCACATAGCGCGACATGCCGCCCGCGTAGAAGTGCAGGCCCAGGCGCGTGGCCGGCATGAACATGTCGGACTGCGGCGTGCCGATGCGGAAATCGCAGGCCAGGCACAGGTCCGTGCCGCCGCCATAGGCTCCGCCCTGCACCGCCGCGATCGTCACCGGCCGCGCCGCCTCGATCAGGTCCATCGTCTGGCCAAAATAAAGAGAGCTGGGCGCACTATCGGATGCCAAGGACGAAATGTCATAGCCGCTGCAAAAATACTTGCCATCGGATTGGAAGCGCAGCACCCGCAGCGCGTCGTCCGCGTTCACCCTGTCCAGGTGCTCTCTCAGGACCGCCAGGTCCTGCGGCCCGAGCCGGTTGGCATGGCCGGGCCTGCGCAGGCGGATGGTCGCCACGTGGCCGTCGACGGAAAGGCTGGGCGTCTCTGCGGGTGCCGTCATGCGTACGTCTCCGCCTGATGCGCCACGCCCTCGGCCAGCAGCCGGTCGATCTCGGCATCCGCCATCCCGTAGCGGGCGAAGACCTCGCGCGTGTGCTGGCCGAACACGGGCGGGGCGCGGCGGCTCGCCGTCTGCGCGCCGCTCAGGCCCAGGGGCAGGTCCACCTGCCGCAATTCGCCCAGCACCGGATGCGTCAACGAACGGACCAACCCGCAAGCCTGCACCTGAGCATCGGCGAACACATCCTCCAGGGTATTGATGGGCCCGGCGGGAATGCCGCCCTCGATCATCAGCGCGGTCCACTCCATGCGCGTCTTGCGCTTGAGCCCCGCCTCCAGCTCCTGCTTCAATGCATAGCGGTGCTGCATGCGCTCCGCGTTCGTGAGGAACCGCTCGTCCGACACCAGATGGGAGAGTCCGAGAATGCCGCAAAGCCTGACCCACATCGCCTGGGTCGCGGGCGCCAGGTTGAGCGGCCCGTCCGCGGTCTCGAAGGTGCCGTAGGGCGCGATGACCGGATGCACGTTGCCGCAGGGTTCCGGGATCTCTCCCTTGCTGAGATAGCGCTGGCCTTGCACGCTGAGCAACGCCATGAGGCCTGCCAGCAACGAGGTTTCCACATGCTGCCCGCGGCCGGTCGACGCACGCTGCGCGACGGCGGACAGGATCCCTATCGTCAGCCACATGCCCGCGCTCAGGTCGCCGACGGCCACGCCCACCCGCGTCGGCCCCGACTCCGGCGTGCCGGTCAGGCTCATGAAGCCCGAATAGCCTTGCGCGACCTGATCAAATCCGGCCCAGTCCCGCGCCGGCCCCTTGCTGCCGAAGCCGGAAATCGACGCCATGATCAAGCCCGGGTGTTCTTGCGCCAGCGACTCGTATCCCAGGCCCATCGCCTCCATCGTTCCGACCTTGAAGTTCTCGACCACGATGTCGGAAGCCAGGGCCATCTTGCGCAGCAGCGCGACCCCTTCCGGCTTGCGGAAGTCCACGCCTATGCCTTGCTTGCTACGATTGGCGCTAAGATAATAAACACTTATGTCATCATCGAAGGGGCCCCATTGCCGCGCCATCTCGCCCGCCGGCATGGGCTCCACCTTGACGACCTCGGCGCCCAGGTCTCCGAGAATCATCGTGCAGAAAGGCCCAGAAAGGGCCCGAGTCAGATCCAGCACCTTCAGCCCTGCCAATGGCAGACTCATGTTCGTCCTCCCGTGATGCGAAGCCCATTCTAGGCAGCGCCTCACAGGTCCCGAAAATACTGTTTTCCGATCCATTCATAAGATTTTCTTATTCAATGAATCTGCGTCAGCTCAAGTACTTCGTCCGGGTGGTTGAAATGCGCAACATGACCCGGGCCGCCGAAAGCCTGCATGTGGCGCAACCCGCGCTGAGCCAGCAGATGGCGCTGCTGGAGGAAAACCTGGGCGTCGCATTGCTGGTGCGTGGGGTCAAGGGCGCCCAGCCCACCGCGGAAGGCCTGTTGCTGTACCGGCACGCGCAAACCATCCTGCGTCAGGTCGACAGCACCCGCAGCCTGCTGTCCAAGACCGGGGACCAGGTCACCGGCACGGTATCGATAGGACTGGCTTCCAGCACCGCGCGCATGCTGGCTTTGCCGCTGATGCGCCGGGCCAAGGCAGAGCTGCCTTCGGTAGTGCTGGAAATCGTCGATGTGCCCAGCGCGGACCTGACCAAGCTGGTCCTGCAGGGGCGCATCGATTTTTCCCTGTCGCCGGACCAGCAGCCCATGCAGGGCCTGCTGCGCACGCCGCTGCTGCGGGAGAGCCTGTTCCTGCTGGCGCACGCCAGCGTCGCGCTGCCGCGCCGCACCCTGACCATCGCGGACTTCGCCGCCTTGCCCCTGGTGCTGCCCAGCCTGCCCAACACGCTGCGCGCGCGCCTGGACCATGCCTTCCTGACCGCCGGCCTGACCTGCAATCTGTTTGCCGAAGCCAGCACCTCGGCCATCCTCGTCCCCGCGGTGCGCAGCGGCATGGCCGCCACGATCCTGCCCTGTTCGGCCGCGCAGCCCGAAATCGCGGAAGGGTCGATCGTGGCCCATGCGCTGGATGGCACGCTGTCACGCGAACTGGTGCTATGCGCCAGCGAAAGCCTGCCTCCCACGCCAGCGGTGAGCCAGATCATGGCCTTGTGCAAAGACGAAATAAAACGCCTGATCGACGATCAGGCGTGGCAGGGATGCGCGCTGCTGAAGCAGAGTCCGCGCTAACCCAGGTGGTGGGCCAGCGACACGATGATCGGCCCCAGCACCGGCAGCAGCACGTTGGCGATGGCGTACGTCACCGTGTAGCCCAATAGCGGCACGGAACTGCCGCTGGAGGTCAGGATGGCGCTGATGGCCGGCGTGCTGACATGCTGGCCAGCGATCGCGCCGACCAGCAAGGGGCCTTCGATCTTCAGGATCTTGTGGCCCACCCACAACGACAGGCAGGCCGGCCCCAGCGAAACCAGCAAGCCAATGAGGGGCAAGACCGCGCCATGCTCCCGGATCAGCGAGATAGCCTCCGGCCCCGCCGACAAGCCGACGCAGGCCACGAACACCGCCAGCCCCAAGTCCTTCAGCAATTGCACGGCGTGATCCGGCATGTGGCCTATCGAGGGCCGCTTGGCGTTGATCCAGCCGCAGACCAAGCCGCTGACCAGCGCGCCGCCGCCGCTGCCCAACGACACGGGGATGCCCCAGAGCCGCGCGCTCAGGCTGCCGATCAGCAGGCCGGCCAGAATGCCGAAAGCCAGGAACACCAGATCGGTCACGCCGCTGCGCCGCAGCTCGTTGCCCAGCGCCGCGCCGGCCTGGGAGAGTTCAGGTTCGGCGCCGACCAGCGTGACCAGGTCGCCGTACTGCACCACGGTGGCCGGCGTGATCGGCAGCGAATGCCCCGACCGCACGATCGATTGCAGGAAAACGCCGCGCGCGCGCTGGGCGTTCGGCCGCTTCGCCAGCTCGCCGACGGTATGGCCGTTGACGGCCTTCTTGTTGACGATGACGGCCAGTTCGCTCAGTTGCAGGTCGTCGGCGTGCGCCTCCGGCAGCTGGATCTCCGGCCCGATGACCGTGCCCGCCCGCAGTGCGAAGCGCCGCAGGCCCAGCACCACCACGATGTCGCCCGTGGCCAGCATGTCGTCCGGCGTGGCGTCCACCGCCTCGCCGTTGCGCAGGATGCGGCTGATGACCGTGCGTCCGCCCAGCGCGGCCTCGACCTCGGCCACGCGCTTGCCGTCCGCATCCTTGACAACATGCGAGCGCCCCACGAGCCGCGGCAAGGTGGGCATGTTCGATTCTTCGCCTTCGCCGGCCGCCACGCCCAACTTTTCCTCCAGGGCCTTGGAGGCTTCGCGCAGGTTCATGCGCAACAGCGCCGGCGCGATCTGGCTGGTGAAGAACACGATGCTGATCAGGCCGACCAGGTAGGTCAGCGTGTAGGCCGTGGCGATGTTGGCTTCCATGCGCTGGACCTCGGCGTCGGCCAGGCCCAGGTGCTTGAGCGCCTCGGCCGCCGTGCCGACCACGGCCGATTCGGTGGCCGCGCCGGCCGCAAGGCCCGCCGCCGTCCCCGCATCCAGGCCGAACAGCGGCACCGCCGCCAACACGATCGTCAACACCAGCAAGGCTTCGATGACGGGCAGCGCAATGTAGCGCAGGCTGGAGCGGTTCAGATTGGCGAAGAACTGCGGCCCGCCCGAGTACCCCATCGCGAAAATGAACAGGGCGAACGCGACTTCCTTCAGGTCGCCGCGCATCTGGCAACCCGTCTGGCCGATCAGCAAGGCGACGATGAGTGTTCCGCACACTCCGCCCAGCTGGATCGGCCCGACCTTGAGCTTGCCGATCAGGTATCCCAATCCCACCGTCACAAACAGCACTGCGATGGGAACGCTATTGAAAAACCCGACCGTGCAAGTCATGTCGTCATGTCGCCTTGGAGGTTGCTGGCAGGCTTGCCTACTTGCGCGCTGCGGCCTTCTTGGCGGACTTCGCCGCCGTGCCGGCCTTCTTCACTGTCTTCTTGACCGCCTTCTTGGCCGCCGCGGTCTTGCCCGCCGCCTTGCGCTTGGCCGCAGGCGCCTTCGTCGTCTGGCCTTTGCCGGCCTTGGGACCCGAACGCACCAGCTCGCCGGCCTTCCACGCTTCGACGTACTCGGTCGCGGCTTCGACCATGTGCTTGCCGATCTTGGCGTAGTCGCCGTCGTCCAGGTTCGCCAGCGACACGCGGATCGACCACGGCGGGCCGCCGAAGCCGCCGCCGTCCATCAGCACCACGCCGGATTTCTCGGCCAGGCGGAACAGGAAGTCGACGGGTTCGTAGTTGGACATCATGTACTTGCAGAACGCTTCGCCGTACGTGATCTTGGCCCAGACCATGAAGTCCAGCTCGACGTAGTACCAGGCGCGCATCGGATCCTCGGGCGGCATGGGTATGCCCAGGCCGCGCCACAGCGCATCGCGGCGCGCGCGCACGATCTTCATCGTCAGGTGCTTGTAGGAGTCCTTCAGGTCCATCAGGTGCGACAGCGCGAAGAATCCCATCTGCACCTGCTGCGGCAGGGACAGGCCCGCGGTATGGTTCAGCGCGACGTTGCGGCTGTCGGCCACCAGCCGGTCGATGAACTTGAGCTTTTCGGGCTCCATCGTCATGGCGCCATAGCGCTTGTTCAGGCGCTGTTTCCAGGACGCCGGCAGTTCGGCGATGCGGCGGTCCATGGTGTTCTTTTCATGGGTCGCGATCACGCCCAGGCGCCATCCGGTGCAACCGAAATTCTTCGAGAACGAGTACACGCATATCGTGTTGTGCGGCACTTCAGCCATCAGCGAGCGGAAGTTCGGCACGAAGGTGCCGTACACATCGTCGGTCACCAGCACCAGGTCCGGATTCTTGCGGATCAGGCGCACGATCTGCTTCATCTCGACGGGGCTGAACGCCACCGACGGCGGGTTGCTGGGGTTGACCGTGACCGCCAGCTTGATCTTGGGATTCTCCAGCTTGGCGATTTCCGAAGCCGGATAGTGCCAGTCGTGCGTGCCGTCGGCCCGCAAGCTGCTGGCGTTGATGGGCACGATCTTGAACTGGAAGCGCTCCAGATGCGAGATCTCGATATAGGGCGTGAAGGTCGGTAGGAACAGCGCGATGGTGTCGCCCTGCTTCAGTAGACCGTTCTGCATCAGCGAGTCGAAGATGTAGCACATGGCCGCCGTGCCGCCTTCGACCGGGAACAGGTCGAACTTGCCCTTGGGCGGACGGCCGTCGCACATTTCCTTGATCAGATAATCGTGCACGATCTGTTCAAGGTGAACCAGCGCGCGCGGCGGCACGGGATAGTTGTCGCCAATGATGCTGTCCGTCAGTTCGTGGATCCAGGCGTCGGGGTCGAACCCCTTGACCTTGACGCCGTACTCCAGCACGCCGGCCAGGAAGTCATAGCCGTCCATGCCCTTGTGCTTGGACAGGAACTTGCGCAATCTGTCGGCGCAGCCCTTCTTCGCTGGCATGCCCGCCAGAATGGACTCGTCGCGCACGCGGCGCGCCTCCTTCATCGCGAACTGGCCCATCAGGAAGAAGGCGTCGCGCGGTTCGGTGGCGATCCAATTCGGGTTGCCGCGGCCCGCGTTCAGCATGGTGATCGCGGCGGTGTGCTGGTTGTCCTTGGCCAGCGTGATCAGATAGTCCTTCAGTTCGAAGGGGGAAAGCTGTTCGAGGTCGCGCTGGCGCGAACGGGTTGTTTTCAGGGCCGAGGCCAGGTTGACGGTAAGAGGCGCGGTGGAAGCCATTGTTCTGTACTCCTGGTTTGCGTGGTGACAAGCGCTAGGCGGGCGTCGCCGGCCGGGCCGGCGCGCCTGCAATGCGCCCCGCAAGCAGCGGGGCTTGCGGGGCGCATTGCTAGGACATGAGCATGACGATGACAATCCCCCAGATGATGAGCAGGGTATTGCCGATGGCGTAAGGCACCGTGTAGCCCAGGGCGGGCACCTGGCTCTTCGCCGTTTCAGTGATCTGGCCGATGGCCGCCGTGGTGGTTCGGGCGCCGGCGCAGACTCCCAGCGCGATGGCGGGATGGAACTTGAACACATAGCGCGCGATGAATACGCCCACGATCATCGGCACGCTTGTCGCGATGATGCCCGCGATGAAGAGCTTGGCGCCCAATTGCTGGAAGCCCAGCACGAATCCCGGCCCGGACGATATGCCCACGACTGCGACGAAGGTCGTAAGGCCCACGGATGTCAGGAACCAGTGCACCGGTTCCGGCACCCGGCCGAAGGTCGGATGCACCGAACGCAGATAGCCGAAGATCAGCCCGGAAATCAGCGCGCCCCCGGAGGTCGACAAGGTGATGGGAACGCCGCCCACGGTCATCACCAACGAGCCGAACAGGCCGCCCAGCAGGATGCCGAAACCGACGAAGACCATATCGGTCTGGCTGGTGGCGCGATCCACATAGCCCAGCCTGCCAACCACGCGTTCAACATCGCGCTTGGCGCCCAGCACGAACAGGCGGTCGCCTCGGTCGAGCTTCAGGCCCCAGTTGATCGGCATGTCGTGGCCGCCGCGCACGACCTTGCGCAGGAACACGCCGCGTCCCAGCTCACGGCCCGCTTCGCTGTCCGCGATTTCCTTGATGGTCTTGCCAGCAATGTTCTTGTTGGTCAGGACGACTTCGACGACCTCGGCGGGCATGTTGATCAGGTCGCGGTCCTCGACTTCGGTGCCGATGATGCCGGCGGCCTGCGTGACCAGCGCATCATGCCTGCCGGTCACGCCCAGCACGTCGCCTTGCTGCAGCACCGTCTTGGCATCGCTGTCGATGATCTGGTCGCCGCGCCGGATGCGTTCCACGAACACGCGGGCTTCGACAAAGCGGGACTCCAGCTCTCCCACCGTCTTGCCGGCGAACTCCGGACGGTCCAGCTTATAAGCGCGCGCGATGAACTTGCGGTAACCCGACAATTCCATCGAATCGGCGCCGCCGGACATCTTGGCCTCGTATTCCTGGCACTCCTTGACGATGTCCACGCGCATGAGCTTCGGGCCCAGGGAAGCCAGTATCCAGGCGCTTCCCACCGTGCCGAAGATGTAGCAGACCGCATAGGCGACCGGAATGCTGTCGATCCATTTCTTCTTGGTGGCTGCGTCTATGCCCAAGCCGTTGATGGTGTCCGTCGCCACGCCCATGACCGCGGAAATGGTCTGAGCCCCGGACAGCAGGCCTGCGCCGGTGCCGGCATCGAAGCCGAAGCCCACGGCTGTCGCCCATGTCACCAACAAGCAGATCACGCATAGAAGGACGGCGAAGATGACCTGGGGAAGGCCATCGCTTTTCATGCCTCGGAAGAACTGCGGTCCGACGCCGTAACCCAGACCGAAGAGGAACAGCAGGAAGAAAACCTGCTTGAGGATGGGAGCGATCGTGATATTGAGCTGTCCCACCAGCACGCCCACCAACAGCGTGCCGGTCACGGCTCCCAGATTGAATCCGAAAATCTTCTTGGCGCCTATCCAATACCCGACACCCAGGGTAAGGAAGATCGCAAGTTCCGGATATTTTCGCAGAGTGTCAAAGAACCATTCCATCCCGAATCTCCTTCGTTCTGTACAGGTCGAGCACTTGCGCGAATCTAGCTGCGCGCGGAACACATTATCAGAATCTTTCGAGAAATCAAAAGATTTGGAACACCGACATCACAAGATGTGTAGTCCTGGCGTCAAAAAATAAAAAAAGCCCGCCAGCGCAAAGCTGGCGGGCCTTCAATCGTGCTGCGCGTTGCGGCTTACAGCGCGCTGGTCAGTTCGGGTACGACCTGGAACAGATCGCCCACCAAACCATAATCGGCCACGCCGAAGATCGGCGCTTCCGGGTCCTTGTTGATGGCCACGATGACCTTCGAATCCTTCATGCCGGCCAGATGCTGGATGGCGCCCGAGATACCAACCGCCACGTACAACTGCGGGGCGACGATCTTGCCGGTCTGACCGACTTGCCAGTCGTTAGGCGCGTAGCCCGCGTCAACCGCGGCGCGCGAGGCGCCGAGCGCCGCGCCCAGCTTGTCGGCCAGCGGATCCAGGATCTTGAAGTTCTCGGCGCTGCCCAGGCCGCGGCCGCCGGAGACGACGACGCGCGCGCCGGCCAGTTCCGGACGGTCGCTCTTGGCGACTTCGCGGCCCACGAAGGTGGACAGGCCCGAATCGGCCACGGCGGCAATTTCTTCCACCGCGCCCGAACCGCCTTGCGCGGCCACGGCGTCAAAGCCGGTGGTGCGCACGGTGATGACCTTGACGGCGTCGACCGACTGCACCGTGGCAATCGCGTTGCCGGCGTAGATCGGGCGCTGGAAGGTGTCGGCCGATTCCACGCCGATGATGTCGGAGATCTGCGCCACGTCCAGCTTGGCGGCCACGCGCGGGGCCACGTTCTTGCCCGAGGCGGTCGCCGGGAACAGGATGTGGCTGTAGCCCGAGGCCACGGCCAGCACCTGGGCGGCGACGTTTTCGGCCAGGCCGTCGGCCAGCTGCGGCGCGTCGGCCAGCAGGACCTTGGCGACGCCTGCGGCGGCGGCGGCCTGGTCGGCCACGGCGCGCGCGTTGGCGCCAGCGACCAGCACGTGCACGTCGCCTCCGATCTTGGCGGCGGCGGCGACGGCGTTCAGGGTTGCGCCCTTGAGCTGGGCGTTATCGTGTTCGGCAATAACCAGCGTCGTCATGTTCAGACCACCTTCGCTTCGTTCTTGAGTTTGTCCACCAGGGCCGCGACATCGGCCACCTTGATGCCGGCCTTGCGGGCGGGCGGCTCGCTGACCTTCAGCGTCTTCAGGCGCGGCGCGGCGTCCACGCCCAGTTCTTCTGGCGTGACGGTGTCCAGCTGCTTCTTCTTGGCCTTCATGATGTTCGGCAGCGTGACGTAGCGCGGCTCGTTCAGGCGCAGGTCGGTGGTGACGATGGCCGGCAGCTTGAGCGTCAGCGTTTCCAGGCCGCCATCCACTTCGCGCGTGACCGTGACCTTGCCGTCGGCCAGCTCGACCTTGCTGGCGTACGTGGCTTGCGGCCAGTCCAGCAGCGCGGCCAGCATCTGGCCGGTCTGGTTGGCGTCGTCGTCGATGGCTTGCTTGCCCAGGATCACCAGTTGCGGCTGTTCCTTGTCGACCAGCGCCTTCAACAGCTTGGCCACGGCCAGCGGCTGCAGTTCGGCGTCGGTCTGCACCAGCACGCCGCGGTCGGCGCCAATGGCCATGGCCGTGCGCAGCGTTTCCTGGCATTGCGCAACGCCGCAAGAAACCGCCACGACTTCAGCGACAGCACCCTTTTCCTTCAGGCGGGTCGCTTCTTCGACGGCGATTTCGTCAAAGGGGTTCATGGACATCTTCACATTGGCGATATCCACGCCGGTTTGATCAGACTTGACGCGCACCTTGACGTTGTAGTCAACGACGCGCTTGACAGGTACCAAAACCTTCATCCCGCTGCCTCCAAATGGAAAAATAATTACCCGGCATGCGCCGGGATCGCATTGCACAATTTTTTCTTGATTCTACAGCTTCGCCAGCGCTCGTATATGGGCGACCACGCTGCGGCCCAGGGCCGACAAGTTGTAACCGCCCTCCAGCGTGCTGACGATCCGCCCCTGGCAATGGCGCTCGGCCACCGCCACGAGTTGTTCGGTGATCCAGGCGTAATCGGCCTCGACCAGGCCCATCTGGCCCATGTCGTCCTCGCGGTGCGCGTCGAAGCCGGCCGATACCAGGATCAGCTCGGGCCGGTGCGCTTCCAGCGCCGGCAGCCAGGTGTCGGTGACGATGGTCCTGACCGCGGCCCCGCCCGTGTAGGCGGCCACGGGAACGTTCAGCATGTTCGAGGCCGGATGCTCGGCGCCGCTGTTGGGAAAGAACGGGTGCTGGAAGAAGCTGCACATCAGCACCCGGTCGTTGCCGGCGAAGATGTCTTCGGTGCCGTTGCCGTGGTGCACATCGAAATCGACGATGGCCACGCGCGACAGGCCGTGGAAGTCCAGCGCATGTTGCGCTGCAATGGCGACGTTGTTCAGAAAGCAGAACCCCATGGCCTGGGAACGGCAGGCGTGGTGCCCCGGAGGCCGCACCGCGCAGAACGCCGTGCGGGCTTCCCCGCCCATCACGGCATCCACAGCCGCCACGCCTGCCCCGGCCGCGTACAGAGCGGCCTCGTAGGTGTGGGGGTTCATCAAGGTATCCGGATCGATAGGGAAATACCCTTGCTCCGGCAAATGTTCGCGCAAACTGTTCAGATACTGGACAGTGTGCACCCGCAATATGTCATGGCGGGATGCCTGCGGCGCCTGGCGGTCATCCAGGTAAGGCATCAATCCGCTGGCCAGCAACTGGTCTGAAATGGCGTCCAGCCTCTGGGGGCTTTCGGGATGCCAGCTGCCCATTTCATGCAGGCGGCATGCCGGGTGGGTAAGATACATGGTCTCCATAAGGAAGATTATGTTCATCTGTCGGCGATTACTGCAACTCGGAACGCTCTCCGCCCTGCTGGCGGGCTGCTCCACCACCGCCCCCTCTGCCCCCAATACCGTCGCCGGCCAGCCGGCCGCCGAATCAACCCCGGCCCCCATCCGCATCGGACCCAGCGCGCCGACACCTGGATCCGAACTGGCGGACGACGCTCCCGCCGCGCTGGGCGCCAATGGTGCACTGCGGCCTGAAGTCCGCTCCTTCGTGGAAAACCTGGCCACCGAGCGCCAGCTGCCGCTGGATCCCATGGTCGCCGCGCTGGCCGGTTCACGCTACAACGCCACCGTCGCGCGCCTGATCGCGCCGTCGCCGCCGGGCAAGAAGATCTGGCGCAGCTGGCTGACCTACCGCTCGCGCTTCGTCGAACCCAAGCGCATCGGCTGGGGCGTGGAGTTCTACAACGAGAACCGCGACCTGCTCAACCAGGCGGCGCAGCGCTTCGGCGTTCCGGCGCCGGTGATCGCCTCCATCATCGGCGTGGAAACGCTGTACGGCCGCAATATGGGCAATTTCCGCGTGCTGGACGCGCTGACCACGCTGGCCTTCGACTATCCGGACCCCGCCAAGCCCGAGCGCGCCACCATGTTCCGCGGCCAACTGGCCGATTTCCTGACCCTGGTCATGAAAGACAAGCTGGACCTGGAAACGCGCGGCTCCTATGCCGGCGCCATCGGCATGCCTCAGTTCATGCCCACCAGCGTCATGCATTACGCCGTGGACGGCGACGACAATGGCCATATCGACCTGAGCAACAACACCCGCGACGCCATCATGTCGGTGGGCAGCTTCCTGTCGCAGCATGGCTGGCAGCGCGGCCTGCCGGTGTTCGCGCCCGTGGTGCTGCCCGCCGATCCTACCGCGCTGGTCGACGGCGGACTGGAACCCAAGCAAAGCTGGGGCACGCTCACGGCGGCCGGCGCGCGCCTGCAGGCGGGCGCCTCTGCCGCTGGCTGGGGCAGCCAGCCGCTGGGGGTCGTCGACCTGGTCGAGGAAGCCAGGGGCACGGCGCAATATCGTGTCGGCACACCCAACTTCTTCGCCTTGACGAAGTACAACCGCAGCTACTTCTACGCGACGTCCGTGGCGGATCTGGCCAACGAGATCGAAGCGCGCGTGGGCCGCTGACAGCGCTTGAAGCCGCGGCGTTCAACGCCGCGGCACGCCTTTACACCGTCGCGACCGGCGTCGCGGGCGAACCCACGGCGCCAGGCAGGTTCAACGGCGGCGCCGTCAGCAGGAAGCGGCTGCGGCCGTTGGCCGTGAGCCAGCGCGCCAGCGCCCCCAGGTACCACATCTCGCCTATCGGCATGCCGAGCTTGAAGATGCAATGGTGGTGCAAGGGCAGCGCCGCGCAGCAGGCATTGGGCTTCTGCGTGGGATAGATTTCAAGCGCATGGTTGTCCGACGCCATGGCCGCCACCTGCGAGTCGGTGATCCACTGCAGCAGCTTCTCGTCGCTGCCGTCCAGGCCGGCGCAGATCTCGTGCAGCGTATGGGGGTCCGGCTCGCGGTTCTTTTCCAGCAGCGCGTCGCCGAATTCCGTATGGAACAGCACGATATCGCCGCGCTCGATCTCGATCCGGTCTGCTTCCAGTATGCGCATCAGGTCGTCGTAGCCGACCGACTTCTGCTCCCGCCCGTAATGGCGCGCCAGGTCAACCATCACGCCACGGGTCTGCAGGCACGATTCGGCCAGTTGGGTAATGTCCAGCTTCTTGGCGTTGGAGGCCGGCCCCTGGCCCAGGTCGGTCTTGGCGTAGCCATTGTCCACGTCGTAATCCACCGGCCCCACCACATGCTCGTTGGGCCGGTAGCCGTTGTAGTAGACGCGTTCGGGCAAGCCGTCGCCATTGGCGTCGAACAGCGCGCCCACGTGCGCCAGCGAATCCCATTGCGTTGAGTACTGCAAGCTCATTTCGACGATGTCGTCGCTGAGCACGTCGACGCATCCCGGACGCAGGCGCCCCAACGGGAAATTCAGGTACTGGTCGCCATCCCTTTCGGTGGGACGCAGCTTGGGCGGATGACGCCGGACGTTCACGCCGTTCCCGCCTGGGTAATCCAGCGGCAGCGACAGGCAGAAACTCAGTCCCTCGCGGACTTCGCGTATGCCGCTCAGCACGTTCGCGGGGGTGATGTAATTCAGGCAACCTCGCTGGTCATCAGGCCCGAAATCTCCCCAGTTCGATCCCTCAGGACGGTTCTTCCATCTCATGCGTTGCAACTCCTGGCCGATTGAATGCTGTTTGACATAAATTTATCACGTATAGGATACTAACATCATGGATGTGAAAACCGCAGGCCGAGTGCTGGATGTGCTGAACCTCTTCGCCGAGGCGCAGAAGCCCTTGCTGTACAGCGAAATCGCGGCCCAGATGGGGATACCGCTGTCGAGTTGCCACGGGCTCCTGAAGACCATGGTGGCGCGCGGCTATCTCTATGAAATCGGCAAGAAGCACGGCTATTACCCGACCCAGAAACTGATCCACGTGGCCACCTTGATCTGCCATAGCGACCCGCTGAACGCGGTGATCGAGCCGGTGCTGGCCCGGGTACGGGACCTCACGGGCGAAACGGCCTTGCTGGCCAAGCTGGCCGACGACAAGGTCGTGTACCTGATCGTCGCCGAGTCCAAGCAGACGATCCGCTTCTCGCACCAGCCGGGCGGCTTCAAGGCGGTGCATGCGACCAGCTCCGGCAAGGCGCTGCTGTCGGTACTGCCCCAGGAAGAACGGCAGAAGTGGTTCAAGGCCTACAGCGGTTTTGCCGCCTACACGGACAGCACGCTCACCAGCCAGGAGGCCTTCGACCGCGACCTGGAAGCGGGCGTGGCGCGCGGCTGGCAGCGCTCGGTGGGCGAGAACGTCGAGGACGTGATGTCCATTTCGCTCGGATTCCGGGCATACGAACAACCCTTTGCCATCGTGGTGGCCGGCCCGCTGAGCCGGATGCTGAAGAACGAAGCCACCACGGGGAAACAGCTGGCCGAGGTCAAGGCGATGCTGCAGGCAGCGCTGCCCTCGGCCAATCTCACCTTTGTAGGAGTAGACAGTAGATGAACAAACGCACCTTCCTCGCCGCGGCATGCTCGGCGCTCGCCACGGCGGCCCTGCCGGCGGCAAACGCCTACGCGCAGTCGGCCTATCCGGACAAGCCCATCCGCGTGATCATGCCGTGGGCGGCAGGCGGACCGACGGACGTGGTTGGCCGCGTGATCGCGGTCCAGATGGGGGAAATCCTGGGCCAGCCGCTGGTGATCGAAACCCGCGCGGGGGCCAGCGGCACCATCGGCACGGCCCAGGTCGCCAAGGCGCCTGGCGACGGCTATACCTTGCTGATGAACCCTTCGGTGCAGGGCATCTATCCGGCCCAATTCAAGAATCTGAGCTTTGACCCGATCAAGGACTTCCAGATGGTGGGCGTGCTGGGAACGGTGCCCATGGTGGCCGTCGTGCCGCCCGACTCGAAGTTCAAGACCTTCGGCGAACTGATCAAGCAGGGCCAGGCCCAGCCCGGCTCGCTGACCTTCGCTTCGCCCGGCGTCGCCACCTTGCCGCACCTGGCGGGCGAGCTGATCAACACCTCCACCAAGGCCAAGATCACCCACGTCGGCTACCGTGGCAGCAGCCCGGCGCTGACCGACGTCGCCGGCGGCCATGTGGACCTGATGTACGCGCCGCTGGCGCCGGCCCTGCCGCTGATCCAGAGCGGCAAGATCCGCCCGATCGCCGTGACGACCAAGACGCGCCTGGCCGAACTGCCCGACGTGCCGACCATCGCGGAAAGCGTCCTGCCGGGCTTCGACATCGTCACCTGGTACGGCATGTGGGCGCCCAAGGACACGCCGCAGCCCATCATCGCCAAGCTGAACAAGGCCATGCTAGAAGCGTCTCAATCGCCCAAGGTGGTGGAAGCGCTGAAGTCGCAAGGCACCCTGCCCAGCGCCATGAGCTACCAGGAAGCGGAAGCCTTCAACCTCGCGGAAAGCAAGCGCTGGATCAAGGTGATGCAGGACGCGGGCATCCAGCCCGAGTAAGCACGCAACAAGCCGGGGCGCTCGCTGCGCCCTTCCAATGAAAAACCGCCATGCCCGGAAAACCCGGCATGGCGGTTTTGTTCAGCGCAACGTGGTCAGGCGTTCAGTTGAACACGCCCGTCGACAGGTAGCGGTCGCCGCGGTCGCACACGATGAACACGATGGTGGCGTCGTTGACGCGTTCGGCCACGCGCAGGGCCGCGACCAGCGCGCCCGCCGAGGAAATCCCGCCGAAGATGCCCTCTTCCGCCGCCAGCCGGCGCGCCATTTGCTCGGCCTCCGCCTGCTCGATGGATTCGTACGCGTCCACCCGGCTGCGATCGAAGATCTTGGGCAGATAGGCTTCGGGCCACTTGCGTATGCCCGGGATCGACGATCCTTCGGCGGGCTGCGCGCCCACCACCTGCACGGCGGGATTGCGCGACTTCAGGTAGGTCGACACGCCCATGATGGTGCCGGTGGTGCCCATGGCGCTCACGAAGTGGGTGACGCGGCCTTCGGTCTGGTTCCAGATCTCCGGCCCGGTGGTCTCGATGTGGGCGCGGGGATTGTCGGGATTGGCGAACTGGTCCAGCACCAGTCCACGGCCGTCCGCCTGCATGGCGGAAGCCAGGTCGCGGGCATATTCCATGCCGCCCTTGTCCGCCGGCGTCAGGATCAGCTCGGCGCCATAGGCCGTCATGGCGGCGCGGCGTTCCACCGACAGGTTGTCCGGCATGATCAGGATCATGCGGTAGCCGCGCATGGCCGCGGCCATGGCCAACGCGATGCCGGTATTGCCGCTCGTGGCCTCGATGAGGGTGTCGCCCGGCTTGATGTCGCCGCGCTCTTCGGCGCGCGCAATCATCGACAGGGCCGGACGGTCCTTCACGGAGCCGGCGGGATTGTTGCCCTCCAGCTTGGCCAGGATGACATTGCCCCGGGCTGCGCCCGCGGCCCCGGGAATGCGCTGCAGACGCACCAGCGGCGTGTTGCCGACGGTTTGCTCGATAGTGGGATAGGTAGTAGTCATGCGGACGATAATAACCTCGCCTGACGGCGCGCGGCGCCAAAAGCCGCGCTCCCGCCATGGCTACCCGCGCCGGCCGTCTCAGGGCCGGGCGCGGGCCGCGGACTGGGACGCCGCCGGTTTCGTTTCGGGTTTGGCTTCGGCCTTGGCCGCCGCCCTGCCCTGCGCCGGCTTGGCCGCCGTATCGCCCGCCGCGGCCTGCGGGCCCGCACCGCCCACCTGCAGGCCTGCCTCTTGCAGGGCCTGCGCCTTTTTCGGACCGATGCCGCGCACACGTTCAGCCAGATCGTTCAGCGATTCGAACTTGCCGCCCCGCTCGCGTTCCTTGACGATGATTTCCGCCATGCGCGGACCTATGCCCCGCACGCCCTCCAGCTGCTGGACGTTGGCCTGGTTGACGTCGACTGCGTGCGCCAGGGGCGCGGCAAGACTCAGGCCCGCCGTCACCAGCAGCGCGCCCAACGCCTGCCGCAAAGGGTGCGACGGGGTGCCGGAGCCGCTGGCGGCGCGAGGCCTGCGCCATCTTGCAAAAGGTACTGGCCGAGCGGCGGCCGATTGAAGAAACGGATTCATGGAAGGTCTCCCTGGAGTCTGGCGCAACGGCTGTCACGCCACGCCCGGATCATGCTGGCGGCACGCCCATCCACGGCGGCACAGTGAACGCAAACATCCGCCCCGGCAAACCGCCGGGCGAAAAAAAGCCACCGCGAACGGTGGCTTTCCTGCGGACACGGCGCGGTTGCGCAACGTACCGGACTTACTTGCGGGCGCGCCAGTAGCGCACGTACTCGGTGACGCCGGTCCGCACGTCGCGCATCGGCGCCTGGAACCCCGCCGCGCGCAGGCGCGTGACGTCGGCCTGCGTGTAGCTCTGGTAGCGCCCTTTCAGGTCGTCCGGGAACGGGATGTAGCGGATCAGATCCAGTTCGACCAGTTGCGCCAGCGTCAGCTCGGCTTCGCCGCGCTCCGCGCGCAAGGCATTGACCACGCCGGACGCCACGTCGTTAAAGGGCTGCGCGCGGCCCGTGCCGCAGTTGAAGATGCCCGACTGCTCGGGGTGGTCCAGGAAGTGCAGATTGACCGCGACCACGTCCTCGACGGAGATGAAGTCGCGGCTCTGGCCGCCGTCCACGTAGCCGTCCCAGCCCGCGAACAGGCGCACGTGCCCGTGCTCCAGGAACTGGTTCATGTTGTGGAACGCCACCGAGGCCATGCGCCCCTTGTGTTGTTCGTGCGGGCCATAGACGTTGAAATAGCGCAGGCCCACGACCTGTGCGGTCAGGCTGTCCATGCGCTGGCGCAGGACCTGGTCGAACAGCAGCTTGGAATAGCCGTAGACATTCAGCGGGCCTTCGTTGGCGGGATCTTCCACGTAGATCGAGGAACCGCCATAGACCGCCGCCGACGAGGCGTACAGGAACGGAATGCGGCGCTCCTGGCAGAACTCGAACAGCTCCAGCGTGACGCGGTAGTTGTTGTCGAGCATGTAGCGGCCGTTGCGCTCGGTCGTGTCCGAGCACGCACCCTGGTGCAGCACGGCGCGCACTTCGCGCAGGCTGCCGTCGAGGACGCGGCGGCGGAAGTCGTCCTTGTCCATGTAGTCGGCGATCTGGCAATCGACCAGGTTGACGAACTTATCGCCTTCGGTCAGGTCATCGACCGCGATGATGTCTTGGATGCCGCGGCGGTTGAGCCCGCGCACCAGGTTGCTGCCTATGAAGCCGGCGGCTCCGGTAACGACGATCATGAGAGTTCTCCTGCCAATTCCGCGGCGGTGACGATGGACGTGCCGAGCTTGCCCACGGCGATGCCGCCGGCCTTGTTGGCCCAGCCCATCGCGTCGACCCAGGGCAGGTCGATGGCGCGCGACACGGCCAGCGTCGCCAGCACGGTATCGCCCGCGCCGGACACGTCGAACACTTCGTGCGCCTGGGCGTCGATGTGGTCGCGCCCCGCGTCGGTAAACAAAGTCATGCCCTGCTCGGAACGCGTCACGAGCAAGGCTTCCAGATCCAGGTCGGCGCGCAGGCGCTGCGCGCGATCGGTAAGTTCGGCCTCGGAATTCCAGCGGCCCACGGCCTCCTGCATTTCCGAGCGGTTGGGGGTGACCAGGGTGGCGCCGCGATACCGGGCGTAGTCGTGGCCCTTGGGGTCCACCAATACCGGCACGCCGGCGCTGCGGGCCAGGGCGATCAGCGATTCGACCCGCGTCAGCACGCCCTTGGCGTAGTCGGACAGCACGACGATGTCGTGGTTGGCCAGATGGCGGGCAAAGGCGGCCTCAACGTTGTCCAGCGCGGCCTGCGCCGGATGCTGCTCGAAGTCCACGCGCAAGAGCTGCTGCTGGCGGCCCAGCACGCGCATCTTCAAGGTGGTGTGCAAGGACGGATCGGCGACCAGTTCGGCCTGTATGCCGGCCTCGGCGGACAGGCGGCGGACGCTGTCGCCCGCCTCGTCTTCGCCCAGCACGCCGACCAATGTCACATGGCCGCCCAGGGCCGCCACGTTACGCGCGACGTTGGCCGCGCCGCCCAGGCGGTCTTCGCGACGCGCCACGCGCACCACGGGCACCGGCGCTTCCGGCGAGATGCGTTCGACTTCGCCGAACCAGTATCGGTCCAGCATCACATCGCCCACCACGAGGACGCGGCTATGCGAAATGGCTTCGGCGGGAAATGCATTCATTCAAGTTCTTCCAAGCGGCGCGGCGCATAGGTTTCCCAGGCGTTGCAGCCGGGACATTGCCAGTAAAAGCGACGCGCCTGAAAACCGCAACTGCGGCATGCGTAGCGGTCCAGCCGCTGCGTATGCTTGTGGATCAGGCTGCGCAACAGCGTCAGGTCGGCGCCCGGCACCGGTGCTTGCTCGGCGCCGCCTTCCGGATTGGCCAGCTCGGCCTCCAGCAGGCGGTCCAGCCCCAGCAACGACGGATGGCTGCGCAAGGCATTGCGGGCAAATGCCCATGACGGCGCGGAGCCTTGCTGAGCGCGCAGTTCACGGAACAGCACGTTGAACAGGTCCAGCGATGCGTGGCGCGCATACTGCTTCTGCAGCACGTCGAGCCCGGCTTCTTCCTGATTGGCGGCGCGATAGTTCGCCAGCACCTGCTCGGCCACCAGGCCGGCGTACTCCGGAGCGTCGGTCATGACCGATTCAAGGTACAGGCGTTCGCGCTTCGGGTCCTGTTCGATCAGGGCCAGGCGAGCGCGCAGCATCGCGGTGCGCACCATGGCGCCCTTGCTCGCACCGGGATCGATGGTCGACAGGGCATGATCGGCGGCGTCCAGCGCCTTGTGGGCCGCTTCGATGTCGGCAGGCTTGGCCGACAGCGCGGTCTGCGCCTGTTCGCAGTAATAGTGCACGAGCTGCGGCACCGGCTCGTCGACCAGGCCCTGCAGCGTCTTCACGGCCTCGATGGCGCGCGGCCAGTCGTGCTCGGATTCGTAGATGCGGATCAGCGAACGCAGCGCGGGCAAGGCGTAGCGGGTGTCCTTGAGCTGCTCGAAGCCGTTTTCGGCGCGGTCCAGCATGCCGGCCTTGAGGAAGTCCTGCGCCAGCTCGTGCTGCGCGTGCTCGCGTTCGGCGGCGGGCAGGTCGGAACGGTTCAGGAGGCTTTGGTGCACGCGGATGGCGCGCTCCATTTCGCCCCGCCGGCGGAACAGGCTGCCCAGCGCAAAGTGCAGCTCGGTGGTTTCCGGGTCCAGCTTGGCCACTTCGACGAAGGCGTCAATGGCGCGATCCGGCTCTTCATTGAGCAGAAAATTCAGCCCACGGAAATAGGAGTCGGGCAGGCTGCGGGTTTCCCGCAGCATTTGCCGGATATCGAAGCGCGCGGCCAGCCAGCCCAGCGCGAACAATACCGGCACGAAAATCAACCACCAAGGTTCAAAATCCACTGTGCGGGCTCTTGCGGTAATTCAGTACGGAAAGGGATACAGGGCCGGCGCGCATTACAGCGGCGACATCGGGGCCACGGCCTCCGGCGGCACGGCAGGCGTGGTGCCGGCCACGGCGGCCTGGACGCGGTCCAGTTCGCGGCGCAGGCGCATGGCTTCGCGGCGGCGGCGCATGGCGGCGGGCACGGTCAGCAACAGACCGAACAAGGCGCCC
Organism: Achromobacter pestifer; assembly: GCF_013267355.1. Classification (NCBI taxonomy): domain Bacteria; kingdom Pseudomonadati; phylum Pseudomonadota; class Betaproteobacteria; order Burkholderiales; family Alcaligenaceae; genus Achromobacter; species Achromobacter pestifer. Next base: position 765,213 of record NZ_CP053985.1, read on the forward strand.
AACACGAACACGACCAGCATCACGACGATGAGGGGGACGTCCTGCACCACGTAATCGGCGTAGAACTTCACGGCGACCGGATCCGTGTTTTTCAATGCGAACATCAATACGGCAACAAACACGAGCAATCGCAGGGCCCAGACTAGGTAGCGCATGGCGCATGCTCCAAAGAATTCAAGACTGTCAATTGTAAGCGACGGATCCCGCCTGGCGCCAAAAAACAAAGCCCCTTGATTGCTCAAGGGGCTAGGTTCTCGGTCCGATCCGCCCGAAGGCGGCCTTACTGCCGTGCCGTCAATGCATGGCGTGCAGACTCACCATCGACGGCATCGGTTCACTCGATCCAGAGGATTGAGCGTCCTCGTCATTGCCGCCGGCCAAGTCCACCCGCTCGCGCAGTTCCTTGCCCGCCTTGAAGTGCGGCACCTGTTTACCAGGCACCAGCACCTGTTCGCCGGATTTCGGATTGCGACCGATGCGGGGAGACCGCTGCGACAGCGAGAAGCTGCCAAAACCGCGGATCTCGATGCGCTGACCCGAGGCCAGGGCCTGGGTCATTGCGTCGAGTACGGTCTTGACCGCGTAATCGGTGTCGCGGGCGGCCAGCTGAGGATAGCGGGCCGCCAAGGCGGCGATCAGCTCCGACTTGGTCACGAATTAACCGTCGTTGCGCTGTTGGTCCAGCTTGGCCTTCAGCAGCGCGCCGAGGTTGGTGGTGCCGGACGAAGCGCTGGCGTCGGACATGCGCTGGATCGTTTCGGCGGTTTCGGCGTTGTCGCGGGCCTTGATCGACAGCTGGATCGAACGCGTCTTGCGGTCGATGTTGACGATCATGGCTTCGATGTTTTCGCCGGCGTTCAGAACGGTGGTGGCATCTTCGACGCGGCCCGAAGAGATCTCGGAAGCGCGCAGGTAGCCTTCAACGTCCACGGACAGCGTGACAACAGCGCCCTTGGCTTCGACCGACTTGATGGTGCCCGGAACAACGGCGCCCTTGTCGAAGGTGGCAACGAAGTTGTTGAAGGGGTCGCCTTCCAGCTGCTTGATGCCCAGCGAGATGCGTTCCTTGTCGGTATCGATGCCCAGAACCACGGCTTCGATCTCGTCGCCCTTCTTGAAGTTGCGCACGGCTTCTTCGCCGGTTTCCGCCCACGACAGGTCGGACAGGTGAACCAGGCCATCGATGCCGCCGGGCAGGCCGACGAACACGCCGAAGTCGGTGATCGACTTGATGGCGCCGCGGACCTTGTCACCACGCTTGAAGTTGGTGGCGAACTCTTCCCACGGGTTCTGGCGGCACTGCTTCATGCCCAGCGAGATGCGACGACGGTCTTCGTCGATTTCCAGGACCATGACTTCGACTTCTTCGCCCAGGGTCACGACCTTGCGCGGATCGACGTTCTTGTTGGTCCAGTCCATTTCGGAGACGTGCACCAGGCCTTCGATGCCGGCTTCGACTTCAACGAACGCGCCGTAGTCGGTCAGGTTCGTGACCTTGCCGAACAGGCGGGTGCCTTGCGGGTAGCGGCGAGCCAGGCCCACCCACGGATCTTCGCCCAGCTGCTTGACGCCCAGGGAGACGCGGCTCTTTTCCTGGTCGAACTTGAGCACCTTGGCTTCGACTTCCTGACCCACTTGCAGGACTTCGGAGGGGTGACGCACACGGCGCCAGGCCATGTCGGTGATGTGCAGCAGGCCGTCGATGCCGCCCAGGTCCACGAACGCGCCGTAGTCGGTGATGTTCTTGACCACGCCCTTGACCACAGCACCTTCGTGCAGGGTTTCGAGCAGCTTCTGGCGCTCTTCGCCCATGCTGGCTTCCAGCACCTGGCGACGCGACAGAACGACGTTGTTGCGCTTGCGGTCGAGCTTGATGACCTTGAATTCGAGGGTCTTGCCTTCGTACGGGGTGGTGTCCTTGACCGGACGCAGGTCCACCAGCGAACCCGGCAGGAACGCGCGGATGCCGTTGGTCATGACAGTCAGGCCGCCCTTCACCTTGCCGGTGATGGTGCCGGTAACCAGCTCGCCGTTTTCCAGGGCCTTTTCCAGTTGCAGCCAGGCCGACAGGCGCTTGGCGCGGTCACGCGACAGGATGGTGTCGCCGTAGCCGTTTTCCAGGGAATCGATGGCCACCGAGACGAAATCGCCGGGTTGCACTTCGAGCTCGCCCTGGTCGTTCAGGAACTCTTCCAGGGGGATCAGCGCTTCGGACTTCAGGCCGGCGTTGACGACGACGAAGTTGTGGTCGACGCGGACGACTTCGGCGCTGATGACCTCGCCGGACTTCATGTCCTGGCTCTTGAGGCTCTGTGCGAAAAGGTCGGCGAAGCTTTCGCCGCCGGTGGCGACGGTAGTGGAAACGGAAGACATGGGGTTGAAATCCATTGGGCCGAAATGGCCGTTAAAAACACACCGCAGCGGATTGCCCGCCACAGTGGAGTCAAAATGCCTGTTTGCCGGTTCGCCCTTGCGGGGTGGCCCGTGGGGGTTGCGCCTGGCTTGAACAGGGCCGATAAAAAAAACAGAAACCTGCGGAGGATTCGCGGGGAAAGTCCGGGACCGATAACTCAGTCCGCGGCGGCGTTCTTCCAGAAATCCAGTATTGCCTGCACCGTTTCCGCAATCGTCAAATCAGACGAATCCAGCACGTGTGCATCCGCTGCGGGAACCAAGGGAGCCGTAGTTCGCCCGGTATCGCGGGCGTCCCGCTCGCGCATATCCCGTAGAAGGTCATCAAGATTAGCAGAAATTCCCTTTTCGATCAACTGCTTACAGCGCCTCTGCGCCCGCGCGACCACATCGGCGACCAGGAACACCTTCAGGGGCGCATCGGGAAACACCACCGTGCCCATGTCGCGACCGTCCGCAACCAGGCCCGGAGCCACCCGGAAGGCGCGCTGGCGTTCGAGCAGCGCCTGGCGCACGCCCGGGAAGGCGGCCACGCAGGAAGCGAAATTACCGACTTCCTCGCGGCGGATCTCGTGGCCGACGTCCACGCCTTCGAGGTAGACATGCGGGCCTTCGAAACGCACGTCCAGGGTTTCGGCCACGCGCGCCACGCCGGGCTCGTCCTCGGCCGACAAGCCGCGGTTCAGCGCCGCCAGCGCGGTCAGGCGATAGAGCGCGCCGCTGTCGAGCACGGCCCAGCCCAACGCCTTGGCGACGCGGTGGGCCACCGTGCCCTTGCCGGACGCGGTGGGGCCGTCAATGGTGATGACGGGGACAGAAGAGGAAGTTGCAGAGGGAATCGAAGTCATGGGCAATTCTGCGCTAGGCCGCTACCAGGCCCGCGTAAACATCAAAGTAACCCGGGAAGGTCTTGCTGACGCAGCCCGGGTCGAGGATACGGACGGCCGCCGGCCCGAAAGCCGCCAGCGAGAAGCACATGGCCATGCGGTGGTCGTCCCAGGTGCCGATGTGCGCGTCGCGCCAGGCATCTTGTGCCGGTGGCGTCACGCGCAGCCAATCCGGCCCCGATTCCACCTGCGCGCCCAGCTTTTCCAGCTCGGTCTGCATGGCATGGATGCGGTCGGTTTCCTTGACGCGCCAGCTGCCGATGTTGCGCAGGCGGCACGGGCCGTCGGCGTACAGCGCCAGGGCGGCCGCGGTCATGGCGGCGTCGGGAATCAGGTTGAAGTCGGTATCGAAGGCCTTCAGGCGTTCGCCCTGGGCGACGCGCGCACCAGACACTTCGATCCAGTCGGGGCCGTAGGTCACGGTGGCGCCCATGTCGGCCAGCGTATCGGCAAAGGCGACGTCGCCCTGGATGCTGTCGGCGCCCACGCCGGTCACGCGCAGCGGCCCGCCGCCGATCGCACCCAGCGCCAGGAAGTACGAAGCCGTGGAAGCGTCGCCTTCCACGGCGATCTGCCCGGGGCTGCGATAGGCCGCCCCGCCGTCGATGACGAAGCGGCTCCAGCCGTCGCGCCGCACCTGCACGCCGAAGCGCGCCATCAGGTTCAGCGTGATCTCGATGTAGGGCTTGGAGATGAGTTCGCCCAGTACCTCGATCGTGACCGGCTTGCCGCTGCGGCCAGCCTGCAGCGGCGCGGCCATCAGCAAGGCGGTCAGGAACTGGCTGGACACCGAGCCCTGCACGCGCGTGACCGCGTCGGCCGCGATGTCGCCGCGGCCGATGTGCAGGGGCGGGTAGCCGGGCTGGCCCAGGTAGTCGATGCTGGCGCCCAGACCCTTGAGCGCGTCGACCAGGTCGCCGATGGGCCGCTCGTGCATGCGCGCCACGCCCGACAGGCGGTAGTCGCCGCCCATCAGCGCCAGCGCGGCGGTCAGCGGCCGGATCGCGGTGCCGGCGTTGCCCATGAACAGGTCGGCGCTTTCAACGGGAAAGCGGCGCACACCCTGCACCGTGACGCTGCCGGCCTCCAGTTCCGACACCAGCACGCCCAGCTGGCGCAAGGCGCCGAGCATGACGCGAGTGTCGTCGGAATCCAGCAGGCCGGTGATGACCGTGCTGCCCTCGGCGATGGCGGACAGCAGCAGCACGCGGTTGGAAATGCTCTTGGAACCCGGCAGGGCGATCACGCCCCGCGCTTGCCGCACGCGCGGCAGGTCGATAAAAGGCAAAGCGCCCATGTCAGCTACTCCTTGCGCCAGTTGCGGCGGGCGCGGGCCGCCGTGTCCAGCAGCGTCAGCAAAGCCGCGCCATCGCCGTCGGCAATGGCGCGTTCGGCACGATCCAGCACCGCGCGCACGTCGGCCAGTTCGGCCAGCATCGCGTCGCGGTTGGACAGAAAAATGTCGCGCCACATTTCCGGCGAACCCGCGGCGATACGCGTGAAGTCGCGAAAGCCGCTGCCCGCCAGAGCCAAGCGCGTGGAGGCGTCGGCGGCCTCGGCCACCTGCTCCATGTATACCGCCGACAGCAGATGCGGCAGATGGCTGACCGAAGCCAGCACCCGGTCATGGGCGTCGGCATCCATGTCGATCACGTCCGCCCCGCAAGCCTGCCATGCGTGGCGCACCAGGCCCAGGGAAGACTCGCCGTTCTCGGCCAAGGGCGTCAGGATGACGGTGCGGTTGCGGTACAGATCGGCATCGGCCGCCTCGGGCCCGGTGCGTTCGGCGCCGGCGATGGGATGGCCGGGCACGAACTGCGCGGCCCGGTCGCCGAGCGCCGCACGCGCGGCCGCAACCACCTCCGCCTTGGTACTGCCCGCATCGGTCAGCACGGTGGCAGGACGCAGATGCGCGCGCATGCGCGACAGCACGTCGGCCAGCCCGCCCACCGGCGTCGCCAGCAGGACCAGATCGGCGCGCGCCGCGGCATCTTCAAGAGAAGCGGCCTCGTCGATCAGCCCCAGCTCGACGGCGCGGGCCAGCGATTGCGCATTGCGCCCCACCCCCAGCACCCGGCCCACCTGCCCCGCCCGGCGCAAGGCCGCGGCGAAGGATCCGCCGATCAGGCCCACGCCCACGACGGCCAATACAGGAATCAGGGGGCCAGCGGCCCCCTGATCGAATTTCGGTGACGCGTCGTTCATGCGGACAGGATGGCGGTCAAAGCTTCGATGAATCGCTCGTTTTCCTGCGGCAGCCCGATGGACACCCGCAGCCACTCCGGCAAGCCGTCGCCGGCCACCGGACGCACGATCACGCCGCGCTTGAGCAGCTCCAGGTTGATGCGCGGGGCATCGCCCACATGCACCAGCACGAAGTTGCCGTAGCTGGGCACGTAGCGCAGCTTCAGGCGATCGAACGCGGCGCACAGCTGCGCCTTGCCCGCCTTGTTCGAGGCGTAGGCCTCTTCCAGGTAGGCGGCGTCGCGCAACGCGGCGATGGCCGCGGCCTGCGCCAGCGTATTGACGTTGAACGGCTGACGCACGCGGTTCAGCAAGTCCGTCAGCACGGGCTGCGCCACCGCGAAGCCCACGCGCAGGCCCGCCAGGCCGTAGGCCTTGGAGAACGTGCGCGACACGATCAGGTTGGGATAGCGGCGCACCAGCGCGGTGCTGTCGAAGCGGAACTCGGGATCGAGGTACTCGTTATAGGCCTCGTCCAGCACCACCGTCACGCGGTCGCCGTGGGTGGCGTGCACGCGCTCCAGGAAGGCCGCGATCTGGTCGCCCGGCACGAAGGTGCCGGTCGGGTTGTTCGGGTTGGCGATGAACAGCAGCCGCGTATCGTCGGCAATGGCGTCGAACATCGCATCCAGGTCGTGGCCGTAGTCCTTGGCCGGCACCACGATGTGGCGCGCGCCGCGCGCCTGGGTGGCCAGGCGGTAGACCGCGAACGAATGCTGCGCGTACACCGCCGACACGCCCGGCTCCAGCAGCGCCAGCGCCGCGATTTCCAGGATGTCGTTGGAGCCGTTGCCCAGCGTGACCCAGCTCATCGGCACGCCATAGCGTTCGGCCAGCGCCGCCTTCAGGTCGAAGCCGTTGGGATCGGGGTAGCGCGCCAGCGACTCGGCCGCGGCCAGCATCGCCTCGCGCGCCGACTTGGGCATGCCCAGCGGGTTTTCATTGGACGCCAGTTTGACGATGCCGGCGGGATCCAGTCCGAATTCGCGGGCCAGTTCTTCGATGGGCTTGCCGGCCTGGTAAGGCGCGATGGCGCTGACGTGCGCGGGAGCAACGAGGGGCTTGGATGCGGTGGTCATGTCGGAAGGGCTCACGGCGCCGGGTAGGAACCCAGCACTTTCAGGTAGGCAACCTGCGCCTGCAAGGCGGCAAGGGCGCGTTCGACGTTCGGGTCATTGCGGTGACCCTGGACGTCCACATAGAAATAGTATTCCCACTGGCCGGTACGGGCCGGCCGCGACTCGAAGCGCGTCATGGATACGCCATTGGCCGCCAGCGGCGCCAGCATTTCGTAGACGGCGCCGGCGCGGTTGGGCACCGCCAGGATCAGGCTGGTCTTGTCCTTGCCGCTGACCAGCGGCTCGATGTTGCCGATCGCCAGGAAGCGCGTGCGGTTGTGCGGGTCGTCCTGAATGCCCGCAGCCACGATCTGCAGGTTCCAGGCGGGCGCGGCCACTTCGCCGGCGATGGCCGCGATGCTCGGATCACCCGCGGCCGCGCGCGCGGCCTCGGAATTGCTGGACGCGGCCACGCGGGCCACGTCGGGATAGTTGCGCGTCAGCCAGCCCTGGCACTGGGCCAGCGCCTGCGGATGCGCGGAAATCGTCTTGATGCCATCCATGCTGCCCGACTGCGACATCAGGCAATGGCGGATGACCAGCGAACGCTCGCCCAGGATCTTCAGCGGCGTGTTCAGCAGCAGGTCCAGGCTGCGATTGACCGCGCCCTCGGTGGAGTTCTCGACCGGAACCATGCCGACGTCGGCCTGCCCCGCCTCGACGGCGCGAAAGACTTCATCAAAGGACGCGCACGGCAGCTTCTGCACGGCGTGGCCGAAATGCTCCTGCGCGGCCTGTTCCGAGAACGAGCCCTGCGGCCCCAGGAAAGCGACCGTCATGCCGCGCTCCAGGCCGCGGCAGGCCGAGATGATTTCAGTCCAGACCGCGGCCACCCCGGCGTTCGGGAACGGGCCGGGATTGGTCTGCTGCAGGCGGCGGATGACATCGGCTTCGCGCTCGGGGCGCAACACGGGGCCATCGGCATTCGCGGCGTGCTTGGCCTCGCCCACTTCCAGCGCGGCGCTCGCGCGCTGCGTCAGAAGGTCCAGGATCTGGGCGTCCAGCGCGTCGATGCGCTGACGCAGGGGGAGCAGCTTGCGCTGCAGATCGTCATCCATAGCGACGCTCGAATTCCTTGAGGTACTCGACCAGCGCGGCGACCCCAGCCAGGGGCACCGCGTTGTAGATGGAGGCGCGCATGCCGCCCACGCTCTTGTGGCCCTTGAGCTGTGTCAGGCCGGCCGCGTCGGCGCCTTGCAGGAAGGCGTCGTTGAGCGATTCGTCGCGCAGCACGAACGGCACGTTCATGCGCGAGCGCACGGGTGCGTGGATGGGGTTGCGGTAGAAGCTGGTGCTGTCCAGGTAGCCGTACAGCAGATCGGCCTTGGCCTTGTTCGCGGCTTCCATGCCGGCCACGCCGCCATGGGCCTTGACCCACTTGAACACCAGGCCGGCGACGTAGATGGCGAAGGTGGGCGGGGTGTTGTAGCGCGAATGCTCCGCGGCCACGTTGGCGTAGTCGAACGCGGACGGGCAGATCGGCAAGGCATGGCCGATCAGGTCGCGGCGCGCGATGACCATGGTCACGCCCGCCGGACCGGCGTTCTTCTGCGCGCCGGCATACATCATGCCGCAGCGCGTCACGTCCATCGGACGCGACAGGAAATGCGAGGACGCATCGACGACCAGCGGCACGTCGGGTGCGCCCAGCGCGGCGGTGTCGGGCCAGTCCATGAACTCGACGCCGCCGATGGTTTCATTGCTGCACAGGTGCAGATAGGCCGAATCCTGGCGCACCTGCCAGGTATCGACCGGCGGCACCCAGGTCAGCGGCGCCTGCTCGCGGCCATCCAACTGGATGGCCTGCTCGCTGCTTGCCGCCACATGGGTGCTGCCGTAGCGGCCGGCTTCCTTGTACGAACGCTTGGACCAGTGGCCCGTCACGACGAAGTCGGCCGCCGGCGTGCCGCGGCGCCCCATGAGATTCATGGGGACGATGGCGTTTTCCCCGGAACCGCCGCCTTGCATGAACATGACGGCGTAATCCGCCGGCAGTCCGAGCAAGTCGCGCAGATCGGACTCTGCTTCATCGCAGATCTGCACGAAATGCTTGCCGCGATGGCTCATTTCCATCACGGACATGCCGCTGCCGTGCCAATCCAGCATTTCCGCAGCGGCTTGCTGCAGCACCACCTCGGGCAAGGCCGAGGGGCCTGCCGAGAAGTTCCAGGGGCGGGCCATTATTGCTCCGTAGGTTCCGTCGAATCCGTCGAGTCCGCAGCGCCATTGTCGTCGCCGCCATCCGCGTCCTGGCCATCTTCGCCCAGGTCGCCGTCATCGTCCGCATCGCTTTCCACGACACGGCGCACGCCGGACAGCGAGCTGCCGTCGTCGACGTTGATGAGCGTGACGCCTTGCGTGGCGCGGCCCATTTCGCGGATTTCCGAGACGCGGGTGCGCACCAGCACGCCGCCGGTCGTGATCAGCATGATCTCGTCCGAAGGCATGACCAGCACGGCGCCCACGACCTTGCCGTTGCGCGAGCTGGTCTGGATGGCGATCATGCCCTTGGTGCCACGGCCGTGGCGCGTGTACTCGATGATAGGCGTGCGCTTGCCGTAGCCGTTTTCGGTGGCGGTCAGCACGCTTTGCGTTTCGTCGCCAGCCACCAGCAGCGCGATGACGGTCTGGGTATCTTCCAGCATCATGCCGCGCACGCCGCGGGCGTTGCGGCCCATCGGACGCACGTCGTTCTCGTCGAAGCGCACGGCCTTGCCGGAGTCCGAGAACAGCATGACGTCATGCTTGCCATCGGTCAGGTCGGCGCCGATCAGGTAGTCGCCGTCGTCCAGGTCCACGGCGATGATGCCGGCCTTGCGCGGGTTGGAGAAATCGGACAGCGGGGTCTTCTTGACCGTGCCGCGCGAGGTCGCCATGAAGACGTAGTGGTCTTCGCTGAATTCCTTGACCGGCAGCACCACGGTGATCTTCTCGCCGTCAGCCAACGGGAACATGTTGACGATGGGCTTGCCGCGCGAGTTGCGCGTGCCTTGCGGCACTTCCCAGACCTTCAGCCAGTACACGCGGCCGCGGTTCGAGAAGCACAGCAGGAAGTCGTGCGTGTTGGCGATGAACAACTGGTCGATCCAGTCGTTTTCCTTCATGGCCGTGGCCTGCTTGCCGCGTCCGCCGCGCTTTTGCGAGCGGTATTCGGACAGCGGCTGGCTCTTGATGTAGCCGCCGTGCGACAGGGTCACGACCATGTCGGTCGGGGTGATCAGGTCTTCGGTGTCGAGTTCGGTGGCGTTCAGTTCGATATCCGAACGGCGCGTGTCCTTCACGCCAGTCGAGAATTCCGCCTTGATGGCCTGCAGCTCGTCGGAAATGATCGTGGTGATGCGCTCGGGGCGGGCCAGAATATCCAGCAGGTCGGCGATGGTGGACATGATGTCCTTGTATTCGCCGACGATCTTGTCCTGCTCCAGCCCGGTCAGGCGTTGCAGGCGCATGTTCAGGATTTCCTGGGCCTGCGTGTCGCTCAGGCGGTACATGCCGTCGCCCTGGAGGCCGAACTCGGTGCCCAGATCGTCCGGACGGAAAGCCGCGCGGCCTCCCGGCGTGTCGCCGTCGGCACGCGACAGCATGTCGCGCACCAGCGACGAATCCCACGACTTCGCCATCAGTTCCTGGCGCGCGACCGGGGGGGTCGGCGCCGCCTTGATGATGGCGATGAAGTCATCGATATTCGCGAGCGCGACGGCCAGGCCTTCCAGCACGTGGCCGCGTTCGCGGGCCTTGCGCAGCTGGAACACCGTGCGGCGCGTGACCACTTCGCGGCGATGCTGCAGGAAGTAGTCGATCATCTGCTTCAGGTTGAGCAGGCGCGGCTGGCCGTCGACCAGCGCCACCAGGTTCATCCCGAAGGTATCTTGCAGCTGCGTGTTCTTATAGAGGTTGTTCAGGACAACCTCGGGAACCTCGCCGCGCTTGAGTTCGATGACCAGGCGCATCCCGTCCTTGTCGGACTCGTCGCGGATGTCGGAGATGCCTTCGATCTTCTTGTCGTTGACGAGTTCGGCGATGCGTTCCTGCAGCGTCTTCTTGTTGACCTGATAGGGGATCGCGTCGACCACGATGGCCTGGCGGTTGCCCTTCTCCATGTCCTCGAAGTGGGTCTTGGCGCGCATGATGACGCGGCCGCGACCAGTGCGGTAGCCTTCGCGCACGCCGGACATGCCGTAGATGATGCCGCCGGTGGGGAAATCGGGGGCCGGGATGAGCTCCATGAGCTCATCGACCGTGCAGGCCGGATTGCGCAGGCAGTACAGGCAGCCGTCGACCACTTCCTGGAGGTTGTGGGGCGGTATGTTGGTGGCCATGCCCACCGCGATGCCCGAGCTGCCGTTGACCAGCAGGTTGGGCAGGCGCGACGGCAACAGCAGCGGTTCTTGTTCGCTGCCGTCGTAATTGGGGCCAAAGTCCACCGTTTCCTGGTCGATGTCGGCCAGCAATTCGTGGGCGATCTTGGCCAGGCGGATTTCGGTGTAACGCATCGCCGCGGCGTTGTCGCCGTCGATCGAGCCGAAGTTGCCCTGGCCGTCGACCAGCATGTAGCGCATGGAGAAATCCTGCGCCATGCGGACGATGGTGTCATAGACGGACTGGTCGCCGTGGGGGTGGTATTTACCGATGACGTCCCCGACGATACGCGCCGACTTCTTGTAAGCGCGGTTCCAGTCGTTGTTCAGTTCGTGCATCGCGTAGAGCACGCGCCGGTGGACGGGCTTGAGGCCGTCCCGCACATCCGGTAGCGCCCGCCCAACGATCACGCTCATCGCGTAATCGAGGTAACTGCGGCGCATCTCTTCTTCCAGCGATACCGGAAGCGTCTCCTTGGCAAAGGAATCCATATATATAACGACAGAATCGTGTAAGGAGGAACCCGGGCCGGGTAAACAGGAAATTCTATCATCCGATTCCCGGAGCGGTCAGAAGGTCCTCCCCAAGAAGCGCCTCGACGGACCGGACCGGAAGATATGGGGTGGCGACGGACCCGCGTATCCGCCCCCGTCCCGTGGGCCTGTTGTCAAAAACCAACAGGGAAAACGGAAGGAGCGCCGAAAACGTCATATCCAGCGCCAATGCGCCTCTCCAGGGAAGCCAAAGGCCCCCAAATGCCTTAAGATTGTTTCCAGCACGCAGGAAACCCAGTAGCTATTCCTTTGAACCAGCTCTTGGCGTTGCTATACTGGCCCCGTTTTCCTGATATGCGGCGGGGGTTCGCTGCGAGTCACTTATCCAGCTTCAAGCTCAACGAGGAGAAACATGAACAAACCCTCCAAATTCGCTCTGGCGCTCGCCTTCGCCGCCGTAACGGCCTCTGGTGTAGCTTCCGCGCAAACCGTGGACAACTGGCGCAACCCGTTCGGTGACGTTTGGAAGAACGGCACGAACGAACTGTGCTGGCGCGATGCATTCTGGACCCCGGCCACCGGTATCCCCGGTTGCGACGGTGTGCCGGTTGCACAACAGAAGGCGAAGCCGGCCCCGATGGCGGCCAAGGTCGTGTTCAATGCTGACACGTTCTTCGACTTCGACAAGTCGACGCTGAAGCCCGAAGGCCGTCAGCTGCTGGACCAAGTCGCCCAGCAAGCTCGCGGTATCGATCTCGAAACCATCATTGCTGTGGGCCACACCGACTCGATCGGTACCGAAGCCTACAACCAGAAGCTGTCCGAGCGCCGCGCCGCTTCGGTCAAGACTTATCTGGTCAGCAAGGGTATCGACCCGAACCGTATCTACACGGAAGGCAAGGGTGAGCTGAATCCGATCGCTTCCAACAAGACGAAGGAAGGCCGCGCCCAAAACCGTCGCGTTGAGATCGAAATCGTGGGTAGCCGCAAGTAATTGCTGGACTAGCTACAATAAGGGGGCCTCGCATAGCGAGGCCCTTTTTTTCGCCGGCCACGCACCAAAGCGGTGCAACCCCGCGCCCTTCCCTCGCCTAGCGCGACGGACCCCCTCTATATATATAGAGTCGCCTTACGCTGGACCTGCCCATGACCACGCAAACGCACGACACCACCCGCCCCGCGATCAACGCCGACCAGGCCGAACTCGACAAGTTCGGCGCCCTGGCCAGCCGCTGGTGGGACCCCGAAAGCGAGTTCAAGCCCCTGCACGCCATCAATCCGCTGCGGTTGGAATGGATCCAGGAATGCGCGGGCAGCCTGGCGGGCAAGAAGGTCCTGGACGTGGGCTGCGGCGGCGGCATCCTGTCCGAAGCCATGGCGCGCGGCGGCGCCGAGGTCACCGGCATCGACCTGGCCGACAAATCCCTGAAGGTGGCTCGCCTGCACGGCCTGGAATCGGGCGTGAAGGTGGACTACCGCAAGGTTCCCGTGGAGGAACTCGCGGCGGAACAACCCGGTCAGTACGATGTGGTGACCTGCATGGAAATGCTGGAGCACGTGCCGGATCCGGCCTCCATCGTGCGCGCCTGCTCGACCCTGGTGAAACCGGGTGGGTGGGTGTTCTTCTCGACGCTGAACCGCAATCCCAAGTCCTTCCTGTTTGCCATCGTCGGCGCCGAATATGTCCTGCGACTGCTGCCGCGCGGCACGCACAGCTATGACCAGTTCATCAAGCCCAGCGAGCTGTCGGCGGCCGCGCGCGGCGCCAACCTGGAACCGGTCAGCATGCGCGGCATGGAATACAACCCGATCACCCAGATCTACACCCTGTCGTCCGATACCTCGGTCAATTACCTGATGGCTACCCGCAAATGAGCGCCCTGATCCTGTTCGACTTTGACGGCACGCTGGCCGACACCGCCCCCGACCTGGCCGCCGCGGCCAACCGCCAGCGCACCCGCAAGGGCCTGGAACCGATGCCGTACGAGGCCCTGCGCCCGGTCGCGTCCCAAGGCGCGCGCGGCCTGCTGCGCGTGGCGCTGGACCTCAAACCCGGCGACGCCGACTACGAGCCCACCCGCCTGCAGTTCCTGGAAGACTATGCCGCCGGCTCCACGGTCCACAGCAAGCTGTTTCCCGGCATCGAGGCGCTGCTGGCGGACATCCGCGGCCGCGGGCTGTCCTGGGGCATCGTGACCAACAAGGTCACCTACCTGACCCTGCCCATCGTCGAGTACCTGGACCTGACGCGCGACAGCGCGGTCCTGGTCTGCGGCGACACCACGGCGCATGCCAAGCCGCACCCGCTGCCGCTGCAGCACGCCGCGCGCGAAGCCGGTTTCGCCGTTGACCGCTGCGTCTACGTCGGCGACGACCTGCGCGACATCCAGGCCGCGCACGCGGCAGGCATGCCCGCGGTGGCGGCTGCTTACGGCTACGTCGGCGAAGACGACAACATCACGGCCTGGGAAGCGGAAACCTGCGCCAACTCCCCCGCGGAACTCTGGTCCGCCATCCAACCGCTGCTGCCCAGCGACCTGCGCTGATCCTGCTCGGCCGGGCCGCAGCGCGGCCCGCATCCCGCCTAGCGCTTGCTCGCGAAAATTAGTTGAATTTCCCGAACAATCTTTCCGGAGTCAGGATCTTTATCCTGAAACCAAAGCCATTTAAAGTGTGGCTTATGCAAGGCATGCGGGTGCTTCCCGATTGCCTTTTCCGGCTGAAGCCGGAGGTCGCGGACACCGCCGTCCGCCACTGATCCCCTGCAACGGCGCCCTTCGGCCCCATTGCTCTGCCCGGCACTCAAGCCGGCGCACACCTGACCTTTTTAGACCGCCCACAACGCCGCCCGCGCGCCGCCCTGCCGCGTCGCGCCAGAGGAATGCCTATGCTATTGCCCATCCTGTTACTTTCCGCCGCCGGTTTCACCATCCTGACGACAGAATTTCTGATCATCGGGCTGCTGCCCGGCCTGGCCCGTGACCTGAACGTCACCGTGTCCCAGGCCGGTCTGCTGGTCTCGCTGTTCGCCTTCACGGTGGCGGCTACCGGTCCGCTGCTCACGGCGCTCATGGCCAATATCGAGCGCAAGCGCCTGTTCATCGGCGTGCTGGTGCTATTCGGCCTGTCCAACGCCCTGGCGGCTGCGGCGCCCAACATCTGGGTCATGGCCGTGGCGCGCCTCGTCCCTGCCCTGGCCCTGCCGGTGTTCTGGTCGCTGGCCAGCGCCACGGCCGTGGAGCTGGTCGGCCCGGCGCGCGCCGGCCGCGCCATCTCCATGGTCGCCTTCGGCATCGTCGCGGCCACGGTGTTCGGCATCCCCATCGGCGTGCTGATCTCGGACGCATTCGGCTGGCGCGCCGCCTTTGGCGTGCTGTCGGCGGTGGCGTTCGCCAAGGCCCTGCTGTTGCTGTTCGCCTTCCCCAGCACCCGCATCCGCGCCGACAGCGTCAGACTCGTCACGCAGCTGCGCATCCTGCGCAACCCGATCGTGGTGGGCCACGTGCTGCTGTCGTTGCTGGTCTTCACCGGCATGTTCACGGCCTACACCTACCTGGCCGACATGCTGGAGCGGCTGGCGGGCTTCAACGGCCAGATCGTCGGCTGGACGATGATGGCCTTCGGCGCCGTCGGCCTGATCGGCAATACCCTGGGCGGCCGCATGGTAGACCGCAGCCCGCTGGGCGCGACCGCGCTCTTTTCGGCGCTGATGGCGGCCGGATTGGCGCTGATCGCCCCCGTGATGCAATCGCATGGCCTCCTGGCCGTGGCGCTGGGCACCTGGGGCATCGCACAAGCCGCGCTCTTCATCGTCTGCCACGTGCGGCTGATGAAATCCGCGCCCGAAGCGCCGGCCTTTGCCGCGTCCCTGAATATCTCGGGCGCCAATACCGGCATCGGCCTGGGTGCCGTGGTCGGCGGGCACGTCATCGACAACTACGGACTGACCTCGCTGGGCTGGGCCGCGGCCGTCATCGTCGGCCTCTCCGTGATCCTGGCCTTCGTGCTGATGGCGGCTTCGCGCCCGCGCCGGGAGTCCAAGGCGGTCTGCGCCAACGCCCTCTGATGCCCGCATGTATCGTCTGCGCCACGCCCGGGCAAGGCAGCGCAGACGACGCAGCAAGCTATGGCGTTTACCAGTACAATAGATGTTCTTGGGGCCGATCCGGATTCGACGTGGGTCGCGAAACAACTCAGGGCATGCCGAGCACCAGTTCGCTCGTTAAACCACTGGAAACACTACAAACGCCAACGACGAGCGTTTCGCTCTCGCCGCTTAAGCGGTGAGCCGCTGCACTGATCTGTCCTTGGGTCAGGCGGAGGAAGGCAACTTCCTAGGGGGGTAACCCTCGAACCGCAGCAGCGACATTCACAAGGAATCGGTTTGAACTGGGGTCACACGGTTCAAATTTAAATTACGTGAATCGCTTTGGTCCGGCCTGTCGGTTGGCTAAGTCCAAGGTTAAAACTAAATAAATCGACTACGCATGTAGAACTGATTGCAGAGGGCTTGCGGACGGGGGTTCAATTCCCCCCGGCTCCACCAAATACCGCAGACGCAAGACAAAAACCGGTCCGACCTCAAGTCGGACCGGTTTTTTTAATACGGAAGGCTAGGCCGCAGAGCTTCCGCGGGATTCAAGCCTCCAGCCTGAACTGCGGCAAAGCGATGTCGTCCGACACCCGCTCGAAACACACCCGCACCCGGCTTCCTATCCTGACCGCCTCGGGCGGACTATCGATGATGTTGGCCATCATGCGCACGCCTTCGTCCAGGTCGATCATGGCGACGACATAAGGCACTTTTTCGCTCAGGGCCGCGTTGCTCGCCCGTCGGTTGATGGTGTAGGTATAGACGGTTCCCTGGCCTGCGGACTCGATCCATTCGATGCTGTCGGACAGGCAGGCGGTGCAGAATTCGCGCGGAAAGAACTGGCGCGCCTTGCAGCAGCCGCATTGCTGGATGACCAGGCGGCTTTCCTTCGCCGCATCCCAGTAGGGCTGGGTGATCCGGGTCGGTTGCGGCAGCGGGCGTTGGGCTAGGTCCATGGTCAGACTCCGAGTATCAGGGTGGTATTGCAGGAAAAAACCAGGCCGGGCGCATGCACCAAGGCCAGCTCGGCGCGGGGCAGCTGGCGCTCGCCGCATTCCTTGCGCAATTGATGCACGGCCTCGAGCAGCAGCAGCATGCCGAACTGGCCGGGGTGGTTGTAGGAAAGCCCCCCGCCCGAGGTATTGATGGGGAAGTCGCCCCCCGGCGCCAGGCGTCCGTCCGCCACGAAGGCGCCGCCCTCCCCGCGCTTGCAGAAACCCAGCTCCTCCAGCGACTGGATCACGCCGATGGTGAAGTGGTCGTAGATCTGCACCACGTCGATGTCGGCGCGCGTGACGCCGGCCATCGCCAGCGCAGCGTCGGCGGTTTGCGCCACGTCGGTGTCCAGCCAGTCGGCGGTATTGAACGGCGTGTAGTGGTGCGAGAAGGATTCGGCGATGCCCATCACGTAGACCGGCGGCCGCTTGAGCTCGCGGGCGCGCGCCGCGGAGGTGATGATGACGGCGCCGCCGGCGTCGGTCACCAGGCAGCAGTCGCGCTGGCGCAAGGGATCGGCAATCATCTTGGACGCCATGACTTCCTCGATCGAGGTGTCCTCGCGGCGGTAGGCCTTGGGGTTGAGCTGCGCCCACTTGCGCGCCGCCACCGCCACTTCGGCCAGGTCCTTGTGCGTGGTGCCGTAGCGCTGCATGTGCAGCTGCGCCACCATCGCGTAATAGCCTATGGGGCTCAGTTGCCCGTACGGCGTGATGAACTGTCCGCGCGGCATGCGCATGTCTTCGGGCGTGCCGCCCACCTTGCGCGTGCCGTCCGACAGCTGGGTACTGCCGTAAGCCACCAGCGCCACCTCGCACATGCCGGCCTCGATGGCGGCCATGGCGTGGCGGATGTGCATGACGCTGGACATGCCGCCCACGCTGGTCGAATCCACGTAGCGTGGCCGTATGCCCAGGTATTCCGCCAGGTGCAGGCCGGCGAACTTGTCGTCCACGTGCGCGAACACGCCGTCGACGTCCTTGAGCGTCAGCCCGGCATCGCGCAAGGCGCGGGCCGCTGCCTGTGCCTGCAGGTCCAGCGAGGTCATCCCGGGCACTTTCCCCAGGTCCGATTCGGCGGCGCCGACGATGGCGACCGATTTCGAGAGATGCTTGCTCATGTAGGGATCTGTTCCTGTCGAAGTCGAAGAGAGGGTTCAAAGCGTCCGGGCGATCAGCTCGCGCATGACCTCCGAGGCGCCGCCGTAAATCCGGTTGGGCCGCACGTCGGTGTAGGCGCGGGCGATGGGGTATTCGCGCATGTAGCCGTAGCCGCCGTGGAACTGCAGCAGGTCGTCGATGGCGCTGGTGGCTTCGGAAGCCCACAGCTTGGCCATGGCCGCGCCGCCGGCGTCGAGCTCGCCGTCCAGGTACTGCTGCACGCAACCGTCGACGAAGGCGCGGGTGGCGGCGGCCAGGGTCTTGATGTCGGCCAGCTTGAAGCGGATGTGCTGGTTGTCGATCAAGGCACGGTCGAAGGCGCGCCTGTCCTTGGTGTAGTCGACGGTCCATTGCAGCGCGCTCTCCAGCGCCATGGCGCAGCGCACCGCGATCATCAGGCGTTCGCGCACCAGTTCCTTCATCAGATAGCCGAAGCCCTGCCCCGGCTCGCCCAGCATGTCCTGGTCCGGCACGAACATGTCCTGGAAAAAGAGTTCAGCCGTGTCCTGCGCCTTCTGCCCGATCTTGTCCAGGAGACGTCCGCGCGTGAATCCGGGCGTCGCGGTGTCGACCCAGAACAGGCTGATGCCGCGCGCGCCGGCGGCGGGATCGGTCTTGGCCACCACCAGCACGCGGTCGGCATGGAAGCCGTTGGTGATGAAGGTCTTCTGGCCGTTGATGACGTAGCCGCCCTGCGCGCGGGCCGCCGCCGTGCGTATCGCCTTGACGTCGCTGCCCGCGCCTGGCTCGGTCATGGCGATGGACGCCACGATGTCGCCCTGGGCCATGCCAGGCAGGTCGCGCTGTTTCTGGCGCTCGGTGCCGAAGTTCAGCAGGTAGGGCGCGACGATGTCGGAATGGGTCGTGAAGCCCGTGACGCCGGTGGCCAGCGCGCGGGCGATTTCTTCCACCACGATGATGGTGTGCAGGAAGTCGCCGCCGCCCCCACCGTACTCCTCGGGCGTGCTGGGCAGCAGGATGCCGGCGGCGCCGGCCTTGCGCCACAGCTCGCGCGGCACCAGTCCTTCCTGTTCCCATTGGTAGTGGTGGGGCGTGATCTCTTGCGCAATGAAGCGCGCCACGGTGTCGCGGAACAGTTCGTGCTCCGCCGAGAAAAGCTTGCGCTGCCGGTTCATGCTGTCTCCTGATCTGTCATGGCGGGCCGCCTACGCTTGCGGCCAGTAGCGCTGTTTGACCAGGCGCTTGAGCAGCTTGCCGGTCTCGGTGCGCGGCATGTCGCTGGAAAAATCCACGCTCTTGGGGCACTTGATGGGCGAGATCCGGTCGCGGCAGTAGGCGATGAGCTGCTGCGCCAGGTCGGGGTTGGCGGCGGCGGGATCGCGCAGTTGCACCACCGCCTTGACCTCCTCGCCGAACTCCGCGTTCGGCACCCCGACCACCGCCACGTCGGCCACTGCGGGATGCGTGCTCAGCAGGTTCTCCGCTTCCTGGGGATAGATGTTGACGCCGCCCGACACGATCATGTTGGAGAGGCGGTCGGTCAGGTACAGATAGCCGTCCCGGTCCAGGTAGCCAATATCGCCATAGGTGGCCCAGCCGCGCGCGTTGTAGGCGCCACGCGTCTTGTCCGGATCCTTGTGGTATTCGAAGGAACCGCCGCCGGAAAAGTAGATGACCCCAGGTTGGCCCGGGGGCAATTCGTTCAGCCCGTCCTCGCTCATGATGTGCGCCTGGCCGAACTCCGGCCGGCCGACCGAGCCGCGGTGCGCCAGCCACTCGTCGGACCCCAGCGAGGTGCGCCCCACCAGTTCGGTGCCGCTGTAGTACTCGTACAGGATCGGCCCCCACCAAGCGATCATCGCCTCCTTGACGTCGGCCGGGCACGGCGCGGCCGCGTGCACCGCGTAGCGCAGCGTGGACAGGTCGTGCCGGGCGCGTTCTTCTGGCGGCAGGCGCAGCAGACGGATGAACATGGTGGGCACCCATTGCGAATGGGTAATGCCATAGGCCGCGATGGCCTCCAGCGCCGCGGCCACGTCGAATTTTTCCATCATGACGCAGCTGCCGCCCGCGCGCAGCGCCGCCATGTTCCAGCGCACCGGGGCCGCGTGATAGAACGGCGCCGTGGACAGATAAACCGTGTCGCGGTCGAACGCCTTCCAGGCGCTGCTGGGCGCGTCGCCGACGCGGAAGTAGCGGTTGGCCACCGACAGCGGGCGCTTGATGCCCTTGGGCAGGCCGGTAGTGCCGGATGAATACAGGAAGTCCGTGCCTTCCGGAGTTTCAGGCAGGGCCACGTCATCGGCGTAGCGGCCAGCCCAGGCCTCGTATTGGATCGCGCTTGCGTCCGCGCCGTCCATGCTGACGCGCAGCACGCCGCGCGCATCCAGGCTGTCCGCATCCGTTTCGGCCTGGGTGTGGCCCGAATAGAACAGCACCCGCGCGTCGCAGTTTTCAATGATGTAGCGCGCCTCCTCGCGTTTGAGATGGCGGCTGATGGTGGTGTAGTACAGGCCGACGCGGTGCGCGGCCCACAACAGTTCGAAGAAGCGCGGGTGGTTCTCCAGGAACACCGCGACCACGTCGCCGGGCTGCAAGCCGGCGTCCAGCAGGGCCGCCGCGCATTTGCGGCTGCGCAGTTCCAACTCGCGCCAGGTCACCGTGGTGCCGGACGGAATCATGCGGTAGGCAATGCCATCGGGCATCTCCCGTGCATGGGCTTCAAGTACAGACATGGTTCACCTCTGGTTTATCTCAATGCGCCAGGCTGGCGGCGCCGTGGCTCAGCACCACCGTGCCGCGCTCGTGGGCCAGTGCGCGGAATTGCAGGCGGTCGCCGTCGCGCCAGATTTCCACGCGCAGCGTCTCGCCCGGAAAGAACGGCGCGGAAAAACGCGCGGCGATGCCGCCCAGGCGTTGCGGCGCCGCGGGCGCGCAGGCCTGCAGCAAGGCCCGCGCCGCCATGCCGTAAGTGCACAAGCCATGCAGGATGGGCCGGTCGAAGCCGGCCTCGCGCGCCATGTGCGGCAGCGCGTGCACCGGATTGAGGTCGCCGTTCAGGCGATAGAGCAATGCCTGCTGCGCCAATGTGGACAGCAGCACGATCTGATCGGGCTCGCGCTCCGGCGTGGCCGGCAGGGCCTCGGGTGGCTCGTCGCCCGGCCCGAAGCCGCCATCGGCGCGGCAGAACGAAACGTGCTCCACCGTGGCCAGCGGCGCACCGCTGCCGGCATCCGAAATGTCACGCACGGTCACCACCAGCGCGCCCTTGCTGGCGCCCTTGTCCACCACCCGCGTGACGCGGGTCTGGCTGCGCACCGCGCCGGCCGCGGCCAGCGGCGCATGGAAGGTCATGCGGTGTTCGCCGTGCAGGATCTTCAACCAGTCGATGCCGGTGGCGGGATCAGCCGCCCAGCCGTTGGGCGCGCCGATGGTGGCCAGGAAGGTCGGCACCACCGCTGTCCCTTCTTCATGCACGTAGCGCAGTTCGGTTTCATCGGCCGGATCGCTGCCGTAGCCCAGTCCCAGCGCATAGATCATGCAGTCGCGCGCGCTGTAGCGGTCGACGCGGTCCTCGAATTTCCAGTTGCGCAGATTTTGATAATCGATTGCCATGGATCATGCCTCCCTGTGCAAGCCGGCGGCGCCTGGCCGCCGGCTTGCGGATCATTCCGCCTTGATGCCGGCGGCCTTGATGATTTTTTCCCAACGGTCTTTTTCCGACCGGATGAAGCTGTCGAACTCGGCCGGCGTGCCGCCCAGCGGAATGCCGCCCTGCTGCGCCAGCTGCTTCTTCACTTCCTCATCGGCCAGGACTGCGTTGAGCTCCGTGTTCAAGCGCGCGACCACGGCCGGCGGCGTGCGCGCCGCGACCAGCACGCCCAACCAAGCGCCGACGTCCACATCGGGATAGCCTTGCTCGGCCAGCGTTGGCACGTCGGGCAGGATCTGGCTGCGCTCGCGGGTGGTGACCGCCAGCGCCCGCAACCTGCCGGCCTTGACCAGCGGCGCCACGGTGATGACGTTCTCGACCGTGAAGTCGACCTGGCCCGCGACCAGGTCGTTGGTCGCCGGCGCCGCGCCCTTGTAGGGCACGGTGACGGCGGTGAAGTCCAGGCGGTTCTTCAGCAGCTCGCCGCCCAGATGGCCGGACGTGCCGATCATGGATACGGCCATGGACAAGCTGCCCTGCTTCTTGCGGGCATAGTCGCGGAACTCCGCCAGCGTCTTGACCGGCGCGTTGGCGTTGACCACCAGGGCGTTCGGCATGGTGATGATGCGGATCACCGGAGCGAAGTCGGACATCGCGTAGGGCAGCTTGCTGTACAGCGTGTAGTTGACCGCGTTGGGTCCGCTGCTGCCCATGACCATCGTGTAGCCGTCGGGCTCGGCGCGCAGCAAGCCTTGCATGCCCAGGATGCCGGCCGCGCCTGCCATGTTTTCCACCACCACCGGCTGACCCAGCCTTTCGGACAGCTTCTTGCCTATCACCCGGCTGGTGATGTCCAGGATTCCGCCCGGCGAACTGGGCGCGATCAGGCGCAGAGGTTTGTTCGGATAGCCATCGGCCGCGTGCGACATCGGCGCCAAGGTTACTGCGGTCATCAGGCCGGCCAGCACTGCCAGCGTGTATCGCCTGCGTGTGTTCATGTATGTCTCCTGATTGGTCTTGTGTCCCGCGGGCTTGTGGCGCCCGCTGTCTCGAATCCGGCGAGCGGACCCGCTGCCGCGCGTCAATCCACCTTCATGCCGGTGGCATCGACCACGCCCTGCCACTTCTTCACTTCGCTCTTCAGAAAGGCCCGCGCCTCGTCCGGGCCACCAGTCAGGGGCCGGGCATAGATCCGGTCCATGAACTCCTGCACATCGGGCTGCTTGTTGATGTCGGCCACGGCGTCGGCCAGCTTCTTCAGGACTGGCGCCGGCACCTTGGCGGGCGCCGCCATGAAGTACACCGCTTCCACGTCGTAGCCCTTGAGGCCGGCTTCCTCGATGGTGGGCAGGTCGGGCATCGCCTTCATGCGCTCGCGCCCGGTCACGGCCAGCGCCTTCAGCTTCTTGGACTGCACCAGCGGGATGGCGGTGGAGACGCTGCCGAACATCATGTCCACGGTGCCCGACATCAGGTCCACCTCCGCCGGCGACACGCCCTTGTAGGGCACGTGGGTCATGTCGACCCCGGCCATGACCTTGAACAGCTCGCCCGCCAGGTGGATGGACGAGCCCATGCCGGCCGAGGCGAAAGTCAGCTTGTTGCCGCCGGCCTTGGCCTTGCTGATCAGGTCGTCAACGCCCTGGATGCTGGAGCCGGGCGGCACCACCAGGATGTTGGGCGTGGACGCCACCATGCCGATGGGCATCAGGTCGCGCTCCCAGTCATAGGGGTTGCGCTTCATGGCGGCGTTGGCCGCCACATAGTTGGCCGCCATGGCGATGGTGTAGCCGTCGGGCGGCGCCTGCGTCAGCGCCTGGACCGCGATATTGCCGCCGGCGCCCGGGCGGTTTTCCACGATGAATGTCTGGTTGAAACGTTCGCCGAGCTTTTTGGCGTAGAGGCGGGCGAGCAGGTCGGTGGCACCGCCGGGCGCGAAGCCCACGTACACCCGCACCGGCTTGTCCGGATAAGTATCAGCCCCGCTGGCCGCGCCTGCGGCAGCCAGGCTCAGTACCGCGGCCAACAATCCCTTCAACATTGCCATGAGTCGATCTCCTTCCATTTTTTTAGAGATATGGGAATGCCGGGCCAACTTATTCCGACATGCCGAACAGTATAACGACGTGCCGATATTAATTGTCAAGATTTCCGGTGATGTGTATATTTGTTCGGAACCTCGGAATAAATTCAAATTTGCCAGGCGCACATCCCGGGATATCGGATTTCGGGCCCAGGACGCCGGGCACCCATCAGCTACAGAAGGGGAATGGAGATGGACCTGCAACTCACCGGTAAAGTCGCTGTCATCACGGGTTCCGGCCGCGGCATCGGCTATGCGTCGGCACTGGCCCTGGCGCAGGAAGGCGCCCGCATCGTCATTACCGACATCAACCCCGAATCGGTGGAACAGGCGGTCGGCGGCCTGAAGCAGGCCGGCCACGAGGCCATCGGCGCCGTACTCGACGTCTGCGATCCCGAGCAGGTCCAGACCATGGCCGAGCTGGCCGCGCACAAGTTCGGCGGCATCGACATCCTGGTCAACAACGCCGGCTTCACGCGCGACAAATACCTGCTCAAGATGCCGGTGGAGGACTGGGATTCGGTAGTCGACACCATCCTGAAGGGCGCCTACTACTGCACCAAGGCCGCCCTGCCCTCGATGATGGAAAGGAAGTGGGGCCGCGTCATCAACATCGCCTCGCGCGCCCACTGGGGCAACCCCGGCCAGACCAACTACTCGGCCGCCAAGGCCGGCCTGATCGGCTTCACCCGCGCGCTGGCGCTGGAGCAGGGCAAGTTCAACATCACCGCCAACGCCATCGCCCCGGGCCTGATCGAAACGCCGCTGGTGCGCGGCCTGTCCACCTACGAAACCCTGCGCGCCAACGCGCTGGCGCGCCAGCCGGTGCCGCGCCTGGGCGCGGTCGAGGATATCGCCAACGCCGTGGTGTTCCTGGCCTCGGGCCGGTCCTCCTTCATCACGGGCGAACTGCTGCACGTGACCGGCGGCCGCTACGCTTCGTAAAGCGCCCCTCCCATCCGGAATCCGATCAGCCATGCAAAGCGCAAGCCCAGCCAGCCAGTCCCCGCTTCCCGTCCAGCCGCCGCTGGAGGTCGGCCACTGCTTCGAATCCGCCGGCCGCACCATTACCGAGAGCGACATCGTCAACTTCGCCTGCCTGTCCGGCGACTTCAACCGTCTGCACGTCGACCATGAATACGCCAGCGCCACGCCTTTCGGCCAGCGCATCGCCCACGGCCTGCTGGTGCTGTCCGTGCTGTCCGGACTGACCACCCAGTCCAGCGGCTACCGCCAGCTGGAACCCTACGTGCTGGCGCTGATCGACATCAATTGCCGCTTTCCCAAGCCCACCTTCATTGGCGACACCATCGTCGTGCGGGTGACGGTGACCGAAAAAACCGGACAGTATCGGCCCGGCAAGGACAAGGTGGTGTTCCGGCGCGAAGCCGTCAACCAGCGCGGCGAGGTGGTGGTCCAGGCCGACTTCGCCATGGTGTTGCGGTCCATGGAGGGCGCGGCATGAAACCCTTCGCAGACCTGACGCGCTTCATCAATCCGCGCAACGTCGCCGTGGTCGGCGCGTCCGCCCGCGAATCCAGCCAGGGGCGCCGCCTGTACGACAACCTGGTACTGCATTCCTCGGTGCCGGGCGAGATTTACGCGGTCAACCCCGCTTACCAGGAGATCGGCGGGCGGCCCTGCTGGCCTTCCATCAGCGCCTTGCCTCGGCAGGCCGAGATCGACGTGGCGCTGATCATGGTCAACGCCTCGCTGGTGCTGGATGCCTTGCGGCAATGCGCGGCGCGCGCGATTCCTTTCGCGGTGGTCATGACCTCGGGCTTCTCGGAAGCGGGCGAGGAAGGCCAGCGCCTGGAACGCGAGATCGCCCAGCTGTGCGAGGCCACCGGCCTGCATGTCTACGGACCGAACTGCCCGGGTTTCGTCAATGTCCGCGACCGCCTGGGCATGACCTTCTCGCCTGCTTTCAAGGACGATCTGAACACCGGTTCCATCGGCCTGGCGACCCAGGGCGGCGGGCTGGGCCGCAACCTGCTGCAGGGCCTGTCCCATGGCCAGGGCGTGGGCCTGTGGTTTTCCGCCGGCAACGAGGTCGATCTGGAGATCCCGGACTTCATCGCCCACATGGCCAACGATCCGAGGATCGGCGTGATCGCCTTGCTGATGGAAGGCGTGAAGGATGGCAGGCGCCTGACCGCCGCGCTGGAGCTGGCGCGCGCCCGCAACAAGCCGGTGGTGGTGCTGAAGGTGGGCCGATCCGAAGCCGGCGTGCGCGCCGCGCAGTCGCACACCGCGTCGGTGGCCGGCACGGCCGCCGTCAACAGCGCCGTGTTCCGCCAGTTCGGCGCGATCGAAGTGGACGATCTGGACCAGCTGTTGGCGGCCTCGCGCCTGCTGACGCGCATCACGCCCAAGAGCGGCAACGGTTTGTGCATCCATACCTTCTCGGGCGGCACCGCCGCGCTGGCCGCCGACATCGCCGGCGCCGCCGGCCTGCCGATGGCGGTGTTCGCGCCCGAAACCAAGGCTGCCTTGCGCAAGCTGCTGCCGGATTTCGCCAGCATCGACAACCCGGTAGACACCACCGCCGACATCCTGCGCAACCCCGAGGCCTCGGCTGCCTGCCTGCGCGCCATATGCGCCGACCCGGCGGTGGGCACGGTGCTGTTCCCCATACCCATGGATTACGGTTCCATCACCGACGGCATGGCGCAGGCCATCGCCACGGTGGCGGCTGAAACCGATACCCTGATCGTGCCGGTATGGATGAGCCGGCGGCTGGGCGGCGGCTTCCAGCTGCTGGAAACCGCCGGCCTGCTGCCCTTCCTGTCGTTGTCGGACGCGATCGCGGCCCTGTCCAAGGCCATACCGTGGAAGCGGCCCGAACGCGGAACGGCGGCGGCGCCCGCGCACGCGGATGCCGCGCCCGGCCAGGCCCGCATGCTTAGCGAAGCCGTGGCCAAGTCGATGTTGCGCGCAGCCGGCCTGCCGATACCCGAAGGCGTGGTGGCCGCCAGCGCCGAACAGGCGGCTCATGAGGCCGAGCGCCTGGGCTTTCCCGTGGTGATGAAGGTAGTCAGCGCCCAGATCGCGCACAAGACCGAAGCGGGCGGCGTCAAGCTGGGCATCGCCAGCGCCGGCGCGGCGCGCGAGGCTTATGCCGCCATTCACGAGTCCGTTGCCCGCCATCATCCCGAAGCCGTCATCGACGGCATCCTGGTGGAGCGCATGCTGCCGCCGGGTGGCCGCGAAGTGTTGATCGGCGTGCACAACGATGCGGCCTTCGGCCTGGTGCTGACCTTCGGCCTGGGCGGCATCTTCGTCGAGACGCTGCGCGACGTGGCCCACCGCATGGTTCCGCTGTCGCGCGACGATGCGCGCGCATTGCTGCGCGAAATCCGCTACGCCGACATGCTGGACGGCGTGCGCGGCCAGGCGCCCGCCGACCGTGCCGCCCTGGAGGAGCTGATCCTGCGAGTCTCGGACTTCGCCTGGAGCCACCGCGACGCCTTGCTGGAAATGGAGCTCAACCCGGTCTGGGTCGGCGCCGCGGGGCAAGGCGCGATGCCGCTGGACGCGCTGATCGGCTTGCGTGCCAATGCCGATCCCGGCCTGGAGCTGCGCCAGCCATGAACGCCGCCGGACTGCTCTTTCCGACTCTATCCGCCTAGGACTCGCATGGACTTCTCACTGGACTCCACCCAGATCGAATTGCGCGATTCGCTGCGCCGCTACCTGGCAGCCGAAGTCGCGCCCATCGTCAACCGCTACGAAGCCGAAGCCCGCGTGGTGCCGCAGGACATGGTCCGCGCCATGCGCGACTTCGGCCTCTTGGGCGGCATGCTGCAGGAAAAGGACGGCGGCTACGGCCTGCCGATGACCACCTACGGCATGCTGATAGCCGAGCTGGCGCGCGTCTGGCCGTCGCTGCGCAGCATCGTCAGCACCAGCAATCTCGCTGCCTCGGTGCTGAGCGACGGCGGCTCGCCCTACCTCAAGGAAAAGTACCTGCCGCGCGTCCTGTCGGGCGATGCGATCGCCAGCTTCGCGCTCAGCGAACCCAACATCGGCTCCGACGCCGCCAACGTCGAAACCCGCGCGGTGGAAACCGCGACCGGCTGGCGGGTCAACGGCCGCAAGCTCTACATCAGCCTGGGCACGGTATGCGAGCTGGGCGTGGTGTTCGTGCAGACCCAACGGCAGAGCGGCGAACGGGGCGTGTCCTGCCTGCTGTTCGAGCGCGCCATGCCAGGCTTCTCGTCCAGCCCCATCGGCAAGATGGGCATGCTGAGCTGCCCGCTGGGCGAGCTGCTGTTCGAAGACGTGGAGATCCCCGCGGCCAACCTGATCGGCGCCGAGGGAAAGGGCTTCGCGCTGGCCAAGAAGTACCTCAACATCGGCCGCTGCGTGGTCGCGTTTTCCGCGCTGGGCATCGCCGAGGCCGCCTACGAGGCGGCGGTAAAATACGCCGGCGACCGGGTCCAGTTCGGCCGGCCCATAGGCGGCTTCCAGCTGGTGCAGCATATGATCGCCGACATGATGACGCTGGTCGAAACCTCGCGCCTGCTGTGCTGGCGCGCCGCCGACGCGCTGGACCGCAACGCCGCCGACAGCCAGATGCTATGTTCGATGGCCAAGCGCCATGCCACCGACGCCGTGCTGCGCGTGGCGGAACTGTCCATGCAGGTGCATGGCGGCGCCGGCTACACCACGCTGTTCCCCGTCGAGCGTCATTACCGCGACGCCCGCCACCTGAGCATTGCCGAAGGCACCAACCAGATCCAGGCCCTACTCATGGCGCAGAGCGTACTAGGCATTTCCGCGTTGAAATGACCGACTACGCCAACGCCCGGGCCGGTTCCCCTATCCACTCCGATATCCTATGCCGCAAATCCTCCCTACCGCACAGCGCGTGCTGCAAGTCTTCGAAGTCTATGCGCGGGAACGCCGTCCCCTGACGAATTCGGAAATGGCGCGCTTTCTCGATCTGGCCGACAGCAGCTGCTCGGACCTGCTCTACACGCTACGCCAGGCAGGCTATCTGCTGCGCACGCCGAAGTCGCGCTACTTCCATCCGACGGGCAGGCTGCTCGACGTGGCCCAGGGCATCTCGGCGGCCGACCCGCTGCAGTCCTTCGCCTCCGAAGCGCTGGAAATCCTGACGCGCCAATCCGGCGAGTCCTCGATGTGCGGCCTGCTCGACGGCAACAAGGTGAAGATCTACGCCAGCCAGGAAAGCCCGCGCGCCCTGCGCTACGTGGTGCAGCCCGGCACCACCTTCGACCTGCAGGTCGCGGCGCTGGGCAAGGCCCTGCTGGGCGAGATGGACGCCGCTGAACGCAATGCCGTGATCGATGCCTTGCCGTTCGAACACGTCACGGCCAGCAGCATCACCGATCCCGGCACCTTGCGCACGCAGATCGAGTCGCAGCTGGAAAAGAAGTACTTCCACACCCGCGATGAAGGCAATGAAGGCGTCTCCGCCATCGGCATCGCGGGGCGCGTGGGCGGCCAGCTGACCGCCTTGTCCATCGTCGGCCCGACCCATCGCATGGACGCCAACATGGAGAAGTACACCCAGGTCATCCTGGACGCGCGCGCCGAATTCTTCGAATCCTGAGAACCCGACACATCATGGAGCGACGATAGACATGGCTGGTCCCCTGAACGGATTGACGGTGGTGGAAATGGCCGGCATAGGGCCCGGCCCCTTCTGCGCCATGATGTTGGCGGACATGGGCGCGGACGTGATCCGCATCGACCGGCTGACGCCCGGGTTCCTGGGCGGCGGCGGCACCATCATTGACCGGGGCCGCCGCACGATTGCGCTGGACCTCAAGCAGCCCGGCGCCACCGACATCGTGCTGCGGCTGCTGGACCGGGCGGATGCCTTGCTGGAAGGCTTCCGGCCGGGCGTGATGGAAAGGCTGGGCCTGGGGCCGGACGAGTGCCTGGCGCGCAATCCACGCCTGGTGTACGGACGCATGACGGGCTGGGGCCAGGACGGCCCGCTGGCGCAGGCGGCCGGCCATGACCTGAACTACATCGCCATCACCGGCGCACTGCACGCCATGGGGCATGCCGAACTGCCGCCGGCGCCGCCGCTGCATCTGGTCGGCGACATGGGCGGCGGCGCCATGATGCTGGCCTTCGGCGTGCTTTGCGGCCTGCTCGAAGCCGGCCGCACGGGTCAGGGCCAGGTGGTGGACGCGGCCATCTGCGACGGCGCGTCCCTGCTGGCCAGCGCTTATCACGGCAAGCTGCGGGACGGCGGCTGGGTCAACCAGCGCCAGTCCAACATGCTGGACGGCGGCGCCCATTTCTACGGCTGCTATGCCTGCGCGGACGGCAAGTACGTCTCCATCGGCGCGATCGAACCGCAGTTCTACCGCCTGCTGCTGGAACGCTGCGGCATCGACGATCCGGACTTCCAGCAGCAATGGGAACGCGCGCAATGGCCGCAGCTGCGCGCCAAGCTGGCGGGCATCATCGCCGGCCGGACCCGCGAGCAATGGTGCGCGCTACTCGAAGGCACGGATGCCTGCTTCGCGCCGGTGCTGGACTTCGAGGAAGCGCCGCGGCACCCCCATCATCAGGCGCGCGGCAGCTTCATCGAAACCGGCGGCACCCTGCACCCCGCGCCCGCGCCGCGGCTTTCGCGCACGCCCGGGCAGGCCCGCGCGGTGTCCGCGCCGGGCGCGCACACGGAAGAATTGCTGGCGGAACTGGGTCTGGCGCAAACCGAGATCCAGGCCCTGCGCGAACGCGGCGCCATCGCCTGAGGGCCAGCGCCAGCTTGCGGCCTGGCCCGCATCGCGCGGCCCGGCCATCCTGGAAGGCAGACATGGAGACCGATACGATGCAAGTCATCTCTAGCGAGTTCAAGACCCTGCTCTATACCGTGGAGGGCGGCGTCGCCACGATCACGCTGAACCGCCCCGCCCAGCGCAATGCGCTGGACATGGCCATGCGCGAAGAGCTGGCCCACCTGGTGGGCCAGATCCGGCGCGACCGCGGCGTGCGCGTCGTGATCCTGGCAGGCGCCGGCGGCGCCTTCTGCTCGGGCGGCGACATCTCCACCATGGGCTCCGGCGGCTCCGCCGAGGAAGCGCGCGAGCGCATGGCCAGCCTGCTGCTGACGATAGAAGGCCTGATCACGCTGGACCGGCCGGTGATCGCGGCGGTCGACGGTCCGGCCTATGGCGCCGGGCTGGGCC
This sequence comes from Achromobacter pestifer, assembly GCF_013267355.1. Taxonomy (NCBI): domain Bacteria; kingdom Pseudomonadati; phylum Pseudomonadota; class Betaproteobacteria; order Burkholderiales; family Alcaligenaceae; genus Achromobacter; species Achromobacter pestifer. Next base: position 795,850 of record NZ_CP053985.1, read on the forward strand.
TGGCCCTGACCGCCGACCTGATCCTGGCTTCGCCGCGGGCGCGTTTCTGCCTGTCCTTCCTGCGGCTGGGGGCCATCCCCGATTGCGCCACCCTGTACACCCTGCCGCGCATGGTGGGCCTGCAGCGCGCCAAGGAACTGGCCTTCTCTACCCGCGAGTTCCAGGCGCAGGAAGCCCGGGACATGGGCATCGTGTTCGAGATCCAGCCGCAGGAATTGATCCACGAGCGCGCGCGGCAGATCGCGCTGTCCATGGCCGAGCTGCCCATGGCGGCGCTGGCGATCACCAAGCGCGGCTTCAACGCCTCGCTCAACAGCGACCTGAACACCATGCTGGACCTGGAGGCGGCCGGCCAGGGCGTGGCGCGGTCCACCGACTACCACCGCGAGGCGGCCGGCCGCTTTCTCGACAAGGTGGCGCAACGCTTCCAGTGGCCGGCGGCCGGCCTCTAGCCCTGGGCCCGCGCGCTGGCCCGCCGCGCCAGCGTGCAGTAGTACTCGGCCGCCGGCGTCAGCGGCAGGCCGGCGCGCTGCACGATGCATACCGGCGGCGCCGGCAAGGGCTCCTTGACGCGGATTTCCTGGAACACGCCTTGCAGCAGCGGATACCGCAGCCATTGCACCGGCAACATCATCAGCAGGTCGGAATTACTCAGCGCCGTGATGAAGGTCAGCGCGGACTGGGCCTTCAGGGCCAGGTGCGGTGGCGGCAGGCCATGCTTGTCGAACAGCGGGCCCAGTTCCTCTTCGGCCTTGTGCGTGATGGAGGTCGTGATCCACTGCGCCCCGGTCAGGTCGCGCAGCGAGCGGGCGCGCGCCAGCGGATGGCCCTTGCGGCCGATGATCACGCGGGTGTTGTCGAAGAGTTTTTCCACCTGTAGTTCGCCAGGCGTGCGCGCGGGCACCGGCCCGATATAGAAGTCCACGGTGCCGTCCAGCAGGGACGCTTCCACCAGCGGGTAGACCCCGTCGATGATCTCCAGATGGGTGTCCGGGTAGCGCGCCCGGAACTCGCGCAGCACTTCGGCGAACAGGCCCAGATGCGGCGCCGTCGACATGCACAGCGTGACGCGCCCGCGGGACTCGCCATTCAATTGGCCGATCTCGTCGCGTGCGCGCTGCAGCTCATGGCGTATGGCGTTGGCCCGCCTGAGGAACACGGCGCCCATGGGGGTCAGGCGCACGCCCTTGGCATGCCGTTCGAACAGGACGCACCCCAGCTCTTTCTCGAGTTCGCGAATGCTGCGTGAAATTGCCGGCTGCGGCGCGTCCAGATGGCGGGCCGCAGCCCTGACGCCGCCGCGTTCGGCCACGGCCAGGAAATCCCGCAGGGTGTTCAGCTTCATGGCAGTGAATCAAATTTGATATCGGTAAGCCAATTCTGCCATCTTTCAGCATCGGTGGCATAGGCCTAGGATGCGTCCAAAGCCTGCAAGGAAAGCAGGCAACCGAGGAGACCGAAGGTGGAAAAGCGAGCCTCGCCCCGCGTGCTGATCGTGGGCGCCGGACCGGCCGGACTGAGTCTGGCGATCGAACTGGGGCACAGGAAGATTCCGTGCCTGCTCATCGAGCGCAACGACCGCGTGGGATACGCGCCGCGCGCCAAGACGACCAACGTGCGCACGCGCGAACACCTGCGCCGCTGGGGCATCGCCGACCGCCTGCGCGCGGCATCGCCGCTGGGCGCCTACTACCCCTCCAACGTGGTGTTCTGCACCCGCCTGGCCGGCTTCGAACTTGGACGGCACGAGAACGCCATGTATTGCGCCCCCGGCCGCAATCCGCTGTACTCGGAACACGCGCAATGGGTTCCGCAGTACACGGTGGAAGAGGTCTTGCGCGCCCATGCGGCTACCTTGCCCGACGTCGAGATCCGGTTCCGCTCCGAACTGCTGGACCTGACGCAGGATGCCGACGGCGTGCGCGCCCGCTTGCGCGACCTGGCGCAAGGCCGCGACATCGAGCTGGACGTGGATTACCTGGTGGGCGCCGACGGCGCCCGCAGCCTGGTGCGGGAGCTGATCGGCACGCGCATGGAAGGCAGCCATGGACTGTCCCGCAACTACAACATCGTATTCCGCGCCCCCGGACTGGCCCAGGCCCATCCGCACGGGCCTGCCATCATGTACTGGCAAATCAATGGCGACGCGCCCAGCCTGATCGGCCCGATGGACAGTGGCGACACCTGGTTCTTCATGCCCACTCACGTGGACCCGAAACAGCGCGCCAGCGACATCGATGCGCGCGCCATGATCGCCCGCGCCACCGGCATCGACCTGCCCTACGAGGTGCTCAGCAGCGACGAGTGGACCGCCAGCAAGCTTCTGGGCGACCGCTACCGGCAGGGGCGTGTCTTCCTGGTGGGCGACGCCTGCCATCTGCACCCGCCCTTCGGCGGCTACGGGATGAACATGGGCGTGGCCGACAGCGTGGACCTGGGCTGGAAGCTGGCGGCCGCGCTGCAAGGCTGGGGCGGCCCCGCCCTCATCGACAGCTATGAACGGGAGCGCCGGCCGGTGCACCAGTGGGTGCTGGACGAGGCCGAGCACAACCATTCGATCCTCGGCAATCACCTGCTGGCCGATCATCTGGAAGAGGCCGGCGCGGCGGGCGAGCGGGCGCGCCAGGAAACCGGCGCGCGCATCCGCGCGGCCAAGATGCGCGAGTTCTCCACCCTGGGCGTGGTGCTGGGCTATCAGTACGCGGACTCGCCCGTCATCGTGCCGGACGGCAGCCCCGCGCCAGCCCGGGACTTCATCAACTATGTCCCTACGTCTCGTCCTGGGGCCCTCGCCCCGCATGCCTGGCTGCATGACGGCAGCTCGCTGTACGACCATTTCGGCCCGGGATTCACGCTGCTGGCCTTGCCCGCGGCAGCCGCCCGCGACATCGATGCCGCCGTATCCGCGGCGCGGGCGGCGGGCGTGCCCTTGACTCTGATCCGCCCTGACGAAGGCGGAGTCGCCAACCTCTACCCCGCCCCGCTCACCCTGATCCGGCCCGATCAGCACGTCGCCTGGCGCGGCGCCGCCTGGCCGGATGCCGACCTGTACGCCCGGGTAACGGGGCGCCACTGACACCACGACCGGCGGTGCGCTGCCCGGCGCCGCTCCAATCCCAGCCTAGCGAGATCCGCCACGAAGGCGGACGACAGGAGACCAACCATGATCCGCAATGAAGATCTGGCGAACGCCGAACAGGCCGTCGCCGGCTTTCGCAACCGCGTCCTGCCCCTGCTGTTCGCAGGATATCTGCTCAACTTCCTGGACCGCACCAACATCAGCTACGCGCAGCTGCAAATGGGTGTGGACCTGGACATTTCCCTGGCGGCCTACGGCTTCGGCGCGGGGCTGTTCTTCATCGGCTACGCCAGCGTGTGCGTACCCGCCAACCTCGCGCTGCAACGCTTCGGCGTCAGGCGCTGGCTGGCCTGCATGTTCCTGGCCTGGGGCCTGGTCTCCTGCCTGATGGCCGCACTGCATGGCGAAAAATCGTTCTACGTGCTGCGCTTCCTGCTGGGCGTGACCGAAGGCGGCTTCATTCCCGCCGTCAATTTCTACATCGCGTCCTGGATTCCGCCGCGCTACCGCAGCCGCATCAATTCGATCTTCATCATGGCGCTGCCGCTGGCCATGATCTTCGGCGGGCCGCTGGCCGGCGCGCTGCTCAAGATCGACGCCGGCATGCCAGGCTGGCGCTGGCTGTTCATCATCGAAGGCCTGCCGACCATGCTGCTGGGCTTGCTGATCCTGCGCTACCTGCCCGGCACGCCGCAGGAAGCCCGCTGGCTCAGCGATGGCCAGCGCCAGGGCTTGCGCGCCCTCATGGAACACGAGGCGCCCACCCGCGCGGCCGCGCCATCCGCTTCCTGGACGCAGGGATTTGCCGTCTTCCGCCAGCCCATGCTGTGGGGCATCCTGCTGATCCTGCTGGCTGCCTACGCCGCGACCTTCGCCCTGGCGTACTTCCTTCCCACCATCCTCAAGCAGCTGTACGGCATCACGCCGCTGGAGATCGGCACGCTGCTGATGATTCCCAACGTGGCGGCGCTGGTGTTCAGCTATGTGGTCGGGCGCAGCAGCGAACGCAGCGGCGACATCCGCTGGCACCTGGCGGTCGTCTGCCTGGTGGGCGCGGGCGGCTTCCTGATGCTGCACGGCGCGGCGACGGTATCCCTGGCCGCATTCCTGGCCGCGGTGTCCGTCATCACGGGCTACACCATCGCCTACTACGGTCCCCTGAATGCCGCCGTGCAGAACTACATCGGCGCCAACGCCGGCCCGCTGGCGCTGGTTACGACGATAGGCTCGCTGGGAGGCTTCTTCGGCCCGACCCTGACGGGCGCGGTCATGCAGGCCAGCGGCGGCGAATGGAAACTCGCGGCCCAGGTGTTCGCCCTGGCGACGCTGGCGAGCGCGGGCCTGGCAATCCTGTGCGTGCGCAACCGGCGCGCGGCGCCGGCCGCTCAAGCGGCGGCCTCGCACAGCTGAAATCGATACAACCTACAAGCGAGTCAGACATGAGCACGAATACTCAAGCAAAGATCGCCGTCATCACCGGCGGCGCAAGCGGGATCGGCCAGGAATGCGCGCGCCAGCTGCGCGCCGAAGGCTGGCAGGTCGTGGTGTGGGACCGGACCGCCGCGGATGGCGCCGTGGCCGTGGACGTTGCCGACTACGCCAGCGTGGCCCGCTCGGCGGCGCAGCTGGACGGAATAGACCTGCTGATCAACGCCGCGGGCATCGCCGGCAGCCGTGCCCCGGTCGCGGAAAAGGACCCGGCGGAATGGGCCCAGGTCCTGGCGGTGAACCTCAGCGGCACCTTCCATTGCGCGCATGCCCTGTATCCGGCGCTGCGCGCCCGCGGCGGCGTCATCGTCAACATCGCATCGGTCGCCGGCATGGTCATGATGAAGGGCCGCGCCCACTACGCCGTGTCGAAGGCCGGCGTGGCGACGCTGACGCGGTCGCTCGCCAACGAATGGGCCGAGGATGGCATCCGCGTCATCGCGGTGGCGCCCGGCTACGTCAAGACGCCGCTGATCCAACATTCGATCGATGCGGGCGAACTGGACGAAGCCCGGCTCGCGGCCATGCATCCGATGAACCGCCTGGCGACCACCCAGGAAATCGCGGCGTCGATCATCGCGTTGACCAGGCCACCGTTCCTGTTCATGACCGGCTCGGTCGTCACTATCGATGGCGGCATGACTTTGGGCAAATAGCCCCCGGTATCGCGCGAAAGCAACAGATTGTCCCTAAATTTTCCGATACCCCCCTTTTATTGAAATAAACCGTCACATATTACGATTACTTTCAATCCATAATCTACGCAAGAAAATGCCACCGGCGTAGGGGGCCCGCTCTTGTGATGAAAGTCCTTTCCATATTCGGGACCCGTCCCGAAGCGATCAAGATGGCGCCCCTGGTGTCCGCGCTGCAAGGCGAACCCCGGATCCAGAGCGTCGTCTGCGTGACGGGCCAGCATCGCGAGATGCTGGATCAGGTGATGGCCCTGTTTGATCTGCGGGCGCAGCACGATCTGGACATCATGGTGCCCAACCAGACGCTCAACGGCCTGTATGCGCGGCTGATCAGCCGGGTGGACAGCGTGCTGGAGGCCGAGCAACCGGATTGCGTGCTGGTCCATGGCGACACCAGCACCGCATCGGCCTGCGCACTGGCCTCTTTTCACCGCCGCGCGCGCATCGGCCATGTCGAAGCGGGCCTGCGCACCGGCGACTTGGCCCAGCCCTTCCCCGAAGAAATGAACCGCCGCGTGGTCGACGCGGTGGGCGACTGGCTATTCGCGCCCACCGCGCAATCGCGCGCCAACCTGCTGCGCGAAAACCTGGCGGGACGCATCACGGTCACCGGCAATACCGTGATCGACGCGCTGGCCATGACCTGCGCCAAGCTCGCCGCCGAAGGCGCGCTCGCGCAGCAGCTGGCGGCGCGCTACGGCTGGCTGGACCCTCAGCGGCGCCTGCTGCTGGTCACCGGACACCGGCGCGAGAACTTCGGCGAAGGCTTCCAGCACATCTGCGCCGCCCTGGCCGAACTGGCGCGGCGCGAGGATCTGCAGATCGTCTACCCCGTGCACCTGAATCCGCAGGTGCGCAACGTGGTGATGGCGCAGCTGGACGGCCTGTCGCGCGTGCATCTGATCGCCCCGCTGGATTATCTGGACTTCGTCTGGTTCATGCAGCGCGCCTACCTGATCCTGACCGACTCGGGCGGCGTGCAGGAAGAAGCGCCGTACCTGGGCAAGCCGGTGCTGGTGATGCGCGACGTCACCGAGCGCCCTGAAGCCGTGCAGGCCGGCACCGTGACGCTGGTCGGCACCGACACGCAGCGCATCCTGGCCGAAGTGAACCGCCTGCTCGACAACCCGGAGCTGCACGCCTCTTTCTCGCGCCGCATCAATCCCTATGGCGACGGCCTCGCCAGCCAACGCATCGTCGATGCGCTCTGCGGCCGCGCCCTATCCGAGTTTGCGCCTCAAGCGCCGGCCGCGGTCCGCTAGCCGCCCCTCGCCCCCCCCTTCCGGAGCCCTCATGCCCCATGTCCCGCATCCCCATGCCGCCCGCAGCCTCTGCCGCGCCCTCATCGCCGCCGGGTTGCTGCTCCCCCTGGGAGCAATGGCCAGCCCCGCGGGCGACGCCTTGCGGCGCTTGCTGGGCGACGACTGGGTGACGCGCGACACCAGCCTGGAAGACCTGGGCATCCGCGAACCGGTGGTGCTCAGCAATAGCGATGCGCGCCAGGAATTCTATCTGCCGGTGCCCCGCGGCGTGCCGATAGCCGACGCCACGCTGGACTTTGACGCCCGCTACATCAAGGGCGAGCCAGGCCGCGCCAGCATGGTGCTGTGGGTGGACGGCGTGCCGCAGACCGCGCAGCGCATCGCCGACGGCGAGGGCTCGGCCACGCGCAAGCTGAACGTGGAACAGCGCGTGCGCGACACCGGCTTCGTGCGGCTGGCGGTGGACTGGCAATCGGAGATCGCGCTGCGTCAGTGCGAAAGCAACCGCGCCACCGCCAACGCCTTGATGGTGTCGCCGCGCACGCGCCTGAGCTACCGCTACGACGCCTCGGCCATCGGCAGCCTGGACGAAGCCTGGAGCACCCTGCCCGGCAAGCCCGTGCTGATGGTGGCGGGCGCCAAGCTCGACCAGCAGGCCTTCGACAGCGCCTGGCGCATGGGCGTGGCCATGGCGCGCAGCGGCAAGCAGGTCGCGGTCCGAGCCTTCCCGGCCGTCGGCGACGAGATCGACACGCGCGGCCTGCAGGCCCCGAACGGACTCGGACAGGTGCCCGCGTTCGCGGCCCTGGCGGGCAACGACAAGCACAAGCTGGCCAGCCCCGCCGAGATCGGCGCGCTGCTGGTGATGGGCGCTCCCGCGGTCAGCGGCGACGTGGTGATCGCGGACGCCGCGCTGCGCGCCCGCTACAACGAGGCGCTGGACGCCTTGCAGGCGCAGTTGGCGCAGGACGCCGATGCCGCCGAGGCCTTCAAGGCCTGGCGCCAGCGGCGCATGCCCTTGGCCGGCCAGGACCTGCAAACCAAGGAAATCCGCCTGGCGCCGCTGGGCCGGCAGGCGGTGATCGCGGTGGCCGCCGACGCTGGCGCGCAGGGCGCAGGCGCCTTCGACACGGCCTGGCGCCGCATCCTGGTCACGCGCCAGGCGCAGGTCAAGGCGGCCGAGCCGCCGCAGGCCTCCGACGAGGACGGCATGCGCCTGACGTCGCTGGGCGGCTCATCCGCCAGCTTCGACGTGGTCGCGCGCGGCGACTGGAACGCCACGTTCCCGCTGGCCGCGGTCTCGGCGGACGGCAGCATGCCGGACGAACTGGTCATGGACCTGGCCGCCGCGCCGGGCGCCTCCGCGACCCGCCCGGTCGCCTCCGTGTTCTGGAACGGCGTCCTGCTGGCGGCCAAGCAGATGGACGCCGACGGCCATCCCGAACGCCTGATGGCGCGCGTGCCGGGCTATGTGCTGGGTCTCACCAACGCGGTGCGCGTCACCTTCCAGCGCCAGCCGGTATCGGTGGACTGCAACGAGATCCCGCAAGGCTATCCCGTCAACGTGCTGCCCACCAGCTATGTGAAGCCGGGCCGTGCACAGCCCGACGGCACCTTCGTGGGACTGTTGCCGCTGCTGGCCGGCAGTCCCCAACTGCTCATCCCCGACACCTATCTGGCCGATGCGCCGGCCAACCTGCAGCGTGTGATCGGCATCGCCACGGCCAGCGGCCTGTCGGCCACGCGCGCGGCGCTGTCGCTCACGCCGGCGGGCCAGACGGCCAAGCCCGCCGGCCCCTTCGTGGCGATGGAAGTGGCGGTGGACGGCGCCAAGCCCATGGTCAAGGTCACGGACCGCAAGCAGTTGACGGTGGACGGCAAGAGCGCGCCCTGGCTGGACATTTCCGGCCTGGACAAGCTGAGCACGGCCGAAGTCGTGCGCGCGGGCGGCCACGACGGCCTGCTGTGGCACACGCTGGGCCAGCGTCCCGTCATGCCGCAGGCGCCCTTCGTGCTGAACCGCGGCAACATCGCCATCATCGGCGCGGCGGGGCCGCTGGCCTGGATCGACAGCGCCAATCCCGCGGCCGGCCAGCCGCCGGGCGCGGGCGCAAGCGCCTTCTTCGAATGGCGCAATTACCTGTCGTGGAGCGTGCCGGCCCTGAGCGTCGGTCTGCTGGTCCTGCTCCTGATCCTGATCGCCGCACTGCGCGTCACGCGCAGGAAGAACCAGGAAAGCAAGTAACCCGGAGGCGCCATGTCCTCGCTTTACTGGCCCTACCTCATCGCCGACTACTACCGCGGCCTGGAGATCGTGACAGCGGTGGTCGGCGTCATCATCCTGCTGTCCAGCCTGGACGACCTGTTCATCGACGGCTGGTTCTGGCTGCGCGAACTGCGCCGCGGGCTGACGGTCAAGCGCCAGTACGCGCCGCTGACCGCGGAGCAGCTGCGTGCCAAACCGGAACAGCCGCTGGCGATCATGGTGCCCGCCTGGCTGGAATATGACGTGATCGCGCCCATGCTGCAAAACATGGTGTCCACGCTGGAATACAAGAACTACACGATCTTCGCGGGCACCTACCAGAACGACGAGCGCACCATCAAGGAGGTGGAGCGCATGCGGCGCCGCTACCGCCAGCTGATACGGGTGGAAGTGCCGCACGACGGGCCGACCTGCAAGGCCGACTGCCTGAACTGGATCGTGCAGGCCATCTTCGCGCAGAACGCCCTTCAGCCCGAGCCCTACGCCGGCGTGATCCTGCACGACAGCGAGGACGTGCTGCACCCGCTGGAACTGAAGTACTACAACTATCTGCTGCCGCGCATCGACTTCATCCAGCTGCCGGTGACCTCGCTGGAACGGGAATGGCACGAGCTGGTCGCCGGCACCTACATGGACGAATTCGCCGAATGGCACACCAAGGACCTGGTGGTACGCGAAAGCCTGTCCAGGATGGTGCCGTCGGCCGGCGTGGGCACCTGCTTCTCGCGTCACGCGCTGGAGGTGCTGGCGGCCGAGACGAACAACCAACCCTTCAATACCGATACGCTGACCGAGGATTACGACATCGGCGCGCGCCTGGCCCAGCGCGGCATGCGCCAGATCTTCGGCAAGTTCCAAGTCGAGTACGTGACGCGGCGCCGCTCCTGGTTCGGGCTGGGTCCGGAGAAGATCTCCGCCATCAGGATGCCGCTGGGCGTGCGCGAATACTTCCCCAACACCTTCCGCACCGCCTACCGGCAGAAGGCCCGCTGGACGCTGGGCATCGGCCTGCAAGGCTGGCAGCAGGTGGGGTGGACGGGATCGCTGGCCACCAAGTATCTGCTGTTCCGCGACCGCAAGGGCCTGTTCACCTCGTTCATCGCGATACTGGCCTATCTGCTGCTGGCCAACTTCTTTCTCTTCTTCCTGGCCGACCGCTTCGGCTGGTGGAAGGTCTACTACCCCTCCTACTTCCGCCCCGGCGGCTGGCTGGTGACGCTAATGTGGCTGAACGCGGGGGCCTTGCTGCTGCGCGTGGTGCAGCGCGCGTATTTCGTCGGCCACATGTACGGCTGGGAGCACGCCCTGCTGTCCATGCCGCGCATGATCGTCGGCAACTTCATCAACGCCATGGCGGCGGCGCGGGCCTGGCGCCTGTTCATCGGCCACCTGATCACGGGCAAGCGGCTGGCCTGGGACAAGACCATGCATGACTTCCCCTCCACCGACCAGCTGGCGCAGCAGCGCCAGCGCCTGGGCGACCTGCTGCTGTCCTGGCAGGCCATCGACCACCAGATGCTGGAGCAGGCGCTGGAGATCCAGGCGCGCGAAAAGCGGCCGCTGGGCGAAATCCTGATGGAACGGGGCTGGCTCGATGAAAAGACGCTGCGCGAAGCGCTTTCATTCCAGCAGGGCGCTCCAACACAAACCGAACCTCCCGCGGACCCGCTATCGCACAGGCCCTCTCCTCCATGACCGTCATTTCGCGTTCGCTGGCTTTCAGCGCCCTGCTGCTGTGCGTGGCAGCGGCTCCCGAAGCCGCCGCCCAGGCCGCGGCCGCAACCGAACGTCCATTGGAGGGTGACGCCTACCAACTGGCCGACCAGGCCTACAAGCAGTACGACGCGGGGCATTACGAAACCGCCCAGGTCATGGCGGAGAACGCCATCCGGCTGCGGCCCGACGTGGCCCGCCTGCGGCTGCTGCTGGTCTATGCCCTGGAGAAGCAAGGCAAGCGCCAGGAGGCCGTGCGCGCCGCCGACGCCGCCATCGCCGACGGCCTGGGCTCGCCCGAGCTGCGCCAGGCCCGGGCCAACCTGCAACGCCCGCCGGCCGTGGCCGCCACGCCTGCGCAGCCCGCGGCGCAAACACCTGCGCAAGCGTCCGAACCCGCTCCCGAACAAGCTTCCAAGCAAGCGCCAGCACAAACGCCCGCACCGGTCCGCAAGCCCGCGCCGCAAACCCCGTACCAGCGGGCCTATCCCGTGGCGGCGCGCGCCTATGCGGACTATGCGCGCCAGGACTACGCCGCGGCCGCCGCAGGCGCCGAACGCGCCTTCCGCGCCGCGCCCAGGCAAGACGAATGGGCCTTGCTGTGGGTGGAATCGCTGGGCGCGCAGCAGCGCTATGAAGCCGCCAGTCAGGCGGTCGACACGGCGCTGGCGCTGGGCGCGCCCAACCAAGCCGCGCTGCACGCCAGGCAGCAGGCCTTTCAGAAGCAGATCGCCGCCAGCCAGGCGCCCGCCGCGCCGGCTCCGGGCAGCGTGGCCGCCACGGGCGCCTACGCCGCCTACGACCGGGGCGCCTACCAGGAAGCCATCGCGCTGGCCCGCCAGGCCGTGGCGCAAGCGCCAGACAACGAAAGCCATGCCCAGCTGCTGACGACCACGCTGGCCGCGGGCACCAAGGCGCAAGCGGCCGAAGCGGAAGCCCGGCTCGGCGACGCCATCGCTCGCCAGCCGGACTCAGCCCAATTGCTGGCGCAGCGCGGCTACGCGCGCCAGCGCCTGGGCCAGCCCGCGGGCGCGGCGTCCGACTTCGCGGCCGCGCGCGCGACCGGCCAGGCGCCGCCGCGCCTGATCCTGGACCAGGCCTATGCGCAGTCCGCAATGGGCGACAACCGCGCCGCCACGGACTCGCTCAAGCAGGCCATCGACATGGACGACGCCGGCCAACTGGGCCTGACGCCGCTGGAACGCTACAACACGCGCAGCGGCGTCGCCGCCCTGTCGCGCGAATGGGGCGGCTCGTTCTCCGCGTCCTACCGCGGCGCGCGGCCGGCCAGCTCCAGCCTGGGCGGGGCCGCCATCAACACGCCTGGCGACGTGATATTCAGCACTGCGGAAATCTTCTGGCGTCCGCCGCAGCTGAACAACCGCTGGGGCATGCTCGAAGCCTATGCGCGCAGCTCCAACACGCTGTACGACGGCGGCAGCACCTACGAGTCGCGCAGGAACGTCGACCCCTGCACCGGTGCAAGCACCCCGGACGAACGCTCCAACGAAGAACGCTTCCGCAACAACAGCACGGCATCCGGCATCCCCAGCACCATCGGCGCGCTGGGCCTGCGCTATCTGCTGGCCGATACCGGCGTGACCTTCGGCATCGAACGCCGTTTCTTCCTGGGGTCCGCCACCCGCCAGGGCTATGCCTACCCCGAATCCAGCGCGGTGCAATGCGCGGCGCAGCAGGCCTTCCACAACGCCTATCCCAATCTGCAGGACCAGAGCGCCGTGGCGCGCTACAAGCTCAACGGCAATGCCGGCGGCTGGATGTCCTACGTCACCTACGGCTATTACCAGGGCCGCGAGTTGCGCGTGGACGTGCCGAGCTGGCTCACCATCGAAGGCTATGCGCAGGCCGGCTACGCATGGGACGACAACAGCGCCCGCTACACGGCCTACTCGGTGGACTCCAAGGGCCAGCGCCAGCAGGACCTGGGCAGTTCCTCGGGCCGCCTCAAGCGCGACCAGGCCTTCCTGTCCGGCGAGCTGCGCGTGGGCCGCAGCTTCCGCGCCACCAGCATCAGCGACAAGCTGGTGCTGTTTCCCTATGCGGTGGTGGGCGCGGACTGGCTGTGGCAGAAGAGCGTGGCCAAGCTCGACGACCTGCCCGGCTACGGCAGCCAGTCGGTGGTCCTGTCCGACCATGACACCTCGTGGTCGCTGGGCGTGGGGCCCGGCTTCAATGTGCGCTACTGGTTCCGCGAGGACCACTACAACGCGCCGCGCTCCTACCTGGACTTCGGCGTCCAGTACCGCACCAGCATAGGCGGCGGCGAGAGCGACCGCGCCAAGGGTTGGTTCATGAATATGACGCTGTCGTACTGAGCGCCCATGACGACGATGCGCGCAGCTCAAAGCCATGGCGGCTGCGCCACCACGATAGCGGCACCGCTTCAGGTCGCGAGTCCGCCGCCTAAAGCGGCCACTCCCGCCTGAGACGCTCGGCCTCGGGCGTGGGCCCGATCAGCCAGGGATCCGCGGCAAAGGCGACCACGCTTTGCGCGCGGTAGCGCCGCGCGATGCGCAACTGCCGCCGCACGCGCGCCGCATCGGCGGAGCGGGCATTGAAGGTGGTGCCGTCCTGGCGTTCGGACGGCAGTTCCTCGAACAGTTCGACGATCAGGTCGAACGGCGCGCGACGCGCCAGCAGCATGCGGTGCAAGGGCTCCAGCGCCTCGTATGCCGCCATGCCGGACACGCCTACCCCGTCCTGCAGCATGGGCCTCAGCCTGGCGGCATCCAGCAGTCCGCTCCACAGATCTGCCAGACTCAGCGACCCCGGCAATTTGCTGTGATACGTGGAGATGGCGGGTGCGCGCCCGGTCTGTTGCGCGAGCGGATCGGACAGTTCGCGCAGCCATTGCGCAAGGCGTGCCTGGCGGCCAGCCGCGGCCCAGCTGTGCTGCTCGATCTCGTAAGGGATATACCAGCCGCGGAACGCGGCAAGCCCGGTTGCGCCCGAGGCCCGGGCATAGGCCAGCGCCTGCGCCTGCGCGGCCTGCAGGAAAGCCGCCAGCGCCGCGTCATCCGGATTGCCCAGTTGCCGCCACCAGCGCTCGTCGTAGGGCAGGCCCAGTTGCAATCCCATGCCCAGGCGCTGCGCCTCATCGAAGATCAGCGCCAGCGTGGCCGCAGGCAATTGCCACGGTTGGGGACCGCCGCTCGCCCCTACCCATTGGATGATGATCTCGCGGAATCCCAGCGCATGCATGGCGGCGATGCGCTCGCGCCAGGCCTCTGGACTCAATTCCAAATGGCTGGGCCACAGTTGCCAAAAGGTGCTTTGCATCGACCACGCCGGCGCGCACGCGGGCAGGCCGGCGGCCAGCGCCGCCGCGCCCAGTCCTTGCAACAAGCGCCGCCGGCCGGTGGAAGCAGGCATCGATGCCTGCATGGGCTGCCTGGCGATAAGACTTAACCGCGGTTGCCGAAGATGCCCGACAAGGACGCCAGCAGGTCGGCCGGGTTGAGTTGCTGCTCGCCCTGGACCTCGCCGTTGGGGGTGGCCTTGTCCACCAGCTGCGGCAGCAGCGAGGACAGCGAGCCCAGCACGGAATCCGTGTCCTGCCCGGTCTTGGAGGCCAGTTCATTGACAACGCCCGGATCCAGCACGGAACCGAGCTGGTCGGCGCTGACCGGCATGTTCTGGCCGGTGCCCACCCACGAAGCGACGATCTCGTTCAGGCCGCCCTTCTGGAAGCTTGCGATCAGGCCAGTCAGGCCGCCCGGGTACTTGTTCAGTTGCTCGATCAGCGCGGGCAGCAGCGAAGCCGAGCCCCCTTGCTGACCGCCGCCGGCCATCGAGGCCAAGGTATCCAATAGGCTCATCATCGTGCTCCTGAAAAATCGGAGAATCAGTATAGGCCCATGCCCGCCGCGCTGCCTGTCATCTAATGGATGACACCCGGGATCTTTACAAAGCTTATCTATTGCGTCCGGTCAGTTTGCGGCCTTCCCCGCCTGCAAGGCTTGCAACGACTTCAGGCCGGCGCGGCCGTCCGGCCGCAGGCCCAGTTCGCGCTGCACCGCCTGCAGGGCCTGCCGGGTACGGGCGCCGATCATGCCATCGGGTTCGCCGATCTCATAGCCGCGGGCAATCAGCAAGCGCTGCAATTCGCGCCGCTGCGCCCGCGACAGCCCCGGATCGTCGGTCGGCCAGGCTTGCGCCAAGGGACCGCCGCCGCGCAGCCTGTCGGACAGATGGGCAATGGCCAGCGCGTAACTTTCCGCGGCGTTGTAGGAATACAGGGCGTCGAAATTGCGCGTGACCAGGAAGGCGGGGCCGCCGCGGCCCGCCAGCAGCAGCAGGCCGGCCGGCGTGTCGCCCGCGGGCAGCGGCTGGCCGTCGGCGCGCGTGACGCCCCGCCCGGCCCAGTACGACATCGGACGCTTGTTCTTCCTGCCCGCGCCCGCGGTGTCCAGGCCCGCCGGCAGGCGGACCTCGTAACCCCATTGCAGCGCGCTGTTCCAGCCCGCGCGCTTGAGGAAGTTGGCCGTCGATGCCAGTGCATCCGGCACGCTGTCGACCAGGTCGCGGCGGCCGTCGCCGTCGAAATCCACCGCCAGCCGCAAGTAGGTCGAGGGCATGAACTGGGTCTGGCCGAAGGCGCCCGCCCAGGATCCCGTCAGGCGTTCGGGTGCGATGTGCTCGTCCTGGATGATCTTCAGGGTGGCAAAGAATTCGCCCCGGAAATAGGCCTGCCGCCGGCCGAAGCAGGACAGCGTGGACAGCGACGTCAGCAAAGGCCGCCCGCCCAGGGTGCGGCCGTAGTTGCTCTCCACGCCCCAGACTGCGGCGATGGTGGCCGCGTCCACGCCGTAGCGCGATGCGGCGCGGTCCAGGTCGGACTGCCAGCGCGCCATGCCGGCCTGGCCGTCGGCCACGCGCTCGTCGTCGACCAGGGCCGCCATGTAGTCCCAGATGGGCGTCTTGAATTCCGGCTGGGCGTCCAGCAGATCGAGCACCGCCATGTCGGGCACGAGCCCCGCGGTGTGGGTGTCGAACGTGGCGCCCGACACGCCGGCCTTGAGCGCCGGGCCGCGCAGTTGCGCCAGGCAGGCCGCGAACGCGTCGGCGGCCGAAGCGGCGGGCGTCAGCGAAATGAGCGCGCCTCCGGCCAAGAGGATGGTCAGCGGCCGCAGGCAGCGGGTCCGCAGCGCTTTGATGAAATTGTCGGTGCTCATGTTTTCCAATCAACCGGCCTGCAACGCGGCAAGCTCGGCATCGTCGAATCCGGCGGCGCGGCGCGCCTCCAGGTTGAAGGGACCGCGCAGGCGCGGCGCATCAAAACGCTGCGCCAGTTCGGCATAGCAGGCAACGGGATCGTGGCCCGTCTGCGCGCACAGCTGCTTGTACCAATGGTTGCCGATGGCCACGTGGCCGATTTCGTCGGCCAGGATGATGTCGACGATGGCCGCGCTCTCCGCGTCCCCCGCTCCCGCCAGCTTGGCGCGGATCGCGGGAGAGGCATCCAGGCCGCGCGCCTCCAGCGTGCGCGGCACCAGCGCCAGGCGGGCCAGCAGGTCTTCTTGCGTGCGTTGCGCCATGTCCCACAGGCCGTTGTGGGCGGGGAGATCGCCATAGGCGTGGCCCATCGCGGCCAGGCGTTGCCTGAGCAGGTCGAAGTGGTAGGCCTCTTCGCGCGCCACGCGCAGCCAGTCGCGGTAGAAGGCTTCCGGCATGCCGGCAAAGCGCCACATGATGTCCAACGCCAGGTTGATGGCGTTGAATTCGATGTGCGCCAGCGCGTGCAGCAGCGCCGCGCGCCCTTGCTCGCTGGCCATGGAGCGCTGCTTGACCTGGGCGGGGGCCACCAGCTCGGGCCGTGCCGGGCGGCCCGGCAGCTCCGCCGTGGGCGTGTACTCCCGCTGGCAGTCCAGCGGCGCCTCATCCGACATGGCGCGCACTGCCGCCAGCTTGTCCTGCCAGGCCGTGGCGGCCAGGGCCGCCAGCGCCTGCCCGCGCAGGCAATCCCGGCCATGCCCGGCCGCGGCGGGCATCGTATTGCTGTCCATATGCTTCTCTGTGCCGGGCGGCCTCGCGCCAGCCCGAAATCCCGTGAAAGCGCCGTGGCTGCAAGCCTCGCGCATACACGGAGACTTTATCATTCAGCCATGGATTCCCTGCGCCTGACCATAGAAACCGACCTGTCCCGCATCGACGCCCAGCAATGGGACGCGCTGGCGGGCGATCAGCCCTTCCTGCGCCATGCGTTCCTACGCGCGCTGCACGACACCGGCTGCGCCGCGCCCCAGACCGGATGGGCGCCGCATTACCTGGCGCTGTGGCGCGACGGCGCGCTGGCCGCCGCCGCCCCGCTTTATCTGAAATCGCATTCGCGCGGCGAGTATGTGTTCGACTACGCCTGGGCGGACGCCTTCCAGCGCCATGGGCTGCGCTACTACCCCAAGCTGCTGTCGGCCATTCCATTCACTCCGGTGACAGGGCCCAGACTGCTGGCAGGCAACGATGAGGACCGCGCCACGCTGGTGCGCGGGCTGATCGCCTTCGCCGAAGAACTCAAGGTTTCGTCGCTGCATCTGCTGTTCCCTTCGGACACCGATATGCGCGTGCTGCGCGACGCCGGCTTCATGATCCGCGAAAGCGTGCAATTCCACTGGACCAATCCGGGCTATGCGGACTTCGACGCCTTTCTGGCCACGATGAGCCACGACAAGCGCAAGAAGATCCGCCAGGACCGCAAGAAGGTCGCCGCCGCCGGGCTGTCGTACCGCTGGTTGCGCGGCGCGGAGATCGGCGCGGCCGAACTGGACTTCTTCTACGAATGCTATTGCCGCACCTATTTCAGCCACGGCAATCCGCCCTACCTGAGCCACGAATTCTTCCGGCGCGCGTACCGCGAACAGGCCGAGGCCTTCGTGCTGATCCTAGCAGAGCGCGACGGCCTGCCGGTGGCGGCCGCGCTCAATCTGGCGGGCGGCGACGCGCTGTATGGGCGCTACTGGGGCGCGGCCGAATACGTGCCGGGGCTGCACTTCGAGACCTGCTACATGCAGTCCATCGCCTACTGCATCGCCCACGGCATCGCGCGCTTCGAGGGCGGCGCGCAAGGCGAACACAAGATGGCGCGCGGGCTGCTGCCCACGCCCACCTGGTCGGCCCACTGGGTCGCGCACCCCGGCTTCGCGGACGCGATCCAGAACTTCCTGGATGAGGAAACAGCAGCGGTGACGGACTACCTGGGAGAGCTGGAAACGCACTCCCCGTTCAAGCGGCCGCAGGAAGGCTGAGCTCTACAGGAAGCGGTCCAGCAGCTTGCGGCTGTGCTTGTCCAGCGACTGGATGTCGCGCACCAGATAAAAGATGCCGTGGCTGTCGGCGATCAGCAGGGTCTGCGGACTCAGGCGGCGGATGTCCTCTTCGCCGCGCAGCGTGAACGAGGTGGGACCGCGATCGGTATCGACTTGCCAGGTGCTCGGCGTCGCGAAGGTGGAGACGCTGGCCAGCTTGCGGATCTCGGGCATGAATTCCCGGCTCGCCAACTCTTCCTCGATCAGCGCGCGCTGCGGGGCCGGCACATCGGACAGGTGTTCGATCCAGACCAGTTCGCGCCCGTCCGCCGTCACGAGCGACAGGCCGCGGCCCGGTTCGCTGATGGGAAAGGCCCGCACGGGCAGCACGCCCTCGTGGTTCTGGCCATCGGCGGACTGGAACTCCAGGCGCCCGAAGGCATTGCGGCGCAGCTGAAAAGACGGCAAGGTCATGACGATAATTCCAGTTCCGCGTCAGGCCACGGCGGCCATGTCTTCGCTGCCCGACGCCTGCGCGTCGGCCTCGGCCTGGCGCGCCTGCGCCTGGTACAGGCGATAGTAGGCGCCCTCGCGG
Source organism: Achromobacter pestifer (assembly GCF_013267355.1). Taxonomy (NCBI): domain Bacteria; kingdom Pseudomonadati; phylum Pseudomonadota; class Betaproteobacteria; order Burkholderiales; family Alcaligenaceae; genus Achromobacter; species Achromobacter pestifer. The sequence continues at coordinate 814,210 of NZ_CP053985.1, forward strand.
GCCATCAGTTCCTCGTGCGGGCCCTGCTCCACGATCTGGCCGCGGTCCAGCACCACCAGGCGGTCCGCCTTGCGCAAGGTGCTCAAGCGGTGGGCGATGGCGATCGTGGTGCGGCCGCGCACCAGGTTGTCCAGCGCCTTCTGGATTTCCTTTTCCGTGGTGGTGTCCACCGACGAGGTCGCCTCGTCCAGGATCAGGATGCGCGGATCGATCAGCAGCGCGCGCGCGATCGAGATGCGCTGGCGTTCGCCGCCGGACAAGGCCTGGCCGCGCTCGCCGACCAGCGAGTCATAGCCGTGCGGCAGCCGCAGGATGAACTCGTGCGCATGCGCGGCGCGCGCCGCGGCCAAGATTTCGTCACGGGTGGCGTCCGGCTTGCCGTAGGCGATGTTCTCGGCGATGGTGCCGAAGAACAGGAAAGGCTCCTGCAGCACCAGCCCGATATTGCGCCGGTAGTCCGCCACGCGCACCGAGCGTATGTCGGCGCCGTCCACCAGCACCGCGCCCTCGGACACGTCGTAGAAGCGGCAGATCAGGTTGATCAGCGTGCTCTTGCCCGAGCCGCTATGGCCCACCAGGCCGATCATCTCGCCAGGGGCGATATTCAGGTTCAGCCCGCGGATGACCTGGCGGTTGCCGTAACGGAAACCCACGTCGCGCAATTCGATGCGGCCGTTGATATGCGGCAGCTTGGCCGGGTTCTGCGGCTCCGGCACGCTGGACACGTGGTCCAGGATGTCGAAGATGCGCTTGGCGCCGGCCGCGGCCTTTTGCGTGACCGAGACGATGCGGCTCATCGAATCCAGGCGCATGTAGAAGCGCCCGATATAGGCCAGGAAGGCGGCCAGCACACCGACGGTGATCTGCTTCTGCGACACCTGCCAGATACCGAAGATCCACACCACCAGCAGACCCACCTCGGTCAAAAACGTGACGGTGGGCGAGAACAGCGACCAGGTGGTGTTCACGCGGTCGTTGACTTCCAGGTTGCGGTTGTTGGCTTCGCGAAAGCGCGCGACTTCGCGCTTTTCCTGCGCGAAAGCCTTGACCACGCGGATGCCCGGTATGGTGTCGGCCAGGACGTTGGTGATTTCCGACCAGATGCGGTCGACCTTTTCGAAGCCATGGCGCAGGCGGTCGCGCACCGCGTGGATCATCCAGATGATGAACGGCAGCGGCACCAGCGTGACCAGCGCCAGCCACGGGTTGATGGACACCAGGATGACCGCCGTCATGACGATCATCAGGATGTCGTTGGCGAAATCCAGCAAGTGCAACGACAGGAACACGCAGATACGGTCGGTTTCGCTGCCGATGCGGGAAATCAGGTCCCCGGTGCGCTTGCCGCCGAAATACTCCAGCGACAGCTGCTGCAGGTGCTCATAGGTAGTGGTGCGCAGGTCCGCGCCGATGCGCTCGCTGACCCAGGCCAGGATGTAGGTGCGGGCCCAACCCAGGCCCCAGGCCAGGAAAGCCGAGGCCAGCAGCCCTCCCAGATAGAGGCGGACCTTGTCGTAATCGATGGGCGCGCCGTTCTGGAATGGAATCAGCACGTCGTCCATCAGCGGCATGGTCAGATACGGCGGCACCAGGGTGGCGGCCGTGCCCAGCAGGGTCAGCACGAAACCCGCCAGCAGCGGCCCGCGGTAGGGGCGGGCGAAACGCCACAGGCGCAGCAGCGCCCACGTGGTGGATGGCGCCGCCTGTTCCTGGTTGCAGGTCGGGCATTCTTCCTCGCCCGCCGGAATGACGTTATTACAGACGGTGCAGGTGCGCTCCGCCAGTTCCTCGTCCTGATGGCCGGACAAACGGATGGCCTGCTGGGTCTCGAACTGCGCCAGCAGGCGCAGCGCGGCCGGATTGCGCGCCAGCGTGAAACGCCAGGCGCCCAGGCGGGAGCCGTCGTCGTGCAATTCCAGCAGCGCGGCGCCGGCGTGGTCGGTCAGGCTCAGCTTTAATTGGGGGCCGTATGCCCAGGATTCCCAGCGCGGCTCGTCCGGATGGCGAGCCAACAGCCGGCGGTCGGTAGCGGCGACCAGCCCCGGGCGGAACTTCAGGCGCTGATCCAGGTCTATTTCAACCCAGGCCAACAAGGTTTCGCCATCCGCCAGTTCGGCGCGGATTTCATCCCGCCAGCGGGCAGGAAAGGCTTCGGCAAGGCCGGAAAGCAGGTTTGGTTTTTTCATTGGAACGCATACCGGGCCAGGACTCTGCCCTACTAGGCGGCAACCGGTTCGCAACCTGGACTGGCGGCAAACGTGTCCCTTCCTTACAACATAACGATTTCACGCTTTGAAGGCGTCGTATAGTAGCAGCCGATTTTTCTAATTAGGAATATCTGGGATCCCCCACTCGTTGGCATTATTCTAAGGGCGCAACCCCAATAAATTCGCGGTCTTGCATAGGGGCGTCCGCGCGTGCCAACCTGCTTCTCCAGTAAATTAAAACATGAAAAAGAAAGACATTGAATTTCTCGATGTCGTGGCTTTGCGCGGCCCGAACATTTGGACGTATCGCCCGGTACTCGAAGCGTGGGTGGATATCGGTGAATTGGAGGACTACCCCTCCAACACCATCCCCGGCTTTTACGAACGCCTGACGGAATGGCTGCCGACCCTGATCGAGCACCGCTGCAGCCCGGGAGTCCGGGGCGGCTTCCTGTCGCGCCTGAAGGAAGGCACCTGGCCCGGCCACATACTTGAACATGTCACCCTGGAACTGCAGAACCTGGCCGGCTTGCGCGGCGGTTTCGGCAAGGCCCGGGAAACCTCCACCCGCGGCGTCTACAAGGTCGTGGTGCGCGCCTGGCAGGAACAGGTCACCCGCACCGCCCTGAACGAAGCCCGCGACCTGGTCATGGCCGCCATCGAGGACCGCCCCTTCGACGTGCCCGCCGCCATCGCCAAGCTGCGCAGCCTGATCGACAAACACTGTCTCGGCCCCAGCACCGCCTGCATCGTGGACGCCGCCGACGACCGCGACATCCCCTATATCCGCCTGTTCGAGGGCAACCTCGTGCAGTTCGGCTACGGCTCGGCCCAGCGCCGCATCTGGACGGCCGAAACCGATCGCACCAGCGCCATCGCCGAAGGCATTTCGCGCGACAAGGACCTGACCAAGGAACTGCTGTCGACCTGCGGCGTGCCCGTGCCCGAAGGCCGCCTCGTGCGCAGCGAGGACGACGCCTGGGAAGCGGCCGAGGACATCGGCCTGCCAGTGGTCGTGAAGCCCTATGACGGCAACCATGGCCGCGGCGTGTTCACCAACCTGACCACGCGCGAGGAAGTGGTGTCGGCCTACCGCGTGGCCGTGGACGAAGGCAGCGGCGTGATCGTCGAGCGCTTCGTGCTGGGCAACGAGCACCGCCTGCTGGTCGTGGGCGACCGCATGGTGGCCGCCGCCGCCGGCGAACCGGCCTGGGTGACGGGCGACGGCAAGTCCACCATCACCGAACTCATCGACAGCCAGATCAATACCGACCCGCGCCGCGGCCGCACCGAGAACCATCCGCTGAATCCGGTGCGCCTGGATTCCGCCGCGCGGCTGGAAATCGCCCGCCAGGGCCTGTCGGAAGACAGCGTTCCGCCCGAAGGCCAGCGCGTGCTGGTGCAGCGCAGCGGCAACGTCGCCTTCGACGTGACCGACCGCGTGCACCCCAGCATTGCCGCCACGGTGACCCTGGCCGCGCGCATCGTGGGCCTGGACATCGCCGGCGTGGACCTGGTGGCCGAAGACATCTCCCGCCCGCTGGAAGAACAGCGCGGCGCCATCGTCGAAGTCAATGCCGGCCCCGGCCTGCTGATGCACCTGAAGCCGGCCGACGGCACCCCGCGCCCGGTGGGCCGCGCCATCGTCGACCATCTGTTCCCCGAAGGCGACGCTGGCCGCATCCCCATCGTGGGCGTGACCGGCACCAACGGCAAGACCGTGGTGGCGCGCCTGGTGGCCCGCCTGCTGAGCCTGTCCGGCAAGCGCACCGGCCTGGCCTGCAGCGAAGGCCTCTATCTGGACCGCCGCCAGGTGCAAAAGGGCGACCGCGCCGATTTCGCCTCGGGCACGCGCCTGCTGATGAACCGCAACCTGGACGCCGCCGTCATCGAGAACGACAGCAGCGTGATCCTGGGCCAGGGCCTGGCCTATGACCGCTGCCAGGTGGGCGTGGTCACCAACATCGACGACGCCGACCACCTCGGCGACTTCGACATCAACGAAACGGAACGCATGTTCAACGTGTTCCGCACCCAGGTGGACGTGGTGCTGCCCGGCGGCGCCACCGTGCTGAACGCGCGCGATCCGCGCGTGGTGGAAATGGCCGAGCTGAGCGACGGCGCCGTGATCTTCTTCGGCATCGACCCCGCCCTGCCCGCCATCGCCGCCCACCTGCAGCAGGACGGCCGCGCCGTGTTCGTGCGCGACGGCGGCATCGTGCTGGCGCAAGGCAGCCGCGAGGAACGCCTGGCCACGGTGGCCTCGATCCCGCTGACCCATGGCGGGCGCGTGGCCTTCCAGGTCGAGAACGTGCTGGCCGCCGTGGGCGCCGCCTGGGCGCTGGACATCCCGGTGGAGCTGATCCGAGCCGGCATCGAAACCTTCGACATCGACCAGGCCGACGCGCCCTGGCAGTTCACGCTGTTCGAACGCAACGGCAGCACCGTGGTGGTCGACGATGTGCACAACGCCTCGGCGCTGCGCCCCCTGATCGCCGCCATCGACCAGTTCCCGTCGACCACGCGCGCCGCCGTCTATTCGGCCGGCGCGGACCGCCGCGACGCGGACCTGATCGAACAGGGCAAGCTGCTGGGCGACGCCTTCGACCGCGTGGTGCTCTACGACGACCTGACCGTGCGCAGCAAGCGCCCCGCGGGCGAGGCGCGCGCGCTGCTGCGCCAAGGCCTGGAGCAAGGCTCCCGCGTCAAGGACATCCACGACGAACCCGACCACGGCAAGGCCATCCAGAGCCAGCTCGACCGCATCGCCGCAGGCGACTTCGTCCTGCTGCAGTCCGACGAAGCCTTCTCCGGTCCCACCATCGACCTGGTCCGCCGCTGGATTCAGCAATACTGACAATATCTGCGCGCGCCCTCGCCCAAGCGCGGGCGCGCGTGAGCTAGACAGGAATACCTGCCATGGAAGTTTCCCGTATCCGAGCACTGCGCGGCCCCAATCTGTGGAGCAAGAACACCGCGATCGAGGCCATTGTTTCCTGCGCCGACGCCGAATGCTCCATCGACAACCTGCCTGACTTCGAAGCGCGCCTGCGCGCGCGGCTGCCCCAGACCGGGCTGCTGCGTCCGGAAGGCCATCAGGGCGCGGTCTCCATCGCGCACGTGCTGCAGATCGTGGCCCTGACGATGCAGGCGCACGCCGGCTGCCCCGTCACGTTCGGCCGCACCGCCTCCACCATCGAGCCCGGCGTGTTCCAGGTGGTGGTCGAGTACAGCGAAGAAGAAGTCGGCATGCTGGCGATGGAACTGGCGCAAGTGCTGGTGCGCGCCGCGCTGGACGACACGCCCTTCGATCTCGCCGATGCCTTGAAGCGCCTGCGCGAGCTCGACGAAGACGTGCGCCTGGGGCCCAGCACCGGCTCCATCGTCAACGCCGCCACCGCCCGCAACATCCCCTACCGCCGCCTGACCCAGGGCAGCATGGTGCAGTTCGGCTGGGGCAGCAAGCAGCGCCGCATCCAGGCCGCCGAAACCGACCTGACCAGCGCCATCTCCGAATCCATCGCCCAGGACAAGGACCTGACCAAGATGCTGCTGGACTCGGCCGGCGTGCCGGTGCCCATGGGCCGCTCGGTGACCACCGCGGAAGAAGCCTGGGCCGCGGCCGAAGAGCTGGGCGGCCCGGTCGTGGTCAAGCCGCGCGACGGCAGCCAGGGCCGCGGCGTCGCCGTCAACATCGAAACGCGCGAACGCGTGATCCAGGCCTTTGAAGTGGCCGAGGAAATCAGCTCCGAAGTCATCGTCGAACGCTACATTCCCGGCCACGACTTCCGCCTGCTGGTGGTGGGCGGCGCGCTGGTCGCGGCCTCGCGCCGCGATCCGCCGCAAGTCACCGGCGACGGGGTGCAGACCATCCGCCAACTGGTGGACCAGGTCAACGCGGACCCGCTGCGCGGCGATGGCCATGCGACCTCGCTGACCAAGATCCGCTTCGACGACATCGCCCTGGCGACCCTCAAGAAGCAGGGTTTCGACGCCGACTCCGTGCCGCCGTCCGGCACCCTGATCTTCCTGCGCAACAACGCCAACCTCAGCACCGGCGGCTCAGCCACCGACGTCACCGACGAGGTGCACCCCGAGATGGCCGCGCGCGCGGTGTCGGCGGCCCGCATGATCGGGCTGGACATCTGCGGCGTGGACGTGGTGGCCGAAAGCGTGCTCTATCCGCTGGAAGACCAGCACGGCGGCGTGGTGGAAGTGAACGCCGCGCCCGGCCTGCGCATGCACCTGAATCCCTCGTTCGGCAAGGGCCGCGCCGTGGGCGACGCCATCATCGCCAATATGTACGCGGACGGCGACGACGGCCGCATCCCCGTGGTGGCCGTCGCCGGCACCAACGGCAAGACCACCACCGTGCGCCTGACCGCCCATATCCTGGGCGTGGCCGGCAACCGCGTCGGCATGACCAACTCCGACGGCGTCTACGTCGACAACCTGCGCATCGACACGGGCGACTGCAGCGGCCCGCGCAGCGCCCGCAGCGTCCTGATGCACCCCGACGTGGACGCGGCCGTGTTCGAAACCGCGCGCGGCGGCATCCTGCGCGAGGGCCTGGCCTTCGACCGCTGCAACGTGGCCATCGTCACCAACATCGGCATGGGCGACCACCTGGGCCTGGGCTACATCAGCACGGTCGAAGACCTGGCCGTGGTCAAGCGCGTGATCGTGCAGCACGTGTATCCGAGCGGCACCGCGGTGCTGAACGCGGCCGACCCCATCGTGGCCGAAATGGCCGCGAGCTGCCCGGGCTCGATCACCTACTTCGCCGAGGACCGCAACCATCCCGTGCTGGCCACGCACCGCGCCCAAGGCTTGCGCTGCGTGTACCGCGACGGCGACTCCATCGTCACCGCGCAAGGCGCCGAAGAGACCCGCTACCCGCTGGCCTCGATTCCGCTCACGCGCAACGGCGCCATCACCTTCCAGGTGGAAAACGCCATGGCGTCGATCGCCGCCGCCTGGGCCCTGGGCCTGGACACGGACGTCATCCGCCGCGGCCTGGCCACTTTTGTCAACGATGCCCAGACCGCGCCCGGACGCTTCAACGTGTTCGACTACCGCGGCGCCACGGTGATCGCCGACTACGGCCACAATCCCGACGCCATCCTGGCCCTGGTGCGCGCGGTGGACGCCATGCCCGCCAAGCGGCGCTCCGTTGTCATCAGCGGCGCGGGCGACCGGCGCGACGAAGACATCCGGATGCAGACCGAGATCCTCGGCGACGCCTTCGACGACGTGCTGCTCTACCAGGACCAGTGCCAACGCGGCCGCGCCGATGGCGAAGTGCTGGCGCTGCTGCAGCAGGGCCTGGTCAACGCCACGCGCAGCAAGCATGTCGAAGAGATCCACGGCGAATTTCTCGCCATCGACACGGCGCTGACGCGCCTGGGCGCCGGCGACCTTTGCCTGATCCTGGTCGACCAGGTCGAAGAGGCGCTGGATCACATCGCGCGCCGCATCGCGCAAGCCTGAGCCGTACGCGGCTCCCGAAGTGAAGACGGGGCGCCCTTGGGCGCCCCGTTTGCGTTTGCGTCAGCGCGCGCCGATCAGCTGCTGGACGACGCCACGGGCGCGGCAGCCTGATAGCGGTCCGTCACGTGCGTGCATCCCATCGCCGTCATCGCGGCCAGCGTCAGCAAGATAGCGCTGCAAAGTCGTTGCGTCATGCGGGTTCCTCTTCCTTTTTCTGCGGCCGAACGTGGTTGCCGGTTCCGCCATGACTATACCGTCGCGCCCGCCCGCAAGCCAGCCGCGCCCGCCCCGGCGGCAGCCGCAGATCCGGTTACCAGCCCCACTCAAAAGAGGACAAGACATTGCCGGAATGTAACTGCCACATCTAGTGCGCCTGCAACCTCGCCTCGCCGGAAATCAGGGCTTTTTGCAGACTGACGGCCGTTACATTTGCCCACAGCCTGGTTTGACGGCCATGCCGCATGGCTCGTACGGTGAATGCATGGCCTGCACGACATCTTCTATATCGACAGGCTCTAGCTGATCAGTGTCCCACTCAACCGCGACAGCCCGGTTTACAGGCCGCAAACCGGATGGCGCAAGCAACAGGAGAGGTCACCATGAACAACGACATCATCGCTGGCAAATGGAAGCAACTGGCAGGCAAGGCCAAGGTCGCCTGGGGCGAGCTCACCGACGACGAGCTGACCCGCAGCGAAGGCAACGCCGAACGTCTGGCGGGCCTGATCCAGGAGCGCTACGGCAAGACCCGCGAACAGGCGGAAAAGGAAGTCCGCGACTTCTTCGACCGCAATCCTTGATCCGATCAACCACCAGGAGAAGCTGACATGTTGCACTACGCCGTCGTTTTCTTCGTCATTGCCATCATCGCCGCTGTCCTGGGTTTCGGCGGCATCGCCGCCGGCGCTGCCGGTATCGCCAAGATCCTGTTCTTCGTCTTTCTGGTACTGGCGCTGCTGTCCATCCTCGGCGGCGCATTCCGCAAGAAATAGAACTCGCACCCAAGACACCACGCAATCCTCGCGCCCCGACGCGCTGAACCACTAACAAGGAGCATGACTATGGAATTCCGCAAGCTGATCGCCGCCGCCGCACTGGGCACGGGCGCCGTCTTCACTTCCATGGCTTTTGCCGCCGACGACGGCAAGCCGAAACAATCCGTGGGTGAATACGCGTCCGACGCCACCGTGACCACCAAGGTCAAGGCCGCCATCGTGGCCGACAAACAGCTGAGCGCGCTGGACATCGCCGTGGAGACCAATGCGGGCGTCACCAAGCTGACAGGCACCGTCGGCACCGCAGCCGAAGCCGATCATGCCGCCACCGTGGCGCGCGGCGTCGAAGGCGTGAAACAGGTGATGAACAACATCAAGGTCGACCCGGCCAAGAACAAGAAGTAAGCCCGACCGGGCTGCTCAAGCCCTTTCCTGAAAGACCAAGCGGCGCCCGTGTCGGACACGGGCGCCGCTTGGTTTTGGGCCGCCTTCCAGACGGTAGCCCCAACACTCAGATATCGACCACGCCCCTGCCTATCTCCAACGCGCGCCCGCCCACCTGGATCCGGCCATCGGCCAGGACGTCCAGCAGCAGACGGCAGGGCCGGCCCATCTGGTCGCCCTGCTCCACCAGGATGCTGGCGGGCAAGGAACGCTTCTGGTGCCGCAGCCACCCGCCCAGATTGGCGCAGGCGGACCCCGTGCCGGCGTCCTCGTTCACGCCGCCACCCGCCTTGACGTAAAAGTAGCGCGCCACCACGACCTGCCGGCCATCCTGCTGGCGGCTGTCGTCGAAAGCGAACGCGTACATGACCTTGCGGCCCAGGCTGTTGGCCTGCCAGCGGTCCAGCCGGGACGCGTCGGGGGCAACGCGGCGCACGGCTTGCACGCTGGCCAGCGGCACCAGCAACTGGTCGGCGCCGGTGTCCAGCCATATCGGATCGCCCAGCAGATCGTTCGCATCCAGGCCCAGCAGGCTGGCGATCTCGGCACGTTCCAGCGCGGGCGCGGCGGTGCGCACGCCGTCCGGACACGGCGCGGTAAAGGTCCAGGCATCGCCGCGCGCCGTCACCGGCACCACGCCGGCGGCGAACTCCAGCGCCAACGCGTCGCCCGTCTGCCGCAGGTCCCGCACGACTTGTGACGTGCCGATAGTGGGATGGCCCGCGAACTTCATCTCGAAACCCGGCGTGTAGATGCGCACCCGCGCCGCCGCCTTGGTCGAAGGCAGAATGAAGGTCGTTTCGGAGAGATTGAATTGCGCCGCCAGGTTCAGCATGGTGGCGTCGTCCATGCCGCGCGCGTCTTCGAACACGCAAAGCTGGTTGCCACTGAAGGTGGAGGAAGCGAAGACGTTGAGCAGTCGGAATGCGTAGGAGGCCATGGCGGTAGCGATAGTTGAAAACGTTGCGCCGGCCTGGGCCGGCGCGCGCCTCACTTTATCGCAAGCCTCGGACCCGGGCTACCAGACCGCGAAAAACAATACCCAGGCCAGGCAGAACGGCGCCAGGCCGGCCGCCAGCACCAGCCAGGCCAGCCCCTTGCGCCAGCCGCTCGCCACGCGCGGCTTGAGCAGGCGCGCATACAGGCGCAGCGTCCACAGCACCGCCAGGCTCAGCAGCGTGAAGCGCACGGGCGCGGCCCAGGCGGCCTGCATCCCTTCGTGCTTGAGCAGATTGACCGTGGTGGCCGACAGGCCCAGGAAGACGCCAATGCCGGCCGAAGGAATCAGGGCCTGCGCCAGCTTGTGCAGGCCGGGACGCCCCCAACGCGTGGCCGGCTCACCGGGCAGGGGCGCGGCGGGCGCCAGGCGGTCGGCGATCCACAGCGACAGGAAGCTCGCTCCGCCGACGCAAATCGTGGCGCCGACGACGAACATCAGGATGCCCGCGCCGTCCAGCCACGAGAAGCTGTCGTTCACTTCCGGGTAGTGCGTCAGGATGAACCAGGGCGCGTTGTCCAGCAGCGGCCACATGATGTCGTGCTCGACCAGCCAGGTCGCGGCCCACTGCTTGGCGGTCACATACCAGGGGCTGGCGCTCCAGAGAAAGGCGCCGATCGCGATGCCCATCAGGCCGAAGCACAGCAGCGCCGTCTGCCACGGGTCGCCGTGGGTGACATGCACGATTTCTTCTTCGGGCGAGCGCGGCGTCAGTTCGATCGCGCCGCGATAGCCGCTGCAGCGTCCGCAGACATGGCAATCGCCCGCGCCCTTCATGTGGCGCAGCGGCACCAGCGGCGCACAGTTGATGGGTTCGATGCGGATGACCGGATGGCGCCACTTTTCTTCGTCAACCTTGAAGTGCCAGGGCGCCAGCTTGGCCAGCAGATTGAAGACGCCGTTGACCGGGCACAGGTACTTGCACCACACGCGCTTGCTACGGCCGTAACGCCAGCCGACGATCATGGCCGCCACCGTGGACCCGCCCAGCACCGCCAGCACCGCCAGCGGATACTGGTACACGCTGACCAACTGGCCATAGACCGTGGTCAGCGCGAACGCGACGAACGGCCAGCCGCCCCAGCGCATCCATTTCGGAATGGCGCGCCCTTGGCCGCGTTCGCTGGCCCATTCCGTCAGCATGCCTTCAGGACAGAGCCAGCCGCACCAGGCCCGGCCCAGGATGGGCATGGAGATGAGCACGAACGGCCACCACACGCCCCAGAACGCGAACTGCGCAACGATGGTCAAGTTGTTGAACACCGAGGCCGCGTTGTCGGGCAAGGGCAGGATCGCGGGCACGATCAAAAGGAACGCGTACATCGCAACAATGCCCCACTGCAGCTTGCGCAACAGCGGGGCATGGTCACGGAGGAAGTCGGCGATACGGGAGGTTGCCCTCCCGAGTGCAGCTGCCATGGTCAAACCTTCAAATATTCAGTCCGGCGATAGTCGGGGTTCAGGAAGCGCTGCGGACCGCGGTGGCAGCCTTGGCAGGCTTGCCTCCCACCCAGCGCAGCAGCGCCCAGACGATGATCCAGTAAGCCACCCACAACAGCACCGAGGTCAGCGCAGGCAGGGCGCGGTAGCCGGCGAAGTCGGCCAGGATCTTGCCCACGCCGGTGCTGTCGCTCAAGAGCCAGGAGCTGTCCCAGACCGGATCCACGATGGTCGGCAGCACGTCCAGCGAAATCAGATGGTCCAGGCCGCCCACCAGCAACGAGCCGGCCAACAGCAGCAACAGGATTTCGGTCACGCGGAAAAAGCGGCGCCAAGTGATGAGCTTGCCACCCAATTGCAGCAGCCAGAATGTCAGCAGCGCCACCACGAAACCGGCCACGCCGGCCAGCGCCAGCATCAGCATGTCGCTGCCGCCCTCGCCCGCCGACACCGTGCCGTACAGGAATACGACGGTTTCGCTGCCTTCGCGCGCCACGGCGATCGCCACCAGCACGAACAGGCCCCACCAGTTGTCGCTGGCGACGGAAGCCCGCGCACCGCCTTCGAGTTCGCCCTTGAGCGTGCGGCCGTGCTTCTTCATCCAGACGACCATCTGCACCACCAAGGCGCAAGCGGCCAGCGACATGATGGCCTGGAACCATTCCTGGCCTTCGTCGCTGAGCCAGTTGGACACGCCCAGCAGCACCAGCGCCAGCGCCACGGCCAGCGCCAGGCCTGCCGCGACGCCGCCCCACAGGTAGTTCAGGCCGCGCTTGCCCTCGGGCGTGGAGCGCAGCCAGGTGTAGAGAATGCCCACCACCAGCATGGCTTCGACGCTTTCACGCCAGACGATAAAGAGGACCTGTTCCATATATTGCTACCGCTTAGTCCTTGGGCTTGACGACCAAGGTGCCTTTCACGCTCTGGTGAAAGTCATCAAAAAATGGATACTCGCCGGGACGGGAAATCGTGATCACGACAAAGGACTTCACGCCCGGTCCCAGGACTTTTTCCTTGCGCAGCGGAATGCTTTCGAATTCCACCGGCTCGTTGCTCTCGTTGATGAGCTCGATCTTGAAACGGCCCGCCGGCACTTCCAGCGTGGCGGGCTCGAACGTGCCGTCCGGCTTGAACCTCAGCGTGAACGTGGGCAGTTCGTCAGCCTGCGCGGGCGCCCCGCCGGCCAGGCCGGCCAGGCCGATCAGCAACGCGGCGGCAAGGCGTAGCAGGCTGCGCACGATCAGTAACCGCCCTTCTTGCCGGTGCCGGCGTAGACGAATTCATATTCGAGGTCGAAGGGTTCGAACCACGGACCCACGCCGGTTTCCTTGTCGATGTGGCGGCCGAAGTGGCTCATCTTGTCCGCGGTGGGCGACAGCACCGTGTACTTCAGTTTGTACTTGCCCGGGCCTTCCAGCTTGACGTTCTCGCCGTAGTGCGGACCGTCGTTGGCGACCATGGGCATGAAGGTGCCCTTCTGCACGTTCTGGCTGCCGACCTTCTGGATTTCGTACTTCACGACCAGATAAGGCACCCACTCGCCTTCGGGGAAGCCCGTCTTGTTGCCGGCGGTGGCGTGGATGTCGGCCTCGAGGTGCACATCCGAATCCTTGGCCGGGCGCATCATGCCCGGGGGGTCCATTTCGATCGGCTGCAGGTACACCGCGCCGATTTCCATGCCGCCCTTTTCCACCGGTTTGCCGATGGGGTATTCGGCCGCGTTCGCGGCGGAAACGCTCAGGGCGACAATGGCCAGGGCCAAGGCTTTCTTGATCATGTGCATAATCCTTGAGACACGAATGAGACGACGGTTCGTAAAATACAAACAAGAACCGTTTTCATTAATGTAACTAAATCAACTGACAGAACCCTGAACCTGACGCCAGGAAAATCTGCGGATCATTGCGTTTGATCAAGCGGTGAAAGCGGTTTGGCCCGCCCCTTCAGAGCCCGAGAAACTTGAACGGCGCCGAGGGCTGGAAAGCGCGCGTGGCGTCTCCCGCAAACGTGTGGCGCTGGTCCGGACCAAGATCCAGCTTCAGCACCTTGCCGCTTTCCGGACTGAAATCCAGGGCCTTGAGATCCACCCAGAATGTGTTGGGCGTCAGGGCCGATTCGAAGAAGTACAGCTTGCGCTGGTGGTCGAAAACGGTGCGCCAGCGCGTGGACGAGATATTGGGCTGCCCGGGCGTGCTGATGCCATAGGGCACCGACACGTTGCGGATGACGCTGAAGACGCTGGCCAGCGCCTTGTTGGGATCGGGGTCCTTGGGAATGGCGTTGATGTAGAACGAGGCCCGCACGAATCGATCGGCCGCGCGATTGGTGCCTGGCAGCATGGTGGTGCCGCCGATCTGCTGCCAATAGGCATCGAGCGCGAGCTGCTGCTCGAACTGAGGCGAGTTGGTCATCACCTGATAGTCGCGGCTGTGGTGGATCACCTGGCGTCCGCCGATGTATTCGATGATGGCGCTGTCGCCGCTGGCGTCCGAAATGGACAGATGCAGCGTAGTCAGCCGGTCCTCGCCCGGCACATTGTCGGAGACGATGGTGTAGGGCTCCTGCTCCAGCGCCGCCACGGCTTCCTTCACGGTGGCGTAGTTGTCCAGCACGTACTGGGCCCACGCGGCAATGGTCAGGCCGGGCTTGCTCTTGGCATCGAATGGCGGGTACTGCGATTCGGCCAGCCACAGCAGATTGGCGCTCAGGCCCGCTTCGTTCACGCCATCGGTGGTGGAGACGTCATAGCCGGACGTGACGACGCTGCCGTAGCGCGAGGTCCAGCGCAGGGAATTCGGACCAGCCTCGCCGCTGCGCGCCATGCCGCGCGGCAGCACCCACAGGTTGCTGGTGATGTCGTTCTTCCAGTCCATGGAACGCGCCGTGACCACCTGATCGTTGGCGCCATGAAAGACCACGCGGGTGCAAGCCCAAGCGGCAGACGGCGCGGACAGGGCGGTCAGTCCGGCCAATGCCGCGCAGGCCAAGCGGGAAACAGCCTGGTTCAGTCTCATGCTTGCACTCCTGGGAATCTGTTCTTCTGAATGCCGCGCAAACGAGGGCCGGTGCGCGATGATGAAAAAACACCCCAAGAACCGGATTGCTATCCGGCTTTTGGGGTGCTGATCGATGAGGCCGCGCCTGGCGCAGCCCCGCCGCTACTTGCGTCCAGGACCTTGCGGTCCGCCCGGCTGGAACGGGAAGGTCGAGAACATGGCGCGGGTCTGATCCTGCATCTGATCCTGCATCTGCACGAACAGATTCTTGCTCTGGTCAATGTAGTTGTTCATCATGTTCTGCAGCATGGGCGTCTGCACGTTCATGAACTGGGTCCAGGCCTCGGGGCCGAATTGGCTGCCGTACAGGCCCTTGGACTGTTCCGCCATGCGCTGCTGGATTTCCATGAAGGCCTGGATGTTCTTTTCCAGGTAGGAACCCATGATGCCCTGCATGGCATGGCCGTAGAAACGGATGATCTGCGACAGCATGTTCGACGAGAACATGGGCATGCCGCCGCTTTCCTCTTCGAGGATGATCTGCAGCAGGATGCTACGCGTCAGGTCTTCGCTGCTCTTGGCGTCGACGACCTGGAATTCCTCGTTTGCCAGAACCAGTTGTTTGACATCTGCCAGGGTGATGTAGGTGCTGGTCCGGGTGTCGTACAGACGACGGTTGGGGTACTTTTTAATCAGGCGCAGGCTGGCGCCGGTTTGTGCTTGCGTCATGGTCATCCCCGGATCGGGCGATCTCTAAGGCTTCGGATAGGGTTAGTGTAATCCGGAGGGCCCTCTCCCTGAGGCCCTCCGGTACCGACGGGCCGCCCGCGGGCGGCCCGCGATGCGTCAGCCCATGTGCAGGCCGCCGTTGAGCGAGAAGTCAGCGCCCGTCGAAAAACCGGACTCGTCCGAGGCCAGCCACGCCGTCATGGACGCGATTTCCTCCGGCGTGCCGAGACGGCGAACCGGGATGGTGGCAACGATCTTTTCCAGTACGTCGGGACGGATGGCGCGGACCATGTCAGTGCCGATGTAGCCGGGCGAAATCGTGTTGACCGTGACGCCCTTGCTGGCCACTTCCTGAGCCAGCGCCATGGTGAAGCCATGGATGCCGGCCTTGGCCGTGGAATAGTTGGTCTGGCCGAATTGTCCCTTCTGCCCGTTGACCGAGCTGATGTTGACGATGCGGCCCCACTGGCGCTCGACCATGCCTTCGATGACCTGCTTGGTCACATTGAACAGACTGTTCAGGTTGGTGTCGATAACCGCGCGCCAATCGTCGGCGCTCATCTTGCGGAACAAGCCGTCGCGGGTGATGCCCGCATTGTTGACCAGCACGTCGACCGGGCCCAGTTCCTTCGTGACCCGTTCGAAAGCCTCTACCGTGGAGTCCCAATCGGACACGTTGCCCACGGACGCGTAGAACGTATAGCCCTGCGCTGCCTGCTCATCCAGCCATTGCTGGTAGTTGCGGCTAGGGCCGCAACCTGCCACCACGCGAAAGCCATCCTTGGCCAAGCGCTGGCAAATAGAGGTGCCGATACCGCCCATCCCGCCTGTAACGTAAGCCAGTTTTCCGCTCATTGGACTTCCTCCTGTGTGCGACGGACGCCTCGTTGATTAACCTTCTTCTTGTCTGGGCCTCACCGCTGATCGCGGTTTCAGGCTGCCCGGACTTTCACATACCTGCCAGGCGCCGGCTCTATCGGCCGGTACTTGGCATTGCCCAATTTTTCACGCGCCTTGACCTGCTTGCCCGAATGTCCCGACAGCCAGCCGGCCCAATCGGGCCACCAGCTGCCCGGCGTCTCGACGGCCTGGGCGAACCATGTGTTCGGGTCGCCAGGCAGATGATGGCCCGACTGTTCGAGTTTGTCAGCCGCCCAATAGCTGCGGCGTTTCTTGGCCGGAGGATTCACCACGCCCGCGATGTGGCCGGATGCTCCCAACACGAAACGCTGCGGTCCGCGCAGCACCTGGGTGGACGCATACGCCGAGACCCAGGGCACGATATGGTCCTCGCGTGACCCGAAGATGTACGCCGGCATTTCCAGGCGCGTCAGGTCCAGCGGCAGGCCCGCGGCCTGGGCACGGCCCGGCACCTTGAGGTTGTTCTCGAGGTAGGTATTGCGGAAGTACCAGGAGAAGAACGGTCCGGGCAGATTGGTGCTGTCGCCATTCCAGAATAGCAGGTCGAACGCGGGCGGCTTCTGGCCTTTCAGATAGTTGCCGACCACATAATTCCAGACCAGTTCGTTGGGCCGCAGGAACGAGAACGTGGTGGCGAGGTCGCGCCCGGGCATCAGCCCGCCCTGGCCCAATT
The DNA here is from genome assembly GCF_013267355.1 of Achromobacter pestifer. Lineage (NCBI taxonomy): Bacteria > Pseudomonadati > Pseudomonadota > Betaproteobacteria > Burkholderiales > Alcaligenaceae > Achromobacter > Achromobacter pestifer. The sequence continues at coordinate 831,102 of NZ_CP053985.1, forward strand.
GGTGGTCGCGCAGCAGCGCGTGGGCCTCGTCGACGAAGACGTTCAGGATGCCGGTATCGTGGAAATCGAGCAGCGAGGTCAGCAGCGTCAACGAAGCCACGGGATGCTCGCCGCGCGCCTCGGCCAGGGCCAGCGCGGAGGCCAGCATCGTGCCGCCGACGCAGAAGCCCAGCGCATTGACTTGCGGCTGCTTGGTGATGTCGCTGGCCACGCGCAGCGCCTGCAGCACCGCGTCGTCCAGATAATCGGACCAAGTCGCGCGGTCCACGCCGTCGGTATCGCTGGACACCGGATTGCGCCAGGAAATCAGGAACACCGTATAACCCTGGTCCACCGCGTGCCGCACGAAGGAATTCTCGGGCTGCAGGTCCAGGATGTAGAACTTGTTGATGTTCGGCGGCACGATGACCAGCGGCCGCTCGTGCACGGTGGCGGTCGACGGCGCGTACTGGATGAGCTGGAACAGCCGGTTCTCGAACACCACTTCGCCAGGCGTGACGGCAACGTTGCGGCCGATCTCGAATTGCGATTCGTCCGTCTGCGTGATGCGGCCTTTCTTGACGTCGCCCAGTAGATTGGCCAGCCCTTCGTTGAGCGCGCGTCCGGCGCTTTCGACGATGGATTGCTGGGCATCCGGGTTCAGCGCCAGGAAGTTCGACGGCGACAGCGCGTCGACCCATTGCATGATGGAAAAGCGCAGGCGGTCGCGCATGGGCTCGCTGACCTGGGCCGCATCGACCATGCGCGACATGGCGCGGGCCGACAGCAGATAGGTATGCGCCAGCAACAGATGCGAATGATGGGAGGCCCAGGCATCGCCCGAAAAGCGGCGGTCTGACAGCGGCGCAAGCGCGCCACGGCGGGCGTCATCGCAAAGGCGCTGCCACTCGCGGGAAAATTCGGCCTGAATGTCGGCCAGGACTTCCGGTGCCACGCTCACCGGAATGGGCCCTGCGGAGAGATTGGCATTCACTTCGACACCTTGTTATCGAAACTACGCGATTGATGTTGCATTCCGGGTCCGGGACTGTCAATGCGGGTATACAAGGAGGCCTGACAGGGTATGCCGCAAGGCCTGCCGCAGGCCTTGCGTCAGATCAAACCGGGCCGAGCCAGGCCAGCAAAGCCATGCGTCCGGTTTCGCCGTCGCGGCGGTACGAGAAGAACCGATCGGCCCCGGCCACCGTGCATATCCCGCTCAAGGACACCTCTTGTACCCCGGCGCGGCGCAGGCGGAAATCAGCCAATCCGGCGAGATCGGCCAGCCATTTTCCGGAAAGTCCGGGCCTCGGGTTGAAGTAGCGCAGGGTTGCCGGATCGTCCTTGGAGAAGGCGTCCAACACGTCCTGGCCCACCTCGAACGCCTGCGGGCCTATGCCCGGCCCGACCCATGCGCGCCAGCCGGAAGCCTGCGGCGCCTTGGCGCGCATGGCGGCCAGCGTGTGTTCCAGCACGCCGCCCGAGAGGCCGCGCCAGCCGGCATGCGCCGCGCCCAGCACCGTGCCTTGCGCATCGGCGATGACCACCGGCAGGCAGTCGGCCACCATCACGGCCAGCACTCGGCCAGGCCGCGCCGTGACGCTGGCATCGACCGCCGGCTCGTCCGGCAGGTCCGCCTGATCGGCGTCCACCACTTCGCTACCGTGGACCTGGCGCAGCCACAGGGGTTCGGCCGGCAGCGCGGCGCGCACGCGGCGCCGGTTTTCAACGACCGTGTCCGGATCATCCCCGGCGCGGCGGCCCAGATTCAAGGTGTCGTGCGGCGCGACGCCGACGCCCCCTGCCCGGGTCGTGCAGAAATAATTCACGCCCGCCCATTCCGGGCCTGTCACCACCGGCAGGCCGGCCGCTACGCGTTCCATGCAATCGCTTCCTGGACCAAGCTCATGTCGGGAGGCACGGCCGCGGCGAACTCGACTTCGCCGCGGCCGCCCGGATCTTCGAAATGCAGCGCGCGCGCATGCAGCATCTGCCGCTGCGCGCCCGCAATGTTCTTGCCGCCGTAGATCGTATCGGCCACCAGCGGATGCCCCAGGCTGGCCATGTGCACACGGATCTGATGCGTGCGGCCCGTTTCCAGGCGGCACACCACTTCGGTGACGCGGCCTCCGGGATCCGCCTCGCCGCGGCGGGCGGGCAGGTAATGGGTAATGGCAGGCTTGGGCGCAACCGGGCGCTCCACGCTCATGCGCACCGGCACGCGCGAATCGCGGCCGATGGGACGGTCGACCTTGCCGGCCGCGGCCAGCCAGCCATGGGCCAGCGCCACGTACTCGCGGCCCATGCTGCGCGCCTGCAATTGGCGCACCAGATGCGTCTGCGCGGTTTCGTTGCGCGCCACGACCATCAGGCCGGAGGTGTCCTTGTCCAGGCGGTGCACGATGCCGGCGCGCGCCACCTGCGCCAGCTCGGGATAGCGGTACAGCAGGCCGTTGAGCAGCGTGCCGCTCCAGTTGCCGGCGCCGGGATGCGTCACCAGGCCCGCGGGCTTGTTCACCACGATCCAGTCGGGGCTTTCGGCCACGACCGCGAATTCCACGGGTTCGGGCGCAAAAGCCAGGGCTTCGGGTGCGGGCTGGGGCCAGACGGTGAGCTCATCGTCGGGGCCGACCGTCTGGCGGACCTTGCCGGGCTTGCCGTTGACGTGGACGTTGCCGGCCTCGATCCAACCCTGCAGCCGGCCGCGGGAATGTTCGGGCAACAACCCGGCCAGCACCTTGTCCAGCCGGTCGGCGCGCGTGCCGGAAGGCACTGTTACAAATTGCGGCTCCCCCCGGGGATTTTCTTCGGAAATACCCAGGAGTTCGTCGTCGGAAATGAGATCCGCGCCGGAGGCTATATCAGACATGGAGACAAATCATATAATCAGCCTTGCATGCTAACACCAAGGATACGATTCTCGTGATTCACCACTCCGCAGCTCCCTCGAATCCCGCCTCCCGAAGCGGGCCGGTCTTGCGCGTGGTTATCGCGCTGTTTGCCGCCATGGTCATTGCCGGTTGCGGCTCGACCAACAGCAAGTATGACAAGACCACCAACTGGAGCGCCGAACAGCTCTACGCGGACGCCAAGGCGGAAATGTCTTCCGGCGGCTGGAAGGAAGCGCGCGAACGCCTGACCGCGATCGAAAGCCGCTACCCCTTCGGCGTCTACGCACAGCAGGCACTGCTCGAGCTTGCCTACGTCAACTGGAAGGACGGCGAAAACGAGCAGGCCCTGGCTGCCATCGACCGCTTCCAGCAGCTCTACCCCAACCATCCTGGCACCGATTACGCCCTCTACCTGAAGGGCCTGATCAACTTCACCCCGGCCAGCGCCTTCATGAGCAGCATCACCGGCCAGGATCCCGCCGAGCGCGATCCCAAGGGCCTGCGCGCGTCCTACGACGCGTTCAACGAGCTGATCAAGCGCTACCCCGACAGCAAGTACGCGGTGGATGCCGAGAAGCGCGTCGCCTGGCTGGTCAACACCATCGCCATGAACGAAGTGCACGTCGCCCGCTACTACTACGAGCGCGGCGCCTACGTGGCCGCGGCCAACCGCGCGCAGACCGTCATCACCGACTTCGAAGGCGCCCCCGCCACGGAGGAAGCGCTCTATCTGATGGTCGAGTCCTACGACAAGCTCGGCCTGACCGAACTGAAGAACGACTCGCAGCGCGTGTACGACAAGAACTTCCCCAACAGCGACTTCAAGACCAAGGGCCTGAAGGCCGACAAGAGCTGGTGGAACCCGTTCAACTGACGTAACGGTCGCTGCATCGAAGAAAGCCCCTGCCGCGCAGGGGCTTTTTTTATGCCGGCGCGCCGCGCCGCAGGGCTTGCGGCGGCTGCCCGTAAATGCGGATGAAGGCGCGGCGCATGCGCTCCGTATCGCCAAAACCCACCCGGCGCGCGATCGCATCCAGGCCGGCCTCGCCCTCCTCGACCAGTTCGCGGGCAGCCTCGGCGCGCACGCGCTCCACGGCCTTGGCCGGGGTCTGGCCGGTTTCCAGCTTGAACTGGCGGCAGAATTGGCGCGGACTCAGGCAGGCCACGCCGGCCAGGCGTTCGATGTCCAGGACTTCGTCCAGGTGCTGGCCCACATGGGCCAGCACCTCGCGCATGCGCCCGCTGGCCGGCGCCAGATCCTGCAGCGCCGAGAACTGCGACTGCCCGCCCGTGCGCCGGTGATAAACCACCATCTCGCGGGCGGTGGCGCGGGCAACCGCCTCGCCGTGGTCGGCTTGCACCATGGCCAGCGCCAGGTCTATGCCCGCCGTGATGCCCGCCGAGGTCCAGACCGCGCGGTCTTCGACATAGATGCGGTCCGCCTCCACCGCCAGGGCCGGATGGCGTTGCTGCAATTCGGCGGCATGGCGCCAGTGGGTGGTCACCCGGCGCCCCTGCAGGATGCCAGCCTGCGCCAGCACGAAAGCCCCAGTGCAGACGCTGGCCACGCGCCGGCCGCGCGCATGCGCGGCGCGCAGATAAGCCAGCATGGCGGGGGCCGCCCGAGGTTCGCGCGCGCCCTGCCCGCCAGGCACCAGCACGGTATCGGCGCGCAGCCCACGCCAGGGCCGCGTCTGCACGGGCACGCCGGCCGAGCAGCGGACCAGGCCGCCCTCGGCCGACACCACCGCCACCTCGTAGGCGCCCGGCACCAGTTCGGCGGCGATCTGGAAGACTGACAGCGGCCCGGCCATGTCGAGCAGCTGGAAGTTGGGCACGGGCAGGATGCAGACGCGATGGGTCATGGCATGAAAAGAGGGAAAATAGTCATTCTTGCCAAATTGTCCGACGCTAGAGTGGGGGCTGTCAATCCTCCGGACTCCCTCAGCCATGACCTCCTCCTCGCGCGGCCTGCGCAATTCCCGCATTCTCGCCATCTGCCAGGGCCTGTACATCGCGGCGATCTCCATCGACCTGACCCTGACGGCGCTGACCGGCCAGATGCTGGCCCCGCATCCGGCGCTGGCAACGCTGCCCTTCGCGCTGATCACGGTGGCGGGCGCCGCCGTCACCTGGTATGCATCGCTGCTCATGCAGCGCATCGGCCGCCGTGCGGGCTTCATGCTGGGATCGCTGGCGGGCGCGGCCGGCGGCCTGATTTCGGTGGGCGCGGTCTTCGCCAGCGACTTCTGGTTCTTCTGCCTGGGCACGGCGCTGGTCGGCGTGTTCCAGGCCTTCGCGCAGTACTACCGGCTGGCCGCCGCCGACGCGGTGCCCGCCGAAGCCAAGAGCCGCGCCATTTCCGTGGTCCTGACGGGCGGCGTCATCGCCGCCATCGCGGGGCCGGCGCTGGCGGCCTGGGCCAAGGACATTTTCCCCGCCGCGATCTTTTCCGGCGCCTATCTGATGGTGGCCCTGCTGGGAGCGGCCAGCGCCTTGCTGCTCATCGCCTATCGCGACCAGGAAGGCGATGGCGGCCAGCCCGCCGACACGCAGGCCGCGGGCCTGCCGGCACGTCCTTTGGGCGAGGTCATGCGGCAGCCGATTTTCGTGGCGGCGCTGGCCAACAACGTCGTGGGTTCGGTGTCGATGATGTTCGTCATGACGGCCGCGCCGCTGGCCGCGGTGGCCTGCCAGCACAGCATCGCCGACGGCGCCAGCATCATGCAGTGGCACCTGATCGGCATGTATGCGCCGGCCTTCTTCGCCGGCGCGCTGATCAACCGGCTGGGGTTGCCCCGCGTGCTCGGCATGGGCATGGCGCTGAACGCCGCCTGCTCGGTGATCGCGATGCAATCGACTTCGCTCGCGGCCTTCCACGCGGCGCTGTTCTGCCTGGGCGTGGGCTGGAACTTCATGTTCGTCGGCGGCACCACGCTGCTGGCCCAGTCCTACCGCCCCGCCGAACGGGCGCGGGTGCAAGGCGCCGCCGAAATGCTGCGCTATGCCACCACCGCCTTGGCCACGCTGGCCGCCGGACCGGCGTTGGCGCGGATGGGCTGGGAAACCCTGAATGCCGCCATGCTGCCCATCGTAGGCCTGGCCGCGGTGATGACGGGATGGTGGGCGCTATCGCGTCGAACGGAGCAGGTGGCCGCCTGACATGGCCGGCAGAGCCGCCCGCCGACGCGGGCGGCTGCTAGTCCTGCGCTTCCTGCTTGCGCCGGTAGAACGCCAGCACTTCTTCCAGTTCGCGGGTCCGCGCGAACGGCGGCAATCCGCGCCACAGGCGCTTGCCGTAAGGCTTTTCGACCAGCCGCGCGTCGCCCACCATGAGCACGCCCCAATCCGATTCCGTGCGGATCAGACGGCCGGCGCCCTGCTTGAGCGAAATCGCCGCTTCGGGCAATTGGTACTCCGAAAAGGGATTGCCGCCCTGCGCACGGCAGGCGCGCAGCCGCGCCTCGATGACCGGATCGTCGGGCGGCGCGAACGGCAGCTTGTCGATCGCCACCAGCGTCAGCACATCGCCGGGCAGGTCGATGCCTTCCCAGAAACTGGCGCTGCCCACCAGCACGGGATGCTCCAGCTTGCAGAAGCGGTCCAGCAGGTCGCGCCGCGTGCCCTCGCCCTGCTTGAGCAAGGGCCATTCATGGCCGGCATCATCAAAGGCGTCGGCCAGCAGGCTTGCAACCTTGTCCACGGCGCGCAGCGTCGTGCACAGCACCAGCGTGCCGCCTGGGCTGGCTTCCAGCAAGGGCAGCAACGTCTGCACGAAACGATCGAGGAACTGCGGCGATTGCGGTTCGGGCATGCCGCGCGGCACGAACAGCAGGGCTTGTTCGGGGTAGTCGAAGGGCGATTCCCATTTGCCCGTGCGCGCCTTTTCCAACCCCAGCTGGCTGGTGAAGTGGGTGAACTCGCCGTTCACGGACAAGGTGGCCGAGGTCATGATCCAGGCTTGGCCCGGCTTGCGGTACTTGGAAAAAGCCTGGGCCACCGACAGCGGGGCCGAATGCAGGCGCACGTGATGCTGCCCGTGCTCGACCCAGCGTACCGCCGGGCCGGTCCATTGTGCCGCCGCGGCTGCGCCCTCCAGGATGGCGACAGGCGTGGACATCCCGTCGCCCAGCGCCGATTGCAGCGCAGGCTCGGGCGCCTGGTCGTCGCGGCCCCAGCCTTCCTCGGAATAGTCCGCGCCCGCCCGACCCGGCGTGGCCCAGCGCTTCAGGCGCACCGAGATCTCGGCGCCGCTGCGCGCGGCGGCCATCAGGTCCGGGTGCTTTTCGGCCACCGCGCCCAGCGCCTTCGCCGCGCCGTCCACGGCCTCGCGCAGCGCCATCAGCGCCTCGTCGAATTCCTCGGGATTGGGGATGGCCTCGAAGGTCGCCTTGCGGCCCGGCATCCGGTCCAGCGGCGCACAGACCAGGCGCAGCTCGCGCGCCGCCGTTTCCACGTGGCGGCTGACGTCGCTCCATTTGGCGGCTTCGCGCGCATAGGCCAGGCCGGCTGCTTCCAGCGCACGGCCGAAATCCAGCAGCTGGTGCGTGGACACGCTGCTGCCCAGAAAGCGGGTGGCGGTGTCCGGCAACTGGTGCGCTTCGTCGAAGATCACGGTGTCCGCTTCGGGCAGCAGATCGGTCACGCCTTCTTCGCGCAACACCAGGTCGGCCATGAAGAGGGCGTGGTTGACGACCACCACGTCGGCCTCCTGGGCCTGGCGGCGCGCCTTCACCACGAAGCAGTCGCGGATGCGCGGACATTCCTGGCCCAGGCAGTTCTCGCGCGTGGAGGTCACGCGCTGCCAGATGTCGGCGTCTTCAGGCACCTGCGCCAGGTCGCTGCGGTCGCCGGTCTTGGTGATGCCGGCGAAAACCTGGATCTGGCGCAGCTGCTGGATCTCGGTGCGCGACTTCAAGGCGCGCTCGTCGCCCTGCAGACGGTCCAGGTGGTAATGGCAGACGTAGTTGCCGCGGCCCTTGAGCAGCGCGGCGGTCACTGGCGCGGCCAGCGCGGCGCGTACGCGCGGCAGGTCGCGGGCGAAAAGCTGGTCCTGCAGCGTGCGCGTGCCGGTGGAAATCAGCACCTTGCCGCCCTGGATGAAGGCGGGTACAAGATAGGCCCAGGTCTTGCCGATGCCGGTGCCCGCCTCGGCCACCAAGGTGGAGCGGTCCTGGATGGCCTGCCCTATGGCCTGCGAGAGTTCGATCTGCGAAGGTCGCGGCTTGTAGCCAGGCAAGGCCGTGGCCAAAGGGCCGTCGGCGTCGAAGAATTCGGAGATATCCAGGTCCAGCATAGCGAGTCAACGGTGAACCGGTGCCAGTTGCGGTTCGGGCGCCAGACACTTGTGTGGGAAAGGACCAAATGATACCTGCTGCCGGGCCGCGGATTGGCCGCCATGCCGCCGCAAGGGGGACATATCCGCCCACCCTGGCACGTTTTGTAACAGCGGCTTATGGCACAATCCGCCCCTTGTTTTTCCTTTTTGTCGTCGTATCGAGATGTCTGAAACTTCCGCTATCACGTACGTCGCCGCCGGCGTCGACAACGCCCGCATCGTCGCGCAGCTCGCCACCGAGCTGGGCGCGCGCGCCTCCCAGATCGCCTCGGCGGTGGAACTGCTGGACGATGGCGCCACCGTGCCCTTCATCGCCCGCTATCGCAAGGAAGCCACCGGCGGCCTGGACGATACCGTGCTGCGCAACCTCGAAGTGCGCCTGGGCTATCTGCGCGAACTCGAAGAGCGCCGCGGCGCCATTCTTGAATCCATCTCGCAGCAGGGCAAGCTCACGTCCGGGCTGCAGCAGGAAATCGCCACGGCGGACACCAAGCAGCGCCTGGAAGACTTGTACGCGCCGTACAAGCCCAAGCGCCGCACCCGCGCCCAGATCGCCCGCGAAGCGGGCCTGGAGCCGCTGGCCGATGGCATCCTGGCCGATCCCGCCTGCGACCCCGCGGCGCTGGCCGCGCAATACCTCAATCCGGAAGCGTCCATCAACGACGCCAAGGCGGCGCTCGACGGCGCGCGCGACATCCTGGCCGAGCGCTACGCGGAAAACGCGGACCTGCTGGCCGACATGCGCGAACACCTGTGGTCCACCGGCCTGATCCATTCCAAGATGGTCGACGGCAAGGAAACCGAGGGCGCCAATTTCCGCGACTGGTTCGACTTCAACGAACCGCTGCGCACCCTGCCCTCGCACCGCATCCTGGCGTTGCTGCGCGGCCGCCAGCAAGGCGTGCTGGAGCTGCGCCTGGGGCTGGAAGCCGAGCTGGAAGCGCAGACGCCGCATCCCTGCGTGGCCCGCATCGCCGGCTTCCTCAAGTTGGGCAATGGCCTATTCGCGCTGGACGCCACGCCGCGCGCGCGCTGGCTGGGCGAAGTCTGCCGCTGGACCTGGCGCGTGAAGCTGCTGACGGCATTCGAAAGCGAGCTGGTCGGCCGCCTGCGCGAAAGCGGCGAAGCCGAAGCCATCCGCGTGTTCGCCGCCAACCTGAAGGACCTGCTGCTGGCCGCGCCCGCCGGCCCCAAGGCTGTGCTGGGCCTGGACCCCGGCATCCGCACCGGCTGCAAGGTCGCCGTGATCGACCAGACCGGCAAGGTCGTGGACACCACCACCGTCTACCCGTTTGAACCGCGCCGCGACCGCGAAGGCACCATCAACACGTTGGCCGCCCTGGTGGCCCGCCACAAGGTCGACCTGATCGCCATCGGCAACGGCACCGCCTCGCGCGAAAGCGAAAAGCTGGTGGGCGACATGATGGAACGCTTCCCGGACCTGAAGGTCACCCGCGTGGTGGTTTCCGAAGCCGGCGCCTCCGTCTATTCCGCGTCCGAAACCGCCGCGCTGGAGTTCCCCGACCTGGACGTCACCCTGCGCGGCGCCGTGTCCATCGCCCGCCGCCTGCAGGATCCGCTGGCCGAACTGGTCAAGATCGATCCCAAGGCCATCGGCGTGGGCCAGTACCAGCACGACGTCAATCAGCGCGAGCTGGCGCGTTCGCTGGACGCCGTGGTCGAGGATTGCGTGAACGCCGTGGGCGTGGATGTGAACACCGCGTCGGCCGCCCTGCTGGCCCGCGTGTCCGGCCTGAATTCGCTGCTGGCCAAGAACATCGTCGCCTGGCGCGACGAGAACGGCGCCTTCCCCACCCGCGAAATCCTGCGCAAGGTGCCGCGCTTTGGCGACAAGGCGTTTGAACAAGCCGCGGGCTTCCTGCGCATTCCCAACGGCGACAACCCGCTGGATGCCTCGTCGGTCCACCCCGAAGCCTATCCGGTGGTCGAGCGCATCGTCGCCAAGATCAAGGCCGAGGTGAAGCAGATCATCGGCCAGCGCGAAGCCCTCAAGGGCGTGTCGCCGTCGGACTTCACCGACGAGCGCTTCGGCCTGCCGACGGTGCGCGACATCTTCGCCGAACTGGAAAAGCCCGGCCGCGATCCGCGTCCGGAGTTCAAGACGGCGCAGTTCAAGGAAGGCGTCGAGACCCTGAACGACCTGTACCCGGGCATGGTGCTGGAAGGCGTCGTGACCAACGTGGCCAACTTCGGCGCGTTCGTGGACATCGGCGTGCACCAGGACGGCCTGGTCCACATCTCGGCCCTGGCCGAGAAATTCGTGAAGGATCCGCGCGACGTCGTGCGCGTGGGCCAGACGGTCAGCGTGAAGGTGCTGGAAGTGGACGCGGCGCGCAAGCGCGTCGCGCTGACCATGCGCATGAACGACACCGCCGCTCCCGCCCGCCGCAGCGGCGACGCGCCCAAGGGCGCCGACCGCAACCGCCGCCCGCAGGGCGACGGCGGCCGCGGCGGTTCCGGGGCCGCCGCCGGCATGAACAGCGCCATGGCGGACGCGTTCGCCAAGCTCAAGCGCTGAGCGACCGTCGCTCCACGAAAAACCGGCGCCTGGTGCGCCGGTTTTTTTTACCTAGGGCTTACCCGTAAAACGATGCCTTACTTGTGTTCGCTCAAGCCGCAACTATCAAAAATGATAGAAAATATCTAATTGTGTCTAAATAATAAGACCCGGCGGCGCCAGGCCGCAAAGCGACACAAGCCCCCCGCGAACAGGCGAGCCATGGCGCGCAGCGCCTGCCGGGGAGCAGCACAAGAACGACAGCGCCCTGCCCCGAACGACCGGAGATCTGCCCAGCCATGCCCCATACCATCACGCTTGCCGCCAATGAAACGGCAACCATCACCGCCGAACAAGCCAACGCCAGCGGCGCCTACAGCGAAATCACCCTGGGCCAGTATTCGCACCTGCTAGTCGACGGCGCCGAAGTGAGCTTCAAGCACATCACGCTGGAGCGGCTGGGCAGCCGTGTCATCGAGTTGAGCAATGGCGCGCAGTTGCACGTCGGCGCGCTGGGATTCGCCAGCATGGGGGCCAGCATCACTTACCGCATCGGCGCGGGTTGCGCGCTGACCTTCGACGCCAGCCAATGGGATCCGGAAGTGGTCGCCAACACCACTTTCGATTTCGCCAGCCAGGGCAGCGGCATGCTGAAGTACTTCCCGTTCATCAATCCGGAATGGCTGGACTGCCCGAACGTGACGGGCTACACGGAAGGCGACATGCTCGAAATCGCCGGCCAGGGCAGCGCCCAGCGCTTCCAGGTACGCGACGGGCGCATCGTGGCCAACGCCCGCGCCGCCTAAGCAGCCGGGCCGGCGTTGCGCCGGCCCCTTGGGCTTATTCCTGCGACAGCGACGACAGCGCGGCGCGCGCGCGCGCCAGCAAGGCGCCGGATTCGTCCTGCGCGCCCGCCGGCGCGGTCGCCACGGCCACGCCGTCGATCAAGGCCGCATAGCCCTGCCCGTCGGCCTGCAGCGCGGCATCGGCCGGTTCCGCCTGCAGACGGCGCATGACGGCGCCAGCTTCCTTCGGATCGGCGAAGCGCTGCGACAGCAGCAGTTCCTCGCCGTCGGCGGCCAGCAGGCGGAAGCGGAAGCCGCCGTCTTCATCGCGGAAGCTGACGAAGCGCGCGCCCTTGCCCTTTTCCTTCTTGGGCTGCGCGGCCTTGGCGCCGGAACCGGCTTCCAGATTGCGCAGGCCCACGGCCTGGCGCAGTTCCAGCATGAACGGCGTAGCCAACTTGCGCGCCTTGGCGGCGCCGGCCTGCAGGATCTCTTCGATGCGGCCGGGGTTGGCCATCAGGTCGACGTACTTCTCGCGCATGGGCGCCAGCAGGTTCTCCAGGTGGTCGTACAGCGCCTGCTTGGCTTCGCCCCAGCCCAGGCCCTCTTCGAGCTGCTTGCGCAGCGCGGCGGCCTGCTCGTGCGTGGCGAAGGCGCGGTAGATGGTGTACAGGTGCGAGTTCTCGGCATCCTTGGGCTCGCCCGGCGCGCGCGAATCAGTGACGATGCGCATCACCGCCGCGCGCAGCGCGCTGGCGCCGCCCTCGAACAGCGGAATGGTGTTGTTGTAGCTCTTGGACATCTTGCGGCCGTCCAGGCCCGGCAAGGTCGCCACGTCCTCTTCGATCACGACTTCCGGCAGCGTGAAGTAGTCGCGGCCGTACAGGTGATTGAAGCGCTGCGCGATGTCGCGCGCCATTTCCAGATGCTGGATCTGGTCGCGGCCCACGGGCACCTTGTTGGCGTTGAACATGACGATGTCCGCGGCCATCAGCACCGGGTACGAGAACAGGCCCATGGTCACGCCATCGTCCGGCTCCAGGCCCTTTTCCGTGTTCTGGTCCACCGACGCCTTGTAGGCATGCGCCCGGTTCATCAGGCCCTTGGCCGTGACGCAGTTCAACAGCCAGGTCAGCTCGGGAATCTCGGGGATGTCCGACTGGCGGTAGAAGGTCACGCGCTCGTGGTCCAGGCCCACCGCCAGCCAGGTGGCGGCGATTTCCAGGCGCGAGCGCGCCACGCGGGCCGGGTCGTCGCACTTGATGAGGGCGTGGTAGTCCGCCATGAAGAAGAATGCGTCCACGCCGGGCTGCGCGCTGGCCTGGACGGCGGGACGGATCGCGCCCGCGTAATTGCCGAGGTGGGGAGTTCCAGAGGTGGTGATGCCGGTAAGGACGCGGGTATTCATGAGGCGAAGAGGCGTTTGCTAGGGGAAACGCCCAGTGTAACGTGCCGGGCGGACGGCTACAGAACGGCCAGCACCGGCGCCGCCAGCGCGCACAGGCCGCCGGCGGTCAGCGCGGCGCGCGGCCGGAACGTCAGGAACCAGATCAGCAGCAGTCCGGCGATGCTGAGGATGCCTATCCATTCGACCGTGCCGTAGCTCCAGCCCCAGACCGCCGCCGAGGCGCACAGGGACAGGGCCAGCGCCACCCAGCCGAACAGGCGCAAGGGCAAGCGATGGCGCCGGGGCAAGGCGCGGTCGAACAGGTCCTCGTAGTGACGGTCCATGCCCAGGCACAGGGCGGAAAAACCCGCATAGGCCAGGCAGAAGGCGGCTAGCGTCATAGCGTATCCCCTCTAGGTTCGTAGGCGTGCTGGACAGGCGGGGGCGGGGGCTGCACGGCGGACTTGGCGGCTGCGCTTGCCTTGGCTGCCCCCTTGATCGGCGCCCTGGCAGCCGCCTTGCCGGCGCGGGCGGCCTTGCGGGCCATCCAGGCCAGCAACAGCGCCCCAACCAGGCAGGTCAGGTCGAAACCGGCCATGACCCAGTCGCCCGCAGGCAGCGACACGCCCAGATGGCGCGAGGTCGTCAGGGCGTTGACCACCGGCACCAGCGCCAAGGCGGCCGCCGCGACGGCCAGCAGGTCGCGCCACTTGCGGTGCTGGAACAGGAAGGCGTAGACCAGCGACAGCCCCCAGGCGGCGAAGAAGGCGCGTGACTCCCAGAACTGCCTGCCCGGCAGATCGGCGGGCAAGAGGCGGTTGGCCCAGAAAAAGGCCGCGACCGAGATGAACAGACCTGCGATCGTGCCGGCATTGAGCGCGTCCACCAGCCGCAGCGAGAACGCTTCACGCGCGCCCGGACGGGCCTTCTGACGCCGCTTGGCGATCCACAGGACCATGCCCGTGCCGACCATGGCCGTGCCCGCCATGCTGACCAGGAAATAAAGCCAGCGCAGGAACGGTTCGGCGAACAGGCCCAGGTGCAGGCCGACGATGACGCCGGCGGTACGCGCCGTGGCGCCGAGTTCGTCCTCGCTTTCCTGCAGCGCGCCCGTGACGCCGTCAAAGCGCATGTATGGCGCCAGCTTGCCGAACGACACGCCATCGGCGGCGTCGCGCACCAGGGTCACGGTCGCGCCGGCATCGCCCGGATGGTTGACGGTGACGCGCCCCACCCGGCCTTGCCAATGCTGCTGCGCCTGCTCCACCAGCGGCGCCAGCGGCAGCAGCGGCGCGGGCTCGTTGCGCGCGGGGGTGATCTTGAACGACTTGAAGACATCGTCGGAATACTGGCGCGGGCTCTCGTAGACGGCCAGTATGCCGGCCGGCATCAGCATGGCCATGAACAGCACCAGCCCGCTGAACGTGATCATCAGATGGAACGGCAATCCCAGCACCGACAAGGCGTTATGGCCGTCCATCCAGGCGCGCTGTCCGCCCTTTCTGGGCCGGAAGGTGAAGAAATCGGTGAAGATCTTCTTGTGGGTGATGATGCCGCTGATGATGGCCACCAGCATGAACATGCCGGCGATGCTGGCGAGCCAGCGGCCCCAGGGAAACGCGGTTTCCAGTTCGAAATGGAAACGGTAGAAGAAATCGCCGCCGCGCGTCTCGCGCGCGGTCACGGCCTGGCCGTTGGCCGGGTCCAACTTCACGCGCACGAAGCCGCGTTCGCCGGGCTTGGGCTTGGGCACCTGGTAAAGCAATTGGATCGACGGCTCGCGGTCGGACGGCGGCGTGATGAACCAGCGCGTGGCGTCCGGCGCATGTTCGCTCAGGTAGCGCTGCGCGGCGGCCACGGACTGCGCAGCAGGCGCGGGCCGCACCTGGATCTCGGGTTGCATCCAGGCCGTGATCTCGGGGCGGAAGAATGCCAGCGTGCCGGTCAGGAACATCGCGAACAGCACCCAGCCGAAGATCAGCCCCGACCAGGTGTGCAGCCAGGACATGGATTGGCGCAGGCCTTCTTCGCCCGGCGCCTTGTCCACTTTCGCCTTCATGCCGCCCCCATGGTCCGGCCGGCCAGGAACAGCGCGCCCAGCAAGGCGGCGGGCAATAGCACGCCGGCCCAGGCGCGCCAGGCATTGCGCGTGGCGAATACCCAGATCACGCCGCAGGCGTAGAACACGAAGGACAGCATCTGCGCCGTGACCACGGCGTCCGGCCGCCGCATGGGCAGCCAGATCGCCAGGCAGGCGGCGGCCGCCGACGCCAGGACGTAGCCGCCCAGGATGGCGGCCGCCGCCCTGGAAAAGACGGCCAGACGGTAGCGCATCATGCCTGCGCCGGCTGCGGGAGCTTTCACTGGGACACGTTGAAGGTTGTGGTCGAAACGTAGCGGATCTTGGCGTAGGCCTTGCCGTCGGCCTCACCCGCCTTGTCTTCGACGTGGGCGGCTTCGAGCACGTACTGGCCGGGCCACGGCGTGGTGATTTCGATGCGGCCGTTTTCATCGCTGTGGAAGCGCTTTTCCCATTTGGGCGGGCCGAACACGGTGACTTCGGTCTTGGCCAGCGGCTTGCCCTTGAACTGCAGCACGAAAGCGTTGGTCCCGGCCGCGACCGGCACGAGTTCCAGGTCCAGCTTGCCCTCGGTGTCGGCGCGGCCGGCCTTGGCGCCGTACTGCACCAGGGTGTCCTTGAACTGGTAGGCCTGGCGCAGGCGCACGTCGCCCTTGCCCGCCGCCGCGAATTCGAGGAAGTCCGCGCCCTCGCCCGAGGCCTTCAGCGCCTTGCCGTCGGCGCCCGTCACGACGGGCGCAACCATGATCTTGCCGAGCAGGCCGTCGCGCTTTTCGCGCACGTCGTCCGCCCATTCCCCGAAATACGCCTTGGCCGGTCCCTCGGCGCTGCGTTCCAGCCAAACGAAATGCGCCTGCGCGGCGCCCGCCGCGCCCATGAGGGCGATGGCGGCCAAGGTTCTTGCGAATGTCATTGTTGATTTCCTTTAGAGGACCGGATCGGGCCAGCCCCGCGGCCAGGACCCGATTCGGAGGGTTTTAAATTATAACCATTCTCACTTCGAAATAGCGGACAGCCTTACCAGCGATAGCGCAGGCTGGCCTTGATGGAACGCTGATAGCCGTACCAGCACCAGGAATCGCCCGAGCACGACGCGATGTATTCCTTGTCGAACAGGTTCTGCACGTTCAGCGCCACCTGCATGCCCTTGAGCGATGGCGATGCGCGGCCCAGGTCGTAGTCCAGCATCAGGTCGAACAGCGTGACCGACGGAACCTTCAGCGTGTTGGTCTCGTTGCCATACGAGGAACCGATGTAGCGCACGCCGCCGCCCACGCCCATGCCCGCCAGCGGACCTTCCTGAAGCTGGTAGCGGGCCCACGCGGACGCCTGTTGCGACGGCACGCCCACGGGCGTCTTGCCCTTCAGGTTCAGGCCCGCGGCGTTGGGATAGCCCTTGGAGTACTCGTTGTCCATCAAGGAGTACGCGGCCACCAGCGTCAGCCCGCGCAGGGGCTCGGTCTTGGCTTCGAACTCGATCCCCTGCGTGCGCAGCTCGCCGGCCTGGATGGAGCAGCGTCCACCGGCCGTGCCGCAGATATGGGTCGGATCCGGATCGGTGGTCGTCATGTTCTCGCGGCGGATGTCGAACGCCGCGACCGACAGCAGCGTGGCGCTGCCCGGCGGCTGGTACTTGATGCCGACCTCATACTGGTTGCCTTCGATCGGCTTGAACGGCACGTTCTGCCACCCCGTTCCCGACTGCGGTTCGAACGACTCCGAGTAGCTGAAATAAGGCGCCACGCCGTTGTCGAAGTTGTAGATCACGCCCAGGCGGCCCGTGAACTTCTCCGCATTCAGCGAAGACGGCGCGACCCGTCCGGTGGCGATCGTGGTGGTCTCGCCCACGGTGCGCGACCAGTCGTAGCGGCCGCCCAGCAACACCGACAGGCGATCGATCTTGATCTGGTCCTGGAAGTACAGGCCGGCCTGATACTGCTTGTTGGTCGCGTCCGTCGAGAACGCCGGCGTGGGGATGTTCTGGTGATTGTCCGGATTCAACACGTCCAGCGCGGGCGCTGTGCCAAAGCCGGACAGCGTGTCGGTCTTGACGTGCTGGTAGTCAAAGCCCACCAGCGCGGTATGCGCGAAACGGCCGGTGTTGAAGCGCGCCTGCAGGTTGTTGTCCAGGACCAGCGCGCCCACGTCCACGTCGGTCGCGATCGACGCACGCTGCTGGTAGCGATAGGTCTTGTCGGTGTAGCCGTAGTTGTTGGTCATCGCGCCGTAGATGCTGCGGTACTGCGCTTCCGAACGCGTCCAGCGCAGGCTTTGCGAGGCCTTGAAGGTATCGTTGAAGCGGTGTTCCAGCACGTAGCCCAGCGAGTAGCTCTTACGGTCGCTCTTTTCGAAGTTGGCGTCGCCGTCGTAGTAGTCCGCCGGCAGGCGGATGCCGTCGGGCGCGGACAGCAGCGTGCGCATGGCCGGCACGCTGCCGTAGGAACCCATGTCGGGATCGCGCTGGAAGTTCGTCAGCACCGTCAACGTCGTGTCACTGCTGGGCTTCCAGGTAAAGGCCGGCGACACGAAGTAGCGGCGTTCCTTGGTGTCTTTGACCTGGCCGTCGGACATGTAGCCCGAACCGGCCAGGCGGTACAGGAATTTGCCCTCGTCATCCACCGGGCCGCCGAAATCGAAATTGGCGCGGCGGTAGTCATAGTTGCCAACCTGCACCTCGACCTCGCGCAGCGTCTCTTCCAGCGGGCGCTTGCTGACCTGGTTGACCACGCCGCCCGGACCGCCCTGCCCGTACATGACGGAAGCCGGCCCCTTCAACACGTCCACGCGCTCCAGGCGATAGGCATCCACCTGCGGCAAGGCGTCGCGGCCGCCGAATACCCGCAGGCCGTCCAGATAGGTCGATGCCGAAAAACCGCGCACGCTGAACTGGTCCAGGCGCGTGGCGGTGGCCCCGCGCGATTCCGTGGCCACGCCCGCGGTGTAGCGCAACACCTGGTTCAGCGTCTGCGCGCCCTGCTCCGTGATCTGTTCGCGCGTGACCACCGACACCGACTGCGGCGTTTCGATCAGCGGCGTGTCGGTCTTGGTGGCGCTGGCGCTGACCGTGGCCACATAGCCCACCGTCGTGATTGCGCTGTCGGACATGCCCGACACCGTCACCGGCGCCAGCGTGGGCGTGTCGCCCGCGGGCGCGGCAACCTGCACCAGCGTCCAGGTATTGCCCGATTGCGCTCGCGCCTGCAGGCCGCTGCCCGCCAGGATGCGGGCGAATCCCGCGCCCACCGAGTAGGCGCCCTCCAGCCCGTCCGAGCGGCGTCCGCGCACCAACGCCGGATCGAACGACAGCACCACGCCGGCGCTGCGCGCGAACTGCGTCAGGGCGTCGGCCAAAGAGCCGGCAGCGATCTGGTAGCCGCGCGGCGCATTCGCGGATGCGGGCGCCGACTGGGCCCAGGCCTGCGGCATGCCAGCGGCAAGCCCGCCCGCGCATAGGGCGGCCAGCACCGCGATGCGGCCGGCGAACAAAGGGGCGCGCAAGCGCGGGTGAGATGAAACGGACACAAAACTCTCCCTGTACGGTGGTATCTATCCCTGCCTTCCGTACGGGATCGGAAAACCTGCAAGCCGCAGGTCAGAAAAATTTGTAACGCTCACGCCTCGCGCGGACCCACCTGCAGCCAGTACGGCGTATGCCGCGTGACGCGGATGGGCAAGGCAGGCTCCAGCGCCTTGAGCGCGCGCTCGGCGTCGTCCAGCGGGAAGACGCCCGACAGCCGCAGGCCGGCCACCGCCGGATCCACGCGGATCATGCCCAGGCGCTGACGCGCCAGGTATTGCGCGAAGTAGTCCAGGCGCCAGTCCTTGGCCACCACCAGCCCGTCGGTCCAGGCCAGCCTGTCGGGATCGGAGGCGTGACGGCCAATCTCGCCGCTCTCGGAGAATTGCAGGCGTTCACCGGCTTCGGCATGCGTGGCCACGCCGGCGCGCAGCAACACCACGCTGCCTTCGTACACGCCCACGCGCACCCCTTCGGCGGTGCGGCGCAGGTCGAAGCGCGCTCGTTCGGCGCGCACCTCGCCATGCCCCGTGTCCACGCGCAGCGCCGCCATGGCGGGCCGCATTTCGGTCTGCACCAGCACTTCGCCGCGCAGCAGATCCATGCCACGGGCATCGCCCTGCAAGTGCAGGCGCACCGCGCTGTCGCTGTTCAAGGTGATGTGCAGCCCATCGGCCACCGCCACGGCCAGACGTTCGCCGACGCCGGTGCTGAGGTCCGCGGCCAGCCGTTGCCACGGCGCATGGCGGTAGCCCGCCCAGCCGGTGAAGGCCGTGCCGCCGATGGCCAGCAACCCGCGCAATACCGTGCGGCGGCCCGCCGACGGCGGCGCAGACAATGCGGTATGCGCCAACGCCGCCGGCACGCGGCGCGCATCCTGGCTGATGCGCTGCAAGCGGTCCCAAGCCTGACGGTGCGCCGGATCCTGCGCCAGCCACGCCTCGCACGATTGCCGTTCCCCCACGCCGGCCATTCCGGATTGCAGCCGCACCCACCAAGCGATCGCCTGGTCCGCCACCGGATCCGCGGCGCTAGTCATCGAACGCCGCATAGCACGCGGTCATGGCGCGCACCATGTATTGCTGCACGGAGCTCAAGGAGACTTCAAGCCGCTGCGCGATCTCGGGATAGGTCAGCCCATCGAGCTGCGACAGCAGGAAGGCGGAACGCGCCTTCGGTGGCAATCCGTCCAGCAAATGGTCGAGCCGTGCCAGCGATTGCAACTGCTCGGCCTGTTGTTCGGGAGACGGCGCGTAGACCTCGGGGATGGCGGCCAGATAGGCAAGATACGCGCGCTCTAGCGCCGCATGCCGCTGATGGTCCACCACCAGCCCGCGGGCAATGGTGGTCAGCAGCGCGCGGGCTTCGCCGGCCCGCACCGCCTTGCGGCCCTGGATCAGCCGCAGGAAAACGTCCTGCGCCAGGTCTTCGGCGCGATGTTCGCAACCCAGCCTGCGGCGCAGCCAACCGAATAGCCAGGGGCGGTGATCGCGGTACAGGCCATCGACGGGCGCGGCAGGAGCGTCGCTGCGCGCGGCCGATGCAGACAGGAGGGTGGAAGACACGTTGGAAACTGCGGTGCTGGACCAGAAGTCTCCAAATCTTAATTGATAATGACTTGTATTACCAATTTCAACCGCGATCTGCCCGGAAAATCCGGACAGATGCGGCGCGACTACAACGACACGGTGTGGCGGCGTTCCGATTCCAGGTATTCGCGCGACTGCATTTCCAGGATGCGCGAGACGGTGCGGTGGAATTCATTGGCCAGTGCGCCCTCGGTGTAGATTTCCTCGGGCTCGCACTCGGCGGACATGATGAGCTTGACGCGGTGGTCGTAGAACACGTCGATCAGCCAGGTAAAGCGGCGCGCCTCGGAGGCCTGACGCGGTCCCATGCGAGGCACGCCCGACAGGATCACCGCGTGGAAGCGGTTGGCCAATTCCAGATAGTCGTTCTGCGAACGCGGCCCGCCGCAAAGCGTGGCGAAGTCGAACCACACCACCGACCCGCCCAGCGCCAGCGCGCGGATCTCGCGGTGCTCGATATGCAACACCGGGTCCTGGGGCGGCGTATCGGCCAGGCTGTCGAACGCTTTTTGCAACGCCTGCTGGGCATGCTCGTCCAGCGGCGTGTGATAACACTGCACCTGTTCCAGCGAACGGCGGCGGTAGTCCACGCCGGCATCCACGTTCATGATGTCCATGCGCGCCTGGATCAGCTGGATGGCGGGCAGGATGCGGTCGCGGTGCAGGCCGTCCGGATACAGGGTCGAAGGTTCGTAGTTGGACGTCATCACGAAGGACGTGCCGTACTCGAACAGCTTGAACAGCAGCCGGTGCAGGATCATCGCGTCGGCCACGTCGGACACGTGGAACTCATCGAAGCAGATCAGGCGGTAGCGCTTGGCCACGCGCCTGGCCACTTCGTCCAGCGGGTCCTGCATGCCCTTCACTTCTTCGAGTTCGCGGTGCACGCCGCGCATGAATTCGTGAAAGTGCAGGCGCGTCTTGCGCACCACGGGCACGGTGGCGTAGAAGGCGTCCATCAGGAAGCTCTTGCCACGCCCCACTCCGCCCCACAGGTACACGCCGCGGGGCACGTCGGGGCGGTTCAGCAGCTTCTTCAGCGCGTTCGAGCGCATCGACTTGAACTTGACCCATTCGTCGTAGTAGCGCTGCAGCCGGTCGATCGCCACCTTCTGGGCTTCATCGGGCTTGTAGCCGCGCTCGGCCAGGGCGTGTTCGTAGTATTCGCTGACGTTCATGTGGGAGCAGGTAAAGCAGAATGAAAAAAGGGCGGATCCGTGAACCCGCCCCCGTCTTGCATCGGCTATGCGCGTATCAGAAATTCAACGCGCGCTTGTCCACGGCCAATGCGGCTTCCTTCACGGCTTCCGACAGCGTCGGGTGCGCGTGGCAGATGCGGGCGATGTCTTCGGCCGCACCGCGGAATTCCATGATGGTCACGGCTTCCGAGATCAGTTCCGAGGCCATCGGACCCACGATGTGCACGCCCAGGACCTCGTCGGTCTTGGCATCGGCGATCACCTTGGCAAAGCCGGTGGTGTCGCCCAGCGCGCGGGCGCGGCCGTTGGCCAGGAACGGGAAGCTGCCGGCCTTGTACTCGCGGCCTTCGGCCTTGAGCTGTTGCTCGGTCTTGCCGACCCAGGCGATTTCCGGCGAGGTGTAGATCACCCACGGCACGGTGTCGAAGTTGACGTGGCCGTGCTGGCCGGAGATGCGTTCGGCAACCGCCACGCCTTCTTCCTCGGCCTTGTGCGCCAGCATCGGGCCGCGCACCACGTCGCCCACCGCCCAGACGTTCGGCAGGTTGGTCTTGCAGTCGCCGTCCACGGCGATGAAACCGCGCTCGTCGAGCTTCAGGCCCACGGCGTCGGCGTTCAGGCCGCCGGTGTAGGGCACGCGGCCGATCGAGACGATCAGCTTGTCGACCACCAGCTTCTGCTCGGCGCCCTTGGCGTCGACATAGGGCACGGTGACGGACTTGGCGGTCGCCTTGATCTCGCCGATCTTGACGCCCATCTGGATGTTCAGGCCTTGCTTGGTGAAGGCCTTCAGGGCTTCCTTGGCCACTTGGCCGTCAGCCGCGGCCAGGAATTCCGGCATGGCTTCCAGGATGGTCACTTCGGAACCCAGGCGGCGCCACACGCTGCCCATTTCCAGGCCGATCACGCCGGCGCCGATCACGCCCAGCGTCTTCGGCACGGCGCCGATGTTCAACGCGCCGTCGTTGGACAGCACGACCTTTTCGTCGAACGGCAGGCCGGGCAGCTCGCGCGCCGACGAACCGGTGGCGACCACCACGTGCTTGGCAACCAGGTCTTCCTCGGCGGTGCCGGTGACCTTGATGGCCCAGCCGCCTTCCACCTGGCCGACGAACGCGCCCTTGCCGTGGAAGAAGGTGACCTTGTTCTTCTTGAACAGGTACAGGATGCCGTCGTTGTTCTGCTTGACCACCGTGTTCTTGCGGCCGATCAGCGTGTCGAGCTTCAGGCTGACGCCCTTGACTTCGATGCCGTGGTCGGCGAAGTGGTGATTGACCTGCTCAAAGTGTTCGGACGATTGCAGCAGCGCCTTGGACGGAATGCAGCCGACGTTGGTGCAGGTGCCGCCGGGAGCCGGGCCGCCTTGGCCGTTTTGCCAGGCGTCGATGCAAGCCACCGACATGCCGAGCTGCGCGGCGCGGATGGCGGCGATGTAGCCGCCGGGGCCCGCGCCGATGACGACGACGTCAAATTGTTTGGACATAGTGTTCTCGCGATGAGGTATTGAGTGGAGCACGCCCCGCCCTGCGGGCCGGCAAGAAGCCGGCCAGGGCGCCGCAAGACCCTGGGGTCGCTTGGGCGCCGGGCCGGGGCGTCGAGATTACAGGTCCAGCAACAGGCGCTGCGGATCTTCCAGGGCGTCCTTCATGGCGACCAGGCCCAGCACGGCTTCGCGGCCGTCGATGATGCGGTGGTCGTAGGACAGCGCCAGGTAGTTCATCGGGCGGATGACGATCTGGCCGTTTTCCACCACGGCGCGATCCTTGGTGGCGTGCACGCCCAGGATGGCCGATTGCGGCGGGTTGATGATCGGGGTCGACAGCATCGAGCCGAACACGCCGCCGTTGGAGATCGAGAAGGTACCGCCGGTCATTTCTTCAATGCCCAGCTTGCCGTCAGCGGCGCGGCGGCCGAAGTCGGCGATGGTCTTTTCGATGTCGGCGATCGACAGCTGGTCAGCGTTGCGCAGGATCGGCACAACCAGGCCGCGCGGGCTGCCGACAGCGATGCCGATGTCGAAGTAGCCGTGGTAGATGATGTCCTTGCCGTCGATCGAGGCGTTGATCAGCGGGTACTTCTTCAGCGCGGCCACGGCAGCCTTGACGAAGAACGACATGAAGCCCAGCTTGATGCCGTGCTCTTTCTCGAACTTGTCCTTGTACTTGCTGCGCAGGTCGATGACGGCCTGCATGTTGACTTCGTTGAACGTGGTCAGGATCGCGTTTTCCTGCTGCGATTGCAGCAGGCGCTCGGCGATGCGGGCGCGCAGGCGGCTCATCGGCACGCGCTGTTCCGGACGGCCGTCCAGCGACATCGTCGGGGGAGCGACCGGCGCGGCGGCCTTGGCCGGAGCGGCCTTGGCGGGAGCGCTGGCGGCCAGGGCGTCGCCCTTGGTCACGCGGCCGTCACGGCCGGTGCCGGCCACGGAAGCGGCGTCGACGCCCTTCTCGGCCAGGATCTTGGAGGCGGCGGGCGAAGCCACGCCGGCGGCAGCCGACGAAGCGGCAGCGGCGGGTGCGGCGGCGGCTTGCTCGGCGGCCTTGGGGGCCTCGGCGGCGGGCGCGGTGGCGGCGACGGCGGCCTTGCCTGCGGTGTCGATGCGGGCCAGCACTTCGCCGGAGGTAACGGTGCTGCCATCGCCCTTGACGATTTCAGCCAGCACGCCCGAGGCGGGGGCCGGCACTTCCAGCACGACCTTGTCGGTTTCGACTTCGATCAGGATTTCGTCCGCTTCAACGGCAGCGCCCGGCTGCTTCTTCCAGGTCAGCAGCGTCGCTTCGGAGACGGATTCGGAGAGTTGGGGGACGACGACGTCGGTAATAGCCATTTTGTTTGTTCCGTAAAGTTTGTGTTCTGGTCGCGCTGCGCGGCAAGCTTCGAATCGGAATTCCAGAAACCTGCGCGCGCGGCGCGTGCATCAAGCGAGTGTTACTTCGTCAACATGACCTTGAACTTGGGCGCGAAGGCCGTTTCGATCAGGGCCTTCTGCTGCTCCTGGTGCTTGGCCAGGTAGCCCACGGCCGGCGATGCCGACGCGGCGCGGCCGGCATAGCCCAGCTTCTGGCCTTCGACCATGTTTTCGTACACATGATGCTGAACGTAGAACCAGGCGCCCTGGTTCTGCGGTTCGTCCTGAACCCAGATCACTTCGGTTGCCTTCGGGTACTTGCGCAGTTCCGTTTCGAACGACTTGTGCGCGAACGGATACAGCTGTTCGACGCGAACGATCGCCACGTTGTCGGCGCCACGCTCGCGGCGGGCATTGACCAGATCGTAGTAGACCTTGCCCGAGCAAGCCAGCACGCGCTTGACCTTGCTGGCGTCGATGGCCTCGTCGACTTCGCCGATGACGGGGCGGAAGCTGCCGCCTGCCAGATCGGTCAGGGGGGAGCCGGCGTCCTTGTTGCGCAGCAGCGACTTCGGCGTGAACAGCACCAGCGGCTTGCGGAACGGGCGGATCATCTGGCGGCGCAACACATGGAAGATCTGCGACGCGGAGGTCGGCTGGACCACTTGCATGTTGTTGTCGGCGCACAGTTGCAGGAAGCGCTCGATGCGGCCCGAGGAGTGCTCGGGGCCTTGACCTTCGTAGCCGTGCGGCAGCATCAGGGTCAGGCCCGACTGGCGGCCCCACTTGGCTTCGCCGGAGCTGATGAACTGGTCGATCACGACCTGGGCGCCGTTGACGAAGTCGCCGAACTGGCCTTCCCAGATGGTCAGCGTGTTGGGTTCGGCGCTGGAGTAGCCGTATTCAAACGCCAGCACCGCCTCTTCGGACAGCACGGAGTCGATCACGGTGAACGGAGCCTGGCCTTCCGAGACGTTCTGCAGCGGAATGTAGGTGCCGTCGTTCCAGCGTTCGCGGTTCTGGTCGTGCAGCACGGCGTGGCGGTGCGTGAACGTGCCGCGGCCCGAGTCCTGGCCGGTGATGCGGATGGCGTAGCCCGAGGACACCAGGGTGGCGAAGGCGAGGTGTTCGCCCATGCCCCAGTCCAGGTTCAGTTCGCCCTTGGCCATGGTGCGGCGGTCGTTCAGCAGCTTGGCGACCAGCGGGTGCACCGTGAAGCCTTCCGGCACGGTGGTGATGCGTTCGCCGATGCGCTTGAGCTCGGCCAGCGGCACGGCGGTGTCGGCCTGGTCGGTCCACTTGGCGCCCAGGAACGGCGACCAATCGATGGCGTACTTGCTCTTGTAGTCGGTCAGCACCGGTTCGATGGTGCGCTGGCCGTCTTCCATCAGCTGGCGGTAGTCCTTCACGAGCTGATCGGCTTCGCCGTCGGCCAGCACGCCTTGCGTGGTCAGCTTGTCGGCGTACAGCTTGCGCGTGCCAGGGTGATGGCCGATGCGCTTGTACATCAGGGGCTGCGTCAGCGACGGGGTGTCTTGCTCGTTGTGGCCCAGCTTGCGGAAGCAGACGATGTCCACGACGATGTCGTGGCGGAACTGCAAGCGGTAGTCCAGCGCCAGCTTGGTGACGAACACCACGGCTTCGGGATCGTCGCCGTTGACGTGGAACACCGGCGCTTCGATCATCTTGACCACGTCGGTGCAATACAGCGTCGAGCGCGAGTCACGCGGGTCGGACGTGGTGAAACCGATTTGGTTGTTGATGACGATGTGCAGCGTGCCGCCCGTGCCGTAGCCGCGGGTTTGCGCCAAGTTCAGCGTTTCCATGACCACGCCCTGGCCGGCGAAGGCCGCGTCGCCGTGCACCAGCACGGGCAGCACTTGCTTGCCTTCGGCGTCGCCGCGGCGTTCCTGGCGAGCGCGCACGCTGCCTTCGACCACGGGGTTGACGATTTCCAGGTGGGACGGGTTGAACGCGAGCGACAGGTGGACCGGGCCGCCACGGGTGGACAGGTCGCTGGAGAAGCCGTTGTGGTACTTCACGTCGCCGTCGGTCAGGCCTTCGGCGTGCTTGCCTTCGAACTCGGCGAACAGGTCGCCGGGCATCTTGCCCATGATGTTCACGAGCAGGTTCAGGCGGCCGCGGTGGGCCATGCCGACCACGATTTCCTGGACGCCGTTTTCACCGGCGTGGTTCACCACTTCGTCCATCGAGGCGATGAAGCTTTCGCCGCCTTCCAGCGAGAAGCGCTTCTGGCCGACGTACTTGGTGTGCAGGAAGCGCTCGAGGCCTTCGGACTCGGTCAGCTGCTGCAGGATGTGGCGCTTTTCTTCGACCGAATAGGCGGGCGCGCCCAGGGTGGTTTCCAGGCGTTCCTGGATCCAGCGCTTGGCGGCGGGGTCGGAGATATGCGTGAATTCGGCACCGATGCTGCGGCAGTAAGTGTCGCGCAGCGCCTTCAGGATGTCGCGCAGCGTCATGGTGCTGGCGGTCGTGAAGTAGGTGTTGGTGGCCGAGTAGGTCTGGTCCAGATCGGCTTCGGTCAGGCCGTAGAAGGCCGGATCGAGTTCGGGGATCGGCGGACGTTCCTGGCGCTTGAGCGGATCCAGATCGGCCCAGCGCGAACCCAGGGAGCGGTAGGCCGCGATCAGCGACTGCACCGAAACCTGCTTGCTGGCCACGGTCAGGTCGGGTTCGGCGGCGCGTTGCACGAAGGCATTGGCCTTGGCGCGCTGGGCGAACGATTCGACGATGGGAGCGTGGGCCTGGTCGCGGGTGGATTCCTGGCCGTCGGTGGCGGGAGCGTGTTGCAGCTGGTCGAAGTATTCGCGCCAGTTGTCAGGTACCGAACCGGGATTGTCGAGGTAGGCTTCGTAAAGCTCCTCAACATAAGGGGCGTTACCCCCAAAGAGATAAGACGTGGATAGAGATTCTATTTCCGAAGACATATCGCTTCACCTTTACGAGTGCTTCACTCGACACGATGCAGGAAAACCTTCCGCGACACGGGCTTCCCGTTAAGCGGATAGCAGGGGCAGAAGGCGCGTACAAGCCTTAAAAGCCGTATGGGATAAGAGTATAGCCCTTTGAGTTTAAGGACGTCTTCTTGCGTTTGCGTGACGCAAAAGCGCATTCGGAATGCCGTCATGCAGCATTGGAATGTCCAGCGAACCCCGTCCATTGCGCCGTCTACGCGCCATCAATTTCTGGCAACCCAAAATGCCGCGTCGCATCATTTTCACTAACGGAAATGCCAGTGTTGCGCATTAGCCTCGTTCATACGGGCAATTCGGTGGTCGACAGGATCTCTTTCAGGACGAAAAAGGTGCGGATCTGGCGTACGCCGGGCAGCTTGATGATCTCCCCGGCATGCAGCTTGTTGAAGCGTTCCAGGTCGCGGATGCGCAGCATCAGGAAATAGTCGAACTCGCCCGCCACCAGGTGGCATTCCAGGCAGCCGCTGATGCCGCGCGCCGCGGCTTCGAAATCCGTGAAGGACTCCGGCGTGGAGCGGTCCAGCACCACGCCCACGATGACGAGGGTGCCCATGTCCACTGCCGCCGGTTCGAGCAGGGCGACGGTCTTGCGGATGATGCCCTCGCTCTTGAGCTTTTCCACCCGGCGCAGGCAGGCGGCCGGACTCAGGTGGACGCGCGCGCTCAATTCCAGGTTGGTGATCTGGGCATCCTGCTGCAGCACGCGCAGGATCTGCCGATCGATGCGGTCCAGGCTGGAAATGGCTGGCATTTAATACGTCCCCAAAAATTAAATTGCGACAAAAGAACTAATCTAGAAATATTAAATAGAAATTCCGATATTTATTTAATTATTTTCCATTTAAACAATAAAAATACGCAATTGACGATAAATCATTGAAATTCCTATGATTTTTCCATCCGCGCCACCCGGCCGGCACAGGAGAACCCATATGGATCTGCAACGATTTCCGCGCCACCGCCTGACCTTCGGCGACACCCCCATCGAAAAGCTCGAGCGCCTGTCCGCGCATCTGGGCGGCAAGGTCGAGATCTACGCCAAGCGCGAAGACTGCAACAGCGGCCTTGCGTTCGGCGGCAACAAGCTGCGCAAGCTGGAATACCTGATCCCGCAGGCGCTGGAACAGGGTTGCGACACGCTGGTCACCATCGGCGGCATCCAGTCCAACCACACCCGCATGGTGGCCGCGGTCGCCGCGAAGCTGGGACTGGCCTGCGTGCTGGTGCAGGAAAACTGGGTGGACTATTCGGACGCGGTCTACGACCGGGTCGGCAACATCATGATGAGCCGCCTGATGGGCGCCGACGTGCGCCTGGTGGACCAGGGGTTCGACATCGGATTCCGACGTAGCTGGGAAGAGGCGCTGGAAGACGTCCGCAAGCGCGGCGGCAAGCCCTACGCGATTCCGGCCGGCGCGTCCGACCACGAGCTTGGCGGCCTGGGCTACGTCGGCTTCGCCGAGGAAGTGCGGCGCCAGGAAGCCGAGCTGGGCTTCAAGTTCGACTACATCGTGGTGTGTGCGGTCACGGGCAGCACGCAGGCCGGCATGGTGGTGGGCTTTGCAGCCGACGGCCGCGCCGACCGCGTCATCGGCATCGACGCCTCGGGCACGCCCGAGCAGACCCGGGCGCAGATCCTGCGCATCGCGCGGCGCACGGCCGACATGGTCGGACTCGAGACCGCCATCGAGGAGCGCGACGTGGTGCTGGACACCCGCTATGCGTACCCGGCCTACGGCCTGCCGTCGGCCGAAACCAACGAGGCCATCCGTGTTTGCGCCCGCCTCGAAGGCATGATGACCGACCCGGTCTACGAAGGGAAATCCATGCAGGGCATGATGGACATCATCCGCCGCGGCGAGATTCCGGCAGGTTCGCGGGTTCTGTATGCGCACCTGGGAGGGGTGCCGGCGATCAACGCCTACAGCTTTCTCTACCGCAACGGATAAGGGCGCCTACGGCGCCTTTGGCTGGCCTTGCGGCGACCTGCGCTGAAAGGCCGGCCAGGCCCAGGGCTTGCCAGTCCTGGCCGCCAGCGCCCATGATGAGCGCAGGAAGCGCAGCCCAGCCGGCGTATCCGCCGGCTGGGCTTTTCGCGTGGGCTGAGCTTTCCCACGCGTCCTCCCGCAAAATTATGTACATAGTTTGTATACAAAACTACGATTTCCAGCTAAGGTGCTGAGCATCAGGAAGTCGTCCGCCCACCCACGCCCGGCCATCGCGCGCCGTTGCACTCTGCCCGCCTGTTCATGACCGCCTACGATTCCACGCTCCCCTACCCCCGCGACCTGGCCGGCTACGGCCGCAATCCGCCGCATGCCCGATGGCCGGGCCAGGCGCGCATCGCGGTGCAGTTCGTGCTGAATTACGAGGAAGGCGGCGAGAACAGCGTGCTGCATGGCGACGCCGGATCCGAACAGTTCCTGTCGGAAATGTTCAACCCCGCCAGCTATCCCGAACGCCATCTGAGCATGGAGAGCGTCTACGAGTACGGCTCGCGAGCCGGCGTATGGCGCATCCTGCGGGAGTTCGAAAAGCGCGGACTGCCGCTGACCGTGTTCGGCGTCGGCATGGCCTTGCAACGCCACCCTGAACTGACCGCCGCCCTCACCGAGCTGGGACACGAGATCGCCTGCCACGGCTGGCGCTGGATCCACTACCAGCACATCGACGAAGCCACCGAACGCGAGCACATGCGCCTGGCCATGGACGCGATCACGCAAATGACCGGCAGCCGTCCGCTGGGCTGGTACACCGGCCGCGACAGTCCGCGCACCCGACGCCTGGTGGCCGACTACGGCGGCTTCGAGTACGACAGCGACTACTACGGCGACGACCTGCCCTTCTGGATGCGCGTGCAGAAAACGGACGGCAGCGTGGTGCCGCAACTGATCGTGCCTTATACGCTGGACTGCAACGACATGCGCTTCGCGCTGCCGCAAGGCTATTCGCACGCCGATCCCTTCTTCCAGTACCTGAAGGACAGCTTCGACGCGCTCTACGCCGAGGGCGATGAAGCGCCCAAGATGATGAGCATCGGCATGCACTGCCGCCTGCTGGGTCGGCCCGGCCGCATCGCCGCGCTGCAGCGCTTCCTGGACCACATCGCCCGCCATGACCGCGTCTGGGTCTGCCGGCGCCTGGACATCGCGCGCCACTGGAAGGCGGCGCATCCCCATACCCCCAACGCCTGAACAGGACGGCCATGGCCCACACCCTAGCCCAACTCAATGCGGCGGCGCCCGCGGACGCCGCCGCCATGCTCGACGGCCTGTACGGGCAAGCGCCCTGGATCGCCGAGCGCGCGCTTGGCCACCGGCCGTTCCGTTCGCTGGCCGATCTGGCGCAGCGCCTGCGCCGCGCCGTGAACGACGCGGATGCCGAAGCCCGGACGGCGCTGCTGCGCGCCCATCCCGAACTGGGGGCCGCGCAGGGCACGCGTCTGAATGCGGATTCGGCTCGCGAGCAAGAGCTGGCTGGCCTGGCCGGCTGCACGCCCGGCGAACTGGCGCGTCTGCAGGAGTTGAATGCCGCCTACAAGACCCGGTTCGGTTTTCCCTTCGTCCTTGCCGTGCGTGGCGCTCGCGGCGCCGGCATGACGCGCCCGCAAGTGATCGACGAATTCACCCGTCGCCTGGACAACCCGCCGGACCTGGAATTCGAAGAGGCCCAGCAGCAGCAGCACCGCATCGCCGAAATCCGCTTGAGCGAACGTTTCGACTCCGAGCCCGCCATCGGCAACGACATCTGGGACTGGGGTGAGCAACTGGCCGTCCATAGCGACCCGGGCTATGCCGAAAAAGGCCAGTTGACCGTCACCTACCTGACCGACGCCCACCGCGCCTGCGCCGGACTGCTGACGCAGTGGATGCGCGATTGCGGCTTCGACGAGGTCGGGATCGACGCCGTGGGCAACGTGGTCGGCCGGTACCTGGCCGCCAACCCCGACGCCCCCACCCTCATGACTGGCAGCCATTACGACACGGTGCGCAACGCCGGCAAGTACGACGGCCGGCTGGGCATCTTCGTACCGATGGCCTGCGTGCGCGAACTCCACCGCCAGGGCAGGCGCCTGCCCTACCACCTGGAAGTCATCGGCTTCGCGGAAGAGGAAGGCCAACGCTACCGCGCCACCTTCCTGGGCTCGGGCGCGTTGATCGGCGACTTCAAGCCGCAGTGGCTGGACCAGCAGGACGCCGACGGCGTCAGCATGCGCGATGCGATGGCGCATGCGGGCCTGCGCAGCGAGGACATCCCCAAGCTCAAGCGCGACCCCGCCCGCTATCTGGGCTTTGTCGAAGTCCATATCGAACAAGGTCCGGTGCTGTACGAAATGGGGCTGCCGCTGGCCGTGGTCACGTCCATCAACGGCTGCGTGCGCTACCAGGTGCGGATCAACGGCCTGGCCTGCCATGCCGGCACCACGCCCATGAACCGCCGCCGCGACGCCGCCACCGCCACCGCCGAGCTGGCCCTGTACGTGGAACAGCGCGCCGCCCGCGACGGCGACTCGGTAGGCACCATGGGCATGCTGGAAGTCCCCGGCGGCTCGATCAACGTGGTGCCGGGAGAATGCCGCTTCAGCCTGGACCTGCGCGCGCCCAGCGACGCGCAGCGCGATGCGCTGGCGCGCGACGTGCTGGCCGAACTGGAAGCCATCTGCCAGCGCCGCGGCCTGCGCTACATGCTGGAAGAAACCATGCGCGCCGCCGCCGCCCCCAGCGCCCCCGCCTGGCAGCAGCGCTGGGAACGCGCCGTGGACGCGCTGGGACTGCCTGTCCACCGCATGCCCAGCGGCGCAGGCCACGATGCCATGAAGCTGCACGAGGTCATGCCCCAGGCCATGCTGTTCGTGCGCGGCCAGAACTCCGGCATCAGCCACAACCCGCGCGAATCCACCTCCAGCGACGACATCCAGCTTGCCGTGCTGGCGCTGCTGAGCCTGCTCGACGACCTTGCCCACGACACCCAATAGAGACCATGACCGACTACGCCCGACTCGACGCCTGGGTTGACGCCCACTTTGACGAAGAAGTCCGCTTCCTGCAGGAGCTGGTGCGCGTGCCGACCGACACGCCCCCCGGCAACAATGCGCCGCACGCCGAACGCACGGCCGAATTGCTGCAAGGCTTCGGCCTGGACGCCGAGGCTCATCCGGTGCCGGCGCAGGACGTGCGGGACTACGGCCTGCAATCGATCACCAACCTGATCGTGCGCCGCGAGTACGGCGCCGGCGGCCTGCGCGTGGCGCTCAATGCCCACGGCGACGTGGTGCCGCCGGGCGAAGGCTGGGCACATGACCCGTATGGCGGCGAAATCGACAACGGCAGCCTCTACGGCCGCGCCGCCGCCGTCAGCAAGAGCGATTTCGCCAGCTTCACGTTCGCCTTGCGCGCGCTGGAAGCCGTCGCCCGCCCCCGCCGCGGCGCGGTCGAATTGCACTTCACCTACGACGAGGAATTCGGCGGCCTGCTCGGCCCCGGCTGGCTGCTGTCGCAAGGGCTGACCAAGCCCGACCTGCTGATCGCCGCCGGTTTCAGCTACGAGGTCGTCACCGCGCACAACGGCTGCCTGCAGATGGAAGTGACCGTACACGGCAAGATGGCCCATGCCGCCATCCCCAGCAGCGGCGTGGACGCGCTGCAAGGCGCCGTCGCGATCCTGAACACACTGTACGCGCAGAACGCGCGGTATCGGGAGATCCGCTCCGAGGTGCCGGGCATCAGCCACCCCTACCTGAACGTCGGCCGCATCGAAGGCGGCACCAATACCAACGTGGTGCCGGGCAAGGTGGCGTTCAAGCTGGACAGGCGCATGATTCCCGAAGAAAACGCGGCCGAGGTCGAAGCCGACATCCGCTGCATCATCCAGGAAACCGCCGACTCCGTGCCCGGCATCAGCGTGGACATCAAGCGCCTGCTGCTGGCCAATTCCATGCGCCCGCTGCCGGGCAGCCAGCCGCTGGTGCAGGCCATACAGAAACATGGAGAGGAATTGTTCGGCGAGCCCATCCCCGCCATGGGCACGCCGCTCTATACCGACGTGCGCCTGTACGCCGAAGCGGGCATCCCTGGCGTGATCTACGGCGCCGGACCGCGCACCGTGCTGGAATCGCACGCCAAGCGCAACGATGAACGGGTGGTGCTGGAAGACCTGCGGCGCGCCACCAAGGTCATCGCCCGCACGCTGGCCGACCTGCTGGACGCCGCCTGAAGCGGCCGCCCGGCAGGACCGGCCGGGCGCCTCACGCCAGTTTCATCACCCGGCGCCAGAACAGGATCGCCACCGCCACGAAGACGGCCAGCCCCAGGAACGAGGCCGTGTGCTCGAAGCCTGCGCCGGCGATCGCCAGTGGCGCTTCGGTGCCGGCCGCGCCGATGATGCCGGCCATCAGCACGCCGACCAGGCTTTCGCCCACGATCAGGCCGGAAGCGATCAGCACGCCGCGGCGGTTGGCCGCCTCGGCAAACTGTTCGTAGGGCTTGCCGGCGGCGGCCGCGCGGCGGCGCAAGGCACGTTCCAGCAGCCATGCCAGGACGGCGCCGACCACGATGGGCGAGGCGACCGTGGGCGGCAGATAAATGCCTATGCCCACCGCCAGCACCGGGATGCGGGCCACGCGGCAGGTGCGCTTCATGATCTCGTCCACCACGATCAGGCCCACGCCGACCGCCATGCCGATCAGGATCATGGTCCAGTTGAGCTGGTGCGTGAAGATGCCGCGCGCGATCGCCAGCATCAGCGTCGCCTGCGGCGCCGACAGCGCCTGCGCCGGGTCCATGCCCTCGCGCGGCATGGCGTCGGCAAAACCGTAGGCGTTGTAGAGCAGCTCCAGCACCGGCGAAATCACCGCCGCGCCGGCCACGCAGCCGATCAGCAGCGCCACCTGCTGACGCCAGGGGGTTGCGCCCACCAGCCAGCCAGTCTTCAGGTCCTGCAGGTTGTCGTTGGAAATGGAGGCCACCGCCACCACCGCCGAGGTGCTGAAGATGGACAGCGCGATCGCCATCTGCACGCCGTTCTGCGCGCCCAGCAATTCACCGCCCAGCGCCAGCATCAGCAGCGACACCAGCACGATGGCCACGATGCCCACGCCCGAGATCGGGCTGGTCGACGACCCCACCAGGCCGGCCATGTAGCCGCAGGCCGCGGCCACCAGGAAGCCGAACACGAAGGCGAACAGCACGGCGTAGGCCACCAGCTTCCAGATCGCGGCGGGCGACAGCGGCGCACCCGACAGGAACACCTGGAAGGTCACCACCAGCACCGCCACCAGCACCAGCGTCACGGCCGAGATCCAGCCGGCCGACAAGTCGCGCTCGGTGCGCGGCGCGCGTCCGGCGCGGGCCGCGCCCGCCTTGGTCAGGGCCGAGAACGAGGCCTTGACGCCGCGCGCCATCGGCATGAACAGCGTGGCCAGCGTCCAGATGGCGCCCACGCCGATCACGCCGGCGCCGATGAAGCGCACCTGCGACGCCCACAGGCCGGTGGCGTACTTTGCCAGCGACATGCCCGCAGGCATGTCCCCCATGGCGGTCAGGATGGGCACGGCGATGCCCCAGGAAATGATCAGTCCGGTCAGCATGGCCAGGCCGGCGACGATGCCGATCAGGTAGCCCGCGCCCAGCAGCGCCAGCGAGAAGCCCATGGGCAGCCGGAACACCGCCCCGCCCAGTTCGAACCAGCGGCTGAAACTGTCGCCCAGCACGCGCAGTCCGCTGGCCGCGAAGCTGACCGCGGCGGCGACCAGGCCGCCCGCCACGATGTCGCCCATGCCGGTCTCGGCCTTGGCCGGCGCGCGTCCGTCCTCAGCAGCCTCGTCCTGGGCGCGCTCGGCGCTGCCCACCCGCAGGATTTCAGCGGCGGCCACGCCTTCCGGATACGGCAGGTCGCTCTGCACCACCATCACGTGGCGCAGCGGAATGGTGAACATCACGCCGAGCATGCCGCCCGCCGCGCAGATGCCCAGCGTCTGCCAGAACGGGAAGCCCTGCCAGTGCCCCATCATGACCAGGGCCGGCAGGATGAAGATGATGGACGACAGCGTCCCGGCCGCGGAAGCCTGGGTCTGCACCATATTGTTTTCGAGGATGTTCGCGTCCTTGAACAGGCGCAGGACGGACATCGAGATCACCGCCGCCGGAATGGCGGATGAGAACGTCAGGCCTACCTTCAGTCCGAGAAAGACGTTGGAGGCCGTGAAGATGACGGTGATGATTGCGCCCAGGAGGATGCCGCGGAACGTAAGTTCGGGCAAGGTGACCTCTGCCGGGACGCTGATGGGTTGGGTCATTGCAGTATTTCCTATCATGCCAGCCGCGAATTCTAGCGCCTTCGCGTCCACCCAGCGGCCACACCCCTGGGGCGGTCGCTGGGCGCATCCTCGGCAGAAGCTGCCGCCGGTCGCAAAACCTGCAACAGATTATGCTGAATTTTCGGGAATTCCCCCAAAATTTTGATTACCCATGCCAGGGGCTAGGGTCTAGCATGGACGTCACAACAGGAGACGACCAGACCATGCGCGACGCCAGTTCCGCCCGCCCCGGGCACGATATCCAGCACGACGCCGACCCCGCCGAAACCGCCGAATGGCGCGACGCGCTGGAATCGCTGGTAGAGGCGGAAGGTTCTGAGCGGGCGGGCTATGTGCTGGACAACCTGCTGGGCCATGCCGCGTCGCTGGGCCTGCGCGCCAACAGCCAGACCCGCACCGCCTACCTCAACACCATCCCCGCCGACCAGGAGCCGCCCTTCCCCGGCAACCTGGCGGTCGAGGAACGCATCGCCCGCATCAACCGCTGGAACGCGCTGGCCATGGTGGTGCGCGCCAACCAGGCACACGGCGAACTGGGCGGCCACATCGCCAGCTACGCCTCGGCCGCCGACCTGTTCGAGGTGGGCTTCAACCACTTCTTCCGTGCGCAGAGCCAGGACGGGCCAGGCGACCTGGTCTACATGCAGCCGCACTCGGCGCCCGGCGTCTATGCCCGCGCCTACCTGGAAGGTTTCCTCGGCGAAGAGGACCTGGCGCATTTCCGCCAGGAGATCACGGCCAGCGCGCGCGGCCTGCGCGGCTTGTCGTCGTACCCGCATCCGTGGCTGATGCCGGACTTCTGGCAGTTCCCCACGGGCTCGATGGGCATCGGCCCCATCAACGCCATCTACCAGGCGCGCTTCATGCGCTACCTCGAGCACCGTTCGCTCATGCCCGGCGGCGACCGCAAGGTCTGGGGCATCTTCGGCGACGGCGAAATGGACGAACCCGAATCGATCGCCGCGCTGACCTTGGCCGCGCGCGAAAAACTCGACAACCTGGTGTTCGTGGTCAACTGCAACCTGCAGCGGCTGGACGGCCCGGTGCGCGGCAACGGCCGCATCATCGACGAACTCGAAACGCTGTACGCGGGCGCCGGCTGGAATGTCATCAAGCTGGTCTGGGGCAGCGACTGGGATGCGCTCCTGCGGCGCGACACCAATGGCGCGCTGGCGCGCGCGTTCGCCAATACCGTGGACGGACAGTTCCAGACCTTCGCGGCCAATGACGGCGCCTTCAACCGCGCCCACTTCTTCAACCAGAATCCCGAGCTGGCCGCCCTGGTGGCCGACTGGAGCGACGAGGCCATCGACCGGCTGCACCGCGGCGGCCATGACATGGTGAAGATCCATGCCGCCTACCACCGCGCGGCCAACCATCGCGGCCAACCCACCGTGATCCTGGCGCAGACCAAGAAGGGTTTCGGCATGGGCTCGGCCGGCCAGGGCAAGATGACCACGCACCAGCAGAAGAAGCTCGACGACGAAGCGCTGCTGGCCTTCCGCGACCGCTTCGCGCTGCCCATCTCGGACGCCGACTGCCTGGCGCTGAAGTTCTACCGTCCGGCCGAGGACAGCGCCGAGCTGCGCCACCTGCAGGCGCGCCGCGCTGCGCTGGGCGGCCATATTCCCCGCCGCAACACCGAAGCGCCGCGCCTGGCGCCGCCGGACGCGGAACACTGGGCGCGCTTCGCGCTGGCCGCCGATGGCAAGGAGATGTCCTCCACCATGGCCATCGTGCGCATGCTGACCGCACTGCTCAAGGACGCCACGGTGGGTCCGCGCATCGTGCCCATCGTGGCGGACGAGGCGCGCACCTTCGGCATGGCCAACCTGTTCCGCCAGATCGGCATCTATTCCGCGCAAGGCCAGCTCTACGAGCCCGAGGACATCGGTTCGGTGCTGTACTACCGCGAGGCCCGCGACGGCCAGATCCTGGAAGAAGGCATCACCGAGGCCGGCGCGATTTCCTCGTGGACGGCCGCCGGCACCAGCTACTCGGTCAATGGCCTGCCGATGCTGCCCTTCTATATCTATTACTCGATGTTCGGCTTCCAGCGCATCGGCGACCTGATCTGGGCCGCCGCCGACCAGCGCACGCGCGGCTTTCTCGTCGGCGCGACCTCCGGCCGCACCACCCTGGGCGGCGAAGGGCTGCAGCACCAGGACGGCTCCAGCCACATCATGGCCGCGGCCGTGCCGAACTGCCGCGCCTATGACCCGGCCTACGCGTTCGAGGTCGCCGTCATCGTCGAGCACGGCATGCGCCGCATGCTGGACGAACAGCGCGACGAGTTCTATTACCTGACCGTCACCAACGAGAACCTGGCGCAGCCGGACATGCCGGCCGGCGCGGACGTGCGCGAGGGCATCCTGCGCGGCATGTACCGCCTGCGGCCCGCCCGCGGGCAGGCCCAGGTGCGCCTGCTGGGCGCCGGCCCGATGCTGCGCGAGTCCGAGCTGGCGGCAGAACGGCTGCAGGCCGACTACGGCGTGGACGCCGAAGTCTGGAGCGTCACCAGCTACTCCGAGCTGGCCCGCGCCGGCCGCGAGGCCGAACGCGCGCGCGTGCTGGGGCTGGATGCCGGCGTCGACTGGGTCCGGACCTGCCTGGGCGCAAGCGGCGCTCCGGTAGTCGCCGCCAGCGACTACGTGCGCGCCGTGCCCGAGCAGATCCGCGCCTGGGTGCCCGCCCCCTACCGCACGCTGGGCACCGACGGCTTCGGCCGCAGCGACACCCGCGCCCAGTTGCGCGACTTCTTCGAAGTCAGCGCGGACTGGATCGTGCTGCACGCGCTGGACAGCCTGGACCGCCAGGAAGACGCCAAGGCGCTGCGCGCCCGCTTGAACGCTGGCGCCCGCCAGACACCGCCTTGGGATTTGTAGGATTGCAATCCGCCATGCGGCGCGGGTTTGAGCTAAATCGTCCATTCGCTGCACCGCAACAACCAAGCACCCGCGCTTTCTGTTGAAATACGGGTGTTCCCAAGCATTTCCAAGAAAATACGGCGGGCCGCGAGCCCGCTTTTTGCAATCCGATTTCCTTTCCATTTAGCGCCCTCAAGGCCGGTATCCCATGGACGAAACTCTCACCAAAATGGCGTTGGACTACCACGCCTACCCCACGCCCGGCAAAATCTCGGTCACCCCGACCAAGACGCTGGCCAACCAGGACGACCTGTCCCTGGCCTACTCCCCCGGCGTGGCGGCCGCCTGCATGGCCATCTTCGAGCAGGGCGATGACGCCGCCTCGAAGTACACCTCGCGCGGCAACCTGGTGGGCGTGATCACCAACGGCACCGCCGTGCTGGGCCTGGGCAACATCGGCCCGCTGGCCGCCAAGCCCGTGATGGAAGGCAAGGGCTGCCTGTTCAAGAAGTTCGCCGGCATCGACGTGTTCGACATCGAACTGGCCGAGAACGACCCGGACAAGCTGGTCGACATCATCGCGGCGCTGGAGCCCACGCTGGGCGGCGTCAACCTTGAAGACATCAAGGCGCCCGAGTGCTTCTACATCGAGAAGAAGCTGCGCGAGCGCATGAAGATCCCCGTCTTCCACGACGACCAGCACGGCACCGCCATCATTTCGTCGGCCGCCATCCTGAACGGCCTGAAGGTCGTGGGCAAGGACATCGGCAAGGTCAAGCTGGCCTGCTCCGGCGCCGGCGCCGCCGCCATCGCCTGCCTGGACCTGCTGGTCCACCTGGGCGTCAAGCGCGAGCACATCTACGTGGTGGACTCGCGCGGCGTGATCTGGGACGGCCGCGATGAAAACATGGAAGCCAACAAGAAGCGCTACGCGCAGAAGACCGACGCGCGCACGCTGGCCGACGTGGTCAACGGCGCCGACGTGTTCCTGGGCTGCTCGACCGCCGGCGTGCTGACCGCCGACATGGTCAAGACCATGGCCGCCAGCCCGCTGATCCTGGCGCTGGCCAATCCGGAACCGGAAATCCGTCCTGAAGTGGCCAAGGCTGCCCGCCCGGACTGCATCATCGCCACCGGCCGTTCGGACTACCCGAACCAGGTCAACAACGTGCTGTGCTTCCCGTTCATCTTCCGCGGCGCCATGGACGCCGGCGCCTCGCGCATCACGGAAGAGATGAAGCTGGCTTGCGTCAAGGCCATCGCCGAACTGGCGCAGGCCGAACAGAACGACGAAGTGGCCCGCGCCTACGCTGGCCAGGAACTGTCGTTCGGTCCGGACTACATCATTCCCAAGCCCTTCGACCCGCGCCTGATCGTCCAGATCGCGCCGGCCGTGGCCCAGGCCGCCGCCGACTCCGGCGTGGCCGCCCGCCCCATCGAGGACATCGAAGCCTACCGCCAGAAGCTGATGGGCTTCGTGTACCACTCTGGCCAGCTGATGCGTCCGCTGTTCGCCCAGGCCAAGAAGGCGCCCAAGCGCGTCATCTACGCCGACGGCGAAGACGAGCGCGTGCTGCGCGCGGTGCAGACCGTGGCCGATGAAAAGCTGGCATTCCCGATCCTGATCGGCCGCCCGGCGGTCATCGAAATGCGCATCAACAAGTTCGGCCTGCGCCTGGTCGCCGGCCGGGACTTCGAGATCGTGGATCCGGAAGACGACAGCCGCTTCAACGAAACCTGGAACGCGTACTACCAGTTGAAGGGCCGCGAAGGCGTGACGCCGGCCATCGCCAAGGCGATGATCCGCAAGCACAACACGCTGATCGGCGCGATGCTGCTGCGTCGCGGCGACGCCGACGCCCTGCTCTGCGGCGTGGCCAGCAAGTACGACAACCAGCTCAAGTACATCGACGAAATCATCGGCAAGAAGGAAGGCCAGACCTACGCCGCCCTGAACGTGCTGATGCTGCCCGACCAGACGCTGTTCGTCACCGACACCCACGTCAACGAGAACCCGACGGCCGAGGAAGTCGCCAGCATCACCATCCAGGCCGCGGACGAAATGCTGCGCTTTGGCGTGGTGCCGAAGATCGCCCTGCTGTCGCACTCCAACTTCGGCAGCCGCGTGACGGAATCGTCGCGCAAGATGGCCGCCGCGCGCCAGATGGTGCAGGACCGCGCTCCCGACCTGGAAGTCGACGGCGAAATGCATGCCGACGCCGCCCTGTCGGAAAAGATCCGCGTCCTGGCCTACCCGGACAGCACGCTCAAGGGCCGCGCCAACCTGCTCGTCATGCCCACGCTGGACACCGGCAACATCACGTACAACATGCTGAAGATGACCGGCAGCAATGGCGTCGCGATGGGTCCGATCCTGCTGGGCGCGGCTCGCCCCGTGCACATCCTGACCACCAGCGCCACCGTGCGCCGCATCGTCAACATGACGGCGCTGGCCGTGGTGGACGCGCAGCAGGAAGCCGCCGAGGCCGCCAAGAAGCGCCGTTGATGCTCTGACGGACGGTAAGACGAGGGCGCCCCGCGGGGCGCCCTTTTTCGTTGCAGCTTATCAAGCCGCGGCGATAGCCCGGCTACCTGCCCTGATGGTAAAAACCAGGTTTGACCTTGTTTCTGGAGTCAACATGCTTGCCGACGCTTTGTATGCCTGGTTTCACTACCTGGCCATTTTCCTGCTCGTGGTGGTCCTGACCGCCGAAGCCGTGCTGCTGCGGCCCGACCTCACGGCCGCCGGCCTCAAGCGCCTGGTCATCTATGACCGCCTCTATGCGCTGAGCGCCGTGGTGGTGCTCATCACTGGCGTGCTGCGCCTGACGTTGGGCGTCAAGGGCGCCGCGTTCTACATGAGCAATCCCTGGTTCCACGCGAAGATCACGCTCTTCGTCGTCATCGGCCTCTGTTCGATCCCGCCCACGATGACCTTCCTGCGCTGGGCCAAACAGTCGCGCCAGCAGCCGGGCTTCTTGCCCGCCGCGGCCGACATCAAGCGGGCCCGCCGCTGGGTCATGATCGAATCGCACCTGTTCATCTTCCTGCCGCTGTTCGCCGTGCTGATGGCGCGCGGCATCGGCGCATAAGGCTCGCGGCACAGGTCCGCGCGCGGCTCACGGGCAGGACGCGCGGCTCGCCTGGGGCTGCTCGTCGCCAACGGTGATGGTGGCGAAGTGAAAAACGCCCACCGTATCGTTCTTGACCACGCCGACGACCTCGCCGGCCAGCGTCTGCATCACCGACATGCCCTCGGGCACGTCGGCCTGGCCATCGCGCCGGGCGACCTGGCCGTCCCAGGGACTCAGCACCAGCACGCCGGGATACGGCTCGCGCTCATCGCCGCGGCCGCGCCGCGCCGACTTGACCTGGGTGCCTGCGGCATAGCTCACGCCGCCGAACTGCGTTGCGCAGGCCAGTTCCGCATCGCTGACCCGCAACAGGCGCCGCGCCTCGTCCAGGTATAGCCTGGGTTCGCTCAAGGGCAACCCGAATATGCGGACCGCCACCGGATTCTTCACCTCGATGCGCCAGCGGTCCGGATCGCGCGAACCATCGGTGTAGACCGTGCCGCCGGACCCGTAGACGATGGAGCCGGGCGCGAGGTCCAGCGTCTCGGCCCGGTTACCCGGGCCCAGCACGCACTTGTCGAGCGCCGTCATGGCGCCGTCGCGCGCCACCTCGAATTCGATGTCCTGCGTGGCGTCGCACTGCCAGCCCAGCACCGTCTGGCTACCCGCGCCGCGCACGATGACGTTGCGCGGGTAGCGGCCTCGCAAGGCATAGGTTTCGCTGTCGTAGTCGGTGTTGAGATAACGCCGCGCGCTCGACGCCAGTACGCCGTACATGGCCACCGGCTGCGGAAACTCCGCTTCAAGATAGGTTTCCAGCAGCCCTTCGTCCTGCAGCTTCAGGCGCGTCCCGGCGGGCATGGCGACGCCTCCCACCGTCGTGGCTGCCTGCAACGTGACATTGCGGGCAGCCTCGGCGCGATCGCTTTCCCGCTCCACTTGCCAGACCACCGCCTGAACCCAGGCATAGAAAGCAAACGGAACGGCCAGCACCACCAGCAACAATGATGAGGTCTTCCAGTACTTGCGCACGGTGCGGCGCGCACCCGCGCTGGCGACCATGACCACGGCCCAGCCGAGCAGCACCAGGCCCGCAAGAAAGCCAAGGGAAACGAAGAGGTAGAAGCCGGCGGAAGGCAGCGCTATTGGAATCATGGCCAGGATGATAAACGCCAAAACGCCCCGCCGCCGCGGCTCCCCGCGCGGGCAACAAAAAACCGCCGGAAGGCGGTTTCTTGTTCAAGCCAGGCTGCGTATCAACGCTTGTCCATCGGCGGCACGTCGCGCGTGACCGAACCGGTGAACAGCTGGCGCGGACGGCCGATCTTGTAATCGGGATCCGACAGCATTTCGTTCCACTGGGCGATCCAGCCCACCGTGCGGGCCAGCGCGAAGATGGCCGTGAACAGCGAGGTCGGGATGCCGATGGCGCGTTGGACGATACCCGAGTAGAAGTCCACGTTCGGGTACAGCTTGCGCTGGACGAAGTACGGATCCGACAGGGCGATGCGTTCCAGTTCCATGGCCAGCTTGAACAGCGGGTCGTTTTCCAGGCCCAGGGCCGAGAGCACTTCCTTGCAGGTTTCCTGCATCAGCTTGGCGCGCGGGTCGTAGTTCTTGTAGACGCGGTGGCCAAAGCCCATCAGGCGCACGCCCGAGTTCTTGTCCTTGACCTTCTCCATGAACTCGCCGACCTTGGCGATGCCGCCGTTGGCTTG
Source organism: Achromobacter pestifer (assembly GCF_013267355.1). Lineage (NCBI taxonomy): Bacteria > Pseudomonadati > Pseudomonadota > Betaproteobacteria > Burkholderiales > Alcaligenaceae > Achromobacter > Achromobacter pestifer. Next base: position 874,202 of record NZ_CP053985.1, read on the forward strand.
CAGTTCTTCCAGCATCTGCAGGCAAGCTTCGTTGGCGCCGCCGTGAGCCGGGCCCCACAGGCAGGCCACGCCAGCCGAGATGGCGGCGAACGGGTTGGTGCCCGACGAGCCGCACAGGCGGACGGTCGAGGTCGACGCGTTCTGCTCGTGGTCGGCGTGCAGGATGAAGATGCGGTCCAGCGCGCGCTCGACGACTTCGTTGACCTTGTAGTCTTCGCACGGCGTGGCGAACATCATGCGCAGGAAGTTGCCCGTGTAGGACAGGTCGTTCTGCGGGTAGATGAAGGGCTGGCCTTGCGAGTACTTATAGGCCATCGCGACCAGCGTCGGCATCTTGGCGATCAGGCGGATGGCCGAGATGTGGCGATGCTGCGGGTTCGTGATGTCGGTGGAGTCGTGGTAGAACGCCGACAACGCGCCGACCAGGCCGGTCAGCACGGCCATCGGGTGCGCGTCGCGGCGGAAACCGCGCAGGAAGAAGTGCAGCTGCTCGTTCACCATCGTGTGATGGGTCACTTGCGAATCGAAGTCGGCCTTCTGGTCCTTGTTGGGCAGTTCGCCGTTCAGGATCAGGTAGCAGATGTCCATGAAGTCGCAATTGACGGCCAATTGCTCGATGGGGAAGCCGCGGTACAGCAGTTCGCCCTTGTCGCCGTCGATGTACGTGATGGCCGATTCGCAGGCCGCGGTGGACATGAAGCCGGGGTCAAACGTGAACATGCCCGTCTGGCCGTACAGCTTGCGGATGTCGATCACATCCGGACCAACCGTACCCTTGTAAACAGGGAACTCAATGGGGGCGCTGCCATCCGAGAAGGATAGAGTGGCTTTTTTGTCAGACAGGTTCATGTTCATTCCTCTCAATTAATCAGAGCGCGCGCATCTGGCCAATGATGCTCCGAAGCCTGGGCGTGTCCAGCGCGCCCTCAAGCTCTTTGCGGGCCAGCAGCAGATCGAGAAGGTCGTTGTCTCCCATCTCGAAGAGCTGCGTCAATGCGGCCACGTCATCATCGGTAAGCTCAGCCTCGTGGGCATCCAGATACCGGGTGATGATCAAGTCGTTTTCGAGCAAGCCGCGGCGCGCCCGCCAACGCAAACGCGCCCGCTCCAATTCAGTTAGCTTGCTCATCCTTCTTTACACCTAAAAATGCTGGTTTAAAACTAGACCGTACGGCGAACCATCAGTTCCTTGATCTTGCCGATCGCCTTGGTCGGGTTCAGTCCCTTGGGACAGACGTCGACGCAATTCATGATGGTGTGGCAACGGAACAGGCGGTACGGATCTTCCAGGTTGTCCAGACGGCTGCCCGTGGCTTCGTCACGGCTGTCGGCGATGAAGCGGTAGGCTTGCAGCAGGCCGGCCGGGCCGACGAACTTGTCCGGATTCCACCAGAAGGACGGGCAGGAAGTGGAACAGCACGCGCACAGAATGCACTCGTACAGGCCATCCAGTTCTTCGCGCGCCTCGGGCGACTGCAGGCGTTCCTTTTCGGGCGGCGGCGTGTCGTTGATGAGGTACGGGCGAATCGAGTGGTACTGGTTGAAGAAGTGCGTCATGTCCACGATCAGGTCGCGGATGACGGGCAAGCCCGGCAGCGGACGCAGAACGATGGGTTCCTTCAGTTCGCGCAGGTTGGTCGTGCACGCCAGGCCGTTCTTGCCGTTGATGTTCATGGCGTCCGAACCGCACACGCCTTCACGGCACGAGCGGCGCAGGGCCAGGCTGTCATCGACGTCGTTCTTGATGCGCACCAGCGCATCGAGCAGCATCTTGTCGGTCGGCTGGAGTTCGACTTCCAGCTTCTGCATGTACGGGCGCTCGTCCTTGTCCGGATCGTAGCGGTAGATTTCGAACTTGACGATTCTCTTGTTGCTCATAGTGGGCTCAATCCGGACTTAGAAGGTACGCGCCTTGGGCGGGAAGGACTCGACCGTCAGCGGCTTCATCTGCACGGGCTTGTAATCCAGGCGGCTGCCTTCGGAGTACCACAGCGTGTGCTTCAGCCAGTTTTCGTCGTCGCGCGTCGGGTGGTCGTCCAGCGCGTGGGCGCCGCGGCTTTCGTTGCGGGCGGCGGCCGACTTGATGGTGGCGCGGGCCACTTCCGTCATGTTCGCCATTTCCAGCGCCTCGACGCGCGCGGTGTTGAACACCTTGGACTTGTCCTTGAAGTAGATGTGGTCGGCCTGCTTGGCCAGATCTTCGATCTGGGTCACGCCTTCGTTCAGCAGCTCCAGCGTGCGGAACACGCCGCAGTGGCGCTGCATCGAGAAGCGGATGGCGTTGCCGATGTCCTGGGTCTTCTCGCCCGAGGTGCGCGATTCCAGCTTGTTGACGCGGTCCAACGAGAATTCGACGGCTTGCTGCGGCACGGGCTGGTGCGCGTGCTGGCGTTCCGGATGCGAATTGACGATGTGGTTGCCGGTGGCGCGGCCGAACACGATCAGGTCCAGCAGCGAGTTGGTGCCCAGGCGGTTGGCGCCGTGCACCGACACCGCGGCGCATTCGCCGATGGCGTACAGGCCGTTGATGACCTTGTTTTCGCCGTTTACGCGCGACAGCACCTGGCCGTGGTAGTTGGCCGGAATGCCGCCCATCTGGTAGTGGATGGTCGGAACGACGGGGATCGGTTCCTTGATCGGATCGACGTTGCCGAACTTGATGGCGATTTCGCGGATCGAGGGCAGGCGCTTGTTGATGACGTCGGCGCCCAGGTGGTCCAGCTTGAGAACCACGTAGCTGCCGTCCGGACCGCAGCCGCGGCCTTCCTTGATTTCCTGGTCCATCGAGCGGGACACGAAGTCGCGCGGGGCCAGGTCCTTCAGCGTGGGCGCATAGCGCTCCATGAAGCGTTCGCCATCCTTGTTCAGCAGGATGCCGCCTTCGCCGCGCACGCCTTCGGTGATCAGCACGCCGGCGCCGGCCACGCCGGTCGGGTGGAATTGCCAGAATTCCATGTCCTGCAGCGGGATGCCCGCGCGGGCGGCCATGCCCAGGCCGTCACCGGTGTTGATGAAGGCGTTGGTGGAAGCGGCCCAGATGCGGCCGGCGCCGCCGGTGGCCAGCACCGTGGTCTTGGCTTCCAGGATGTAGATTTCGCCCGTTTCCATTTCCAGGGCGGTCACGCCCACGACGTCGCCCGCTTCGTTGCGCAGCAGGTCCAGCGCCATCCATTCGACGAAGAACTGGGTGCGCGCGGCGACGTTGCGCTGGTAGAGGGTGTGCAGCAGCGCGTGGCCGGTGCGGTCGGCAGCGGCACAGGCGCGCTGGACCGGCTTTTCACCGAAGTTGGCGGTGTGGCCGCCGAACGGACGCTGGTAGATGGTGCCGTCGGGGTTGCGGTCGAACGGCATGCCGAAGTGCTCGAGCTCGTACACGGCGTTCGGCGCTTCGCGGCACATGAATTCGATGGCGTCCTGGTCGCCCAGCCAGTCCGAACCCTTGACGGTGTCGTACATGTGCCAGTACCAGTTGTCTTCGCTCATGTTGCCCAGCGAGGCGCTCACGCCGCCCTGTGCGGCAACGGTGTGCGAACGCGTGGGGAACACCTTGGACAGCACTGCAACGGACAGGCCCGCTTGGGCCAGTTGCAGCGAACAACGCATGCCGGCTCCGCCGGCGCCAACGACCACCACATCAAACTGGCGGCGCGGCAGGGATTTCATGACAGAGACCACGGCTTAAATGCTCCAGAGGATTTGCGCGAAGTAAACGACCGAACCGACCAGCCAGAGGATCGTCAGCACTTGCAGCAGCAGGCGCACGCCCACCGACTTGACGTAGTCCATCCAGATGTCGCGCACACCAATCCAGGCATGCCAGGCCAGCGCAATGAATGCAAGGGTGGCCAGGATCTGGCCAACCGGAAGAACGCCCACGTAGAAGTTGAACAGCGCGGTCCAGTGTTCGTACGTGAAGGCCGGCATCATCAGGATGCCGATGAGCAGCACCAGCGTGTACACGGCCATGATGACGGCGGTGATGCGCTGGATGATGAAATCCATGACGCCGTAATGGGCGCCCACGACCAGACGCTTGGGTCCGTAGTTCTTGACGTCGGCCATTACAGCACTCCGAACAGTTTGAGGGCGAACACCAGGGTCAGGGCCAGGCTCACCCCGAAAACCACGCCAGCGCTCTTCTTGGCCGACAGCTTGTCGATGCCGATGTGCAGATCCAGCAGCAGGTAGCGGATGCCGGCACAGAAGTGGTGCAGATAGCCCCAGATCAGGACCAGGAACACAAGTTTGACGATCGGGTTGCCGGCGTACGCAGCCACGGCGGCGAACGTCTGCGGCGCGGCCACGCTGGCCGCGAACAGCGGCAGAATGACCAAGGGAAGACAGAGGAACAGCAGCGCGCCGCTGACGCGGTGCAGAATGGACAGCTTGCCGGCCAGGGGCAGGCGGTAGCTGGCGAGTTGCGCAATACCAATATTGCGAAACTGCGGACGTGGCTTGGCAGCGGTGTCGGACATGACGGCCTCGGTGTTTCGGAACTAGGGAATCGTTACGGCGGGAATGCCGTCGCCCTTGCGGGCAAACACGGTATTTTCGCCCAGAGATAGGGTTGGTATCAAATCGTAGGTAAAAAGCTCATCAATTCAGACTATTGCGGTAGTGGTATCGATCGGTCAAGTACAACCCCCGGCGAATTTCCATGGGGCGGTCACCATACGTATAAGACACCCTATCCACCTGCAACAACGGCGTCCCGGCGGGAACATTAAGCAGCGGACAGACCTCGGCCGGCGCGATCACCGCGCGCAGCTTTTCGTCCGCGCGCACCATGCTCACGCCGAATTCGGATTCGAACAGACCATAGAGCGGCGCCTTGTTGGCGCTCAGCAATTCCAGGGTCAGTCCACGGAAGATGGAACCAGGCAGCCAGATGTCGTCCACGACGGTGGGCGTCTGCCCCATGGACAGCAGGCGGCGGATCATGACGACGGTTTCGCCGGCCCGCAGGTCCAGGGCGCGCGCGATCTCGGCGGGCGCCCGCAGGCGACGGCATTCCAGAATGCGGCTTTCGGCCCGGCCGGCCTCGCCTTCTTCATCGGCGGCCAGGCGCAGGAAGCGGTAGCGCACGCGCGCTTCGTGATGGGTGGCGACAAACGTGCCCTTGCCCTGGCGGCGCAGCAGCATGTGCTCGGCGGCCAGCTCGTCGACCGCCTTGCGCACCGTGCCCTGGCTCACCTGGAAACGGGCGGCCAGATCGATTTCGCTGGGGATGAGCTCGCCGGGCTTCCATTCGCCGCGTTCCAGGCTCTGGACAAGCAGATCCTTGATTTGCCGGTAGAGCGGACTGAAAGCGGCCCCCTCGCCCGCCGTGCGGGCGGCGCGAATGCGTAAGGAGGTTTCGGGCCGGGGCTCTGCCATGGATCTTTTTGATTGAGTCATGTTTATCCGGGGAAATGGGAGGGCGGCGCAAGGCAGCGAACCCATCCGCAATGCGCTGCTGCCGCCAATGTTCTGGCTTGATACAGGCGCGCAACCAAAACCGGGTTGCGGCGCATTCGAATAAACGCTCTATTGTGGCATACCGGCCGGGGCACTGTCCAACGTCTTATGTCTTATATAAGATAGAAGAGCAATTGACGGACACGTAAATTCGATCTAGGATTCAACGCTGCCCGGCCCCTGCGCCTGCCACTATGTGCGCCGCTACGCACGCCGCCGCGCACGCGTTGATTTTCACGCCCAACGATTACACTGATTGGTGAGATTTTTTCTCGCCAAACCATTACGGAGAACGTCCATGTCCAAGCCTGCCTTGCGTGTCGCCGTCACCGGCGCCGCCGGCCAAATCGGTTACGCACTGCTATTCCGCATCGCCTCGGGCGAAATGCTGGGTAAAGATCAACCCGTCATCCTGCAACTGCTGGAAATTCCCGACGAGAAAGCGCAAAAGGCCCTGAAGGGCGTCATCATGGAATTGGATGACTGCGCCTTCCCGCTGCTGCAAGAAGTCACCGCCCACAGCGACCCGCGCACCGCCTTCAAGGACGCCGACGTGGCCCTGCTGGTTGGCGCCCGCCCGCGCGGCCCCGGCATGGAACGCAAGGACCTGCTGTCGGTCAACGCCCAGATCTTCACGGCTCAGGGCAAGGCCCTGAACGACGTCGCCAGCCGCAACGTCAAGGTTCTGGTCGTGGGCAACCCGGCCAACACCAACGCCTACATCGCCATGAAGTCGGCGCCGGACCTGCCCGCCAAGAACTTCACCGCCATGCTGCGCCTGGACCACAACCGTGCCCTGTCGCAACTGTCCGCCAAGTCGGGCAAGCCGGTCGCGGCGATTGAAAAGCTGGTCGTGTGGGGCAACCACTCGCCCACGATGTACCCCGACTTCCGCTTCGCCACCGTCGGCGGCGAATCGCTGTCCAAGCTGATCAACGACGACGCCTGGAACCGCGACACGTTCATCCCCACCGTGGGCAAGCGCGGCGCCGCCATTATCGAAGCCCGCGGCCTGTCCTCGGCCGCTTCGGCCGCCAACGCCGCCATCGACCACGTCCGTGACTGGGTCCTGGGCAGCAACGGCAAGTGGGTCACGATGGGCATCCCGTCGGACGGCTCCTACGGCATCCCCGAAGGCATCATCTACGGCGTGCCGGTCACGACCGAAAACGGCGAATACAAGCGCATCGAAGGCCTGGAAATCGACGCCTTCTCGCGCGAGCGCCTGGACTTCACGCTGAAAGAGCTCCTCGAAGAGCGCGACGGCGTCAAGGACCTGCTGAAGTAAGCAGCGCATGTGTAAAGAATTGGGCCCGTTTGCGCGGGCCCAATTCCTAGGCAAGACCGCAACATAAACCTGTCTCTTTGCCCCTGCACAAGGGATTGTCGCGAAGGGGACAGATTTATGTTTCGGGCCCGCAGTAAGGTCATGCACCAGGACGGGGCATCTCCCGCCCTGGCCTGCAGGCCACAAGCCCGCAGTCCAGTCGTTCCATCCGGGGCATTCTGAAAACACCCGGTCCAAATACGGAGACCACCCATGTCCAGACCCGAATCCGCCGGCGCCCTCTTCCGCCGCGCGCTTGCCGAAGAAAGCCCCCTGCAGATCATCGGCGCCATCAACGCCAACCACGCGCTGCTGGCCAAGCGCGCCGGCTACCGCGCCATCTACCTGTCCGGCGGCGGCGTCGCGGCCGGTTCGCTGGGTTTGCCCGACCTCGGCATCAACACCATGGACGACGTCCTGACCGACGTGCGCCGCATCACCGACGTCTGCGACGTGCCGCTGGTCGTGGACATCGACACCGGCTTCGGCCCGTCGGCGTTCAACATCGCCCGCAGCGTCAAGAGCCTGATCAAGTTCGGCGCCGCCGCCTGCCACATTGAAGACCAGGTCGGGGCCAAGCGCTGCGGCCACCGCCCGGGCAAGGAAATCGTCTCGACCGAGGAAATGGCCGACCGCGTCAAGGCCGCGGCCGATGCCCGCACCGACAGCGATTTCTACCTGATCGCCCGCACCGACGCGATCGCCTCGCACGGCGTGGACGCCGCCATCGAGCGCGCGCTGGCCTGCGTGGAAGCGGGCGCCGACGCGATCTTCGCCGAAGCCGCCTACGACCTGCCCACCTATGACCGCTTCGTCAAGGCGGTCAAGGTGCCGGTGCTGGCCAACATCACCGAATTCGGCAAGACGCCGCTGTTCTCGGTGGAAGAACTGAAGAGCGTGGGCGTGGGCATGGTGCTCTACCCGCTGTCGGCCTTCCGCGCCATGAACAAGGCCGCCGAAGCGGTCTACACCGCCATCCGCCGCGACGGCCACCAGAAGAACGTGGTGGACCTGATGCAGACGCGCGAGGAGCTGTACGACCGCATCGGCTACCACGAGTTCGAATCCAAGCTGGACGCGCTTTTCCAGAAGGGCAAAGCGTAAGCAAGTCCTCGGTTTCCGGCGCCGCGGCAGCCGCCCGGCGCCTTGCATGCCCACCCCCATAGCAACACCATCCCGAAAGGAAGGAGTAGAGACATGAGTACGGCTCCCAAGAAGCAAGAGGCCAAAACGGATGCCAAGCCGGAAGAAAAAGCCGGCTTCAAGCCCAAGAAGTCGGTAGCGCTGTCCGGCGTCGTCGCCGGCAACACCGCGCTGTGCACGGTCGGCCGCAGCGGCAACGACCTGCACTACCGCGGCTACGACATCCTGGACATCGCTCACACCAGCGAATTCGAGGAAATCGCCCACTTGCTCGTCCACGGCAAGCTGCCGAACAAGGCCGAACTGAAGGCCTACAAGGAAAAGCTGCGCAGCCTGCGCGGCCTGCCCGCCCAGCTGCAAGCCGCGCTGGAAGCCCTGCCCGCCGCCAGCCATCCCATGGACGTGATGCGCACCGCCGTGTCGGTGCTGGGCTGCGTGCTGCCTGAAAAGGACGACCACAACACCCCGGGCGCGCGCGACATCGCCGACCGCCTGATGGCCAATCTGGGCTCGGCGCTGCTGTACTGGTACCACTACAGCCACAACGGCCGCATCATCGACGTGCAGACCGACGACGACAGCATCGGCGGCCACTTCCTGCACCTGCTGCACGGCGAAAAGCCCAGCGACGAGTGGGTCAAGGCCATGCACATCTCGCTGAACCTGTACGCCGAACACGAGTTCAACGCGTCCACGTTCACGGCCCGCGTCATCGCCGGCACCGGCTCGGACATGTTCTCCGCCATCTCGGGCGCCATCGGCGCGCTGCGCGGCCCCAAGCATGGCGGCGCCAACGAAGTGGCCTTCGACGTGCAGAAGCGCTATGAAACGCCGGAAGAGGCCGAAGCCGACATCCGCCGCCGCGTCGAAGCCAAGGAAGTTATCATCGGCTTTGGCCACCCCGTCTACACCGTGTCCGACCCGCGCAACAAGGTCATCAAGGAAGTGGCCAAGAAGCTGTCCAAGAAGGCCGGCAGCACCAAGATGTTCGACATCGCCGAACGCTTGGAAACGGTCATGTGGGACATCAAGAAGATGTTCCCCAACCTGGACTGGTTCTCGGCCGTCAGCTATCACATGATGGGAGTCCCCACCGCCATGTTCACGCCGCTGTTCGTCATCGCGCGCACGGCGGGCTGGTCGGCCCACGTCATCGAACAGCGCATCGACAACAAGATCATCCGCCCCACCGCCAACTACGTGGGCCCGGAAGACCAGAAGTTCGTGCCGCTGGACAAGCGCAAGTAAGACCCGGGACACGGACGAGGGCACGGCATGGCCACCTGTATTCATTCCATGGAGAGGTACCGCTATGTCTGCCCCGATCTCCAACGTCCGTCCCGATCCCGACCTGGTCCTGGTCGACATCGCCGACTACGTCCTGAAGTATGAAATCCAGAGCGGCCTGGCGTACGAAACGGCACGCAACTGCCTGATCGACACGCTGGGCTGCGGCCTGGAAGCGCTGGAATATCCGGCGTGCAGGAAACTGCTGGGGCCCATCGTGCCCGGCACGACAGTGCCCCACGGCGCCAAGGTGCCGGGCACGCAATTCCAGCTCGATCCAGTCCAGGCCGCGTTCAACATCGGCACGATGATCCGCTGGCTGGACTTCAACGACACCTGGCTGGCCGCCGAATGGGGCCACCCGTCCGACAATCTGGGCGGCATCCTGGCCACCGCCGACTGGCTGTCCCGCACCGCGGTCGCGGCCGGCAAACCGCCCCTGCTGATGCGCGACGTGCTGACCGGCATGATCAAGGCGCACGAGATCCAGGGCTGCATCGCACTGGAAAACTCCTTCAACAAGGTCGGCCTGGACCACGTCGTGCTGGTCAAGGTGGCGTCCACCGCCGTGGTGGCGCAAATGCTGGGGCTGAGCCGCGAGGAAGTGATCAACGCGGTGTCGCTGGCCTGGGTCGACGGCCAGAGCCTGCGCACCTACCGCCACACCCCCAACACCGGCAGCAGGAAGAGCTGGGCCGCCGGTGATGCCACCAGCCGCGCCGTGCGCCTGGCGCTGATCGCCCGGACCGGCGAAATGGGCTATCCGTCCGTGCTGACGGCCAAGACCTGGGGCTTTTACGACGTACTGTTCAAGGGCCAGCCGTTCAGGTTCCAGCGCCCCTACGGCAGCTACGTGATGGAAAACGTGCTGTTCAAGATTTCGTTTCCGGCCGAATTCCATGCGCAGACCGCTGTCGAATGCGCGATGGAACTCCACGGCCGGTTGCAGGCCGCCGGCAAGAGCGCCGAAGACATCGCGAAAATCACCATACGGACGCACGAAGCCTGCATCCGCATCATCGACAAGAAGGGGCCGCTGGCCAACCCGGCCGACCGGGACCATTGCATCCAGTACATGGTGGCCGTGCCGGCGCTGTTCGGCCGCCTGACCGCGGCCGACTACGAGGACGCAGTGGCGCGGGATCCGCGCATCGACGCGCTGCGCGACAAGATCGTCTGCGTCGAGGATCCGGCCTACACCCGCGACTATCACGACCCCGACAAGCGTTCGATCGCCAATGCGCTGACGGTGGAGTTCAAGGACGGCACGCGGCTGGACGAAATCGTCTGCGAGTACCCCATCGGCCACAAGCGCCGCCGCGCCGAAGGCATACCGCTGCTGGAAACCAAGTTTCGCACCAACCTGGGGCGCATGTTTCCCGCTCGCCAGCAGGACCGCATCCTGCAGGCCTCGCTGGACCAGAAACGGCTCGAAGCCATGCCGGTCCACGAGTACGTCGACCTGTACGTGATCTGAGCCGCCGCCCCGCAAAGCCCCGTCCGCGGGGCTTTGCCTCGTGGCCTGAACGCGGGGTGGCGCAGCTTACAATGCGGCTTTCCTCGACTGGATCGCGCCATGGCCATGCTTTGGGTCAAGACCTTTCATATTGTCTTTATCGCTTCCTGGTTCGCCGGCCTGTTCTACCTGCCGCGCATCTTCGTGAACCTGGCGCAGCAATCGGACCCCGCCGTCCAGACCACCCTGCTGGGCATGGCGCGCCGTCTGTACCGCTTCACCACCATTCTGGCCATCGTCGCGGTCGTGTTCGGCATGTGGCTGTACCTGGGCTATGGCATCGGCGTGGGCCCCGGCAACGGCTGGATGCACGCCAAGCTCTTTTTCGTCCTGCTCGTCATCGGCTACCATCACGCCTGTGGCCTGATGCTGCGCAAATTCGAACTGGGCAAAAACACCCGTTCGCACAAGTTCTATCGCTGGTTCAACGAAGTTCCCGTCTTGCTGCTCTTGGTGGTGGTGGCGCTGGTCGTCGTCAAACCCTTCTGATACCCCCTACCTCTGCACATTCGCCAGGATTCGTATGTCCTCTGATGAACAGGACCGTCCGCGCAAGACGCTGACGATCAAGAAAACGGCGCGCGACGCCTACGCCGAAGACGCCCCCAAGCGCACCCGCACGGGCGCCCGCGCCCGCCTGGTGGCGCAACAGGAGCGCACCAAGGAAGGCATCGAACGCCAGAAAGATCCCGTCGCCTACCAGCGGCGCAAGGACGAGGAAGCCCGCGGTCCGCGCGGCGCCGGGCGCGGCCAGTCCGCGCGCGCCTCGTCGGATCGGGCCGCGCCAGCCCGCGGCGCCTCGGACCGGCCCGCGCCGGACCGCAAGCGCGCCGATAGCCCGCGCCGCGAGGCCGAGTCCGGCGGCCGCTCCGGCCGCGCCCCGCAGCGCGCGCCGCGCCTGCGCGACGACCAGTACATCGCGCCGGCCACCCCGGCGGGTCGCTTCTACGACCCGTTCGAGGACGACGGCCCCGCGCCTGAGTACCTGGCTGAGCCCGACCATGCGCAGGAAGCGGATTCCGCCGAGGCTCGAGACCATGATCACGATCACGGACGCGACGAAGGCCGCGGCAGGCGCGAGCCTGCCGCGGAAGTCCGCAACCGCCGCCCCCGCGAAACCCGCCAGGCGGAAGTGTTTCCCATCTTCGCCCCCTGCCCCCAAGGGCTGGAAGAGGCGCTGACGGCGGAAATGCAGGCCCTAGGCTTCGAGGACGCCCAAGCCGGCCGCGCCGGCTGCTCCTTTACCGCCGACTGGGCGGGCGTGCAGCGCGCCAACCTGTATTCACGACTGGCGACTCGCATCCTGGTGCAAGTCGCCCATGCCGAGATTTCGCACGAAGACGACATCCTGGACCTGGCCCGCGACACCCCCTGGGAACGCTGGTTCGGCGCGGAGCAGACCCTGCGCGTGGACACCTCGGCCATCAAGAGCCCGGTGCAAAGCCTGCAGTACTGCAATCTGCGCGCCAAGGACGGCATCTGCGACCGCCTGCGCGAGCTGGAAGGCGAGCGCCCCAGCATCGACACGGTGCGGCCGGACGCGCGCGTGCACCTGTTCCTGACCGGGCACACCGCCACGCTGTACCTGGACACCTCGGGCGAATCGCTGTTCAAGCGCGGCTGGCGCCTGGACAAGGGCGAAGCGCCCCTGCGCGAGAACCTGGCCGCCGGCATGCTGGCCCTGGCGGGCTGGGATCCGGCCGCCCCGCTGCTGGATCCGTTCTGCGGGTCGGGCACCATCCTGATCGAGGCCGCCTGGATCGCGCTGGGCGTGCCGCCCGGCATCTCGCGCCCGTTCGGCTTCGAGCGCCTGCGCGGGCACGACGCCTACCGCTGGCGCGACCTGAAGGACGATGCCCGCTCGCGCATCCTGCCACAGCTGGATGCGCCGCTGGTCGGCTACGACCTGGATCCGCAAGCCATCGAATTCGCCCGCAATAACGCCGAGCGCGCCTGGCTGACGGAGGACTCCATCCGCTTCGAGGTCGGCGACGCCCGCCATGTCACGGCGCCCGCCGACCATGGCTGGATCGTCACCAACCCGCCCTACGGCGAGCGCATGGGAACGGAACAGGACGCGGATCTGTGGCGCGACTGGGCCACCTGCCTGAAGCGCAATTTCGCCGGCTGGCAGTTGCACGTCATCACCAGCGACCTGACGCTGCCCAACCAGCTGCGCCTGAAACCCAAGCGCCGCGTACCGCTGCACAACGGTTCGCTGGACTGCCGCCTGTTCGGTTTCGAGCTGGTCGCCGCCGGCTACCGCGACGCCTGAGCCCCCCCTTGCCCCGGGCGGCTTCGGCCCCCGGGCGCACCCCAATCCCCCCTGGAAGCTGCGCGTTGTAAAAGCGCAGCAACATGGTGCGCGTATCTTTGCTTATGGTGTTCCCCCGCATCGTTTGGGAGCATCATCGCACCAAGGTGTTGCCAATATGCACTGGCCACTTGCACAAGTTCAGGGTTAACCCCTATAATTCGGGTTATCCCTAGTAGCTAAACAAACAGTGCAAGCCCGTGGAGGCTATTGTGATCAACCCGAACAACACTATCCGCCTGACCGACGAACTCGAGCGCCAACTGATGCTCCAGGCTATTGAAGAACAATTCCGTCCGCACCCGATGCGGGCGTTGGCCGCCGGCCTGCGTAAGCTGGCCCACGGCATCCGTGCCCTGGCTGGCAAGACGAGCGCCAAGAACGCGCACTCCGCCGCCTAAGCATGGCCCAGGCCACGGCCTGAACAGTTTTCCCCTTGGGGGCTGCACAGCCCCTTTTAAGACCCACCCTTACCGGTGGGTTTTTTTTTAACCAGGGCGCCAAAGTCCGGCTTTGTCGGATAATAGCGACCCATGACGACCGAAGCCCTGCTCGACCAGACCCCCAACCGGCTGCGCCGGTTCGCCTGCATGATGTACGAAGCCGTGCTGCTGTTTGGCGTGGTGTTCCTGGCGGGCTACCTGCTGGATACGCTGACCCAGAGCAAGAACGCGCTGGAACTGCGCGGCGCCCGGCAGGCCTGGCTGTTCGTCGCCATCGGGGCGTACTTCGTGCTGTGCTGGCGCCGCCGCGGCCAGACCCTGCCCATGAAGACCTGGAACATCCGCCTGGTCGACCGCGACGGCAATACCCCGTCCACCGGCCGGCTGATGCTGCGTTACATCCTGGTCTGGCCCCTGGTGCTGGCCGGCGCGGCCGTCGTCTGGGGCGCCGCCAGCGCCACCGGCTGGGCCTCGATGGACATGTTCATCGTCGCTGCGCCCTTCACCATCTTCATCTGGTCCTGGTTCGATCCCGACAGTCAGTTCCTGCACGACCGCATCCTGGGCACGCGCCTGCGCAACGCGCCGCGGCACAAGAAGGCCCGCTAGACCCCGGAAGACGCCGTCGGCCGGGACGCCGCATACATCCTGCGACAAATCGCAACATCGTGCGCCGAATTACCTGTTTGCTTTCAGAAAGTTGAAAGTCGACCGCAAAGACAATGGGGCCCCTTTTTTCAGACGCCCCAGAACCTTCATGCGCGCTTTTCTTTCCCGAGTCGCGCTGGCCGCCGCCAGCGCCCTGTTCCTGATGCCCGCCGGCGCGCTTGCGCAGAACGCGGCCGCCCAACAGGAGATCGAAGCGGCCACGAAAGCCGCCTTTGCCGCCGCCCAGGAAGGGCCGGCCGACGTCAAACTGGGCGAGCAGGCGGTCGTGCATCTGCCCGAATCCATGTTCTTCGTGCCCCGCCTGCAGGCGGACCGGCTGATGGCAGCCTACGGCAACGGCAAGGATCCTTCCCTGCTGGGCGTGGTGATGCCCAAAAGCGACGATGACGACTGGGTCATCACCGTCAATTTCGACAAGGCCGGCTACATCAAGGACGACGACGCCAAAAACTGGAACGTCAACGAACTGCTGGACAGCCTGCGCGAAGGCACGGAGCAGTCCAACGAAGAACGCAAGAAGCGCGGCTTCCCTGAGCTGATCATGGACGGCTGGGTCGAGGCGCCGAAGTACGACAGCCACTCGCAGCGCCTGGTCTGGTCGGTCGCCGTCAAGCACAAGGGCGAAAGCGCCGCCGAAAACCCCACCGTCAACTACAACACCTACGCGCTGGGCCGCGACGGCTACATCACGTTGGACCTGATCACGCAGAAGAGCATGGTGCCCAAGGACAAGACCGCCGTGCTGACGCTGCTGGACAACCTCAACTACGTCGAAGGCAAGCGCTACGCCGACTTCGACTCGTCGACCGACAAGGTCGCCGAGTACGGCCTGGCCGCCCTGGTGGCTGGCGTGGCAGCCAAGAAGCTGGGCCTGTTCGCCGTGATCGCCGCTTTCCTGGCCAAGTTCGCCAAGGTCGGCCTGCTGGCCGCGGCCGCGCTGGGCGGCGGCATCTGGAAGCGCCTGCGGGCCAAGAAGGCCAACCAGCAGCAGCCCTGACCACGCGGCGGGGGAGCGGCTGCTACCCCGCCGTCACAACAGCGTCACGCGGCGTTCACGTTCCGGTCATCGCCGGGTGGTTTCATTCCCAGGCATGAGCACAGTCCCTGGGAAAACTACCGTGAACGAAATCCGCCCCGCGCACTGGCGCGCCCTCTGGATTTCCGATATTCACCTGGGCACCGCCGGGTGCAAGGCGGAATTCCTCCTCGACTTCCTGGACCACAACGATTCCGACACCCTTTACCTGGTGGGGGACATCGTCGACGGCTGGCAGTTGCGCAAGCACTGGCACTGGCCGCGGGCGCACAACGACGTCATCCAGCGCATCCTGCGCAAGGCGCGCAACGGCACCCGGGTCGTGTTCATCCCCGGCAACCACGACGAATTCGCGCGTGAATTCGCCGGCTACGCCTTCGGCGACATCGAAATCCTGGACGAGGACGTGCACGTCACCGCCAAGGGGCAGCGCCTGCTGGTGCTGCATGGCGACCAGTTCGACGGCGTGATCCAGCACAGCCGCTGGCTGGCGCACCTGGGCGACGGGCTCTACCAGCTGGCGCTGTGGATCAACCATCACTTCAACCGGCTGCGCCACCGCCTGGGACTGCATTACTGGTCCCTATCGCAGTACCTGAAGCACAAGGTCAAGAACGCCGTCTCCTTCATCACGGACTTCGAGGAGGCGCTGGCGGGCGAAGCCCGGCGCCGGGGCCTGGACGGGGTGGTCTGCGGCCATATCCACAAGGCCGAACTGCGCTACGTGGGCGAGATCCTCTATTGCAACGACGGCGACTGGGTGGAAAGCCTCTCGGCCCTGGCGGAAACGCACGACGGCCAGCTCCAGCTGCTGGACTGGGCCGCTGTCACGGCGGAACGCGAGGCCGACCCCGCCACCCGTCCGCCCCGCTCGCTCACGCTGCCGGCCCTGCCCTCCGCGCTGCGCCGCCAAGGCAAACACCCGTGATAACCCGTATGCGTCCCCGTTACGCAACGGGGATGTTGCAGTTCACGGCCCTCTAGGTCATGCTTGCATCTGGGGCAACGGGCCAACTTGACCCGTTCACGCTGCAACATGCTGACAACATAGGGCCATGAACGACCAATATCAGGCGCTCTACCAAACCTTCCGCTGGCTGGTACCCACCCAGTTCAACATCGCGGAAGCGTGCTGCCACCGCTGGGCATCCAGCAGTCCGGATGCGCGGCGCATTGCCATCTATTACGAAGATGAATCTGGCAACCGCGAGGTCTGGACCTATGCCCGGCTGGCGGAAGCGGCCAATCAGCTAGCCAACGGCCTGGTGAAAATGGGCGTGGGACGCGGCGACCGCGTCGGTGTGGTGCTGGGACAACGCCCCGAGACCGTGGTGGCCCATATGGCCATCTACAGCGTCGGCGCGGTGGTGCTGCCGCTGTCCGCCCTGTTCGGGCCGGAAGCCCTGGAAAGCCGCCTGCGCGACTCCGAAACCCGAGTCGCCATCGTGGACCACGCTTCCAGCGCCAACCTGCTGGCCGTGAGCGACAACTGCCCCAACCTGCAACAGATCATCGGCATCGGCTTCGCCGACGAGCGCGTATTGCCCTGGCGCAGCCTGCTGGCGCGCCAGCCCAGCGAATTCAAGATGGTCCAGACCCGTTCTTCGGATCCGGCCATCCTGCTCTATACCTCCGGCACCACCGGCGCCCCCAAGGGCGCGCTGCTGCCGCATAGCGTGCTGATCGGCAACCTGCCGGGCTTCGTGGCCTCCCAGGACTGGTTCCCCAAGCCCGCCGACGTGTTCTGGTCGCCCGCCGACTGGGCCTGGACTGGCGGCATGATGGACGCCCTGCTGCCCACCCTGTACTTCGGACATCCCATCGTCGGCACCCGTGGCCGCTTCTCGGTCGAACGGGCGTTCGAACTCCTGGAACGCTACCAGGTCACCAACACCTTCCTCTTCCCCACCGCACTCAAGATGATGATGAAAGCGGTGCCGGAACCGCGCGGCCGCTACCAGCTGGCCCTGCGTTCCATCATGAGCGCGGGCGAAAGCGTGGGCGAAACCGTCTTCGAATGGTGCCAGTCGGCGTTGGGCGTGACGCCCAACGAAATGTTCGGCCAGACGGAAATGAACTACGTGGTGGGCAACAGCCAGAAGCGCTGGCCCGCCAAGCCGGGCAGCATGGGCCGCCCCTACCCGGGCCACAACGTCGCGGTGCTGGACGAGGACGGCAAGCCGGTAGCGCCCGGCGCCACCGGCGAGATCGCCGTCAACCGGCTCGACATCCATGGCTTTCCGGATCCTGTGATGTTCCTGGGCTACTGGCGCAATGAAGCCGCCACCCAGGCCAAATTCAAGGGCGACTGGTGCCTGACCGGCGACCTGGCGACGCTCGACGCCGACGGCTACCTCTGGTACGCGGGCCGCGCGGACGACGTGTTCAAGTCCGCCGGCTACCGGATCGGCCCCGGCGAAATCGAAAGCTGCCTGATCGGACATCCGGCCGTGGCCAACGCCGCCGTCGTGCCCAAGCCGGACGCCGAGCGCGGCGCCCTGGTCAAGGCCTATGTGGTGCTGACGCCGGAGTTCGCGCAGCGCGACCGCAACGACATCATCGAGAACCTGCAGGAGCACGTGCGCGAGCGCCTGGCCCCGTATGAGTACCCCAAGGAGATCGAATTCGTCGACGAGCTGCCCATGACCACCACCGGTAAAATCCAGCGCCGCATCCTGCGCCTGCGCGAAGAAGAACGCTCGCGGGCGACCGCAGCCATGACAGACGCGCCGCAGCCCCCCCAAGGCCTGACGCCGCAACCGGAGAAATAGGCATGCCCATTTACCAGCTCGACGACCTGATTCCCCGCATCGACCCGGCCGCCTACGTGGCCGACAGCGCCGACATCATCGGCAACGTAACATTGGAAGCAGGCGTCAGCATCTGGTCCAACGTGTCGATCCGCGGCGACAACGACGCCATCCTGATCCAGCGCGGCACCAATATCCAGGAAGGCAGCGTGCTGCACGTGGATGACGGCTGTCCCATGACCATCGGCCCCAACGTGACCGTGGGCCATCAAGCCATGCTGCACGGCTGTACCATCCACGAAGGCGCCCTCGTGGGCATGCAGGCCATCGTGCTGAACAACGCGGTCATCGGCCGCAACTGCCTGATCGGCGCGGGCGCCATCATTCCCGAAGACCGCGTCATTCCCGACAACTCCCTGGTCATCGGCATCGGCAAGATCGTTCGTGAGCTCTCGGACGAGGAAATCGCCAATCTGCACAAGAACACCGCCCATTACGTGGCGCGCGGCCAACACTACAAGACCGCCCTGAAACGGGTCGGCTAAGCGCCCTGGGGTGACGCTACGACCCTGCTGCCGGCAGGGGGAATAGCCGGGCTTGATCGGCTAACATTCCCCCATGACCGATCAGCTCAAGAAATACCTTACCGAAGACCGCAGCGTCCGCATCCAGGCCGTACGCCTGGACGCGACCTGGAAGGCCGTTCAGGCCAATCACGACTACCCCCCCGCCATCACCCACCTGCTGGGCGAACTGGTGGCAGCGTCCACCTTGCTGGCCGCCAATATCAAGTTCGACGGCTCGCTGGTGCTGCAGATCCAGGGCGACGGCCCCATCGCCCTGCTGGTGGTGGAATGCCGCAACGACCTGAGCCTGCGCGCCACCGTCAAGATGCGCGAAGGACATGAAGTGCCCAGCGACGGCAATATGCAAAGCCTGCTGAATCCGGGCGGCAACGGCCGTTTCATCGTGGTGCTGGATCCGCAGCGCAAGCTGCCGGGCCAGCAGGCCTATCAGGGCATCGTGCCCCTGCAGGGCGACACCGTGGCCGAGGCGCTGCAGCACTACATGAAGGCCTCCGAACAGCTGGACACCCGCCTGTGGCTGGCGGCAGACGCCGACCACGCCGCCGGCATGCTGATCCAGCGCCTGCCGTACCACGGCGGCTCGGATGCGCCGGTGCTCACCGAGCAGAACGCCGCCGAAACCTGGGATCGCGCCTGCGCCCTGGCTGGCACCATCAAGCACGACGAACTGCTGGCCACCGACATCGACACCCTGATCCACCGCCTGTTCTGGGAAGAAACCCTGGTGGCGTTCGAGCCGCTGTCCGTGCGCTGGCACTGCCCCTGCACCCGCGAACGGGTGGCCAGCATGCTGCGCACGCTGGGCCAGGAAGAGATCAACAGCGTCCTGGCCGAACGCGGCCAGGTCGACGTGTCCTGCGATTTCTGCGGCAAGCCGTACAAGTTCGATTCCGTCGACTGCGCGACCTTGTTCTCGTCGGGTACGACGTCCACCGCGGACGAGCCTCCCACGGTGCACTGATCCGTGCCGGCGGCCTGGCCGCCGGGACGTTTCCATCACACCGGCTTATCCTCATCGACAGGCGGCCATGCCTGCGCCAGACTGCGCAGCCATGACCGCCTTTTTTCATGCGCCCTCCTGCCGGCAACGCGGCGCTGCCGCCATCGAATTCGCGGTGGCGGCGGCGCTGATACTGCTGCTGGGCCTGCTGGCGATCGAAGCGGCCCGCTGGCAAGGCGTGCGCCAGCTGGCTCACCTGGCGCTGATGGAGGCGGCGCGGGCCGGCGCCACCGCGCACGGCGATCCGGCGCGCATGCGCAGCGCCTTTCTGCAGGCCCTGCTGCCGCGCCACGCCGATGCGCGAGGCCAGGCCGGCGCGCGCCGCCGCCAGGATGACGAGCTGGCCGAGCTGGCGGCCATTTCAGGCACCCATCCGTGGCGAATCGAAGTCCTGCTGCCCGACGAGCAGTCGTTCCGCGAACACGCCCGCGCGGACCTCAAAGTGGCCGCGGCGGCGGGCCTGCGCGCCATCGACAACGGCTACCAGGACCTGCAGCATGCGCGCCGGCCACCGCGTCCGGGCGAACAGAGCATTTTCCAGGCCAACACCTTGAAGTTGCGCCTGACCTATCTGCACAAGCCGCTGCTGCCGCCCTTGCGGGCGCTGCTGGCCGCGCTGGCTGCCGACAGCAGCAGCTATGCCGGCAACGCACAGGCCCGGGGCCTGTTGCCCTTGCGCATGGAACTGGAAACCGAGATGCACTCGCACCCGGTGGATTGGGCGCGCAGGACGCCGCAACCCGCCGGCATCGTCTACGGCGAATGCCGCAGCGTGCGCTGCGGCAGAACGAAACAGGGAATGAACAGGAACGGCGGCCGGCGCTCAGTGCCGGGTGTTGGCCTGATTGGCGGGCTTGGCAGGCGTAGCCGGCGGACGGGAGGCCGGCGCGCTGGCGCGCGCAGGCGTGGCCGGCTTGGCCGCGGCATCGGCAGCCAAAGAGGCGCCGCCCGCCGGAGCCGGGGTGTTCTGCGGCAGGATATGCACGAACACCTCGCCGTCGCGCATCATGCCCAGTTCGCCGCGGGCGCGTTCCTCGATGGCGCCGGAGCCCCCTTCGAGATCGCGCACTTCCGCTTCCAGTGCGGCATTGCGAGCGCGCAGGCCTTCGTTGGTCTCGCGCTGCTCCGCCACCTGGCGTTGCAGATCCCAGACCTTGAACCACCCGCCCTTACCCAGCCACAGCGGGTATTGGATCAGGCCTAGCAGCACGAACAGCACCAGGAACAACAGGCGCATACGCGGAAACCCTCAGCAATCGTGGCGTGGATGCGGCCCCGGGCTTGCGCCTGGAGCCGCGCTTCTCATCAACGCAGGTTGTAAAAAGCTTCCAGGCCCGGATACGACGCGACTTCAGCCAGCTCTTCCTCGATGCGCAGAAGCTGGTTGTACTTGGCCATGCGGTCCGAACGGGACAGCGAACCCGTCTTGATCTGCATGGCGTTGGTCGCCACGGCGATGTCGGCGATGGTGGAGTCCTCGGTTTCGCCCGAACGGTGCGACACGACGGCGGTGTAGCCGGCGCGCTTGGCCATTTCGATGGCGGCGAAGGTCTCGGTCAGGGTGCCGATCTGGTTGATCTTGATGAGGATCGAGTTGGCGACGCCCTTCTGGATGCCTTCGCGCAGGATCTTGGTGTTGGTGACGAACAGGTCGTCGCCCACCAACTGCACCTTCTTGCCCAACTGGTCGGTCAGCAGCTTCCAGCCTTCCCAGTCGTTTTCGGCCATGCCGTCTTCGATCGAGATGATCGGATACTTGTCGCACCAGGTGGCCAGCAGGTTGGTGAATTCCTGCGAGGACAGCGAGATGCCGCCTTCGCCGGCCAAGGTGTACTTGCCGTCGCGGTAGAACTCGGAGCTGGCGCAATCCAGACCCAGGGCGATCTGCGTGCCCGGCTCGTAGCCGGCTTCGGTGATGGCCTTCAGGATCAGTTGGATGGCGGCTTCGTGGCTGGGCACGTTGGGCGCGAAACCGCCCTCGTCGCCCACTGCCGTGGACATGCCCTGGCCGTGGATCAGCTTCTTGAGCATGTGGAAGACTTCGGCGCCCCAGCGCAGGGCTTCGCGGAAGCTGCCTGCGCCCACCGGCAGAATCATCAGTTCCTGCAGATCCAGCGTGTTGTTGGCGTGCGCGCCGCCGTTGATGACGTTCATCATCGGCACGGGCATGCTCATGGGGCCGCTGCCACCAAAATAGCGGTACAGGGACAGGCCCGATTCGTCGGCGGCGGCGCGGGCCACGGCCATGGAGGCGGCCAGAATGGCGTTGGCACCCAGGCGTTCCTTGGATTCGGTGCCGTCCAGTTCGATCAGGGTGCGATCGACGAAGGTCTGTTCCTGGGCGTCCAGGCCCATCAGGGCTTCCGAGATTTCCGTATTCAGGTTCTCGACGGCGCGCAGCACGCCCTTGCCCAGATAACGGTTCTTGTCGCCGTCGCGCAGCTCGATGGCTTCGCGCGCGCCGGTGGACGCGCCCGACGGCACGGCCGCGCGGCCCATGGCGCCGGACTCCAGCAGCACATCGCATTCGACGGTGGGGTTGCCGCGCGAATCCAGAATCTCGCGGCCGATGATATCGACGATAGCACTCATGACTTTACATTCCCTGAACGATAAACATATTCATGACAGCCGCGCCTTCGCGGGCATTGCGGGCGCGGCGGTACTGCCAGGAGTCGTAGAAAGCCTGGGCCGCGGTCATGGAGGGAAACTCCATGACGACGGTGCGGCCAGGTTCACGGCCCTCGAGGTGCCTGGAATCGCCGCCGCGCACCAGGATCTTGGCATCGTACGCGCGCATCGCGAGCGTGGACAGACGCTTGTAATCCTCGTACTGCGCGGGCTTGGTCACTGAGACGTCGGCGATGAGGTAGGCACTCATGGGGTTCCTTCAGAGCAGTTGCGTTGGTTTCGGGCTGACGCCGGATACGGCGACGCCGCCAGTGTCGCGCAAGGCGCCCTGGCGACGCATATCCGATGCTAATTGGTTGTATCCGAAAGAAGCGCCGCCGTACAGGGCGGCGCTGGGGCGGCGGCCCGCGGTCCCGAAGATCCGCTTACGGAACTCCAGACCGCAGACGCGCATTACGCCTCCTGACCGCGGCGAGCCTTCTGCTCGATGGCGGCGCGGATATAACTGCTGAACAACGGGTGGCCGTCACGCGGGGTGGACGTGAACTCGGGGTGGAACTGCACGCCCACGAACCACGGGTGGTCGGGCAATTCCATCATTTCCGGCAGGTTCTCGGTCGGCGTGCGGGCGCTGATCACCATGCCGGCTTCTTCCAGGCGCGGCACGTAGACGTTGTTGACCTCGTAGCGATGGCGGTGACGCTCGTTCACTTCGTCGCCGTAGATGGCCTGCGCGCGGGTGCCGGCCTTGATCGGCACGCGCTGTGCGCCCTTGCGCATCGTGCCGCCCAGGTCGGACGAGTTGTCGCGCTTTTCGACCTTGCCTTCGCGGTCCATCCATTCGGTGATCAGGGCCACCACGGGGTGCGGCGCCGAGGGATCGAATTCCGTGCTGTTGGCGCCGCCCAGGCCGGCGACATGGCGCGCGAACTCGATGACGGCCAGCTGCATGCCCAGGCAGATGCCCAGGTAAGGCACGCCGTTTTCACGGGCGTAGCGGATCGCGGCGATCTTGCCTTCGGTGCCGCGCTTGCCGAAGCCGCCCGGAACCAGGATGGCGTCCAGGTGCTTGAGCTGATCGGTGCCGCGGGTTTCGATGTCTTCGGAGTCGATGTACTCGATGTTGATCTTCGAGCGCGTGTGGATGCCGGCGTGGACCAGGGCTTCCGTCAGCGACTTGTACGACTCGGTCAGGTCGACGTACTTGCCGACCATGCCGATGGTGAGCTGGTGCTGCGGGTGCTCCAGCGCCTCGACCAGGTTGTCCCACATGGACAGGTCGGCCGGCGGCGGGGTCAGGCCCAGCGCTTCGCAGACAATGTTGTCCACGCCCTGCGCATGCAGCATGGCCGGGATCTTGTAGATCGAGTCGGCGTCCCAGACGGAGATGACCGCGTCCAGGGGCACGTTGGAGAACATCGAGATCTTGGCGCGCTCGTCGTCCGGGATGCGGCGGTCGGCGCGGCACAGCAGCGCGTTCGGGTAGATGCCGATTTCGCGCAGCTTCTGCACCGAGTGCTGGGTCGGCTTGGTCTTCAGTTCGCCGGCGGAGGCGATGAAGGGAACCAGCGTCAGGTGCACGAAGGCGGCATTGTTGCGGCCCATGCGCAGGCTCATCTGGCGCGCGGCTTCCAGGAACGGCAGGGACTCGATGTCACCCACGGTGCCGCCGATCTCGACGATCGCGACGTCGGTGTTGCCGTTCCAGCCGGCTTCGGCGCCGCGGGCGATGAAGTCCTGGATTTCGTTGGTGATGTGCGGAATGACCTGGACGGTCTTGCCCAGGTAGTCGCCGCGGCGCTCCTTGCGGAGCACGGATTCATAGATCTGGCCGGTGGTGAAGTTGTTCACCTTGTGCATGCGAGCCGAAATGAAACGCTCGTAGTGGCCAAGGTCCAGATCGGTTTCGGCGCCGTCTTCCGTGACGAACACCTCGCCATGCTGGAACGGGCTCATGGTGCCCGGATCGACGTTGATGTATGGGTCGAGCTTCAGCATGGTGACTTGCAGGCCACGCGACTCGAGGATGGCGGCGAGCGACGCAGCGGCGATGCCTTTGCCCAGGGAAGACACCACGCCGCCGGTGACAAATACGTATTTGGTCATCGTAATGAGCACCCGGGACGAGCGGGCGCGTGCGGGAAATTTGGATTATAGCCGGGAGGCGGAGCTTATTTGGGTTTTCCCCTAGCTCCGGGGCGTAACATTTGGCAGCACTCGAATTGCCGCAAGGGCGATCGCATTGCGTGGCGGGGCGTAGCGCCGTGCTATGTTCGATCCCTATTTTTTTGCTTGCTGTTTTTTCTCAACACTTCCCCCTCCGCCGATGACCGATCCCGCCCGATCCCCCTACTCGCTCGCCTGGCGCCTCGCGCTGACCGCCGTTTTCCTGCGGCTGGCTTACTCGGTGCTGGTCCAGTCCTACAGCCTGCTGGCCCTGCCGCAGCTCGAGCAATTGCGGGAGATGTATAGCCAGCCCCAGTTCCTGGCCCCGCTCCTCGCCCATATCGTCGCGGGCGCGGCGATCGCCGGATTGACCACCTGGGGAGCCATGCGCGGCTGGCTGGCGCGCCATGACACCAGGGCCGTGGACGAACCCCGCAAGCTGTTCGGCACCTTCATTGCCCTGTTTCTGCTCTACACCCTGGCCGTGGCGGCGGGTATTTCCTTCCTGCAGAACACGCTGATGCGCTTCGCCATGGACAACCGCGACATGCTGCAGGAGCGGCTCGGCTTCGGCATGATCGGGCAGTTCCTGACCCTGAACATCATCACCAAGCTCATCTCCATTGTGCTGGAGATCATCGGCATCTGCGTCATTGTGCGCATTGCCGCCTGGACCGTGCAGCCCGCAGGCCCGGCTGGCGGCCCTGCTTATGAACGGCGCCATGCGGCCTGGGTTACCGGGTTGACCGTGCTGGTCTGGCAACTGACCGTTTCCATCTCGCTAGGCAGCTTCCTGCAGATGCAGGCCCCGGGCGCGGGTTGGACGGAGTTTGCGCTGGGCTATCTGGTCCTGCCCGCGGCCCTGCTGGCGCTGTGCTTCCTGGTCTGCCTGAAAACACTGCCGCATCCGATCGGCACCGCGCGGTCTGGACGGGCCGTGGCCCACGGCACCCTCGCATTCTGGCTGGCGCAGGCGCTGGGCATAGGCATAGGATTCCTGATCGTCCGGGCGATGACCTGGAGCCAGTTGATCCGCGCCGCGGAATCCCACGCGGCCGCCGTCATGACGCTGCTGGCCTACGGCGCGCTGCTGGCCCTGGGCTGCGTGATCGGCAGGCTTGCCCTGTATCGCGGCGCCAAGGCCGCCACGCCGGAAAGCTGAGCAAGCCCCGCCCAAGCAAAAGGCCGCAGGCAAATGCCTGCGGCCTTTTTTCATACGTTCACGCAGCGAATCAGATCGCCGTCGTGCGGCGCTCCAGCCAGGCCAACGCCTCGCCTTCGACCAGCGGCGACAGGCGTTCGAACACCGTCTTGTGATAGTCGTTGAGCCAGGCGATCTCGTCGGCGCGCATCAGCGACGGTTCGATGCAACGCGTGTCGATCGGGCACAGCGTCAGCGTTTCAAAGCACAGGAATTCGCCGAGTTCGGACGTCAGCCAGCTGCGGTTGGCGACCAGGTTCTCGATACGCACGCCCCAGCGGCCCGGCCGGTAGATGCCCGGTTCGTTGGAGGTGATCATGCCCGGTTCCATCGCGGTGTGCGGGCCGGGCGCGGCGCGGTAGGAAATGACCTGCGGGCCTTCGTGCACGTTCAGGAAGTAGCCCACGCCATGGCCCGTGCCATGGCCGTATTCCGCGCCGCCCTCCCAGATCGGAGCGCGCGCGATGGCGTCCAGCATGGGCGAAGGCGTGCCGCGCGGGAACGAGGCGCGCGACAGCGCGATCATGCCCTTGAGCACCAGCGTGAAATCCACCTTCTGGTCGGCGCTGGGCGCGCCCACCGCGACCACGCGGGTGATATCGGTGGTGCCGCCCAGATACTGGCCGCCCGAGTCGATCAGCAACAGCCCGTCACCTTCGATGGTGGCGTGCGATTCCTGGGTGGCGCGGTAGTGCGGCATCGCGCCATTGGCGTTGAAGCCGGCGATAGTGGCGAAGCTGGGGCAGACGTAGGCGGGCCGGCGCGCGCGGGCGGCGGTGATCTGCTCGTCGATGGTCAGTTCGGTGATGGTTTCCTTGCCCAGCGCGCCCTCGAACCAGGCGAAGAATTCACAGAGCGCGGCGCCGTCCTGCGCCATGGCCAGTCGCACATTGGCCAGTTCGGTATCGGTCTTGCGGGACTTCAGCAGCGTGGACGGGTTGATGGCTTCGATGCGCGGCACGGCCGGATCCATGGCATGGAACACGCCGCAGGTCACGCGGGCCGGATCGATCAGCAGCTTCTGGTCCAGCTCCAGCGAGGCCAGCGCATCGGCGGCCTGAGCATAGGCGGCCACTTCCACGCCGTCGGCGGACAGCACGGCGCGCAGCGCGTCGTCGATCTTGCCGTCGGCCACGAACAGCGTGGCGTGGTCCGGGCCGATCAGCGCATGGCCGACGAACACCGGGTTGTAGTCCACGTCCGCGCCGCGCAGGTTGAAGAGCCAGGCGATGTCGTCCAGCGTGCTGATGAAATGCACGTCGGCGCCCTGCGCGCGCATGGCCTGGCGCACCTGCGCCAGCTTGTCGGCGCGGGTCACGCAGGCCTCGGGCGCCACGTGTTCATAAATGGCGGCGCCAGGCAGTCCGGCGCGGTCCGCCCAGACATCGTCCAGCAGATCCTCGCGAATTTCCAGGATGGCGCCGGCCGAGGCCGCGGCCGCCGACAGGGCGCGGAAGGCGCCCAGGCCCAGCACCTGCCCGTCCACCCCGATGACCTCGCCAGCCTTGGTATTGGCCGCCAGCCAGTCCACGTGGCCCGGCGTCGTGGCCAGCGCGATCTTCATCAGCTGCACGCCGGTGCCGGCCAATTGCGCTTCGGCCTGCACCCAGTAGCGGCTGTCCACCCACAGGCCGGCGAAATCGGCCGTGACCACCAGCGTGCCGACCGAACCCGTGAAGCCGGACAGCCAGCGCCGCCCCTGCCAGCGCGCGGGCAGGTATTCGGACAGGTGCGGGTCCGAGGACGGAACAACATAGGCGGACAGGCCGCGGCGGCTCATGGCCTGCCGCAATTGGGCGATACGGGCGTCGGTGCTAGACATGGGGGATGGGATCCTTAGCGCAACATGAAAGACATGGCGGCCAGGCTGTTCAGCGTGCGGACGGCGGACTGCATGCTATCCGTGGTGAATCGCAAGGTCACGCCGTCCACGCGTTCCAGCGTGGGCCACATGCAGAACAGGTCGGCCAGGGCCGAGCTCTGCGTCTGCAACCGGCATTCTATAGGGGCGGGAATGCGGAAAGGAACTGCTGCGCCCTTCTTCAGATTGCGCACGGCGGTTTCGGCGGCGGCGGCGATCGCGCGGCGCGAAGCGGCCGGCGACAGGGTCACACCGCTGCCCTGTCCATGGGCCACCTTGGTCTGCACCCACTCGGCGCCAGGGAAGGTGCCGCGGGTTTCCTCGATGAAGGCATCGTCACCGGTGCCCAGGATGACCGGCACGCCCATCTCGCCCGCCAACGCGCCGTACAGGCCAGCCTCGCCCAATTCCATGCCGTTGATGAGCACGCGGGCAAACGCGAAGCTGTTGATGGTGTGGGCCAGGATGCCGCGGCCTTGCGAGCGCGAGTGGTAGCCGATCATGAAGACGGCGTCGCAGCCCTCTTCCAGGCCGCCCATCATGCCCAGGTAGCGCGGCTTGCCCAGCACCAGGCGGGCGCGCTCGTCCAGGCCGTCGGGCAGCAGGTTGCGAAAGCCGCCGTGCGAATCATTGACCAGGATCTCTTCGGCGCCGCCGGCGATCGCGCCCTGCACGGCCGCATTGGCCTCGGCGGTCATCCAGGCGCGGGCGCGCTCGTATTCACCGTTGCCGGCGCGGACTTGTTCAGCATGGAAGACGCCGGCGACGCCTTCGATATCGGTGGAAATCAGGATCTTCATGGAATCAGCCTTCGAGAAATTCAGAATTCGGTATCGGACAGCCACTGGCGCCACTGCGGCGCCGCGTCGCGGATCGCGGCGCGCTGGTTGCCATCGCGCCCCGTCACGCCATCGGCATGCCACAGCGCGGAAATGATGGCCTGTTCGCAGGCCTCGGCGGCGGCTTCGAACAAGGAATCGATGCGGGCCTCATGCAGCATCGCCATGGCCGGCATGGGCTGCTCGGGCAGTTGCGGGACCGTGTAAGCCGTGGAAAACGCCAGCGCGATGTCGCCGCTGCCGTGGCCGAACACCGAGCCGGTGCGGGCCAGTCCCGCCCCCGCGCGCAGCGACAGGCGGCGCAACTGGCGCGAGTCCAGCGGCGCGTCGGTGGCCAGCAGCAGAATGATGGAGCCCTTCTCGGGCACGATGGAGGCGTTCTCGCCCGCCTGCGCCAAGCCGCTATCCAACTGTTCCGCCAGCCGGCGGCCGAAAGGCCTGCCCGCCACGGTCAGGTTGGGCAGGCGGCCGAAGTTCGCCAGCACCAGCGCTCCGACCATGTATTGCGGTCCTGCCTGGATCGACGCCACGCGCGAGGCCGAGCCGATGCCGCCCTTGAACGAAAAACACGACATGCCCCGGCCGGCGCCGACGGCGCCCTGCTCGAACCGCTTGTCCGCGGCGGCCAGCGCGTCGGCGTAGTGCGATTCCTGGACCGCCAGCGCCTGGATGTCGTTCAGATAGCCATCGTTGCACTCGAAGACCAGCGGATTGACGGTTGCCATGCCGCGGCCGATGCCGGGGTTGGCCGCGACCGCGGCGCGGATCTGGGCATTGGCCACCGTGCCCACGCCAAAGGTGTTGGTCAGCGCGATAGGCGTTTCCAGGACGCCCAGCTCCTGCACCTGGACCAGGCCGGTGCTCTTGCCGAAGCCGTTCAGCACGGTGGCGGCAGCCGGCACCTTGTCCAGATAGGGATCGCCGCCATGCGGACGCACGACGGTCACGCCGGTCTGCAACGGGCCTTCGGCCAGCGTGCGGTGGCCGACGGCGATCTCGCCCACGTCACAGATCGAATCCAGCGGTCCCGAGGGCAGTACGCCGATGCGGGGGATATCCAGCGCTTGTTTGTCCATGTTCGCTACGTGTCGCCACGCTCCTGAATGCAAAACGCCGCCGCCCTGGGGCGACGGCGGAAAAATTCGCCCTCCACGCCGGCCCTCTCTGGAGGTCCGGCGGCAGGATTACTTGCGGTCGATCTTGGGATCGAGCGCGTCGCGCAGACCGTCGCCCAACAGGTTGAAGGCCAACACCGTCAGGAAGATCGCCAGCGCCGGGAAGATGGCCACGTGCGGAGCGATCACCATGTCGGCGCGCGCCTCGTTCAGCATCGCGCCCCACTCCGGCGTGGGAGGCGATGCGCCCATGCCCAGGAAGGACAGGCTGGCCGCGGTGATGATCGAGGTGCCGATACGCATCGTGCCATACACCACGATGGGCGAGATCGTGCCGGGCAGGATGTGGCGCATGATGATGGTCCAGTCGGACGCGCCCACGCTCTTGACCGCCTCGACGTAGGTCATCTGCTTGATCGACAGGGTGTTGCCGCGCACCAGGCGGGCAAACGCCGGCACGCTGAACACGGCCACGGCCACGATCACATTGATCATGCTGGAACCCAGGATCGCGACCACGCCAATGGCCAGCAACATGCCGGGGAACGCCAGCAGCACGTCGGAGATGCGCATCGTGATGCGTTCCCACCAGCCTTCGTAGTAGCCCGCCATCAGACCCATGAAGGTGCCGACGATGGCGCCCATGGCGACCGACAGGAAGCCTGCCGCCAGCGAGATGCGCGCGCCCATGATGATGCGGCTGAAGATGTCGCGGCCCAACGAGTCCACGCCCAGCCAGTGGGTGGTGGAAGGCCCGGCGTTCAGGGCGTCGTAGTCGAAGAAGTTCTCCGCGTCGAACGGCACGATCCACGGCGCGAAGATCGCGACCACGACGAGCAGCAGGACGAAGAGGCCCGCGCCGACGGCGAGCTTCTGCTTCTTGAATTTGCGCCAGAACTCGGTGGCGGGCGTGCGCACGTCGCTCTTGGGAGCGGCGGCGATGGTCGTGGCGGGTGTCGTATTGCTCATGGCCGCCTCACTTGTAACGGATGCTGGGATTGATGACGCCATAGAGCACGTCGACAATCAGGTTGATCAGGATGAATTCCAGCGAGAACAGCAGCACCAGGCCCTGGATCACCGGATAGTCGCGCTGGGTCACGGCGTCCACCAGCAGGCGGCCGAGGCCGGGCCAGTTGAACACGGTCTCGACCACGATCGAGCCGCCCAGCAGGAAGCCGAACTGCAGGCCCATCATCGTGACGACGGGGATCAGCGCGTTGCGCAGCGCGTGCTTGATCACGACGCGGCGCTCGGTCAGGCCCTTGGCGCGGGCAGTCCGCACGAAGTCTTCCTGGATGACTTCCACGAAGGAAGCCCGGGTGAAGCGCGCCATCACGGCGGCCACGGCGGCGCCCAGCGTGATGGACGGAAGTATGTAGTGTTGCCAGGTCGAGGCGCCCACGGTAGGCAGCCAACCCAGATTCACGGAGAAAACCTGCATCAGCATCATGCCCAGCGCGAACGCGGGGAACGAGATGCCGGACACCGCCAGCGTCATGCCGAGACGGTCGGGCCAGCGATTGCGCCATACCGCCGACACGATGCCGATGATCATGCCGAAGCTCACTGACCACACCATGCTGGCGAGCGTGAGCCACAGGGTAGGCATGAAACGGTCGGCGATTTCGGTCGAGACGGGGCGCTTGGTACGCAAGGAGGTACCCAGGTCGCCTTGCAGCATGTGGCTGAAGTAGCGCACGAACTGCTGCGGCAGAGGCAGATCCAGCCCAAGTTCCTTGCGCACGAGCTCGACGGTTTGCTGGTCGGCCTCCTGGCCCGCGGCCAGTCGCGCCGGGTCGCCCGGAAGCATGTGCACAAACAGGAACACGACCACGGCTACCAGCAGCAGCGTGGGGATCATGCCCAGAAGACGTTTGACGATGTAGGTCAGCATTGAAATTCCTGCAACATCGGCGGGGGCACCGCGCCCCCGCCGTATGTGGCCTTACAGGGGCACGCAGGCCCCGAGAGTTACCGCCAGATTTACTGCTTCAGATCGATGTCGCCGAACCAGAACGAGGTGTCCGGTTCAACGTACACGCCCGACAGGTTCTTCGACTTCACGTACAGGTTGTTCTGGGTCACCAGGAAGGCCCACGGGGCGTCCTTCCAGATGGTTTCCTGAACGTTCTTGTAGATTTCCGTCTTCTTGGCGCGGTCGGTCGTGGCCAGGGCCAGCTGGATGCCGTCGTCCACCGACTTGTTCGAGTAGTACGACACGTTGTTCAGTACCGGCGGGAACGCGGCGGTGGTCAGCAGCGGACGCAGGCCCCAGTCGGCTTCGCCGGTCGAGGACGACCAGCCGGCGTAGTACATGCGGACCTTGGCGTCTTCAGGCTTTTGCACCTGTTGGACGCGCTGCACGCGCTGGCCCGATTCCAGCACTTCGACCGACACCTTGATGCCGACTTGCGCCAGTTGCTGCTGCAGGAACTGGACCACCTTCACCGAGGTGCCGTCGTTATAGGCGGACCACAGCTGGCTTTCGAAACCGTTGGGGTAGCCGGCTTCAGCCAGCAGGGCCTTGGCCTTCTTGATGTCGTAGGGCCACGGACCCGTCTTGTACGCGAAGTCCACGCCTTGCGGCACGACGCCGTCGACGATGGTGGCGTAGCCCGAGAAAGCGACCTTGGCCAGGGCTTCCTTGTTGATGGCGTAGTTGATGGCTTCACGCACCTTGACGTTGTCGAACGGCTTTTGCTGCGTGTTCATCGACAGGTAGCGGGCCATGATCGAGTTCTGGTGATCGACCACGTCCAGCTTGTCGTTCTTCTTCAGCACGGCGGCTTGCTCGAACGGCACCGGGAAGGCGAACTGCGCCTCGCCCGTCTGCACCACGGCGGCGCGGGTGTTGTTGTCCGTCACGGTGCGGAAGGTCAGGGTGTCGACCTTGGGGTAGCCCTTCTTCCAGTAGCCGTCGAACTTCTTGACCTTCAGGTATTCAGCCGGCTTCCATTCGACGAATTCAAAGGGACCGGTGCCCACGGGGTGGAAGCCGATTTCCTTGCCGTACTTGGCCAGCGCGGCGGGCGAGATCATCATGGCGGCCGGGTGGGCCAGCGCGTTGATGAAGGCCGAGAACGGCTTCTTCAGCGTGATCTTGATGGTCATCGGGTCGACCACTTCGGTCTTGTCGATGACGCTGAACTGGATGTAGCGCGACAGGCGGTTTTCCGGATTGGCCGGACGGTCGAAGTTGATCTTGACGGCTTCGGCGTTGAAATCGGTGCCGTCATGGAACTTGACGCCGGGACGCAGCGTGAACGTGTAGACCAGGCCGTCTTCGCTGACGGTGTAGTCGGTGGCCAGCACCTTCTGGACCTTCAGGTCCTTGTCGAATTCGAACAGGCCTTCGTAGTAGGCCTTGCCGGCCGCCTGGTTCAGCGTGCTGTTGGTGTTGTACGGATCGAGCGTTTCCAGCGCGATGGAGACGGCGAACGTCACGTCCTTGGCGGCATGCGCCAACGGCGAAGCAAGCACGCCAAAGGCCAGCGCGGCGGCGGCCATCAGTTTGGTGGGGCGCAGAACTTTCATCATTGCAACTCCTGGTTCCGTAAGGAATTAGGGGGTTTGGTGGAAAAAAAACAAATACGACAACTGACTCAATACGCTCCGCCGACCGGATGGCGGGCGACGAAGTGATCCGTTCCGACCTGCACCAGCGGCTGCACCACCGGCTCGTCGCCGAGCTTGCGGATGGGGCTGGGGATTTCGTCGGACAACAGCGTGCGCTTCATGTGACGGCGGGCCGGATCGGCGATCGGCACGGCGGACATCAGCTTCTTGGTGTAAGGGTGCTGCGGATTCTCGAAAATGGCGCGGCGCGGGCCGATCTCGACGATCTGGCCCAGGTACATGACGGCCACGCGGTGGCTGACGCGTTCGACCACGGCCATGTCGTGCGAAATGAACAGGAAGGAAATGCCCATGTCGCGCTGCAGGTCGATCAGCAGGTTCACGATCTGCGCCTGGATCGACACGTCCAGCGCCGACACCGATTCGTCCGCGATCACGACCTTGGGGTTCAGGGCCAGGGCGCGCGCAATGCAGATGCGCTGGCGTTGGCCGCCCGAGAATTCGTGTGGGTAGCGCTGCGCCATTTCCGCCGGCAGGCCCACGCGCTCCAGCAGTTCGGCCACGCGGCGCTCGGCGTCGCGGCCACGGGCCACGCCGTGCACCAGCAGCGGCTCCATGATGGAGAAGCCGACCGTCACGCGCGGATCCAGCGAAGCGAACGGGTCCTGGAACACGAACTGGATGTCGCGGCGCAGGGACTGCAGTTCGGTGTTCTTCAGACGCACGATGTCGCGGCCGCCGAAGCGGATCTCGCCGCCCTGGCTATCGACCAGGCGCAGCAGCGAACGGCCGGTGGTGGACTTGCCGCAACCGGATTCGCCCACCAGCGACAGCGTTTCGCCGGGGAACAGGTCGAAGCTGACCTGCTCCACCGCGTGCACGCGGCGCTGCACGCGGCTCATGATGCCGCCGCGCAGGTCGAAGCGGGTGACCAGCTTGCGCACGCTCAGGATGGGTTCGCGCTTGGCGTCCGGCGCGGGCTGCGCGCTGACGACGGCGGCCGCGGGCTGGGCCTGGCCTTCGGCCTGCAGCAGCGGAAAGCGCGCGGGCAGGTCGGTGCCCTGCATGGCGCCCAGCTTCGGCACAGCGGACAGAAGCGCCTTGGTATAGCGGTGCTGCGGCGTAGCGAATACCTGCTCGGACGGGCCTTCCTCGACCTTGTCGCCGCGGTACATGACCAGCACGCGGTCGGCCACTTCCGCGACCACGCCCATGTCGTGGGTGATGAACACCACGCCCATGTGCATTTCTTCCTGCAGCTGACGGATCAGTTGCAGGATCTGCGCCTGGATGGTGACGTCCAGCGCGGTGGTGGGTTCGTCGGCGATCAGCAGCGCCGGCTTGCAGGCCAGCGCCATGGCGATCATCACGCGCTGGCGCATGCCGCCCGACAATTGGTGCGGATAGCGGTCCAGCACCGACTTGGCTTCCGGAATGCGCACCTGCTCCAGCATGCGCAGCGCCTCGGCGCGAGCGGCCGCGGCGTCCTTGCCCTGGTGCTGGCGGATCGATTCGGCGATCTGGTCGCCGGCCGTGAAGACCGGGTTCAAGGAGGTCATCGGCTCCTGGAAGATCATGGCCATGTCGGCGCCGCGCACATTGCGCATGACGCGTTGGCTGGATCCCGCCAGGTCGATCACGGAGCCGTTGCGCCGCCGCAGGGCCATGCTGCCCTGGGCGATGCGCCCGCCGCCATGCTCCACCAGACGCATGAGCGCCAGGGACGTCACCGATTTGCCCGAACCCGATTCGCCCACGATGGCCAGGGTCTCGCCCCGGTCCACATGGAACGACAGATTGCGCACGGCTTCGACCGTGCGCTCCGATCCCACGAAGCGCACCGTCAGGTCGTCGACCTGGACCACGCGGTTTTCCGGCAGCGCCAGGCTGTTTGCGCGATCAACCATCTCTTTGATTCCCCAAATACTGAAAAAACGAACCCGCCGACGCTTATCGGTAGATAGCGGTGACAGGCTTCTCGCCGACTCGGGCGTAACCCCGATACATGCCTTCCGTGTTGAACGGCAAGGCCACATTGCCCTGGGCGTCGACGGCCACCAGGCCGCCCTTGCCGTCGATGGTGGGCAGCTTTTCATGCACGACACGGTCGGCGGCCGCTTCCAGCGACGCGCCGCAATATTCCATCTGGGCCGCCACGTCATAGGCGGCGACCATGCGGATGAACATTTCGCCGGTGCCCGTGGTGGACACCGCGCAGGTCTTGTTGCTGGCATAGGTGCCGGCGCCGATCAGCGGCGCGTCGCCCACGCGGCCGACCTGCTTGTTGGTAATGCCGCCGGTCGAGGTGGCCGCGGCCAGGTTGCCCTGGGCGTCCACCGCCACCGCGCCCACCGTGCCGAATTTCTTGTCGGCGTCCAGCGGATCGGCCGGCGCCGGCTGGCCGCGCGCGACCAGCGCCTGGCCGTCGTGGTCCAGCACCGCCGCTTCCGGCGTTTCACGCTGCACGCGCAGCAGCTGTTCGCGGCGGGCTTCGGTGGAGAAGTAGGAAGGATCGACCAGCTCCACGCCCTGCTCCTTGGCATAGGCTTCGGCGCCCTCGCCCACGAAGAACACGTGCTTGCTGTTTTCCATGACCTTGCGCGCGGCGAACACCGGATTGCGCACGCGGTGCACGCCGGCGATCGCGCCCGAGCGCAGCGTGGCGCCGTCCATGATGGCGGCGTCCAGCTCATGGGTGGCGGCGCTGGTGAACACGGCCTGGCCGGCGGTCAGGATGGATTCCAGCGCGCTCAGGTACTCCAGTTCTTTTTCGGGCGACATGGCCGCGCGGGACATCGCGCCGGCGCCACCGTGAATCGCGATCACGGGTTGAATCATCGTTTACCTACTCCATGGATGAGCCACGGCATGACGGACTGGGTCACCCCAGCGGCCGCCGCGACGGAATTCTTGGCCCGATAGGCCACCGCCGACGACAGGGCTTCTATCAGCCCCAGCGCGGCGGTTTCGGAATTGGGAATCAGCTGGCGCGCGGAATACGCGTACAGCACCACGGAAGCCGTGGGCGCCAGCGGGGACGTGGGCTTGTCGGTCAGCACCAGCACCGGCACGCCGGCCTGCTTGGCCGCGCCGGCCAGCGTCACCGTGTCGGCCAGGTAGCGCGGAAAAGCGATGGCGATCACCAGGTCCTTGGCGGTCATGCGCGCCATCTGGCGCGCCGCATTCGACACCCCGCCGGGACCGGCCAGCGATTCAACGGAATGCAGGTGCATGCACAGGCCGCGCTGCAAGAGGCCGGCCAGGAAGCCGCTGGCGCCGAAGCCGATGATGAAAACGCGCTCGGCGGCCAGAATGGCCTCCACCGCCCGCTCGCAGGCGCCAGCGTCCAAGGACTGCAGATTGCGCTGGGCGTTGCGGATGTCTTCTTCCAGCGTGGCGGCGAAGATCTGCACGGCGCTGGCGGAATGCGCCAACTCGGTACGCAGCTTTTCCACCGGTTCCAGCGCGGCCTCGAAACCGCGCGCCAACTCGGCGCGGAACTGCGGATAGCCCGGCAGGTCCAGGGCGCGCGCGAAACGGTTGGCAGTCGCCACCGACACCCCCACCGCCGCGGCGAACTCGTCGATGGTCATGGTGGCGACGCGGAACTGGTGCGCCAGCACGTACTCGGCCATCTTGTGCTGGGTACGGCTCAGCGCGGGCTGGGCCCGGGCGATCCGGTCAGCAATCGTGAGTGCGGCCTTGGTCATCGATTTGGGGGCGGTGTAGCGGAGGTTTATGTAAATCTGTTTACAGGCAAATTTTAGATAAGAAAATAGATTTTCATACTAAGGGTATACCCGTGAATATATGTAACAGTGCATCAAATAAAACGGGGCCGGTTTGCGTTACGCTAAGGCCCGCCCGCATGGACGTCCTCACACCGGGCGCCGACGACGGGACGCCCTGCTCCCACGCCACACCGGATTGACGCTATGCCCGATTGGATCTGCAAGCCGCACCAGGAACTGACCGTGACCGAGTTCTACGCGATCCTGCGGCTGCGCACGGAAGTCTTTGTCATTGAACAGAATTGCATCTTCCAGGACATGGACGGCAAGGATCTGATCGGCCAGACCTCGCACCTGATGGCCTGGCAGGACGGCAAGCTCGCCGCCTATTGCCGCATCCTGGATCCGTCGCTGAAGGACGGCCAGATCGAGATCGGACGCGTCGTCACGGCGCCATGGACGCGCGGCCAGGGCCTGGGCCACGAGCTGATCCGCCACGCGATGCAGGAAGTGCGCCTGCGCTGGCCCGGCCGCGCCATGTATCTGGGCGCGCAGGCCCGCCTGCGCAACTACTACGGCGGACACGGCTTCGTGCAGGTCACCGAGGAATACATCGAGGACGGCATCCCGCACGTGGGGATGCGGCTGGACGAAGTGGCATAAAAAAACGCCCCGGAGGGGCGTTTTTCATGAGTGCGGCGCAAGGATTACTTGACTGCCGACACGTCCAGCTTGGCTTGCGTCTTGGACTTGATCTCGTCGACCGTCACGCCCGGCGCCGTTTCCAGCAGCTTGAGGCCATTTTCGGTGACTTCCATCACGCCCAGATCGGTGATGATCAGGTCGACCACGCCCACGCCCGTCAGCGGCAGGTTGCATTCGGACAGCAGCTTGACGTCCTCGGTGCCGTCCTTCTTCTTGGCCACGTGCTCCATCAGGACCACGACGCGGCCCACGCCCGCCACCAGGTCCATGGCGCCGCCCATGCCCTTGACCATCTTGCCCGGAATCATCCAGTTGGCCAGGTCGCCCTTTTCGGAGACCTGCATGGCGCCAAGAATCGCCAGGTTGATCTTGCCGCCGCGGATCATCGCGAACGAATCCGCCGACGAGAAGATCGAGGAGCCGGGCAAGGTCGTGACCGTCTGCTTGCCTGCGTTGATGAGGTCGGCGTCGACTTCATCATCGGTGGGGAACGGGCCGATGCCCAGCAGGCCGTTCTCGGATTGCAGCCACACTTCCATGCCCTTGGGCACGTGGTTGGCCACCAGGGTCGGCAAGCCGATGCCCAGGTTCACATAAAAGCCGTCTTGCAGCTCGCGCGCGGCGCGCGCCGCCATTTCATCGCGGGACCATGCCATGTCTGTTCTCCTTAGGCCGGGCGAGTGGTGCGTTGTTCGATGCGCTTTTCGGGCGTGGCGTTCAGCACGATCCGTTGCACATAGATGCCGGGCAAGTGGATCTGATCGGGATCCAGGCTGCCGGTATCAACGATTTCCTCGACTTCGACCACCGTGAACTTGCCCGCCATGGCGACGTTCGGATTGAAGTTGCGGGCGGTCTTGCGGAATACCAGGTTGCCGCTGCGGTCGGCGATGTGCGCCTTGACCAGCGACACGTCGGGCACCAGCGAACGCTCCATCACGTACTGATGGCCGTCGAACTCGCGGATCTCCTTGCCGTCGGCCACGATGGTGCCCACGCCGGTGCGGGTGAAGAAGGCCGGAATGCCGGCGCCGCCGGCGCGCAGCTTTTCGGCCAGCGTACCCTGCGGCGTGAACTCGAGCTCGAGTTCGCCGGACAGGAACTGGCGTTCGAATTCCTTGTTCTCGCCCACGTAGGACGCGATCATCTTGCGGACCTGGCGCGTATTGAGCAGCTGGCCCAGGCCGAAGCCGTCCACGCCCGCGTTATTGCTGATGCAAGTGAGGTCCTTGACGCCCGAATCGCGCAGCGCGGCGATCAGGGCCTCGGGAATGCCGCAAAGGCCGAAACCGCCCACGGCGATCATCTGGCCGTCCTTGACGATGCCTGCCAGCGCCTCCTGGGCGCTTGCAAAAACCTTGTCCATCGCTCCAACTCCTAGTTAAGGTCTAACCGAAGAGGGCGCGGCTGCCGGCGCCGCTTCCAGCAACACCGTCCGGCGCCCTGTGCGGCTGGCGCCGAGGGTGGCGCGCCCTTATTGCTTTTTTTGATTTTGCGCTAGATTTTACCGGCATGGCCGGCCAAAGCACGCGCTATTTTGGCCGGCGCCGATTCAAGCCGCGGGCTTGAACATGGCGCCCAGTTTGGACAGCACCTCATGCGGCCACGGGGCGGACGCATTGGCCACATAGTCCATCCAGACTAGCACGTTGCGCGCGCGGGCATAAGGACCGTCCTCGTCGCCCGCCTTCTCCAGCAGCAATTCGAATTCCGCGCTGCTGCGGCCGATGCGCATGAGCTTGTGCGTCACGAGCACATTGGCGGGATAGGTCAGGGGCCGCAGGAAATCGCAGGACGCATGCGCCAGGA
Organism: Achromobacter pestifer; assembly: GCF_013267355.1. Lineage (NCBI taxonomy): Bacteria > Pseudomonadati > Pseudomonadota > Betaproteobacteria > Burkholderiales > Alcaligenaceae > Achromobacter > Achromobacter pestifer. The sequence continues at coordinate 913,368 of NZ_CP053985.1, forward strand.
TAAGCCCCTGATCGGCGGGCAGCGCAAAACCCGCGCCATAGAGTATCTGTATCCGCGCCTCTTCCATGAGGCGGAAGTACATCGCGTTGTTCAGATGGTTCAGAGGGTCCGAATCGCCCCACCGCAAGGGCAGTTCGACCTGATGGATATCTCCCACGGCCAAGGTCCGCGCTGAGGTTTTGTCCGCGTTCACCAATTACTCCAGATGGCTAAAAGAAATACGAAGGCATACATGACCTCCGCCTGCAATACAATCGCCGATAATACTTCCAGCCAAATATGGAATACATACGGGGAGCTTTGCAATGTCTGAACGCGAGTCGATGGAATATGACGTGGTCGTGGTTGGCGGTGGACCCGCTGGCCTGGCCACTGCTATCCGTCTTAAGCAGCTGGCCGCTGAAAAGAATCAGGAAATCGGCGTCTGCGTACTTGAAAAGGGCGCGGAACTGGGTGCGCACATCCTGTCCGGCGCCGTCATGGACCCGCTGGCGCTGACCGAGCTCATCCCCGACTGGAAGGAAAAAGGCGCCCCGCTGAACGTGCCGGTCACGCATGACAAGTTCATGTTCCTGTCCGAGACCGGCTCGCGCACCACGCCCAACTGGCTGCTGCCGCCCTGTTTCCACAACGAAGGCAACTACATCGTCCGCCTGGGCGACGTCGTCAAATGGATGGGCGAACAGGCCGAGGCGCTGGGCGTGGACATCTTCCCCGGCTTCGCGGCCGTGGAACTGCTGTACGACGAAAACGGCGCCGTTCGCGGCGTGGCCACCGGCGACATGGGCGTGGCCCGCGACGGCTCGCACACCGACCACTACCAGCCCGGCATGGAGCTGCACGCCCGCTACACGGTGTTCGCCGAAGGCGCGCGCGGCCAGCTGGGCCGCCAGCTGATCGAACGCTACAAGCTGGACGACGGCCGCAATCCGCAGTCCTACGGCATCGGCATCAAGGAAATGTGGGAAGTCGATCCGGCCCAGTCCAAGCCCGGCCTGGTCATCCATACCGGCGGCTGGCCGCTGGACTCCGATACCTACGGCGGCTCGTTCCTCTACCACCTGGACAACAACCTGGTGGCGGTGGGCATGGTCGTGGGCCTGGACTATGCCAACCCCTGGCTGTCGCCGTTCGATGAATTCCAGCGCTACAAGACGCACCCCGCCATCCGCGGCACTTTCGAAGGCGGCAAGCGCATCGCCTACGGCGCTCGCGCCATCACCGCGGGCGGCCTGCTGGCCCTGCCCAAGCTGACCTTCCCGGGCGGCGTACTGGTCGGCTGCGAGGCCGGCTTCCTCAACGCCTCGCGTATCAAGGGCAGCCACGCCGCCATCAAATCCGGCAAGCTGGCTGCCGAAGCCGCGTTCGACGCGCTGGTCGCCGACCGCCGCCAGGACGAACTGGCCGCCTATCCCGCGGCCTTCGAAGCGTCCTGGCTGCATGCGGAACTGAACAAGGCGCGCAACTTCAAGCAGTGGTTCAAGAAGGGCCGCACCATCGCCACCGTGATGACCGGCGTCGAACAGCTGCTGCTCAAGGGCAAGATGCCCTGGAGCCTGCGCCACAACAAGCCCGACCACGCCTGTCTGCAACCCGCATCGCAGTGCGCGCGCATCGACTATCCCAAGCCCGACGGCAAGCTCACTTTCGACAAGCTCAGCTCGGTGTTCATCTCGAACACCAACCATGACGAGAACGAGCCCATCCACCTGACGCTGAAGGATCCGTCGATACCGGTGCAGGTCAACCTGGCCAAATATGGCGGCCCGGAATCGCGCTACTGCCCGGCAGGCGTGTACGAATTCGTCAAGGACGACCATGGCGAAGACCGCCTGCAGATCAATGCCCAGAACTGCGTGCACTGCAAGACCTGCGACATCAAGGACCCGACCCAGAACATCGTCTGGGTGGCCCCGCAAGGCGGCGAAGGGCCAGTCTACAGCGGCATGTAAAACAACCGGACGCCAGCGCCCGGCCACCAAAGGCGCCCCGCGGGGCGCTTTTTTTTCGACAGCAGGACTATCCCATGACCGAACGCGTACTCTTCATCGGCTGCGGCGACCTGGGCCAGCGCGCGGCCCGGCACTTCCTGGCGCGCGGCGATGAAGTCTTCGCGCTGCGCCGCAATCCGCCGGCCGCAAACGCGGATGGCATCCGCTGGCTGCAGGGCGATATCTCCCACATTGACGGGTTGCCTCCCCTGCCCGATGGCGTCACGCGGCTCATCCACCTGCCCGCGCCCGGCGCGCGCGAAGCCGCCGCCTACCGCGCGGTTTTCGTCGACGGCCTGAAGCACGTGCTGGACGCGCTGGACACTACACAGCTCAAGCGCATCGTGTTCATCTCGTCCAGCGCGGTTTACGGCGAACACGAGGGTGGCTGGGTCGACGAAGACACGCCGCCCGCGCCGCTGGGCGTCAATGGCCGCATCCTGCTCGAGGCCGAAGCCGCGCTGGCGGCGCGCGGCTTGCCTTCGACCGCCTTGCGGCTGGCGGGGCTGTACGGCCCCGGACGCCTGCAGTTGATCGAACGCCTGCGCCAAGGCGCGGCAGGCGCGCCGAGCTCTCCCGAACACTGGGCCAACCGTATCCATATCGACGACGCCGCGGCGGCCGTGGTTCACTTGGCGCTGCTGCCCGATGCCGCGCCCGTCTACATAGGCTGCGACGACACGCCCCTGCCCCTGCATGAGCTGTATGCCGACCTGGCCAGGCTGATCGGCGCGCCTGCGCCGCGCGAGGCGCCGGCGCCGGCCAACGTCGGCAGCAAGAAGCTCAGCAACGCCCGCCTGCGCGCCAGCGGTCTCAGGCTGCAATGGCCGGACTCGCGGCAGGGCTATGCCGCGCTGCTGGCGGCGTCCGGCAACGGCCCGAATACGCCGCAGGCATAGTTCGGCGCGCATCGAATCGTGGCCGCCAGGACTGGCGGATACTGGCGGCCGGATCCACTACCGGCCATCGCCATGCATCCTGCCCATCCCCTGCAGGCGGTCACTCACCCCGACCCCTACCCGTATTACGCCGCGCTGGCGCGCGAGCGGCCGCTCTATCGCGAGCCGACGCTGGACCTGTGGGTCGCCAGCCATCCGGACACGATAGCGGCCATCATGCAGCACCCCGCCGCGCGCGTGCGCCCCGTGGCGGAGCCCGTGCCCAACGGCCTGTGCCCAGGTCCGGCGGGCGAGTTGTTCGGCCGCTTCGTGCGCATGAACGACAGCGCAACGCACACGCAGATGAAGACCCTGCTGGGCGCCTACATCCACGAACAAGCGGCACAGTCCTGTACGGCCGTGTGGCCGGATCCCGGGCCGCTGGACGCCGCGGCCGTCGACCGCTACCTGAGCGCCGCGCCGGTGCATGCGCAAGCCGCCTTCCTGGGACTGCCGCCGGACCTGTACGCGGATTGCGCCGCCGACATCGCGGCGTTTCTGTCGGCGCTGCCCGCCACGGCCACGGCGGAGCGCGTCAAAGCGGGACACACCGCCGCGATGCGCCTGCAGGCACGCCTGGAGTCCCATCTGCAAACCGCCGACGCCGCGCCGGCCTTGCGCAGGCTGCGCGAAGACGGCGCGCGGGCGGGCATCGCGCCCGCGCTGCTGGCCGCCAATCTGGCCGGCTTGCTGTTCCAGTCCTGCGAGGCGGGCGCGGGCCTGCTGGGCAACGCAATCATCCTGGCCGGACGGCGCGGCCTGCGCGCGGACCTCAGCGACGATGCGGCGCTGGCACTGGTGGATGAAGTCGAACGCAGCGACCCGCCGCTGCACAACACGCGCCGCTTTCTCGCCGCTGGCATCGACGTCGGCGGCCAACGCATCGAAGCCGGCCAGACCGTGCTGCTGGTGCTGGCCGCGGCCGCCACGGCGCAGCCCGAGGCGCATTGGACTTTCGGCGCATTCGGGCACGCCTGCCCCGGCCGCCTGCCCGCCCGCCAGCACGCGGCGGGCGCGCTCGTCCGGCTGCTGCGCGCGGGCCTGGACGCCGCCGCGCTGGCGACCCGATTCCGCTACCGGCCGCTGCCCAACGCGCGCGTGCCGCAGTTTGATTTTTCCGAGGAACAAGCACCATGATCGCAGTGATATTCGAAGTCGAACCCGCCCACGGCGACCCCAATCCCTATCTGCACATCGCCGCCGGCCTGATCGATGAACTGAAAGCCATCGACGGCTTCATCTCGGTCGAGCGCTTCCAGAGCCTGACCGATCCGGGCAAGCTGCTGTCGCTGTCGTTCTGGCGCGACGAAGAGGCGGTCCAGCGCTGGCGCACACTGGAGTCGCACCGCCGGGCCCAGGACGCCGGGCGCGGCGGCGTCTTCGCCAACTACCGCCTGCGCGTGGCGCAGGTGCTGCGCGACTACGGCATGGACCAACGCGACGCGGCGCCGGCCGACAGCCGCGCGCGGCACGGCTGAGGCCCGCGCCTCAAGCCCCGGCCGCGGCTGCCGCCAGCGCCACCCGGTGGGTGGCGCCGGACTCCCGCACCGCCGCCATCGCGGGCAGGCCCGGCGCGGACGAGGGATCGAAGTAGTCGGCCTCGTCGCGCCACTGGCCCGCCGGCAGGTCCCGCACTTCCACGCGAAAGCCCTCGGCCCGGTTGCCGCGCAGCTCCGGCACCGCCTGCAACAGGCGGCGCGTGTAGGGATGCGTGGGCCGGTCGAACACTTCGTCGCGCGTGCCCTCTTCGACGATATGGCCGCGCAGCATCACCACCACGCGGTCGGCGATCTGTTCGACCACGCCCAGGTCATGCGAAATCAGCAGGCAGGCAAAGCCATGCGAGCGCTGCAGCGACATCAAGGTCTCCAGCACCTGCTTCTGCACGGTGACATCCAGCGCCGACACCGGCTCGTCCGCGATGATGACCTCGGGCCGCAGCACCAGCGCCCGCGCGATGGCGACGCGCTGGCGCTGGCCGCCGGACAGCTCGTGCGCATAGCGCTCCGCGTAGCCCTCGCCCAGGCCCACGTCCCGCAAGGCCTCGGCCACGCGCTGGCGGCGGAGTTCCGCCGTCATGCCGGCTTCCAGCCGCAGGCCCTCACCCACCAGGTCGCCGATGGTCATGCGCGGATCCAGCGATGAATAGGGATCCTGGAACACCATCTGCACCCGCCGGCGCGCCGCCTGCCAGGACAGTCCCGAGCCGCCCGCGGGCAAGGCCTGGCCGTCCAGTTCGATGCGCCCCCGAGCCTGCGGTACCAGCCCCAGAATAGACATCATGACCGTGGTCTTGCCGCTGCCCGATTCGCCCACGATGGCCAGCGTTTCCCCCGGTGCCAGCGCGAACGTCGCGCGGTGCACGGCGCGCACCGCGCGCTTGCGGAACCAGCCGTCTCGGACCGAATAATCGATCGCCAGCCCATCCACCCGCAGGATGGGCGGCCCTTCCGCGGCCGGGCGGGCCGGGCCGCGCTTGGGCAGCGCGTCCAGCAGGCTGAGCGTGTACGGATCCGCCGGCCGCGACAGGACCTCGGCCACCGGGCCGGTCTCGACCGCCCGGCCGCGGCACATGACCAGCACGCGCTGCGTGTACGCGGCCACCAGGGCCAGGTTGTGGCTGATGAAGATCAGCGCCGTGCCCTGCTCGCGCGTCAGCTCGCACATCAGGTCCAGCACTTCCTTCTGCACCACGCAGTCCAGCGCGGTGGTGGGTTCGTCCGCGATCAGGAGGCGCGGCTTGAGCAGCATCACCCCCGCCAGCAGGATGCGTTGCCGCATGCCGCCGGAGAATTCATGCGGGTAGCGCTTCATGCAATCCTGCGCGTCGCGCACGCGCACCCGCTCCAGCATCCGGACGGCCTCGTCCCAGGCATCGCGGCGCGCCATGCCACGGCGCAGCACCAGCGCCTCGATCAGTTGCTCGCCCACGCGGAACGCCGGGTTCAACGACACCATCGGCTCCTGGAACACCATGCCGAGGCCGGTGCCGCGCATCGCCAGCCACTCGCGCGGCGCCTGCCGCAGCAGGTCCTGGCCTTCGAACAGCGCCTGTCCACCGCTGATGCGGGCCGAATCGGGCAACAGGCCCAGCAGAGTCTTGCCGATCAGCGTCTTGCCGCTGCCGGACTCCCCAACGATGGACAGGGATTCGCCGGCGTGCAGATCGAACGACACCCGGTTCACCACCGGCGCGGCGTCGCGCTTGCCGGGAAAGCGGATTTCCAGATCGCGTACGGACAGCAAGGGTTGCGCTGCGCTCATGCCATCACCCCCCGCATGCGCGGATCCAGCAGATCGCGCACCGCATCGCCCAGCAGATTGATGCCCAGCAGGCTCAACGAAATCATGGCGCCCGGGAATACCGCCAACCAGATGGCCTGGTCCATGGCGTTGCGGCTCTCGGACAGCATGCCGCCCCAGGTGGCCAGCGGCGGCGGCACGCCCAGGCCAAGAAAGCTCAGCGCGCTTTCCGCCAGCAGGGCGGAACCGAAGATCGAGGTCGCGAAGATGAGCAACGGCGGCAGGCAATTGGGCAGCACATGGCGGCATACCGTCCACAGGCCGCCATGCCCGGTGGCGCGCGAGGCGATGACGAAATCGCGCTGGCGCAGGGACAGCGCGGCGCCGCGCGCGATGCGCGACACCGACGGCGAATACGCCAGGCCCAGCGCCAACACCACGCCCCATTTGGACGGGCCCAGCACGGTCATGATGCCCAGCGCGAGCAAGAGGCCGGGAAACGCCATCAGCGATTCCACCAGCACCATGATGCCGCGGTCGACCCAGCCGCCCGCATAGCCCGCCGTGACGCCTATCGTGGTGCCCAGGAGCAACGCCAACAGCACGGAGAAAACGCTCACCGCCACGCTGACTCCCGCCCCCGCCATCAGCCGCGACAGCACGTCGCGGCCGAACTCGTCGGTGCCCAGCCAATACTCCGCGGACGGCGGCGCAAAGCGCGCCAGCAGGTCGCCTTCCAGCGGGTCGTGCGGCGTGTACACCAGCCCGACCAGGGCCAGCAGCACGACGCCCCCGACCAGTGCGCCGCCCAGGACGGCATTGGTATGTTTCAAGCCCATGATGATCCTATTGAAGCTTCACGCGCGGGTCGAACAGCGGATACAGCAGGTCCACCACCAGGTTGACCGCCACGTACAGGAGCGCAATGAACAGCAGGCAGCCCTGCACCACCGGGTAGTCCCGCGCATAGATGCTTTCCACCAGCAGGCGGCCGATGCCCGGCAGCGTGAACACGGTCTCGATCACCGCGGCGCCCGACAGCAGATGGCCCAGCATCAGGCCGATCACCGTCAGGGTGGGACCGAACGAGTTGGGCAGCACGTGGCGCAGCATGACGCGTTTTTCCGGCAGGCCCTTGGCGCGCGCATGCGCCACGTATTCCAGCCGCAGCGTCTCGATGGTGCTGGCCCGCATCATGCGCGTGATCGCGGCGATCTCCGTCAGCACGATGGCGCATACCGGCAGCACCAGGTAGCGCGCCGCGCCCAATCCGCCCTGGGCGATGGATTCAAAGCCATACACGGGCAGCCAGTTCAGCTTCACGCCGAACAACCAGATCAGGAGAATGCCGACCCAGAAGCTGGGCATGGACACGAACAGGATAGCCGTCGATACGATGGCGGTGTCGGCGCGGCGGTTCTGGCGCCAGGCGGCCACCATGCCGGCAGGCACCGCCACCAGGCAGGCCAGCAGCGTGGCGGTCAGCACCACCTGGGCCGTTACCGCGAAATGCGTCAGCACCAGGTGCATCACGGGCTCGCGCCGCGCGATGGACATACCGAGGTCGCCCTGCAGCGCATTCCCCACCCAGATCAGGAACTGTTCGCCGACCGGGCGGTCCAGTCCCAGCGCATGGCGCATTTCCGCCAGCAGCGCCGGGTTGTCGATGTCGCCCAGCATCAGCGAAGCCGGATCCCCTGGGATCGCGCGTATCAGCGCGAACACGAGCACCGTGACTACGATCACGGTGGGCACCGACGCCGCGATGCGCTTGAGTAGATAGCCCAGCACGGCGCCTCAGTTCTTGGTCACGTTGAAGAAACGCGGCTTGCGCAGCGGCCAGCCGGTAAAGCCTTGCAGCTTGCTGGAGACGACCACATAGCCGGGCTTGTTGTAGTACATCAGCAGCGGCGTGTCGCGCAGCATCAGGGCGTGCAGCTTGTCGAATGCCTGCTTGCGCACGGCAGGATCGGACTCGGCTTCTATGCCTTCCAGGATGGCCGCGGCCTCGGGGCTTTCCCACTGGGCCATGGGGGTCCTGGACTTGTCGCCGATCACGTCGCGGAACATCAGCGCCGGCTCGGTGCGCGCGGAATAGGCAAATGCCATCAGCTGGAACTTGCCTTCGCGGAAGTTGGTCACCTGGGTGCCCCATTCCAGCATGTCCAGCTCGGCCTTGATGCCGGCCTTGCCCAGCAGCTGCTGCGTCACCACCGCGACGCGGTACAGGTAGGGGTAGCGCTTGTTGGCCTGCAGCTTCAGGGGCTCGCCGCGGTAGCCGGCGGCATCGAGCAGGCGCTTGACCTCTTTCAGGTTCTTCTCGTAACCGGCGCGGTCGGCTTCGGAGTAATAGACGCTGGCCGCCGGCACCAGGGACGGGTTATAGCCCGCCTGGCCGTTGTTCAGGGCCCGGGCGATGCCAGGAAAATCCAGCGCCAGCGCGATGGCGCGGCGCATGTTCACGTCCGACAGCAAGGGCGCGCGCGTCTGCATCAGCAGGTTGACGGTGTCCAGGCCCTGCTCGGTGACGATGTTCCAGCGCGGGTCCTTGGCCGGCAGATTGTCTTCGTCGGCGTTGTAGGCATCGACCTGTCCCGCCATGAGCGCCGCCTTCTGCGCGGCCGCGTCCGGAATCACGACAAAGCGCACATTGGCCTGCGCAACCTTCCTGCCGGCCATGCCGCTGGGCGCTTCCTCGCGCGGCTTATAGCCAGCGTACGGCGTCAGCAGCAGGTACTGTTCCTTCTTCCATTCCGCAAGGGTGTAGGGACCGGTGCCTATGGGCTTGGCCCACTTGCCTTCGGCGTCGACGCTCTTGGCGCTCAGGACCGGCATCGGGCACTGGACGCTGGCCATCTGGTCCAGGAACAGCGCATAGGGCTGCTCCAGCCTGAACACCACGGTGGCCGGATCTGGCGTCTCCACCGCCACGACCTTGGCGCCCTTGCTGCCGTCGTAGAGGTTCTTGCAGGAATACTCCGACTGGGCGCCATTGAGATAGTCGTAGGTCCATTTGACGTCGGCCGAACTCATGGGCGTGCCGTCGTGGAAGGTCACGCCCTGGCGCAGCTTGAAGGTGTAGGCGCGCTTGTCGTCGGACAGCGTCCAACTGTCCGCCAGCATGGGGGCCACGCTCATGTCGGCGCGCAGCGCCACCAGGGACTCCACCACGTGCGCCAGCACATTGTCGGTGGAGGTATTGCGCGACCGTCCGCCGGGCAGCGTGGTCGGCGTGCCCGACCCTTCGGCGTAGCGGATTTCCGGAATGGCGGCCTGCGCCCAGGCCGTGCCGGGCAGGCCGGCCAGGGCACCGGCCAGCGCGGCGGACAACAGCAGCGCGCTCTTGACGCGCGAACCATGCGAATTCATAGGGATCACTCCAGGTGCGGCGCTTGCCGCATAGGGGTCTGAGGGCCAGCTCAGAAGAGCCGGTACTCCGCGAAGTTGCGTCCTTCGTAGGGCTTGCGTGCGATCCACATCACGCCGCTGGCAGGCTCCATCAAGGTGGTGGCCACCGTGGCGGAGATGCTGTCGAAGCTGGCCGGCTTGGGTGAACGCAGCACGCCGTCCGGCGCGGCGAAGTCGTCGGCCAGGATGCGCTTGACCGCATCCCAATCGATGCCGCCGGCCGCGCGCGCCAGCATGTCCTGCACGCGGCGCTGGCGGTAGATCGAATCCGGATTGGCTGCCAGGCCTTTATCGAACAGCTTGGCGCGCGCGGGCGGGCTGATCCAGTGATTGGCATGGACCAGCAGGCCGTCCTCGGGCGTGATCCAGAAGATCTCGTCGGGCGAGCATTCCAGGTCGACCGCCTCGCCCTGCGCCTGCGCCAGCATCAGGTTGTTGGAGCAGAAGCGCCGTGACGCCCACAGCACTTTCATGGCGTTGCAGATGTTGGAGGCTTCCAGCATCTTGCGGCGCACCAGCACCAGCGGCACTTCGGCGGGACGCTGGTAGTCGTGCTCGCAGGACAGGAAATTGCCGGACAGCGACACGCCCGCGCTGTTGAAGCCGTGGCGCGCCAGGCTGCCCGCCTCCGTGAACACCAGCAGGTCGGGGCCGTCTTCGCGGCGCATGCGCAGCACGATGCCGGTGTCGGCGCACTCCTCGCGCCAATCCCAGTTGTGAGCATGCATGAGCTTGCCGCCGGCCGCGGCCTCGGGCAGCACGACCAGGCCGGTGCAACCATCGTCCAGGCCCTTGCGGGCACGGCCCAGCTCGGCATGGCCGAACATCATTTCGGTGCGGCAGTTGATGACCACCACGTCCTCCAGCGCCTGGCCCGATCCATCGGCGATGCCGCGCAGCTCTTCCAGGTAGGCCGCGTCATAGTCGCCCACCACCGGCACCATGGCGGCAGCCAGCGCCCTCAGGCGGTCCGCGGCGACGCCGCGCCGCTCCAGCTGCCCGCGGTAGAGGGCCACGCTGCGCGCCACGCGCTCGGGGACGGCGGCGCCATGCTGGCGGCCGCGTTCATAAGGGCTGCCCTGTACGTCGACCAGGGGGAAAGGGGTAGGCAAAGTCACGGCTCAAGACTCCAGAGCGAGATTCATGGACGAGCAAATTTTGTACTAATATATAAAAAAGTTCAATACAAGGGTTTCCCCGGAGCCATGCCTGAGGCGTCCGTGCCCGAGGCTCTCCGGTACCATTCCGACTCCGTCGCCCTTCGCGCCCATCCCTCATGTCCAACGCCGCCCCCGTCCGCCCCACTCCGCTGCAAGTCGACCTGGCGCGCCACATCGCGGAAGACATCGTGGCCCGGCGCCATGCGCCCGGCGACCACCTGTCGGAGGAAGCGCTGGCGGCGAGCTACGAGGTATCGCGCACGCCCGTGCGCGGCGCGCTCAGGCTGCTGGCCGCGCAGGGCCTCATCACGCACCGCCCCAACAGCGGCTACACGGTGGCGGCCCACGCCGCCGCGGCGCCTCCCGCCATCGAGGGCGCCGGCCCCACGCAGGACGAGCTGTACCGGCGCCTGATCGATGACCGCGCCGCGCGCGAGCTGCCGGAAACCTTCACCGAACGCGACCTGCAGCAGCGCTATCCGGCGCCGCGCAGCGTGCTGGCCAAGACCTTGTTGCAGCTGTCCGCGGACGGCCTGATCGAGAAGCGCAAGGGACATGGCTGGCAATTTGCGCCGTCGCTGGAGAACCGCGACGCGCTCAACGAGAGCTACCGGTTCCGCATGACCATCGAGTGCGCCGGCCTGCTGGAACCCACGTTCCACCTGGACCGCGAGGCACTGGCCCACATGCGCGCCGCGCATGAAGCGCTGGCCGCGCGCAGCGACGCCGACATTTCGGCCACCGAGTTCTTCAACCTCAATGCCTCGTTCCACGAGATGCTGGCCCGCTTCTCCGGCAACCGCTACATCCTGCAGGCGGTGCAGCAGCAGAACCAGCTGCGCCGGCTGGAAGAGCATGCCGCGTTCTACCGCGACGCGCGCTTCATCAACTCCAGCAGCGAACACCTGCAGATCATCGACGCCCTCGAGGCCGGCGACCAGGAATGGGCTTCGCAGCTCATGCGGCGCCACTTGAAGACGTCGCTGCAGGTGTCCTAGGGAAAGACCCACTCCCTACCCGCTGCGCCCCCCCCCCCCTCAAGGGGGCGACCTGTTTGTGTGAACGACGCCTCTCTTCGTCGCAGCAGGTGCCGCGACCGGCGCCTGATACTCCGCCGCTCTTTCATTGGCCGGCCAGCATGCCGGAGCGTTCCGGGCCGAACAGACTACGTTCCAGCGATCGGCTGCTCCGGAAGTAGCCGGCTCGGCTATATTGTATTTATTATTTGATTAATACAAAATAGAGGGCCCGAATCCCTACACAGCCGGATATCCCATGCCCTCCTCAGCGCCTCCCCCCACCCCCGCCATCAACGCCGAAGCCTATTGGATGCCCTTCACCGCGAACCGCCGCTACAAGCGCGCGCCCGTGCTGTTCAGCGCGGCCGAGGGCATGCACTACATCCGGCCGGACGGGCGCCGCGTGCTGGACGGCATTGCAGGCTTGTGGTGCGTGAACGCCGGGCACCGCCGCCCTGAAATCGTCGATGCCATCGCCCGCACCGCCCACGAACTGGACTACGCGCCGTCGTTCCAGATGAGCCACCCCCTGGCCTTCGAGCTGGCCGAGTCCTTGCGCCAGGAAGCGCCCGCCGGGTTCTCCAATGTGTTTTTCTCGAACTCCGGATCCGAAGCGGTGGATACCGCGCTGAAGATCGCGCTGGGCTATCACCGCGCGCGTGGACAGGGCCAGCGGGTGCGCCTGATCGGACGCGAGCGCTCGTACCACGGAGTGGGGTTCGGTGGCCTGTCGGTGTCGGGCATCGCCGGCCACCGCAAGCCTTTCGGCAATCTGCTGCCCTACGTGGACCACCTGCCGCACACCTATGACCGCAGCCAGATGGCCTACACGCGGGGCCAGCCGGATTGGGGCGCCCACCTGGCCGACACGCTGGAGCGCATCATCGCGCTGCATGACGCCTCCACCATCGCGGCCGTCATCGTCGAACCCGTGGCGGGCTCCACCGGCGTGCTGGTGCCGCCCAAGGGCTACCTGCAGAAGCTGCGCCAGATCTGCGACGCGCATGGCATCCTGCTGATCTTCGACGAAGTGATCTGCGCCTTCGGCCGCATCGACGGCGCCTTCGCGTCATCGCACTTCGGCGTCACGCCTGACATCATCACCAGCGCCAAGGGACTGACCAACGGCGCCATCCCCATGGGCGCCACGCTGGTGCAGCAGCACGTCTACGACGCCTTCATGCAGGGACCGGACAGCGCCATCGAACTGTCCCACGGCTACACCTATTCCGGCCATCCGGTGGCCTGCGCCGCCGGCCTGGCGACCTTGGACATCTGCCGCCGCGAGGGCCTGTTCCAGCGCAGCCGCGAGCTGTGGCGCTATTGGGAGGACGCGGCGCACAGCCTGAAAGGACTGCCGCACGTGGTGGACATCCGCAACATCGGCCTGCTGGCCGCCATCGAGCTGGAGCCCCTGGACGGCAAGCCCGGCCAGCGGGCCTATGCCGTCCATCAGGCCTGCCTGGAACGCGGCTGCCTGATACGTTCAGCGGGCGACACCATGCTGTTGTCGCCCCCGCTCATCATCGAGCGCGCGCAGATCGACGAATTGTTCTCGGTATTGTCGGACGTGCTGCGCGCCGACGCCTGAGCGCCAGCCCTGCTTATGCCAGGTGCCGCGCCACCGCCTGGACCACCTGCCGCACGTCCGCGGCGGACACGTCCAGGTGCGTGACCAGGCGCGTCGGGCCGCCATAGACGGCCCGCATCTGGATGCCGTCGCCGGCCAGCCGGGCGGTGAGATCCTCGCAACACGCGGGCTCGAACTCGGCGAACACCATGTTGGTGTCCTGGCTCAACACCTTTACGCCCACAATGCCGTGCAGCCCCTCGGCCAGCAGCCGGGCGTTTTCGTGGTCTTCGGCCAGGCGCTCCACGTTGTGCTCCAGCGCATACAGGCAGGCCGCGGCCAGCACGCCGGCCTGGCGCAGGCCGCCGCCCAGCATCTTGCGCCAGCGGCGGGCGCGGGCGATCAGCTCGGCGCTGCCCACCAGCACCGAACCCACCGGCGCGCCCAGGCCTTTCGAAAAGCAGATGGACACCGAATCGAAGGGCTGGCACAGGTCCGCCACGGGCTTGCCGCTGGCCACGGCCGCATTGAACACGCGGGCGCCGTCCAGATGCGTGGCCAGCCCGTGCTGGCGCGCCCAGGCGGTGGCGGCCTGCATGTAAGCGGCGGGAATCAGCTTGCCGTGGAAGGTGTTCTCCAGCGCCAGCAGGCGGGTGCGGGCAAAGTGGGGATCGCCTTCGGGCTTGAGCGCCGCAGCCAGCTTTTCCAGCGGCAGCGAGCCGTCCGCCGCGTGCTCGACGGGCTGCGGCTGGATGCTGCCCAGCACGGCCGCGCCGCCCCCTTCGTACTTGTAGGTATGCGCGAGCTGGCCCACCAGATATTCATCGCCGCGATCGCAGTGGGCCATCAGCGCGCCCAGGTTGCTTTGCGTACCGGACGGAAAGAACAGGCCGGCCGCCTTGCCCGCGCGCTCGGCAACCGCCTCCTGCAGACGGATCACGGTCGGGTCGTCGCCCATCACGTCATCGCCCAGGGGCGCGGATACCATGGCCTGCAGCATGGCTGCGGATGGCCGGGTGACTGTGTCGCTACGCAGATCGATCATGGAAAGTCCCAGGATAGGAAAAGGAATTCGGAAAGCGCTTATTCCGCGCGCGCCGCCGGCGCCGCGCGGCTCACCACCCAGATGCCGGCCAGGATCAGCACCATGCCGCCCAGCTCGGCCGCGGTAGGCTGCTCGGACAACAGCGCCCAGGCGAACAGCATCGCCACGACCGGCACGCCCAGGCTGGACAGGCCCGCGATCGACGCCGGCACCAGGCGCACCACCAGCAACCACAGCAGCCAGCCCGCGGCCGTCGCGATCAGCACGATGTAGGTCATGCCGGCCCAGAGCTGCCAGCCCCAAATTGCAGGCATCTGCGGCACCAGAAAGGCGACCGGCGTCATGACCAGCCCGCCCAGCAGCATCTGCCAGGCCGTGAAAGTCATCACATCGGGCGCGTGGCGCTCAAACATGCGCTTGGACAGCACGGTACCCACGCCCCAGCACAGGCCGCTGCCCAACCCCAGCAGCACGGGACGGATATCGCCCAGGCCGTTCCAGGGTTCGACGAAGCAGACCAGGCCGATGGCGGCCAGCCCGATGCCCAACCCATGGCGCGCGGTGGGGCGCTCGCCCAGCAGCCCCCACGCGAACAGGATTACCCAGAACGGCATCGTGTAGGCCATGAGCGAGACCTTGCCCACGCCGCCCGACACCAGCGCCGTCTGCACGAAACCCTGGAATCCGGCCGTCTGCGTCAGGCCGATCAGCAAGGTCAGCTTCCAGGGCGGCATCGCCAGCGGACGCCGCATCGCGATGGCCAGCGCGAACAGCACCAGGCCGCCGGAAACGTAGCGCAGCGCCACGAAGTCGAACGGGCCGATGTAGGGGACGATCAGTTTCATCGCGATCCAGCTGCCCGCCCAGACCAGGATGGTGCTGAGCATCAGGACTAGCCCTGCACGATCGAAACTGCTGCGGCTCACTGGCACGGCTCCGTAGGAAAGAATTCTGGACGCGAAAAAGCAAATACGCCCGTACCGGCGGTTCCGATACGGGCGTATGACATTATGCGCCTGCCTGGCCGCCGCTGGCGGTCACAGGCAGGCCGTTCCCGTCCATCAAATGGACAAGACCGATTACAGCGGCTTGGCCAGCTGCTCCAGGATGGCCGGGTTCTCCAGCGTGGAAACGTCCTGCGTGATTTCGTCGCCCTTGGCGACCACGCGCAACAGGCGGCGCATGATCTTGCCCGAGCGCGTCTTGGGCAGGTTGTCGCCGAAGCGGATGTCCTTGGGCTTGGCGATGGGGCCGATTTCCTTGGCCACCCAGTCACGCAGCACCTTGGCGATGGCTTGCGCCTCGTCGCCTTCGGGACGCGAGCGCTTGAGCACCACGAAAGCGACCACGGCTTCGCCGGTGGTGTCGTCCGGACGGCCCACCACGGCGGCTTCCGCCACCAGCTCGTGCGCCACCAGGGCCGACTCGACCTCCATCGTGCCCAGGCGGTGGCCCGACACGTTCAGCACGTCGTCGATGCGGCCCATGATCCAGAAATAGCCGTCCGCATCGCGCTGCGCGCCGTCGCCGGCCAGGTAGTAGCCGCGCAGTTCGGGCGGGAAGTAGCTCTTCTTGAAACGCTCCGGGTCGCCCCAGATGTTGCGGATCATGGCGGGCCACGGACGCTTGATGACCAGGAAGCCGCCATTGCCCTGCTCCACATCGCCACCGGTCTCATCGACGATGGCGGCGGCGATGCCCGGCAGCGGCAAGGTGCAAGAGCCCGGCTTGGTCGGCGTGGCGCCCGGCAGCGGCGTGATCATGTGGCCGCCGGTCTCGGTCTGCCACCAGGTGTCCACGATGGGGCAGCGCTCGCGGCCGATATTCTTGTGGTACCACATCCAGGCTTCGGGATTGATGGGCTCGCCCACCGTGCCGATGATGCGCAGGCTATCCAGGTCGTAGTTCTTCGGATGCGCTTCGGGCGCGGCTTCGGCGGCCTTGATCAGCGAACGGATTGCGGTGGGCGCGGTGTAGAAGGTGGTGACCTTGTGGCGCGCGATCATGTCCCAGAAGCGGCCGGCGTTAGGATAGGTCGGCACGCCTTCGAACACGATCTGCGTCAGGCCGGCGGCCAGCGGGCCATAGGTGATGTAGGTGTGGCCGGTGACCCAGCCCACGTCGGCCGTGCACCAGTACACGTCGTCCTTGCGCGCGTCGAAGGTCCACTTCACCGTCAGCAGCGCCCACAGCAGATAGCCCGCCGAGGAATGCTGCACGCCCTTGGGCTTGCCGGTGGAACCGGAGGTGTAGAGGATGAAGAGCGGATGTTCGGCGTTGACCGGCACGGGCTCGCAGGTGTCGGGCTGGCCGGCTTCGACGTCGTGCATCCAGAGGTCGCGGCCTTCGTTCCATTGCACCTTGCCACCGGTGCGGCGGTACACGATGACCTTGGTCACGGCCTCGCAGCCGCCCATGGTGAAGGCTTCTTCCACGGCGGGCTTGAGCGGAATGGTCTTGCCGCCGCGCACTTGCTCGTCGGCCGTGATGACCAGGGACGCGCCCACGTCCATGATGCGCTCCTGCAGGCTCTTGGCCGAGAAGCCGCCGAACACCACCGAGTGCGTCACGCCCAGGCGCGCGCAGGCCTGCATGGCCACCACGGCTTCGATCGACATGGGCATGTAGATGATGGCGCGGTCGCCCTTCTTGTAGCCCAATGCGGTCAGGCCGTTGGCGAAGCGGCAGACGCGCGCCAGCAGTTCACGGTAGCTGACCTTGTTGACCTTGCCGTCGTCGGTTTCAAAGATGATGGCGGTCTTGTCGGCGTTGCCGTTGGTCAGGTGCACGTCCAGACAGTTGGCCGACACGTTGAGTTCGCCGTCGCCGAACCAGCGGTAGAACGGCGCGTCCGATTCGTCCAGGACCTGCGTGAACGGCTTGGTCCACTGCAGATTGTCGCGCGCCTGCCCGGCCCAGAATCCGTCGAAATCGTTCTCGACCTGCGCGCACAGCGCGTTGTAGGCCTCCATGCTGGGAATCGCGGCGCCTTCTGCTGCGCGCTCGGGCGGCGGGAACACCCGGGTTTCCACCAGTACGGACTCAATAGCGTTCGACATGATTTTTGTCTCCAATCGGTAATTCTGTTGTTAGTGCCGCTTGTTCATTACCCAACCGCAACCGTATCGCCACGCTCTTACGGGCACCTTACGCAAAATGCGGGCCGGAGCCCGCGGCGCAAGGCCGGCGCCGGGCAATCAAGGCGTGCCGCCGCTTGTCGCAAAACGGCGTCACCGGACAGTCCATAAGGATAGCAGCCGGCGCGGCCTGCGCGAATCGCGCGCCTCAAGCGGCGCGCCGCGCCAGCCCGCGCTTCACGTCCACGCGCGACAAAAGGATGAGGCCGCCCACGAAGAACAGGCCTGTCACCAGGATCGCCAGCCGGTGGTTGCCGTGCGTGACCCAGGTCACCAGGCCGTAGGTGAGCGGACCGATCACCGCGGCCAGCTGCACCGCGAAGGTCCACAGCGAGTAGAACTCGGCCAGCCGGCCGGCGGGAGCCAGCGCGCCGGTCATGGCGCGCCCCGCGCTCTGCGTGGTGCCCATGCACAGTCCGGCCAGCGTGGCGGCGACCCAGAACACGGGCGCGGTCACGGCGGCGTAGGCCACCAGCACCATCACGATCCAGCCGCACAGCGTCAGGGCCAGCGCCGGCTTGTGGCCGATGCGGTCCTGCACGTAGCCGAAGGAGAACGCGCCGGCCGCCGCGCCGATGTTCACGGTGAACACCAGCAGCATGATCTGCGGCGTGGTGAAGCCCATGACCTCCGAGGCATAGACCGCGGCCAGCGTGATCACCACCGAGATCCCCGCCTGGTAGCAGGCGATGCACATCAGCAGCCGGCGAAATTCCGGAAAGTGCTGACCGGTTTCGCGCCAGGCATAGGCCAGGCGCTTGAGCATGTGCAGCGCCTGTTGCTTGCCGGCCTGCGGCCTGGCGCGTTCACGCAGCAGGAAAAAGGACGGCAGCGCCGCCAGCGCGAACACCACGCACGTCACGACGATGACCCAGGGCACGAAATGCTCGGCGGTTTCGCCGCGCGCCTCGGCCAGCGTCACCACGACCAGCGACAGGCCCAGCGTGAGCATGCCGCCGCAATAGCCAAAGCTCCAGCCCCAGCCCGACACGCGCCCCAGCGCGGAGGGCCGCGCGAGTTCCGGCAGGAAGGCCGCGACCACGGACTCGCCGACGCAATAGCAGTAGTTGGAAATGACGATGGCGGCCAAGGCCAGCCACACGTCGCCGGGCCCTGCCTGCGTCAGCACCAGCGTGGCGGCCACGCAGCCCACCGTGCTCGTAAAGAGCAGGCGGCGCTTGCTGGCGTGTGCGTCCGCGCGCGCGCCCAGCGTGGGCATGGTCAGCATGATGAGCAGGTAGGACAGCGACAGCGCCGCGGTCCAGGCCAGCGTGGCCCACGGGGCGCGCCCGCCAACCACGCCGACGAAATAAGTGCTGAACACCGCCGTGAGGATCACGGTGGTGTAGCCGGAATTGGCGAAGTCATACATGGCCCAGGCCCAGACTTCGCGTTTGGCCACGCCGGGATTCAGGGGGCCGTCGCCCCCCGCTCCAGCGTTCTGCGCGGAAACGCCGGCAGGCGCTTCCGACGGCTCGCCGTGGCTCATAGGCCCAGGGCGGCGATGCCAGCCTGCGCGATCAGCGCGTCTTCGGTCGACTTCACGCCCGACACGCCGACGGCGCCGACGACATGGCCATTCGCCACGATGGGCACGCCGCCTTCCAGCATGCCTTCGAGGAGCGGCGCCGACAGGAACGAATAACGCCCGTTATTGATGATCTCTTCGTAGATCCGCGATTCGCGGCAGCCCAGGGCGGCGGTCTTGGCCTTGGCCGGCGCGATATGGGAAGAAATCGGCGCCACGCCATCCAGGCGCAGCATGCCCATCAGATGCCCGCCGTCGTCGACAACGGCGATGGCGACCGCCCATTTGTTCTGCAGGGCGTGTGCTTCGGCCGCGGCCAAGATCTTCTTGACGTCTTCGGCGGTCAGCACGGGTTTGGTATTCATTGCAGCGACTCCTTTATCTGTTCCAGGGCGGTGGGATCTTCTATGGTGGTCAGATCGCCGGGATCGCGTCCTTCGCATACCGCGACGATCGCGCGGCGCAGGACCTTGCCGGAACGGGTCTTGGGCAATGCGCCCACGAACCGGATCCTGGCGGGCCTCGCCACAGCTCCCAACTGCTCTTCCACCAGCCGCATGATATCGCCTTCCAGGCGCTTTGCCCCTTCTTCGGTCTCGGCCCCGGCGGGATTCTTGAGTACGGCGAACGCCATCGCGACCTGGCCCTTGAGCGAGTCCGCCACGCCCACCACCGCGCACTCGGCAATCGCGTTGTGGCTGTTCACGGATTCCTCGATCTCACGCGTACCCAGCCGGTGGCCCGCCACATTGATCACATCGTCCGTGCGGCCCAGGATGAACCAGTAGCCGTCGGCGTCCACCAACCCCCAATCGAAGGTCGAATACACCTGGCGACCGGGAATGGAAGTGAAGTAGGTCTGCACGAAACGCTCGTCGTCGCCCCAGATGGTGGACATGGCGCCAGGCGGCAGCGGCGGCACGATGGCCACCACGCCCTTCTGGTCGGGGCCCAGGTCCTCGCCGGTGGACTCGCTGACGATGCGCGCATCAAAACCATACACCGGGAACGACGGACTGCCGAAGCGCGTCGGGACTTTTTCCACGCCGGGCTGGGCCGACAGGATCGGCCAGCCCGACTCCGTCTGCCAGTAGTTGTCGATGATGGGCTTGCCCAGGCCGCTGGAGATCCATTGCGCCGTGGGTTCGTCCAGCGGTTCGCCCGCCAGGTAGACCGCGCGCAGCGTAGACAGGTCGTGGCGCTTGAGCAGCTCCGGGTCCTGGCGCTTGAGCACGCGCACGGCGGTCGGCGCCGAGAACAGGGTATTCACGCCGAACTGCTCCACCAGCTTCCACAGGATGGCGCCGTCCGGGCGCACTGGCGTGCCTTCGTACAGCACCGTCGCCTGCCCGCCGATCAGCGGGCCGTAGATGATGTAGGAATGGCCCACCACCCAGCCGATGTCGCTGGTGCAGAAGAAGGTGTCGCCGGCGCGCCCGTCGAACAGGTATTCCATGGACGAGGCCAGCGCCACGGCGTAGCCGCCGGTATCTCGCTGCACGCCCTTGGGCTTGCCGGTGGTGCCGGAGGTATAGAGGATGTAGCTGGGCTCCGAGGACTCCAGCCACTCCACCGGCACCCGCGCGCCGCGATGGCGCTGGCGCAAGGCCGCGTAATCCAGGTCACGTCCTGCCACGGGCTCGAACGGCGCCAGGCCGCGGTCGAACACCACCACCGAGGCTGGCGGCGTCTTGGCCAGCGCCAATGCGCGGTCCAGCAGGGGTTTGTAGGGCACGACCTTGCCGCCGCGCGAACCGCCGTCGGTGCAGACCACCACTTTGGGCGCCGCGTCGTCGATGCGCTGGGCCAGGTTGACCGAGGCGAAGCCGCCGAACACCACTGAGTGCACCGCGCCGATCCGCGCGCACGCCAGCATGGTGAACACGGCTTCCGGCACCATGGGCATGTAGAGCAGCACCCGGTCGCCGCGCCCCACCCCAAGCTCCTTGAGCATGGCGGCGGCGGCGTTGACCTCTTCGTAGACTTCCTGGCGGGTGTAGGTACGCTCGCGCTCCACCTCGGTGGACACCCAGATCAGGGCCGGCGCGTCTGCCTGGGTCGGCAGCCAGCGGTCGACGGCGTTGTAGCAGAGATTGGTGCGCCCGCCCGTGAACCATTTGGCGAACGGCGGCCGGGAATAGTCCAGCACGGACTCGAAAGGCGTCTCCCAGTGGATGCGGCCAGCCTCTTCCCGCCAGAACGCGTCGCGGTCATGTGTCGAGCGGTAATGGAAATCCCGGGTTTTTTGCATTTATGTCTCCTGTTATCTTTCCTGGGCCTTAAGGCTGATTGATTTCTTCTCGAATCTTTTGGTCATTCTGGTAGGCAAACCTTGCACGAGGCTTGCCGCAAGTCAAAATGTTCTGCCAAATGTCCACGCTGCATGGACATTAACGCCGGTTTCGTAACGAACTGGACTTAAAAGTTTGGTAGAATCCCCTCGAAGTTGTAGAACAATGTTGATTTTGCTGACATCTCGGCCACATTCACGGCGAATTCCGTGTTTTTTGCCGTTATCTGCGAATCACCCCCAGGCGCATGCATCGACATTCCAACCACGCGAGACTGAATCCTTCCTCCGGCCAAGCAACTCGCGGTCTGCGCTTGCTGGCGTTGGTTGCATGCGTGGTGGGTCTGGCAGGTTGTGCCGCTACAAATCAAAAGTCAACCGCCCATACGTCCGAGATTGATCCCTACGAGACGGAATGGGTCGCCACCTCCGATGATCCCATCGGCGTGCTGGTAAGCCAAAAATTCAAGCGCGAACGCCAGAAGACCCATTCGGGCGTCAACAGCGACAACGCCCTGGTCAGCGAAGCCCTGAACCACCTAGGCATCCGCTACCGCTTCGGCGGCAATTCCCCCGACACCGGATTCGACTGCAGCGGCCTGGTCACGTACACGGCCGAACGTTCGCTGGGCCTGAAGCTGCCCCGCAACGCCGCCGAAATGGCGCAGCAAGGCGTCTCGATCGCCAAGAACGAGCTGAAGGCCGGCGACCTGGTCTTCTTCAATACGCTGGGCCGCCGCTACTCGCACGTGGGCATCTACCTGGGCGACGACCGCTTCGTGCACTCGCCCAGCGCTGGCGGCGTGGTCCGCGTCGAAAACATGACCATGGCCTACTGGTCCAAGCGCTACAACGGCGCGCGCCGGCTGGACAACAGCCTGATGGCGTCCGCCCGCGCCTCCAACTAAGCACCCTGCCAGGATAGCCGCGAGGCCCTGCTCCCAACAAGCAAAACGCCGCCAGACTTTCCAGTCCGGCGGCGTTTTTCATATCTCTTCGCGGCCCTTGGGGCCGCAGGCCATTTCGGCCTCCCCAGTTTTTTGTTTGGCGGCGGCAGACTGCGCCTTCAGTGCACCGATCCAGCCCGCGGGCACAGGCCGCATTGCTGCAGGGCCTGCTGCATGCTGCATACCGAACGCCGACAAGCAACGACGCGGATGCCGCCACGTTGCGCGGCGTTGCGGAAGGTTTTCATGACGTTGTGGCCCAGGAAGTCGGTCAGCAGGATGACCAGCTGAGTGCCCGAGGGCAGTTGCAACGTCTTCTTTTGATGCGAGGGATCACGTCCGCTGATGTGATGCGTGATCGAAATATTGTGTCCTTTGAGCAGATCCGGGATGTTGCCAAGGCGGTCGGCGCCCACTACCACTGCACTTAATCCTGCCGTCATGATGAACCTCACTGGGTCGTTGAGACTGGATGTAATGATAATGATTCCTATTTTTTAGTCAACTCAAATGAGATCAGTTCTTATTTAATTATTTTTATGAGCATATGAAAGGGGATAGCGCGGACCGCGATGCACCCAGAAAAAAGGCGCGCCGCCCTATGGCGCCGCGCCTCTCCTGCCCTCGTGGAACCGGCCGTCCCGGTCCGCTACTTGGGCGCGCCCTGCACCGCCTCGGTCACCACCGCACGAGTCAGCGAAGGCGCCAGCATTTCCAGGAAGGTGTAGACGTAGTCGCGCAGAAACACCCCGGCCTTCACGCCCACGCGAGTCGTATGCGTGCCGAACAGATGGCCCACGGGCATACCCACCAGATTGCCGTCGCGGCGCGGATCGTAGGCCACGCCGGCGATGATGCCGATGCCCAGGCCCACGTCGACGTAGGTCTTGATGACGTCGGCGTCGATGGCTTCCAGCACGATGTCCGGGTGTATGCCCTGGTTGGCAAAAATTTCGTCTATCGTGCTGCGGCCGGTGAAGGCGCGGTCATAGGTCACGATGGGGTATTCCGCCAGTTGCGCCAGCGACAGGCGCTTGGCGGCGCTGGAGGTCAGCTCGGCCAGGGGATGGTCCGGGCGCACCACCACGGTGTGTTCCCAGGCATAAACCGGCAAGGTCGCCAGGCCCGGCGTCAGCGCCAGGGATTCCGTCGCCAGCGCCAGGTCGGCCTGCTCGTGCAGCACCATTTCGGCCAGTTGCGCGGGGCTGCCTTCGGCCAGCGACAGGTGCACCTTGGGGAATTGCTTGCGGAACGCGGGAATGACGCGCGGCAGCAAGTAGCGCGCTTGAGTGTGGGTGCAAGCGATGACGAGGCCACCTTCGTCGCGGCGCGCGAACTCGTCGCTGACCTTCTTCAGGTTGTCCACTTCGCGCATGATGCGGTCGATGACCTGCGACACCGCCAGGCCGGGCTTGGTCAGCCCTTTGATGCGCTTGCCATGCCGTTCGAAGATCTTGATGCCAAGCTCGTCTTCGAACTCGATGATCGCCTTGGAAACCCCTGGTTGGGAGGTATAGAGCATCCGGGCGGCTTCGGTCAGATTGAAGTCGCGCCGGATGGTTTCACGCACAAAACGAAATTGCTGCAGGTTCATGAATTGGCCCCTGATAGACGGGCCAATTATAAGTAATAAGGACGCCTTATTATATAACTTATTTATATAAGCTTACACGTAAGGCGTCCCCAGTTCAGCGCATCGAGATCGTGGTGTTCACGCTCTTGGCATGGGCCGACCAGCGCGCGGTGACGGTCTTGGTCTGCGTCCAGAACTGCACCGCCTGCTTGCCGTTGGGACCCAGGTCGCCCAGCTTGGAGCCGCGCGAACCCGTGAAGCTGAACCAAGCCACCGGCACGGGGATCGGCACGTTGATGCCGACCTGGCCGACGTCGATGTTGTTCTGGAAGTAGCGCGCCGCGCCGCCGTCCTGGGTGAACAACGCCACGCCGTTGCCGTTGGGATTGCGGTTGATGAACGCGACCGCGTCCTCCAGCGTTTCCACGCCCACCACGCACAGGACCGGCCCGAAGATTTCCTCGGTGTAGATGGTCATGTTTTCGGTGACGCCGTCGAAAATCGTCGGGCCCACGAAGTTGCCCTGCTCGAAGCCGGCGACCTTCAGGCTGCGGCCGTCCAGCAGCAGCTTGGCGCCTTCGTCCACGCCCTTCTGGATCAGGCTTTCGACACGCTTCTTGGCGTTGGGCGAAACCAGGGGGCCGAGATCCGCTTCGCGGTCCATGCCGGAATTGACCTTGAGCTTCTTCGAGCGCTCGACGAAGTCAGGCAGCCAGTTGCGGGCTTCGCCCACCAGCACGGCGACGGACGAGGCCATGCAGCGTTGGCCGGCCGCGCCGAAGGCGGCGCCCACCAGCTGGTTCAGCGCGACCTCGGGATCGGCGTCCGGCAGGATCACGCAGTGGTTCTTGGCGCCCATCATGGACTGGCAACGCTTGCCGGCGGCGGAGGCACGGTTGTAGATTTCGGTGCCGACGCGGGTCGAGCCGATGAACGAGACCGCCTTGATGTCGGGGTGTTCGCACAGGCCGTTGGCGGTTTCCGGGCCGCCGTGCACCACGTTCAGCACGCCCGGCGGCAGGCCGGCTTCCAGCGCCAGCTCCGCCAGGAACAGCGAGGACGTCGGATCCTGCTCGGAAGGCTTGAGGATGAAGGTGTTGCCGCAGGCCACGGCGATCGGGAACATGAAGCAGGGCAACATGACCGGGAAATTGAACGCGGTGATGCCCGCGCACACGCCCAGCGGCTGGATCAGGGTGTAGACGTCGATGCCGGAAGCGGCGTTCTCGGCGTATTCGCCCAATTGCAGGTTGGCGATGGAGCAGGCGTGCTCCACCACTTCCAGGCCGCGGCCGACTTCGCCCTCGGCGTCCGGCAGGGTCTTGCCGTGCTCGCGGGTGATCATTTCGGCCAGCTTGCCGGAATTGGCGCGCAGCAGTTCCTGGAACTTCAGCATGACGCGCATGCGAGCGCCCTGCCCGCTGTTGCGCCAGGTCTTGAAAGCCTCCTTGGCGTTGGAGACGGCCAGGTCCAGTTCCTCGCGCGTGGCGAAGGGCACCTTGGCGACGACCTCCTGGGTAGCGGGATTGATCACGTCCCGCCATTCGGTGGTTTTGGACTGCACGAGCTTGCCGCCGATCAATAGCGGAACGCGGGGGACTTCACTCATTTGATGCTCCTCACACTGCATGGTCGATGCGGATGGAATCCGCGTACATGGATCGTGAGGCGCCGGCGGCAATGGCCTGCCGGCGCCCCGGGTTTACTTCTTGACCAACGGGCAGCTCGAATCCGCCAGGGGCTGGAAGGCCTCGGCGGCCGGGATGGTGGCCACCAGCTTGGAATAGTCCCAGCCGCCCTTGGACTCGGCCGGCTTTTTCACTTCATACAGGTACATGTCGTGGATCACGCGGCCATCGGGACGGATGGAAGCGTTGCGCATGATCGGATCCTCGATGGGCAGCGCGCGCATCTTGTCGGCCACCACCTTGCCGTCGGTGCTGCCGGAAGCCGCGACCGAACGCAGGTAGTGCCGCACGCTGGAGTACACGCCGGCCTGCGTCATGGTGGGCTTCAGGCCGCGGAAGGCCTTCTCGAAGCGCCCGGACCATTGGCGCGTGGCGTCGTCGTAGTCCCAGTAGAAGCCGTCCACGTAGGACAGGCCCTGGGCGCTTTCCAGGCCGAGCGCACGCAGGTCCGACAGGAAGATCAGCAGCGACACCAGGCGCTGGCCGCCGGCCACGATGCCGAATTCGCGCGCCTGCTTGACCGCGTTGACCGTGTCCTGGCCGCCGTTGGCCAGGGCCACGACCTGGGCCTTGGAGGCCTGCGCCTGCAGCAGATAGGACGCGAAGTCCGGCGCGTTCAGGGGGTGGCGCACGCTGCCGGCCACGGTGCCGCCCAGCGCCTGCACGGCCTTGGCCGTGTCGGCTTCCAGCGAGTGGCCGAAGGCGTAGTCCACGGTGATGAAATACCAGGACTTGCCGCCCGCCCGCACGGTGGCCTTGGCGCCGCCCGCGGACTGCGAATAGGTGTCGAACATCCAGTGGAAACCCACCGGCGAGCATTCTTTGTTGGTCAGCGCCGTGGTGGCGGGACCCGAAAACATCACCACCTTGTTCTTTTCGCGCGCAATGCCTTGCACCGCCAGCGCCACCGCGGAGTTGGTCAGGTCGGCGATGGCGGTGACGCCGTCGCGGTCGAACCATTCGCGCGCCTTGGCCGCGCCCACGTCGGCCTTGTTCTGGTTGTCCGCGGACACCAGCTCGATCTTCATGCCCTTGCATTCCGCGGCCAGGCAGTCGTCGATCGCCAATTGCGCCGCCGCCACCGAACCCGGTCCCCCCATGCCGGCATAGGTGCCAGACATGTCCGTCAGAATGCCGATCTTCACTGGCGGCTTATCCGCCGCCTGCGCCTGGCCAACCAGAGCGGCGCCCAGACACAAGCCTACGGCCAGCCCGCGTGCGTGCAATTTCATGGATTTGTCTCCTGAGTTTTATGCGTTATGGCGCCGTCTACGCGGCCTGCGGTCCCAGGGCTTAGGCCCCGAAGAGCCTGGCTACAGGCCCCAAGTCCGCCGATCCAGTGTAGATGTGTGAAAATCAACAAGCAACACTAGAAATGCACATTCCTTGTGCATTCATGCACAAGCAGAATTTGGCCGGCGGCGCGGCGCGCAGCCGGGCCTGGAGAACCGGAAAGTGCTTGATTGGGACAGCCTGAGATATTTCCTGGAAGTGGCCCGCACCCAGCGGGTGAGCGCCGCGGCGCGCAAGCTCGGGGTCGAGCACACGACGGTGTCGCGGCGCATCCGCGCGCTGGAAGCCGAGCTTGACACCCTGCTGTTCGAGAAGTCGCGCGGCGCGGGCTTCGTGCTGACCGAAGACGGCCAACGCCTGTTCGTCCATGCCGAACAGATGGAGAGCACCGTGCACTCCGCCCGCGAAAACCTGTCGGGCATCGGCCAGGCGCTATCGGGCCATTTGCGCATCGGCGCCACCGAGGGCTTCGGCAGCTATGTGCTGACGCCGTTGGCGGCGGACTTCCAGCGGCGCTATCCGCACATCACGCTGGACATCCTGCCGGTGCCCCGCTTTGTCAGCCTGTCCAAGCGCGAAGCCGACCTGGCCATCACCATCGAGCGCCCCCAGCGCGGCCCGTATGTGTGCAGCAAGCTGTGCGACTACACGTTGCGCCTGTACGGCACCCCCGGCTATCTGGCCAGCCATCCGCCGATCCGGGAGCGCGCGGACCTGGCCGACCACACCTTCATCGGCTACGTCGACGAGCTGCTGTTCAGCGAGCGGCTGCGCTATCTGGAAGACCTGCTGCCTGCCAGCAAGGTGGTGTTGCGCAGCACCAGCGTGGTGGCGCAGTACCACGCCGCGCTGCAGGGCCAGTCGCTGGCGATCCTGCCCTGCTTCATCGCCGCGCAGGATCCGCGGCTCACGCCGGTGCTGGCGGATGAGGTCGAGATCACGCGCTCGTTCTGGATGTACTGCCACGAAGACCTGCGCAAGCTCAAGCGCGTAACGGTCTTGTGGGAATTCATCCGCAAGTCGGTGCTGCGGAACGCCGACCTGCTGGCCGGCAAGGGCGGCACGATGAAGTATCTGCCCTGAAAACGCCGCGGCCCGCTCTGGGCGGGCCGCGTGGTGTTCGGTCTGCTGGCGTCAGGCGCTGTTCTTGGGCGCCTTCACGCGCAAACGCCGCATCAGCAGGAAGACCGTCAGCGCCGCCACCGCGGCGTGGATCGCCCATACGCCCAAGCCGAAGCTGAGCTTGCCGTTGGAGATCCAGGCGCGCGACAGGTTGATCAGGTTCATGTACAGCAGGCCCACCAGGCCGGCGATGAGCAAGTCGCCCGAACGGCCCAGACGCGGGTTGACCGCGCCCAGGGGAATGGCCAGCAGCGCCAGGTTCAGCGCGGCCAGCGGCAGCGAGATGCGCCACATCACTTGCGACCAGCTGTTGTTGGTGTTGTCGGCGATCAGCTGCGACGTGGTGCGCGCCTTGGAGGAACGCTCGGCGTTGGCGCGCGCTTCGGCCACGGGATCGCTGCCCGACTTGCTTTCCAGGCGCAGGCCGTACTTGTCGAAATGCACCAGGCGGATCTCCGGCGTGCCGGGCTTCAGGTCATAGCGATGGCCTTCGCCCAGCACCAGGAAGCGGTCGCCGTTGGGCAAGGTTTCGCTGTGCGCCTTGCTGGCGGTCAGCACGCTGAGCCATTCGGGGCCGATTTCGCGTGCGAACACGTTGCCCAGTTCGTCGCTGGG
This sequence comes from Achromobacter pestifer, assembly GCF_013267355.1. Lineage (NCBI taxonomy): Bacteria > Pseudomonadati > Pseudomonadota > Betaproteobacteria > Burkholderiales > Alcaligenaceae > Achromobacter > Achromobacter pestifer. The sequence continues at coordinate 941,935 of NZ_CP053985.1, forward strand.
TTCCAGGGGATCCTCGGCGAAGAACACGCGATTGCCGCCGGACGATTCCGCGAACTGGCCGGCCGTGACCTTGGACAGGTCGGACCGCTGCTCGAAGCGTTCGTGGTATTCGCCGATCTGACGGTACGCCCAGGGCGCCGCCACCAGCGTCAACCCCGCCACCGCCAGCGCCACGGGGACGGCGACGCGCAGCACCGGCCTGAGCCAATCGGCCAGCGACAGGCCGCTGGCGAACCACACCACCATTTCGGATTCGCGGTAGTTGCGCGTGACAGTGGTGAGGACCGCGATGAAGACGGAGACCGCGAGGATGGTCGGCAATGCAGTGATGGTCGACAGCGCGGCCAGCACCACCACGACGTCCGCCCCGATGTTGCCGCCTGCGGCTTCACCGAGCAGGCGCACGAGCAACACGCTGAGCCATACGATGAGCAACGTGGAAAAGACAACGCCAGCGTGACTGGTGATCTCGCTGACGACAGAGCGTTTGAATAGAGACATGGGAGAATATGCGGGATAATCGACCGCATTCTACACAGACGTACACGGGAAACCCTCATGGAATTTAGCACACAGACCACTGCTTCCCTGCACCAAGTCAAGACCGCGGCCCTGGCCGTCGGGGTCTACGCGGAAGGCGTGTTGAGCCCCGCCGCCGATCTCATCGACCGCGCTTCCAATGGCGCGGTGCGTTCGGTGGTCAAGGCCGAGTTCCGCGGCCGCGCCGGTTCCACGCTGACCCTGCGCAATCTGCCCGGCGTGTCCGCGCAGCGCGTGGTGCTGGTCGGCCTGGGCAAGCAGGAAGAATATTCGGCCCGCGCCCACGCCTCGGCCGAGCAGGCCTTCGCCGCGGCCTGCGTGGCGGCCCAGCTGGCCGAAGGCGTGTCCACGCTGGTCGCCAACCCGATCACGGACGTGGCCGTCCTCGCGCGCGCCCGCAGCGCCGCCATCGCGGCCGGCAACGCCACCTATCATTACGACGCCAGCTTCGGCAAGCCCGACCGCGACGCCCGTCCCAAGCTCAAGAAGATCGTGCAGGTCGTCGAGCGCGCCGACGCGGCCCAGGCCCAGAAGGGCCTGCGCGAAGGCGGCGCCATTGCCAACGGCATGGACCTGACCCGCACGCTGGGCAACCTGCCCGGCAATATCTGCACGCCCACCTACCTGGGCGAAACGGCCAAGCGCCTGGCCCGCGAGTTCAAGTCGCTGAAGGTCGAAGTGCTGGACCGCAAGCAGGTCGAAGCGCTGGGCATGGGTTCGTTCCTGTCGGTCGCGCGCGGCTCCGAGGAAGCGCTGCGCTTCATCGTCCTGCGCCACGCCGGCAACAAGGCGGCCAAGAAAGCCGCCAAGGGCGCGCAAGGCCCCATCGTGCTGGTCGGCAAGGGCATCACCTTCGATGCTGGCGGCATTTCGCTCAAGCCCGCCGCCACCATGGACGAAATGAAATACGACATGTGCGGCGCCGCCAGCGTGCTGGGTTCGTTCCGCGCCCTGGCCGAACTGGAGCTGCCGCTGGACGTGGTGGGTCTGATCCCCGCTTGCGAAAACCTGCCCAGCGGCAAGGCCAACAAGCCCGGCGACGTGGTCACCAGCATGGCCGGCCTGACCATCGAAATCCTGAACACCGACGCCGAAGGCCGCCTGGTGCTGTGCGACGCGCTGACCTACGCGGAACGCTTCAAGCCGTCCGCCGTCATCGACATCGCCACCCTGACCGGCGCCTGCGTGGTGGCCCTGGGCAACGTCAACAGCGGCCTGTTCTCCAAGGACGACGCCCTGGCCGACGCGCTGGCCGCGGCCGGCCGCCAGTCGCTGGACACGGCATGGCGCATGCCGATGGACGACGCCTACCAGGAACAGCTCAAGTCCAACTTCGCCGACCTGGCCAACATCGGCGGTCCTCCGGCGGGCGCGGTCACGGCGGCCTGCTTCCTGTCGCGCTTCGCCACCTCGTACCGCTGGGCCCACCTGGACATCGCCGGCACCGCCTGGCGCGGCGGCAAGGACAAGGGCGCCACTGGCCGCCCCGTGCCGCTGCTGATGCAGTACCTGCTGGACCAGGCTTGAAACGGCAGCAACGGAACCCCGCATGACGCGCATCGACTTCGCCTTCGGCGCGCCCGACCGCTTGCGCACCGCCTGCCAGGTGGTGCGCAAGCGCTACCTGGCAGGGCAGCGGCTGGTGGTGTACTGTAGGGATGGCTCCCGCCTGGCTGCGTTCGACCGCATGCTCTGGGCATTCGACGACACGTCTTTCGTGCCGCACGTGCTGGCCAACGATCCGCTGGCGGCCGACACCCCGGTGATCCTGACCACCGGCGATCCGCAACAGGCGGCCGCCGCGGCGGGCCAGGGCGGACAGCCCCAGCCGTCCTGGCTGCTGAACCTGGATGTCGACTGCCCTCCTGGTTTCGAAGCGTTCGAGCGCCTGCTTGAAATCGTCTCCGACGACCCCGAGGACAAGCAGGCCGCCCGCCAGCGCTGGCGGACCTACCTGGCCGCGGGCCACACGCCGCAAAGCCACGACCTCAGCCGCCAGCAGCCTGACGGCTGACCGCGCCGACCGTACCGGCGCGCCATCTCGACATCCGGGAGCCACCATGCCCTCTCGCCACGCCGACCCCGGCATTCCTACCCTGACCCAGCGGGCCGAACCCTCGCTCTACCAGCCATCGGCCCCGCACGACGCTGACGCGCCCGTGTTGACCGAACTGGCCGACGACGGCGCGCAAGCCCAAGACACCGACGCCTTTCCGCTCCTGACGGAAGTGGCGGACGGCGTCGATGCGTCCCCTGATATCATTCAGCCCGTAGCGGCCATCCCGGCGGCTCCCCCCGCAACGCCGGACGCGACGGTCCTGAGCGCGCGCCTGCAAGCCGAGGTCGAGCAACTGATGCGCGAGGCCCTGGCCGAAGCCATCGAGCAGATCCAGGCCCGCATGGACGCGGAATTGCCGCGCATCGTGGCCCGGGTGCTGCTGGACGTCAGGCCGGGTTGACCCGCCTGGAACCTATTCCCCGCCTCTGGTCTAATCCTAGTCAGAAGTGGATTCTTCAGGGAACTGTAAGGTATCCTTCCCGTCTAAGCCTTCTAGGCAACCATTACTCTGCCGCACACAGGAGTTCTCCATGAACGAATATCGTCCGTCCCCTTTTAACCGTTCCGGCGCCGTGGCCGGCGCGCCGGGCGAGGTCGCGCGCAACCAGGTTCTGCGCAACACCTATTGGCTCCTGGCGCTCTCGCTGATCCCGACCGTGCTGGGCGCGGCCGTGGGCATGTACACCGGCATCAACCGCGTCATGGGCGCAAGCCCCGGCCTGTCCGCCATCGTGTTCCTGGTGGGCGCGTTCGGCCTGATGTTCGCGATCGAAAAGAACAAGAACAGCTCGCTGGGCGTGGTCCTGCTGCTGGCCTTCACGTTCTTCATGGGCGTGATGCTGTCGCGCCTGCTGGGCTTCGTCATGGGCATGAGCAACGGCTCGCAGCTGGTCATGACGGCCTTCGGCGGCACCGCGATCGTGTTTGGCACGATGGCCACGTTGGCCACCACCATCAAGCGCGACCTGTCGGGATTGCAGAAATTCCTGTTCATCGGCGCGGTGGTGATCCTGGTGGCGGCCCTGGCCAACATCTTCCTGCAGCTGCCGGCGCTGATGCTGACGATCTCGGTCCTGGCCATCGTCATCTTCTCGGCCTTCATGCTGGTCGACCTGCAGCGCGTGGTCAACGGCGGCGAAACCAACTACGTGTCCGCCACGCTGGCCATCTACCTGGACGTCTACAACGTCTTCTCGAACCTGCTGATGCTGCTGGGCATCTTCGGCGGCAACCGCGAATAATCGCGCAGCCAAACCGATGCAAAGGGCCTACATTCACGTGTAGGCCCTTTTTCTTTGTCCCGCCCGGGGCCGCCTTTCCCGCAGGAGCCTCGCCATGCCCGACCGCCGCCGCTTCCTCCAGACCGCTGCCGCCGCCGCCATGGCCAGTCCCGCCTGGTCGGCTCGCGCCCTTAGCGTGGTGACGCCCATGCTGGCCCGCCGCATACCCGCATCCGGCGTGGCGCTGCCTGTCATCGGCCTGGGCACCGCCGACACCTTCAACGTGTCCCCCACGGACAAGGCCGCGATGGCGCCGCTGGCTCAGGTGCTGGACACGCTGCTGCAGAAGGGCGGCAAGCTGATCGACACGGCGCCCAGCTATGGACAGGCGGAAGCGGTGACCGGCGCGCTGCTGGCCCGCGACAGCGGCCTGCGCGCCAGGACTTTCCTGGCGACCAAGATCAGCACGCAAGGCCACGAATCCGCCATGCGCCAAGTGCGCCAATCGCAAAAGGCGCTGGGCAGCGACAAGCTCGACCTGGTCCAGGTGCACAACCTGATCGACACCGCCAACCAGCTGGCGCTGCTGCGCGAGCTGAAGCAGCAAGGCGTGATCCGCTACCTGGGCATCACGCACTACACCGACCACGCCCACGACGAACTGACCGAGCTGGTCGAACGTGAAAAGCCGGATTTCCTGCAGGTCAACCTGTCCGTGGGCGACCGCAACGCGGAAAAGCGCCTGCTGCCCGCCTGCCAGGCCCACGGCGTCGCGGTGCTGATCAACCGCCCGTTCCAGGACGGCGCGCTGTTCCGCCGGGTCAAGGGCAAGGCGCTGCCCGAGCTGGCCGCCGAGATCGATTGCGGATCCTGGGCGCAGATCTTCCTGAAGTTCATCATCGGCCATCCGGCGGTCACCGCCGTCATCCCCGCCACCTCCAAGCCGGCCAACATGGCGGACAACGCGCAGGCCGGCTTCGGGCCGCAGCCGGATGCCGCCATGCGGGAACGCATCGCCGCGCTGCTGGCCTGACGCCATGGCGTCCGCCTCCGGCAGCTTGCCAGGCCGCGCCGCGCAGGCGCTGGGCATCCCGCGGGAGGAACTGGCGCCGGCGGCCTGCGGCTTCGCGTTCTTCTTCTTTCTGTTCTGCGGCTATTTCATGCTGCGGCCGATACGCGAGACCATGGGTATCCAGGCGGGCGTCGACCAGCTGCAATGGCTCTTCACCGCGACCTTCGTCGCCATGCTGGCCGTGGTGCCGTTGTTCGGCTGGCTGTCGGCGCGCGTGCCGCGCGCCATGCTGGTGACCTGGGTCTACGCCGTCTTCGCCCTCAGCATGGCGGGCTTCGCCGCCCTGCTCCATCTGCGGCCCGACAGCGTCTGGGCGGCGCGCAGCTTCTACGTCTGGCTGTCGGTCTTCAACCTGTTCGTGGTCTCCATCGCCTGGAGCCTGATGGCCGACGTGTTCCGCATGGAGTCCGCCAAGCGCCTGTTCGCCCTGATTGCCGCGGGCGCAAGCGCCGGCGGACTGGCCGGCCCGCTCGCGGGCGGCTTGCTGGCCAGCGCGCTGGGGCCCGCCGGCCTGCTGCTGCTGTCGGCGCTGCTGTTGACCGCCACCCTGCCCCTCAAGCGCTGGCTGCTGCGCTGGCGCGCGGCCCACCGCGAAGACGCGGCCGCGGACGACATGCGCAGGCCGCTGGAAGGTTCGATCCTGGCGGGGCTCTCCCGCATCTTCCAGTCCCCCTATTTGCTGGGGATTTCGCTGCTGGTGGTCCTGCTGGCCACGCTGAATACCTTTCTCTACATGGAGCAGGCGCGGCTGGTGGCGCATGCCTTTGCCGACACGGCCCAGCGCATCCGGGTCTTCAGCACGCTGGACTTCACGGTGCAGGCGCTGTCGCTGCTGTCGCAGATCTTCATCACCGGCCGCGTGGCCACCCGCCTGGGACTGCGCTTCCTGCTGACCGCCGTGCCACTGACGATGACGGCCGCCTTCCTGGCGCTGGCGGCCTTTCCCGTGTTCGGCGTGCTGGCCGCGGCCATGATCGTGCGCCGGGTCGGCGAATACGCCCTGATCCGGCCGGGGCGCGAAATGCTGTTCACGGCGGTCTCGCCCGAGGACAAGTACAAGACCAAGAACGTCATCGACACCGTGGTCTACCGCGCGGGCGACGCGGCCAGCGGCTGGGTCAAGGCGGGCGTGGACATGCTGGGCTACGGCGCGGCCCTGATCGCCGTGCTGGGCGCGGTATGCGCGCTGGCCGCCGCCGCAGTGGGCAACGGCCTGGGCCGGACGGCGGACCGACGCAATGTCGATGAGCCTTAGGTTTTATTGAACATCCATCTCATTAAGACAAACATATTCCCTGGGCCGCGACCGCACAATGGCGCAGCTCTCAATGCCTGGGGAAACGTCATGAAACGCACTGCCTGTCTTGCCGCCCTGTTGCTCAGCCTGACCGCGCCCGCCGCGCTGGCCGCCTACCCGGAACGCGCCATCACCCTGATCGTACCGGCCGCGGCCGGCGGCAACGCCGACATCACCGCGCGCCTGGTGGGCCAGGAAATGAGCCGCCAGCTGGGTCAGCCGGTGGTGGTGGAAAACCGCGTCGGAGCGGGCGGGCGCATCGGCACCCAGGCGGTGGCGCGCGCGGCAGCCGATGGCTACACCATCGGCTATGCGCACGTCGGCACGCTGGTGCTGCACCGCTTCCTGTTCAAGCAGCAGCTCTATGACCTGGACCGCGACATCGCCGCCATCGGGCTGGTTGCCGAAACGCCCAACGTCATCGTGGTGAACGCGTCTTCGCCCTATCGCGACCTGAAGGGTTTCATCGAAGCCAGCCGCGCCCAACCCGAGCGCCTGACGATGACCTCGGCCGACCCGGGCACCACCAGCGAGGTCGGCGTCAAGCTCTTCATCGCCCAGACCGGCGCCGCCGTGCGCCAGATTCCCTACAAGGCCACGGCCGCGCAACTGTCCGACCTGCTGGGCGGCCACGTCGATTCCATGATGGAGAACCTGCCGCCGCTGATCGGCAACCTGAAGGATGGCCGCCTGCGCGCGCTGGCGGTCACCACCAAGACCCGCGCCGTGTCCAATCCGGACGTGCCGACGGTGGCGGAACAAGGCTATCCCGACTACGAGCAGTCGGCCTGGAGCGCGCTGGTCGCGCCCGCCGGCACCCCGCCCGAGGTCATCGCGCGGCTGAACGCGGCGATGAACGCGGCGCTGCGCTCGGACAGCGTCAGCAAGGAACTGCGCAGCCGCTCCCAGGAACCGCTGGGCGGCACGCCGCAGGACGTACAGAACCAGATACGCAAGGAGCTGCCCAAATGGGAAGGCATCATCAAGGCCGCCGGCACCACGCTGGATTGAGCCGGATATCCAAGTCCGCAGGAGCCGCCGCATGGCCACGGTAAGCCGCGAGGACTTTTCCTGCGCCGCCGCGACCAACGCGTCGGCCTACCGCCGCGTCACCATACCGATGCTGCGGATCGAGGCGGGGCCTGGCCCCGCCGTCGCCTTGATGGCGGGCGTGCATGGCGACGAATGGGAAGGCCAGGCCGCCATTCTGGAGCTGTGGCGCCTGCTGCCCGGCATCCTGCGGCGCGGCACGGTCTACCTGCTGCCCGCGGCCAACGCCGAGGCCTCGCTGGCGGGCACGCGCCTGTCGCCGTCCGACGACGGCAACCTCAACCGCGCCTTCCTGGGCGCCCCGGCGCGCGGCTACACGGAAAGCGTGGCGGCCGCGCTGGAAGCCCGGCTGCTACCGCGCATACAGGCGCTGGTGGACGTGCACAGCGGCGGCGCGTCGCTGCGCTACCTGCCCTCGTCGGTCATCACGCGCTACGGCGATGATGCCTATGACGAACGCCTGCCCGCCCTGGCGCGCGCCTTCGGGCTGCCCGATTGCATGTTCTTCCGCGGCACGGAATCCGGCTCCATGCCGGCGGCCGCCAGCCGCCACGGCGTGCTGCGCCTGAGCGCCGAGATCGGCGGGGGACGCGAAACCAGCCAGACGCTGGTCGACCGCTGCCGCGACGGCCTACTGGGCTGCCTGGGCGAACTCGACCTCCTGCCCGACCGACCGCCCGCGCGCCGCCCCGAAGTCCGCCTCTACGACCTGGACGCTCCTGCCGCCACCGTGCGCGCCAGCGAGGCCGGCGTGTTCGTGCCCGCGGTCGAGCTGGGACAAGTGATCAACGCGCGCCAGCGCATCGGCCAACTGATGGAGCCCGCCCGCCCCGACACCGCGCCGCGCGCCCTGACCAGCCCGCAGGCCGGCACCGTCGTCTGCCTGCGCTCCATCGCCCGCAGCGACGATGGCGATTGTCTGATCCAGATCGCGCCCGCCCTTCCCCTCGATTCCCTTGCTTCGATGTACTGACACATGCAGATGAACCCTAGCTTGTCCGGCCTGCGCTGCATCCGTTGCGCCAGCCTGTGGCCGCCGGCCGATTACCCTGAAGGCTGCCCCAGCTGCCTGGAAGCCGGCCACCCCGCCAGCCTGGAATGCCTGTACCAGCCCTCGGCCGACAGCGCCATGCCCCTGCCGGTGCTGGACGCCGTCACGCTGGGCGAAGGCGCCACCCCCTGCCTCGCCGCGCCCGCGCTGGCGCAGACCGAGGGGGTGGGCCAGCTCTGGCTGAAATGCGAAAACGCCAATCCCACCGGCAGCCACAAGGACCGCATGGCGGCCCAACTGGTGTCGCGCGCGCGCCTGGCCGGCGCCACCCGCGTGGCGGCCGCCTCCAGCGGCAATGCCGGCGTCTCGCTGGCCGCCTATTGCGCTGCCGCGCGGCTGGAGGCCGACATCGCCATCACCAGCAACTGCCCGCCCTTGCAGCGCGAGGCCATGCAACGCTTCGGCGCCCGGCTGACCGCCTTCGAGGACAGCCTGAGCCGCTGGCCGCACGTCGAAGACCTGTGCCGCAACCACGGCGCCTTCGCGGGCACCAACTATCTGAATCCGCCCGTGGGCACCCACCCCTATGGCGTGGAAGGCTACAAACCCATCGCCCTGGAAATCCTGGAAACCTGCGGCGTGCCCAGCGACATCGTGGTGCCCACCGCGCGCGGCGATCTGCTGTGGGGCATCTTCCTGGGCTGGCAGCATCTGCTGCAAACCGGCCGCATCGCGCGCCTGCCCCGCCTGCACGCGGTGGAACCGTATGCCCGCCTGTCGCGCGCCCGCGCGACAGGCGACGCGCGCAAGCAGTGGGACGGCATGACGGACCAGTATTCGATCGCGGGCAGCACCAGCACGCTGCAATCGCTGGAAGCCTTGTCGCGCTCGGGCGGCACGCCCGTGGAGATATCAGACGCGGCGGCCGCGCAAGCACAGCAGCGGCTGGAACGCATGGGGATGGCCACCGAGCTGTCGTCGGCCGCGGCGCTGGCAGCCGTGTCGCGGCTGCGCCGCTCGGGCCTGCTGGACGCGGAATCTTCCGTGGTGCTGATCGTGACGTCGGACGGCCGCCGCGGCTAAGGCCCTGGCTTGCGCGCGCTAGACGCCAAAGCTGTCCACCAGCGGCGCCAGCGCGCCGCGCAGGCAGGTCGCCCAGAACTTGCCCGCTTCGGACAAGGGGCGGCTGCCGTGCAGAATCATGTGGCATTCGAAATGCACCGGCGCGGCCAGCGGGCGATAACACAAGCCCGCCGCCGCCATGCCGACCGCCGTGGCCGGGTTCGCGATGCCCACGCCATGCCCTGCCAGCGCCAGTTGGCAAACGGTGCTGGAGTATGGCGTCTCGATGGCCACCTTCAGGCTCTGCCCCGCTTGCACCAGCAGCGCGTCCAGGCGCTTGCGCGACCCATCCTCGGCGTTCAGCGCGATCACGTCGGCGTCGGCCAGATGCGAGAACTCCACCTGTTCCAGCCGCGCCAGCGGATGACCCTTGGGAAAGACCGCCACGGCGCGCAGGCTGGCCAGCCGGTGGCCGCGCAAGCCTTCCAGTTCGGACTCGTCGGCCACCGCGGCCAGATCCAGTTCGCCGGACACCACCATGTCACGCAAGGTGTTGGAATCCCGGATCTGCAGATATAGGCCGGTGTCGGGATAGCGCTCGCGAAAGCGCGCGATGGTGTCGCTGATGATGGCGCCACTGTAGGCATGGATACAGCCGATACGCAGCCGCGGCTGCGCGGCGCCGCGGATCGCCCGGATCTTGCGGCCCAGGCTTTCCAGCCCGACGTTCAAGCGGCGGATTTCCTCGTACAGCAGGGTTGCCTCGGGCGTGCGCTGCATGCGCTGGCGCACGCGCTCGAACAGGCGCAGCTCGATGCTGGCTTCCAGCGCGGCCAGGGTCGCGCTGACGGTGGCGGGCGACACGTCCAGCCGCCTGGCGGCGGCGGTCACGCTTTCCGTTTCATAGACGGTGCGGAAGGTTTCGACCTGCTTGAGCGTGAAGGTCATGGTCGGAACGCGGTGCGCTCAGATGCGCTGTAAGTCCAGCAACACGCGCCGGGTCGACAAGGGCCGGCCGGCCAGAATTTCGGCCAGCCGTTCGCGCAAGTCGCGACGCAACGCCGGTTCGATCACCGGGTCGTCGAAATCGGGCGGCGCTTCATCCACGCCGTAGCCGGTTTCGCGCAGCAGCGTCCATTCGAAACGGCGCAGCGCACCCGCCGCGCGGGTGCCGCCGGACAGCTGCTGCAAGGCGAAATCGTAGGCGTCGTACAGCAAGGGGTGGGCGTCTTCGCGCGGCAGCAGCCGCAGCAGCAGTTCGTTCATGTACCAGGCCGACATCAGCGCGGTGCCGGTCAGCGCGCGGATGCCGGCGATCTCGGCGCGGGTCAGGGTCTTGACCTCGCCGTTGCCGGTCCACGACAGCAGCAGCGGCTGGAACGCGGACAGCACCGGACGCAGCACGGAATACGGGCGCTTGGCGCCCTTGGCGACCATGGCCACACAGCCATGATCGCGGGAGAAAGTCTGAACGATAAGGGAGGTTTCACGCCACGCAGTGGCGTGCAACATGTATCCGGGGCGATCCTGGACGCGAGGCGCCCTTCTACTCATAGCCCAGATCGCGGAGCGCACCCTCGCGGTCGGACCAGCCCTTGCGCACCTTGATGTAGACCTCCAGGTGCACCGGTTTGTCCAGCAGCTTGGCGATGTCCTGCCGCGCCTCCGTGGCGATGCGCTTCATGTGCATGCCGCCCGTGCCCAACAGAATGGGCTTGTGGCTATCGCGTTCGACCACCACGCAGGCATTGATGCTGGCGCCCTTGTTGGTCTCTTCCCATTGCTCGATGACGACGGTACAGCCGTAGGGCAGCTCGTCGCCCACCAGGCGGAAGATCTTCTCGCGCACCAGTTCGGCGGCGATGAAGCGCATGGGACGGTCGGTCAGCGTATCTTCCTCGAACATCGCCTCGCCTTCCGGCAGGCGCGACGCGATTTCTTCCAGCAACTGGTCCAGCTGCTGCTTCTTGGTGGCGCTGACCGGCACCACCGCACCGTAGGGATGCAGCGCCATGATCTTGGACACGAAGGCGAACAGGTCGTCGCGGTTCTTCAGCGCGTCGATCTTGGACACGACCAGGATGGTGCGTTCGGGCGCGGGCAAGAGCGGCAGCAGCTTGGCGTCGCCTTCGGACCACTTGCCGGCTTCCACCACATGCACCACCACGTCCACGTCGGCCAGGGCCTGCGTGACCACGCGGTTCATCATGCGGTTCATGGCGCCGCCATGCCGCGTCTGGAAACCCGGCGTATCGACGAACACGAACTGCTCGTGCTCGCGCGTCAGCACACCGTGGATGCGGTGGCGCGTGGTCTGCGCCTTGCGCGACACGATGGAAATCTTGGAACCGATCAGGGCGTTCGTCAGGGTGGACTTGCCCACATTGGGGCGGCCCACGATGGCGACGAAGCCGGTACGAAAAGGGGTATCGCTCATTTAGTCTCTTGAGCCACTGCCACCGGCAGCGACAATTGCGCGGTTTTGCGCGCCTTGCCCGACTTGCGGGCGGCCTTGGTCGCCGGGCTGACGGCCAATGCGGCCTCCAGCGCCAGCTTGGCCGCCGATTGCTCGGCGGCGCGGCGGCTGGCGCCAGGCGCCATCACCTTGATCTCGAGCGCCGGAATGGCGCACTCGACTTCGAACTGCTGGCTGTGGGCCGCGCCATGCGTGGCCACCACCGTGTACACCGGCAGCGCCAGCTTGCGGCCCTGCAGGAATTCCTGCAGCAAGGTCTTGGCGTCCTTGCCCAGGGTTTTGGGGTCGACCGAGGCCAGCACCGGCTGGTACTGGCGCACGATCACGCGGCGGGCGGCATCGAAACCCGCGTCCAGGAAGACGGCGCCAAACAGGGCCTCGACCGTGTCCGCCAGGATGGAGGGCCGGCGGAAACCGCCGCTCTTCAATTCGCCTTCGCCCAGGCGCAGGTACTGCGATAGTTCCAGCCGCTGGGCAATGTCCGCCAGCGAGGCCTGCTTGACCAGGTTGGCGCGCAGGCGCGACAGGTCGCCTTCGTCGATTTTGGAATAACGCTCGAACAGCATCGCCGCGACGACGAAGTTCAGCACGGAATCCCCGAGGAATTCCAAGCGCTCGTTGTGGCGCGCACCGTGGCTGCGATGCGTCAGCGCCTGTTCGAGCAATGCCGGATCACTGAAGTGGTGATCCAGGCGGTTTTCTAGCGTGGCTAGCGACATAATCAGTTGAACCGGCCGATGCGGCTGAGATCGCTGAAATTCATCCAGATGAAGAACGCGCGCCCGACGATATTGGATTCCGGAACGAAGCCCCAGTATCGACTGTCCGCGCTGTTATCCCGATTATCGCCCATGGCGAAAAACTGCCCCTCGGGTACTTTGCAGCGTACCCCATTACGGCTGTATTGGCAGTTCTGGCGGTTGGGAAATTGCCACATCGCCCCATACTCCTGCGGCTTACCCTCATCCAGCAGGATTTTGTGCTCAACTTCGCCTAACTTCTCTTTATATTGCGCAATATACGAGACTCGATCCGGTTCAAAGTAGTCGCCATCGCGCACATGCGGCACCAATTCGCCGTTGATGTAGAGCTTTTTGTCCAGGTAGGCGACCTCGTCGCCCGGCAGGCCGACCACGCGCTTGATGTAGTCGACGTCCGGATCCACGGGATAGCGGAACACGAACACGTCGCCGCGCTGGGGCTTGCCCACTTCGATGATCTTCTTGTCGATGACCGGCAGGCGCAGGCCATAGCTGAACTTGTTCACCAGGATCAGGTCGCCCGACTGCAGGGTCGGCAGCATGGAACCCGACGGGATGCGGAACGGTTCGACCACGAACGAGCGCAGCATGAACACGAACAGAATGACGGGGAAGAAGCTAACGGCGTATTCGATCCACCACGGCATGCGGCGCGCGGCGTCGCCGGCTTCGCGGCGCAGGCGCTCGGCTTCCTGGGCATCGCCCACCAAGGCCGTATCGTATTGCGCCATTGCCGCCTGGGCCCGGCGTTCGCGGCCCTTGCGCAGCACTGCCAGATCAAGCACCCAGATAATGCCGGTCAACACCAGCAAAACAAAAAGAATCAGGGCAAAGTTCCAACTCATCAGCTAACCGCCTTCTTTGGGTTCTATTTATCTTCCACTTGCAGGATGGCCAGGAACGCCTCCTGCGGAATTTCCACACTACCCACCTGCTTCATGCGCTTCTTGCCGGCCTTCTGCTTTTCCAGCAGCTTTTTCTTGCGCGAGATGTCGCCGCCATAGCACTTGGCCAGCACGTTCTTGCGCAGCGCCTTGACGTTTTCGCGCGCGATGATTTCGGCGCCGATGGCAGCCTGGATCACCACGTCGAACATCTGGCGCGGAATCAGGCCGCGCATGCGGGTGACCACGTCGCGGGCGCGGTGGCGCGCGTTGCTGCGGTGGACGATCACGGCCAGCGCATCGACGCGGTCGTTATTGATCAGCAGGTCCACGCGTACCACGTCGGCCGAGCGGTACTCCAGGAACTCGTAGTCCATCGAAGCGTAGCCGCGCGACACCGACTTCAGCTTGTCGAAGAAGTCCAGCACGATCTCGGCCAGCGGGATCTCGTACACCAGGTGCACCTGGCGGCCGTGGTAGCTCATGTTGACCTGCGAGCCGCGCTTGTTATTGCACAGCGTCATGACAGGACCCACGTAGTCCTGCGGCATGAACAGCGTGACCTTCACGATGGGTTCGCGGATGTCGGCGATCTTGCCCACTTCAGGCATGCGCGACGGGCTTTCCACGGTGATCACGGAACCGTCGCGCTGTTCGACCTCGTACACCACCGACGGCGCGGTGGTGATGATGTCCATGTCGAATTCGCGTTCCAGGCGCTCCTGCACGATTTCCATGTGCAAGAGACCGAGGAAGCCGCAACGGAAGCCAAAGCCCAGCGCCTGCGACACTTCCGGCTCGAACATCAGGGCAGCGTCGTTCAGCTTGAGCTTGTCGAGCGAATCGCGCAGCTGGTCGTATTCGGAGCTTTCAACCGGATACAGGCCGGCGAACACCTGCGGCTTCACTTCCTTGAAGCCCGGCAGAGGTCCGGCGGCGGGTTTGTTCGCCAGGGTGACGGTATCTCCCACCTTGGCGTCTTCCAGCTGCTTGATGCCGGCGATGATGAAGCCCACCTCGCCCGCCGACAAGTGCGGACGCTGTTGCGACTTCGGCGTGAACACGCCGGTCTGCTCGCACAGGTGGGTGGCGCCGGAGGCCATCAGCAGGATCTTGTCCTTGGGCTTGAGCACGCCGTTAATGATGCGCACCAGCATCACCACGCCCACGTAGTTGTCGAACCACGAGTCGATGATCAGCGCCTGCAGCGGCGCATCCGGATCGCCCTTGGGCGGCGGCACGCGGGCCACGACCATTTCCAGGATCTCGTCGATGCCCATGCCGGTCTTGGCGCTGGCCAGCACCGCCTGCGAGGCATCGATGCCGATCACGTCCTCGACTTCCTGGCGGGCGCCTTCGGGATCGGCCTGCGGCAGGTCCATCTTGTTCAGCACGGGCAGCACTTCCACGCCCAGCTCGATGGCGGTGTAGCAGTTGGCCACGGTCTGCGCTTCCACCCCTTGCGAGGCGTCCACGACCAGCAGCGCGCCTTCGCAGGCCGACAGGGAGCGGCTGACTTCATACGAGAAGTCCACGTGCCCCGGGGTATCGATCAGGTTCAGGTTGTAGACCTTGCCGTCCTGCGCCTTGTAGTGCAGCGCCGCGGTCTGGGCCTTGATGGTGATGCCGCGCTCGCGCTCGATTTCCATGGAATCGAGAACCTGGGCAGACATCTCGCGATCCGCCAATCCGCCGCAGCGCTGGATCAGGCGATCGGCCAGGGTCGATTTGCCGTGATCGATGTGGGCAATGATGGAGAAGTTGCGAATATGCTGCATGCTT
This sequence comes from Achromobacter pestifer, assembly GCF_013267355.1. Taxonomy (NCBI): domain Bacteria; kingdom Pseudomonadati; phylum Pseudomonadota; class Betaproteobacteria; order Burkholderiales; family Alcaligenaceae; genus Achromobacter; species Achromobacter pestifer. The sequence continues at coordinate 957,129 of NZ_CP053985.1, forward strand.
GAAATTATAAGGGACAGAACACTCGGCACTGGGCCGGAAGACACCGCCGCCGGAGTACGCACGGCTGACGAGGGGGGCGCCAACGGGCCGAGCCCGGGCAAAACAAGGGGGCGCCATGCGCCCCCTCTTGCGGCAACCAGCCATTTTAGCCGGTCTTGCGTCTTTTTTCTGCGAACTCGGCGGACGGGCCCGGCATTACTTGGATGCCGGCACCGCCACCCACTGCGTCTGGTCGCCGCGGCGCACCAGCAGCCCGGCCGCGCGGCCCTTGTCCAGCTTGGCCACGAGTTCGCCGAACTGCTTGGCGCCCGTGACGTCGGTGTCGTTCAGGGCCAACACGATGTCGCCTTCCTGCAGGCCGGCCTTGCCGGCCGCGCCTTCGGCGACCTTGACCTGCACGCCGCCCTTGATGCGCAGCTTCTTCTGCACGTCGGCCGGCACGTCGATCACGCCCAGGCCCAGCGCATTGGTGACTTCCGGCACCGGCGCCGCGCCCTTCTTGTTGGCGGCGGCGGCCTTCTCGGTCGGGATCTCGCCGACCTTGACCGACAGCGTCAGGTTCTTGCCCTTGCGCCACACTTCCATGTCGGCACGCGTGCCCGGCTTGGTTTCGCCCACGATGCGCGGCAGATCGGACCAGCGCTTGATGGGTTCGCCGTTGAACTTGAGGATCACATCGCCCGGCTGCACGCCCGCCTGCTCGGCGGGACCTTCGGCTTCCACGCTGCTGACCAGCGCGCCCTCGGCCTTGGGCAGGCCGATGGCTTCGGCCACGTCCTTGCCCACTTCGCCGATCTGCACGCCGACGCGGCCGCGCGTGACCTTGCCGGTGGCCCGCAACTGGTCCACGACGCGCATGGCTTCGTCGATCGGGATCGCCAGCGAAATACCCATGAATCCGCCGCTGCGAGAAATGATCTGGGAGTTGATGCCCACCACCTCGCCTTGCAGGTTGATCAGCGGGCCACCCGAGTTACCCGGGTTGACCGCCACATCGGTCTGGATGAAAGGCAGGTATTCGCCGGTATCGCGGCCGATGGCGCTGACGATGCCCGAGGTCACGGTGGAATCCAGGCCGAACGGCGAACCGATGGCCAGCACCCACTGCCCCTTCTTCAGCTTCTTGGGATCGCCGATGACCAGCGGGGTCATGTCCTTGGCTTCGATCTTGATCAGCGCCACGTCGGTGCGCTCGTCCGTGCCGATGACCTTGGCCTTGAACTCGCGGCCGTCGGTCAGCGTGACGTAGATGTCCGTCGCGTCCACCACCACGTGGTTGTTGGTCAGGATGTAGCCGTCGTCCGAAATGAAGAAGCCCGAACCCACGCCGCGCGGCACGGTGCGCTCTTCCGGCTGGGAAGGCTGGGGACGCTGGCGCGGCGACGGGCCGGGCTGGCCGCCGCCGGGCGGCTGGAATTCGGGTCCGAAGAACCAACGGAACAGTTCGTAGGGATCGTTGCCGCCGCCAGGGCCCATGCCGCGCACCGGCACGGTGGCCGTGGTGCGGATATTGACGACCGCAGGGTCGGCTTTTTCCACAATGCTGGTGAAATCAGGCAGCGTCACCGCCGGCGCCTGCGCCAGCGCCGCCGGCACGTAGGCGGCGGACATCATGACGCTGGCCGCGGCCGCCACCAGAAAGCGCCGGAAAAATGCATTCGACACTGTCATTGCTTTCATAAGTGTTACTCCGAAATTGCTGCTTGCCGCGCCCGGCCGATCACTTGGATTCGGCCGGCGCTGCTGCCGCAGGCGCGGCGGGCACATATTCAGTGGCCTGCGCCAGCTGTTCCAGCGTCGCGACGGGCACTTCGCCCACGGCGGTCAGCCAGAAATCAGCAATGCGCGTGCCATAGACCGTGATCGCCCCGCGCTGCGCGGCGCCGTGGGGAGGACGGTGGCCACGCTGGCTGTCGTAGGGTTCGATGAACACGGAAATGGCCGCCAGTCCATCGGACAATACCATCTGGTTGACCGTGACGCCCTTCCCCATGGACCGAGCCACCTGCATGACCGGCTTGAACCCCTTGGGCGCAGGAATGCGCCAGCCCAGGGCGGCCAGGTCCACCGGCTTCATCGAGGGTTCCAGCACCTTCCAGTCGCGCGTGCTCCAGCGCGAGGTCAGCAATTGGGGATCGACTTCGGAGCCCAACCGCAGCGAGGTGAACGACACCTGCTCGACCACGCCGCGGGCGGCGTTCAGCGTCTGGGCCTTGAGCAGCAGATTGGTTTCGACGTCCGCGCACAGCCGGTAGCCGTAGCGCAGCTTGTCCAGCGGTTCGATCGTGATCAGGCGGCACTCCCGCCCGGCCACGCGGTGCAGGGCGGACTCGGCGCGGATCTTGTAGTGTTCGGACAGGTTCGCGGCGTCTCCCAGTAGCAGGCCGGGGAAGCGGTCGCCGCGGCGGCGCTCCAGCAGCACGGTCTTGCGCTCGGGGAGGAGGCACTGCACGTCTTCGTTGTGGCGCAGGTACTCGCGGGGTTGCCCGTCGAGAATTTCCAGGCGTTCGCGTTCGCCAGTGCCGTCCACCACGTGCACCAGGCGCGAGGACTGGATTGTCTCGCCCTGCTGATACATGAAGACGCCCGCATAGTCCTGCTTGCGGGCGGCTTGTTGGATGCGGGTCAGCAGCTGCACCACGTCATCGGTGGCGGCAGGAGCGGCATCGGCGGCGCGCGCGGGTTCGTGCGCGGCCAGGAAAGCGGTCAGAAGCGTTACGGCAAACCAGCCGGCGCGGTGAGCCTGCAGCGTGGCGGCCCGGCCCAGCACCGGCCAGCGCGATGGGAGCACCAACAACGCCATCAGCGCCCCACTCCGGTATCGAAGGACACCTGGCGGACGGCGCTGGGGCCGGCCATCTGGCGATGCGCCTCCAGGTAGTCGCGCAGGCCCGAATCGTCGGCAGCCGCGGCCGGCGTGGTACTGGCATCGGCCAGCACGCGCACCTCGGAGGCCGGCTCGCCGGTCAGGTAAGGCTGCGCCACCCAGGCGACGGTCGCCACGGCAGCGGCCACCGCCAGGCCGGACAGGCCGACCCGCAATGGCGAGCGGCGCCGAGGCGCCGCAACAATAGGCAATTCCGCGTCCAACGCCCGTGCCAGGCGGGCCTGGAAGGCCGCGCTGGGGGTCAGCGCCAGATCGGCGTTGCGCAGGGAATCACCGATCAGATGATAGGTGTCCCAGGTCTCGCGCCCCTCGCGGGACAACAAGCCGGGAAATATGTCGTCGGATTCTTCTCCGTCCATCCAGGCGGAAACCGACTCCTCCCAGGAGGACTCGGCGATCACAACGGATTTGGCTGCTGTTTGCATGACTGCCACTCCTTACCAGCGACGCTCGGCATCGGTGCCTAGCAACGGACGCAACTTGGTGGCGATGGCTTCACGCGCACGAAAAATGCGGGAGCGCACCGTACCGATCGGGCAATCCATGCTTTGGGCGATGTCTTCGTAACTCATACCTTCGATTTCACGCAGGACAATTGCGGTACGCAATTCTTCCGGCAATTGCTCAATAGCCGCGTTCACCGTCTCGGCGATTTCGCGGCTGGCGACCATGGATTCCGGCGTGCTTATATCGGTTAGGTTGTCGGTTTCGTTAAAAGTTTCACCGTCTTCCGTTTCTATCGCATTGGGCGCACTGGGGCGCCGGCCCTGCGAGGCCAGCCAGTTGCGCGCCGTGTTGATGGCGATCCGGTACAACCAGGTGTAAAAGGCGCTCTCCCCACGGAATTGGGGCAAGGCGCGGTAGGCCTTGATGAAGGCCTCCTGGGCCACGTCCTCGATTTCCGAGGGATCGCGGATCATCCGGGCCAGCAGACGGAGAATCTTGCGCTGGTACTTGAGCACCAGCAGGTCGAAAGCCTTTTTGTCGCCCCGCTGGACGCGCGCGACAAGCTCGGCGTCGACTTCGCGCTCGCTCATGACGCCTCCCGCAGGCTGTCCGCCGGACGGACGGGCCGCGCCGCGCCGGCCAGCAGGCACAGGCGCCGCCAGGACTCGGGTCGCAACGTCCGCTGCCAGACGGTGAGGGTGATTTTGCTGTTGGTAAAGGCCGTACTCCCGGTGGGCAAGGGCTGCAAAGTGAGCGTCAGCCAGCGCGGTCCGCGCTGTCCTTGCAACAGCGTCGCGTCCTGCCAGCCTTGCGGCAGGCGGACCTGCCAGCTCCCTGCCCCGGCTACCGCGCGCAAGGCGGATACGGGGGACAGGCTGCTCCGTGCCGAGTGTAACAGCCCGGCCAGCACAAGCAGGAGCGCGATCGCCGCACCCGCTGCCCATGCCATGCCGTGCCAGGACGCCGCCATCAGCACGCTGGCCCCAGCCGAGGCCAGCGCCAGGCCAGCAAGCGCGGTCGCGCTTCCTGGCCGCCGGACAGGCACGCGAAACGCCCAGCGTCCCCCGAGCGGCTCTTCCAAATCAGACCCGGCGAACGGCCATCGAGCCGTTGGTGCCGCCGAAGCCGAACGAGTTGGACAGGCCGACGTCGATCTTCATCTGCCGCGCCTCGTTGGCGCAGTAATCCAGATCGCATTCCGGATCTTGATTGAAGATGTTGATCGTGGGCGGCGAGACCTGGTTGTAGACCGCCAAGGTCGTGAACACCGCCTCTATGCCGCCGGCCGCGCCAAGCAGGTGCCCGGTCATGGACTTGGTCGAATTGACCACCAGCTTCTTGGCGTGGTCGCCGAAAGCCAGCTTCAGCGCGTCGGTTTCGTTCTTGTCGCCCAGGGGCGTCGAGGTACCGTGCGCGTTGACGTACTGGATGTCTTCGGCATTCAGGCCGCCGTTGCGCAGCGCATTCAGGACGCCGCGGCGCGGACCGTCCTTGTCGGGGGCCGTGATGTGGTGCGCGTCCGAGCTCATGCCGTAGCCTGCGAGCTCGCCGTAGATGCGCGCGCCGCGCTTCTTGGCATGCTCGTACTCTTCCAGCACCAGTACGCCCGCACCCTCGCCCAGCACGAAGCCGTCGCGGTCGCGGTCCCAGGGGCGCGAGGCCGTCTGAGGGTCGTCATTGCGAGTCGACAAGGCGCGCATGGCAGCAAAACCACCGACGCCCAGCGGCGACACGGTAGCCTCGGCTCCGCCGGCCACCATGACGTCGGCATCGCCGTACTCGATCAGGCGCGCGGCATCGCCGATGCAATGCAGGCCGGTCGTGCAAGCCGACACGACCGCGTAGCTCGGACCCTTCATGCCATACGTAATGGACAGATGGCCGGAGATCAGGTTGATCAACGAACCCGGCACGAAGAACGGCGAAATGCGGCGCGGACCCTTGGCCAGGTATTCGATCTGGGTTTCTTCGATGCGCGGCAGGCCGCCGATGCCGGAACCCACGATCACGCCGATGCGGTCCGCATTGGCTTCGGTGACTTCCAGGCCGCAATCGCGCCATGCCTGCATCCCGGCGGCCAGGCCGTAATGGATGAAGGTATCCATCTGGCGGGCTTCCTTGGCCGTGATATAGGTGCTGATGTCGAAGTCTTTGACTTCGCCGGCAATATGCGTGGTGATGGCCGAGGGATCGAAACGGGTGATGCGGCTGATGCCAGAACGTCCGTTGACGATATTGTCCCAAGCGGTGGTCACGTCGTTCCCGACGGGAGAAACGATACCCAGGCCAGTGATGACGACACGTCGCTTCACGGATGACTCCTCAAACAGACAAAAGAAAGGCGGTTTTCGGGATGCGCTGCACGTGCGGCCCACACGAAAGCGGGTCGGGCATTACAACGCCCTTCCCGCATGCGGACCGCACGGCAAATTCCTGAAACCGCCCCGATTTCCCGGTTGGCTGCGACGGACGCCGCAAGGCAACCAGAAGGGTAAAAGCCCAGCTTACTGCTTGCCGTGCGAATTGATGTAGTCAATCGCTTGTTGCACGGTCGTGATCTTTTCGGCCTCTTCGTCGGGGATCTCGGTCTCGAATTCGTCTTCGAGCGCCATGACCAGTTCGACCATGTCGAGCGAATCGGCACCGAGGTCGTCAAGGAAGGAGGATTCGTTCTTGATCTCGGCTTCGTTGACGCCAAGTTGTTCAGCGACGATCTTCTTGACGCGCTGTTCGATGCTTTCCATGCAGATCTCCAATTGGGAAAAATCCCGCGAATTATAGCCAAGCGCGGAGTTTTGCGACGCCTGGCCGTGACAAAAATAACACCGCGCACTTGATCTGTCGCCGGGAATGGCGCAGGAAACCGGTGTGCGGCGTTTCCGGTTGAATCTCGCGTGGCCCCGCCGGTTGTCCGGCGGCGGCGCGGCGGCCTGAGCCGCCCACGCGCGATTCTTGATTTATTGCATGTACATCCCGCCGTTGACGTGCAGGGTGGTGCCGGTAATGTAACCCGCTTGCGGCCCGGACAAAAACGCCACGGCGTGGGCGATATCCGCGGGCGAACCCAGGCGGCCGAGCGGAATCTGCTGCAGCAAGGCAGCAGTCTGATTTTCGCCCAGGGCGCGCGTCATGTCGGTATCGATGAAACCAGGCGCGACGCAGTTCACGGTGATGTTGCGGCTGCCCAGCTCACGCGCCAGGGCGCGCGACATGCCAGCCACGCCAGCCTTGGCGGCCGCGTAGTTGGCTTGGCCGGGGTTGCCGCTGGAACCCACCACGGAGGTGACGTTGATGATACGTCCCCAGCGAGCCTTCATCATGTTGCGCAGCACGGCGCGCGACAAGCGGAAGACCGAGGCCAGGTTGGTGTCGATGACAGCCGACCAATCATCGTCCTTCATACGCATTGCCAGCGTATCACGGGTGATACCGGCGTTATTGACGAGGATGTGGGGGCCGCCACCTTCCTTGCCCAGCGCGTCGATCAGCGCATCGCAGGCAGCGGCGTCGGTCACGTCCAGCACCACGCCGCGGCCGCCCAAGGGCGCCAGCGCTTCGGTGATGGCGGCCGCGCCCGATTCGGAGGTGGCGGTGCCGACGACCGTGGCGCCGCGCGCGGCCAGTTCCTGGGCGATGGCGCGGCCGATGCCGCGCGTGGCGCCGGTCACCAGCGCGAGCTTGCCCTGCAGTTCGATCGAGGTGTTGTCCATATTCTTAATTTCCGTTGACGGCGGCCAACGCTGCCTCTAGCGAAGCAGGATCGGTAATGGCCATGCCCGTGAGTTCGGGATCGATGCGCTTGGTCAAGCCGGCCAGCACCTTGCCGGGACCGCATTCGATGACGTGCGTGACGCCCTGCGCCTTCATCGCGCGCAGGGTTTCAACCCACCGCACAGGATGCCATGCCTGACGCACCAGCGCATCCCGGATTGCCCCGGGTTCGACGGGCGTAGCCACATCGACGTTGTTGATCACTTGTAGCTGCGGCGCGGACACCGTCACGCTGGCCAGCGCGCCGGCCAGCACTTCGGCGGCGGGCTTGAGCAGGCTGGAGTGGAACGGTGCGGACACCGGCAGCAGCAGCGCCCGCTTGGCGCCCGCGGCCTTGGCCAGTTCGCAAGCGCGCTCGACCGCGGCCTTGTGGCCAGCGATCACGACCTGCGCAGGCGCGTTGAAATTCACGGCCTCGACGACCTCGCCCTGGGCGGCGGCCTCGCAGGCAGCGCGCACGGCGGCGTCGTCCAGGCCCAGGATGGCGGCCATGGCGCCGGTACCCACCGGCACGGCGGCCTGCATGGCGTCGGCGCGCACGCGCACCAGGCGCACGGCGTCTTCAAGCGCGAGCGAGCCCGCAGCCGTCAAGGCGGCATACTCGCCCAGGCTGTGGCCGGCCACGACATCGGGCTTGCGGCCACCCGCAGCGCACCAGGCCGCGTACATCGCGACCCCGGCAGTCAGCATGGCGGGCTGGGTATTGGTGGTCAGGTTGAGCTGTTCCGCGGGGCCTTGCGCGATCAACGCACCCAGGTCCTGCCCGAGCGCTTGCGAAGCCCGCGCCACGGTGTCCGTGACGGCCGCGACGCCCGACCAGGCGTCCAGCATGCCGACAGCTTGGGAACCTTGGCCAGGAAAGACAAATGCGATTTTCATGATTGACCGTATGGATTGATTCAGTGTCTGTGTGGAATGTCAGGCACATCGTTCCGGCGGCCGCGGCGCATGCGCCGCGTCGCGCCGGAGCGCGCCTTTACATGCGGGCCAGTACCGAGCCCCAGGTGAATCCGCCGCCCACGCCTTGCATCAGGATCAGCTGCCCCGGCTTGACGCGGCCGTCGCGACGCGCGGCGTCCAGGGCCAGCGGCACGCTGGCCGCGGACGTGTTGGCGTGGCTGTCGACGGTGACGACGACCTTCTCGACCGGCACGGCAAGCTTGCGCGCCAGGAAATTCAGGATGCGCACGTTGGCCTGGTGCGGGATCAGCCAATCGACGTCGGCGATCTCCACGCCCGCTTCGGCGCAGGTGTCGCGCGCGGAACGGTCCAGCACGGTGACGGCCTGCTTGAACACGGCCTGCCCGTCCATGCGCAGGAACGGATCGCCGGTCACGTCGCCATAGGCGACGTTGCCCGCGGCGTTCAGGATCTTGGCCTGGCTGCCGTCGGCGTGCAGTTGCGCGGCCAGGATGCCCGGCTTGTCGGAAGCCTTGAGCACCACGGCGCCGGCGCCGTCGCCGAACAGCACGCAAGTGCCGCGGTCGTTCCAGTCCAGGATGCGCGAGAACACTTCGGCGCCGATGACCAGCGCGCAACGCGCGCGGCCGGCACGGATGAAGCTGTCGGCGGTGGTCAGCGCGTAGACGAAACCGCTGCACACGGCCTGCACGTCGAATGCCGCCGAGCCCTTGGCGCCGAGATTGGCCTGCACGATGCAGGCGGTGCTCGGGAACACGAAGTCGGGGGTCGACGTGGCCAGGACGATCAGGTCGATCTCGGAAGCGTCCACGCCGGCGTCGGCCAGCGCGCGGCGCGAGGCCTCGGTGGCCAGCTGGCTGGTCGTGACGCCGCGCTCGGCCAGATGGCGCTGGCGGATGCCGGTGCGCTCGACGATCCACTCGTCGGAAGTGGCGATGTCGCGCGTCGCCAACTCCGCCGCCAGCTCGTCATTCGAAACCACGCGTTCCGGCAGGAAGCTGCCGGTGCCCGCGATCACGGAATATTTCATTGCGGTATCCATCAAGCGGTGTCCCCAGCCACGTTTGGCGACGGCGCCGAGGGGCCCTCGCCAGATTGAACGCGCTTGGTAATCTGAGCGACCGTCTCAGCGGTGCGCTCCAGCAGTTTACTCACTACGGCTTCGCGAGCGCGCTGCAACGCAAAACCATAGGCGTAGACGTCCGCGGAGCCATGGCTCTTGATGACCACGCCGCGCAGGCCCAGCAACGCGGCGCCGTTATAGCGCCGGTTGTCGACGCGGGTGCGCAGGCGGTTGAGCACCGGCTTGGCCACCGCGCCAGCCAGCAGCGTGATCAGATTGCGTTTGAACTCTTCGCGAATGACGCTGGACAGCATCTTCGCCAGCCCTTCGACGGACTTGAGCACGACGTTGCCGACGAAACCGTCGCAGACGACGACGTCGACAGTGCCCTTGAATATGTCATTGCCTTCCACGTTGCCGTAGAAGTTGAGCGGGCTGCCACGCAGAAGCTCGGCGGCTTCCTTGACGACTTCGTTGCCCTTGATGACTTCTTCGCCGATGTTGAGCAAGCCCACGGAGGGGCGCTCGCGATGGTCGACCGCCTGCGACAGCGCGGCGCCCATGATGGCGAACTGGAGCAGGTGCTCTGCCGTGCAGTCCACATTCGCACCCAGGTCCAGCACCGTGGTGGCACGGCCCGTCTGGTTCGGGATGGACGTGGCGATCGCGGGCCGGTCTATGCCGTCCAGCGTCTTGAGCACATAGCGTGAAATGGCCATCCACGCGCCGGTATTGCCCGCGGAAACGCAGGCGTCGGCGCGCCCGTCCTTGACGGACTGGGCGGCCAGGCGCATGGAGGAGTCTTTTTTGCGGCGCAGGGCGACCTCGACCGGGTCGTCCATGGTGACGACTTCGGAAGCCGCCACGATTTCAATGCGATCGCGCGCCACGCCGCGGTGCTCGGAGAGCGCCGCTTCGATAGCGTCGGGAAGCCCGACCAGCAATAGCCGGGTATCCGGAAATTGCCGGGCGAACTCGATCGCAGCCGGAATCGTGACGGGCAGACCGAAGTCTCCGCCCATACAGTCTATGGCGATGCGTATCACGGGTGCCAGGTATCAGCGCTCAGCCGAAATGGTCCGAGTACGAGTTCGGCCCGGGGGCCTTATTCGTCGGCCTTGGTCTTCAGGACCTTGCGGCCGCGGTAGAAGCCGTTGGGGCTGATGTGGTGACGCAGATGCGCTTCGCCCGTGTTGGGTTCGATCGCGGTCGGCGGGTTCACCAGAAAATCGTGCGAGCGGTGCATACCGCGCTTGGACGGGGACTTCTTGTTTTGTTGAACGGCCATGATGACTCCTAGAAACGGGGCGCATTGTACGCGATGCGGCCCGATGTTGATCTCAATCTTTGTGCTTCAGTTGTTCCAGCACCGCAAACGGCGACGGACGCTTGACAGCGGGCTCCTCGGGAGGAGCTTCACTGACTTTGGCCAGCGCGCCCGGGCATACATCATGCTTGGGCACATACGGAACGCTCAGAATGAGCTCATCTTCGATCTGGGCCAGCAGATCAAAATGATGCGAACCCACCACCTTTTCAGGCAGGTTGGACACAAAACCATTTCCTTCTTCGTCCTCGTCGTCCTCGCCTGACGACTCCCCGTAGGAAGCGCCATCGTCGAGATCGGCTTCGGACTTGACCAGCTGCAAAAGGACTTCGCTGTCGATCGGATATACGAACGGCTCATTGCACCGCTGGCACACCAGCACAGGGTTCGCCTGCACGTGGACATGCAATAGCGGCCGGCCAAGCATGAGGCCGGATTTGCCCATTTCGCCGCGCACGGACCACGTCACGAGCCCGGCATCGCCCTGCGGTTGTTCGGGTAGCCCTTCAACCGCGCGCGTAAACCGCACAAGAGGTATGGTTCCTTGCGCTTCCTTGCCCATCTGGGCAAATGCGTATGCATCGATGCGCTTGATGTTCAGTCCTTTGCATTCGCGGGGCCTGCACGAGCCTGGTTGCGTCTCTCGTCTTTCAAGACACGCGCCTTGGTTCATGCAAAAATCCCGCAAAACGTTAGATAATACTGTGACTTACGTATCAACGTCAAATATCGCATGCCTTCAAAGCCCAGCCTCATCCTCGCGTCCAGCTCGCGTTACCGCAAAGAACTGCTGTCCCGCCTGCGCCTGCCCTTCACGGCAATTTCCCCCGATGTAGACGAAACGCCACAGTCCGGCGAAACCCCGGCAGCCCTGGCGCTGCGCCTGTCCGTGGCCAAGGCCATGGCAGTCGCGGCCAGCCACCCCGGCAGCATCGTGATCGGCTCGGACCAGGTGGCCACCGTGGATGGACAACCCATCGGCAAGCCAGGGGATTTCCCGCGCGCCCTGGCGCAATTGCAGGCCCTATCGGGTCAAATCGTGGAATTCCACAGCGCCCTGGCGGTCACGGACGGCCAGCGGGTGGAGAAAGCCGACATCGTCACGCGCTGCCGTTTCCGCAAATTGTCGGACCGCGCCATCGAGGCCTATCTGCGCGCCGAGGAACCCTACGATACCGCAGGCAGCGCCAAGGCGGAAAGCCTGGGCATCGCGCTGATGGAAAGCATCCAGAGCGACGACCCTACCGCCATCATCGGCCTGCCGCTGATCGCGCTGACTGGCATGCTGGCGGGTTTCGGCCTGGACCCGCTGGACGCTCCCGGAGCGCCCGCATGAGCGGCGCGCTGCACCTGATCCCGGTCGGCCTGGGCGAAGCCCCGCCCGAGCGCTGGCTGCCCGCCGAAGTCCGCGCCCTGGCGGGCCGGCTGGATACCTATATCGCCGAAAACGCCAAGACCGCCCGCGCCTTCCTCAAGCTGATCGGCACCACCCGGCCGCTGCAGGAAATCACCATCCACACCCTGACCGACAAGGTCAACGCCACCCAGATCAAGGCCTGGCTGGAGCCGGCGCTCAAGGGCGCGGAAATCGGCCTGGTTTCCGAGGCCGGCTGCCCCGCGGTCGCGGATCCGGGGGCCAAGGTCGCCGACGCCGCCCACCGCCTGGGCATCACGGTAAAGCCCTGGGTCGGCCCCTCTTCCATCCTGCTGGGCCTGATGGCCAGCGGCCTGGACGGCCAGCGCTTCGCCTTCCACGGCTATGCGCCGGTGGACCCGGCGGAACGCGCCAAGCAGCTGCGCGCCTGGGAGCAGCATTCGGCCAAGCACAACCAGACCCAGTTGCTGATCGAGACCCCCTACCGCAACGCCGCCATGTTCGCCACGCTGCTGGCCAGCCTGAAAGGCGACACCAAGCTGTGCGTGGCCCGCTCGGTCACGACCGCCGACGAATGGATCGTCACCCGCAGCGTGGCCGACTGGAAGCAGCAGCCGGCGCCCCAGCTCGACAAGCTGCCGACGCTGTTCCTCTTCCTGGCGCGCTGACCCATGCACCGCCTGTTTCTTGCGCCGCTTGCCGCGGCCATCCTGGCGGGATGCGCCGCTCGCGGCCCCGCCGGCCTGGACCTGGACACCTCCGTCACTGCCGTCAGCCAGGCCAGCCGGGTGCGCAGCATCGTGCTGCACTACACCAGCGTCGACGACGCCCACTCGATGGAATTGCTCTCCAAGGGCAAGGTCAGCTCCCATTACCTGGTAAACGACTCCGGGCGCGTCTACCGGCTGGTGGACGAGAACCGCGCCGCCTGGCATGCGGGCGCCAGTTCCTGGTATGGCAACATCGCCATGAACAGCACGTCCATCGGCATAGAAATCGTCAACCCGGGCTGGACGGAGGGTCCGGACGGCAAGCCCGTCTGGCACCCCTATAACGACAAGCAATTGCGCGCCTTGACCATACTGCTGCGCGATATTGCGCAGCGGCACGGCATCGCGCCCGAAAACATCGTGGGCCATAGCGACATCGCGCCACAGCGCAAGGTGGACCCTGGCCCTCTTTTTCCTTGGAAAATGCTGGCCGAGGCTGGGATTGGACGTTGGTACGACGAAACCGGCGCCGCCGCACACCTCGCACGCCTGCAGGCCCAAGGCGTCCCCGACGTGGCGTGGTTCCAGAAGCAGCTGACGCGGCTGGGCTACGCCTGCCCGCAGGACGGAACCCTGGACCCGGCCACGATCGGCGCGCTGGCGGCCTTCCAGATGCACTACCGGCCGGCGCTGCACGACGGTCAGCCAGATGCAGAGACCGCCGCCATCATGCTGGCGATGCCGTAGGCGCGAACAGCGCTAGCGCCGGCCGCGCAGCCAGGCGACCAGCCGCCATCCCAGCAGCAGGGCCAGCACGGCAGCGTACATCGCGGGTTGCGCCAGATCGTTCTTGCCGGCCTTATGCCACCAATAATGCAGCACCGCCAGCAAGCCTATGGCATAGACAGCCCGATGCAGGCTCTGCCAGCGCTTGCCAAGTTTGCGCATGGCCCATTGTGTGGACGTGGCCGCCAACGCGGTCATCAGCACGAACGCCGCGAATCCGACCATGATGAAGGGACGTTCGCCAATATCGCGCAGCATTCCGGCCGGATCGAAACCGCGGTCCCACCAGACCCAGGCCATGAAGTGCATGGAACCATAGAAGAACGCGAACAGCCCGCACATCCGGCGCAACCGCAGCAACGCCGGCTGACCGGTCAGCCGGCGCAGCGGCGTGATGGCCAGCGTCACCAGCAGGCAGACCAGGGTCCAGGTGCCCGATGAACGGGTCAGGAACTCCACGGGGTTCGCCGTCAGTCCGTTGTTCACGCCCAACCAGATCCAGCGCGCGAACGGCGCCAGCCCCAGCAGGAACAGGAACGGCTTGAAGCGCCCCACCGCCTTGGCGGAAAGCGGGGCCTTGCGCGGCGGCGCAGCCGGAGCGGCCTGCGGAGTGCCGTCAGGCATGGAGCCGCCTCAATAGTTCGCCTTCAGGTCCATGCCCTGATAGAGCGACGCCACCTGTTCGGCATAACCGTTGAACATCAAGGTCTTGCGCTTGGGCGAGAACAGGCCGTCCTCGCCGATGCGGCGCTCCGTGGCCTGGCTCCAGCGCGGATGAGGCACGTCGGGATTCACATTGGCGTAAAGGCCATACTCCTGCGGCGCAGCCTTGATCCAGGACGACACGGGCGGCTTTTCCACCAGTCGGATCTTCACCAGGGACTTGGCAGACTTGAAGCCGTATTTCCAGGGCACCGCCAGTCTGAGCGGCGCGCCGTTCTGGTTCGGCAGCACGCGGCCGTAGACGCCGAACACCAGCATGGCCAGGGGATTCATGGCCTCGTCGATGCGCAGGCCTTCCACATAGGGCCACTCCAGGATCGCGGCGCGCACGCCCGGCATATTCTCGCGCTGCACGGCGGTCACGAATTCCACGTACTTGGCGTTGCCCGTGGGCTCGACCTGCTTGAGCAGCGCCGACAGTGAATAGCCCACCCAGGGAATCACCATGGACCAGCCCTCGACGCAGCGTAGCCGGTAGACGCGCTCTTCCATCGGCGCCAGCTTGAGCAGCTCTTCGATGGAGAACGTGCGCGGCCGGCCGACCTCGCCCTCGACGCTCACGCTCCAGGGACGTGTCTGCAATTTGCCAGCGTTGGCGGCGGGGTCGTCCTTATCGACGCCGAACTCGTAGTAATTGTTGTACGACGTCACATCAGCCAGCGAGGTCTGCTTGTCCATGACGCTCAAAGCCGCGTTGGCCTTGCCCGGCAGGGCGCCTGCCTCCTGGGCATGTGCGCTGCGCGCGGCCCACCCCGGCAGGCCCGCGGCCGCCGCGACCATCCCGGCACGCAGCATCAGTTCGCGGCGCGAGCGCCAGACGGTCTCGGAGGTGATCTCGGACGGAAGAATATCGTCGGGCTTGCGTATCAACATCATGGTCTCCGGTGTGGCGCCCGCAGGATCATGGACGCGCCCTGCGCAAGCCATGGACGCCGCGCGGCCCCATGATATTCCGCGGCAGCCGGCGCTTGCGGGTATTTCCTATAGACCGGCGCGCGCGCCGGGTGTTCCGCCCCACGCGCTCCCGGAGGCCGGCCGCTACATCACGCGCGGCAACAGCCACTCGCGCAATCCCGGCACACTGTCGAGCACCGCCTGGGGCGAGCATCCCTCCAGTTCCTTCAGGGTGTGAGCGCCATAGGTCACGCCCAGGCCGTGCACGCCGGCATTGATCGCCATTTGCAGATCGTGCGAGGTGTCGCCCACCATCACCACACGCTCCGGATCCACATCCAGCTCCTGCATCAGTTCGTGCAGCATCGCCGGATGCGGCTTGCTGAAGGTTTCGTCGGCGGTACGGGTGGCGTCGAACAGCGGCCCCAGCCCGGTCGCGGCCAGCGCGCGGGTCAGGCCCACGCGGCTCTTGCCGGTAGCGACGGCCAGGCGCACGTTCTGCCCCGCCAATTCACCCAGCAGTTCCTGCACGCCCTCGAACAGGCGCAATTCCGGATCGCGCAGCAGGTAGTGGGTGCGGTAGCGCTCCAGGAAACGCGGCAGCATCGCCTGCGTCAGTTCCGGCACCGCGCGGCGCAGGGCGCTTTCCAGGGACAGACCTATCACCCAACTGGCATCGGACGCCGAGGGCACCGCCAGCTCCAGGTCGCGGCAGGCGCCCTGGATGGCCGCCACGATGCTGTGCGTGGAATCCATCAGGGTGCCATCCCAGTCAAAAACGACCAGCGAATACGACATGATCAGACCAACTCCAATTTTTTCAGTATTTGCCGGCAGGCGGGGGGCAGCTCGGCGGTAAGCGTCAAGAGCTCGCCCGTCACCGGGTGAGCCAGGGTCAATTGGTGGGCGTGCAGGAACATCCTGCCAAAGCCCATGCGCGAGAACTGCGCGCGCACCTCGTCGTGGCCATACTTGTCGTCGCCCACGATGGGAAAGCCGCTGGCCGCCAGGTGCACCCGGATCTGGTGGGTACGCCCGGTACGCAACTCGGCGTCGACCAGACTATAGCCACCAAACCGCTGCTTGAGCGTGACGATGGTGTGCGCCGTCTGACCGTCGGGATCCACCTTGACCCGGCGCTCGCCGGACTGGGTGGTCCATTTGGACAGGCCCAGTTTGATGTGCTGGCGATCATTGACCCAATCGCCCTCGACCAGGGCCAGGTAGTGCTTGTCCCCTTTTCCTTCACGCAGCATGGCGTGCAGCGCCAGCAGAGCGCTGCGCTTCTTGGCCACCATCAAGAGGCCCGAGGTTTCCCGGTCCAGGCGATGGACCAGTTCCAGGAACTTGGCGCCGGGCCGGGCAGCCCGCAATTGCTCGATCACGCCGAAGGACACGCCGCTGCCGCCATGGACCGCCACGCCGGCGGGCTTGTCCACCACCAGCAGGGCTTCGTCCTCGAACACCACTGGGAATTCGGCGCCCGGAACCGGACGCGGCTTGCCTGGGTCCGGCAGCCGCAATGGCGGAATGCGGACGACATCGCCTTCCGCGACCCGGTAGTCGGCCGAAGTGCGTCCCTTGTTTATCCGCACCTCGCCGCCACGGATGGCCTTGTAGATGTGTGTTTTGGGGACGCCCTTGCACAGCCTCGCCAGGAAGTTGTCCAGGC
Source organism: Achromobacter pestifer (assembly GCF_013267355.1). Lineage (NCBI taxonomy): Bacteria > Pseudomonadati > Pseudomonadota > Betaproteobacteria > Burkholderiales > Alcaligenaceae > Achromobacter > Achromobacter pestifer. The sequence continues at coordinate 973,705 of NZ_CP053985.1, forward strand.
GTTGGCCGGCCTGTTCGGCATCGACCTCCACCATGCGGACGGCGGGGGCAGCTTTAGAGAGGGGAATGGAGGAGGAAGTTTCTTTGCGCATTGCGGAAAGCGACATATAATCGGGACAGCCTAAAGGGGCTGAACTAGCCGCCTGACGTAGAGATGCAACGTACGCAACTCCGTCGAGCGCGCGGGCCGCCATTGTACTGCCTGCTCATTCAACCCCTGGGGTCATTTGGTCGCCGGCGCAACCGCGCCCTGCCGGATAGTGGTGTGGCATTCATTTTGCCCGCTGTCCCAGCAGGTCCGTTGCATGCCGCAAGCGGCTCTGAAGCACCGCAAGAATCGTCGCATATTTAAAGCACCAGCTGCGTGTGGGCAACCAATCCGACCGCAACTGCCGTTCACAGCACTTTTCCGTCAAACCACATTCAGTGAAGCTGACCCTCCTGCTGACAGAACCCCGAGCCCCACGGCTCGACGTGCCCGCCTGACCCGCGGCGGATACGCCTGGGCGCCGCCCAGGTACGGTCCGCATTTCTTGCCCGCTTCAGCCGCAGCCCGAGTGACCCGAGGTCACGCGCCGATATCGGCGCGTCATGACAACGGAGAACCCCTCTCATGAAGCGCATGCTGTTCAATGCGACGCATCAGGAAGAATTACGCGTCGCTATCGTCGATGGGCAAAAACTCATCGACCTCGACATCGAGACTGCCGGCCGCGAACAACGCAAAGGCAACATCTACAAAGGTGTCATCACCCGGATCGAACCCGGCCTCGAAGCCTGCTTCGTCAACTACGGCGAAGACCGCCACGGGTTCCTGCCCTTCAAGGAAGTTGCCCGCAGCTTCTTCAAGGAAGGCGTGGACGTCCGTAGCGCCCGCATCCAGGACGCCCTGCGCGAAGGCCAGGAACTGATCGTCCAGGTCGAAAAGGAAGAGCGCGGCAACAAGGGCGCGGCCCTGACCACGTTCATCTCGCTGGCCGGCCGCTACCTGGTCCTGATGCCCAACAACCCCCGCGGCGGCGGCGTTTCGCGCCGTGTCGAGGGCGAGGATCGCCAGGAACTGCGCGACACCATGGAGCAGCTCGATCTGCCCCAGGGCATGAGCATCATCGCCCGCACCGCCGGCATCGGCCGCAACGTCGAAGAACTCCAGTGGGACTTGTCCTACCTGTTGCAGCTCTGGACGGCCATCGACGGCGCCGCGCGCGACAACTCCGCGCCCATCCTGATCTACCTGGAATCCAGCCTGGTCATCCGGGCCATCCGCGATTACTTCTCCCCGGAAATCGGTGAGATCCTCATCGATACCGACGAGATCGCCGACCAGGCCACGGCCTTCATGAGCGTGGTGATGCCGGACAACGTCCAGCGCGTCAAACGCTACCGCGACGATATCCCCCTCTTCTCCCGTTTCCAGATCGAACACCAGATCGAAACGGCGTACTCGCGCACGGTCACGCTGCCCTCGGGCGGCGCCATCGTCATCGACCACACCGAAGCCCTGGTTTCCGTGGACGTCAACTCGGCCCGCTCCACGCGCGGCGCCGACATCGAGGAAACCGCGCTGCGCACCAACTCGGAAGCGGCCGACGAAGTGGCCCGCCAGTTGCGCCTGCGCGACCTGGGCGGCCTGATCGTCATCGACTTCATCGACATGGAGGACAGCAAGAACCAGCGCGCCGTTGAACAGCGCCTGCGTGACGCCCTCCATTTCGACCGCGCCCGCGTCCAGATGGGCAAGATTTCGCGCTTCGGCCTGATGGAACTGTCGCGCCAGCGCCTGCGCCCGGCCCTGAACGAAGGCTCGCACATCACCTGCCCGCGCTGCAACGGCACCGGTGTGATCCGCGACGCCGAGTCCAGCGCCCTGCACGTGCTGCGCCTGCTGCAGGAAGAGGCCATGAAGGAAAACACCGCCGCCGTGCACGCCCAAGTGCCCGTCGACGTTGCCACCTACCTGCTGAACGAAAAGCGCGCCGACATCACCAAGATGGAAGCCCGCCTCAAGGTCAACCTGATGCTGATCCCCAACAAGCATCTGGAAACGCCGCACCACCACATCGAGCGCCTGCGCCACGACGATCCGCGCCTGGAAGAGCTGAAGACCAGTTTCGAACTGGTCGAAGCCCCGGCCACGGACGCCCCTTGGCAGCCGCGCGAGCACGAGATCAAGTCGCGTCCGGAAGCCCTGGTCAAGGGCATCACGCCGTCGCAGCCCGCTCCGGTGTCCACGCCGGCGCCCGCCGCGCCGGCTCCCGCCCCGGCAGCCGCCGGCGGCCTGGGTGGCCTGTTCAAGCGCCTGGTCGGCTGGCTGACCGGCGGTGGTTCTGAAGCGGCCAAGCCCGCCGCCGCCCAGGAAGACAGCGCCAAGCGCGCCAGCTCCGGCCGCGGCAAGGGCCGCAGCGGCCATGACGGCCAGGAACGCCGTGGCGAACGCCATGGTTCGGACCGCAACCGCAACCGCCGCGGCGAAGGCGCCGAGGCCAGCGAAGGCGGCCGCCACCACGTGCGCGGCAATCGCCGCCCCGAGGGCGAGCGCCAGGAACGCGGCGAACGCCACAATCGCAGCGACGCCCGCGGCGAACGCGACACCCAGGCCACGCAAGCGGCCTTGGCGTCCAACCGCCCCGAGCAAGCCGTGGAAGCCGGCGGCGAGGACACCGGCGCCGGCCGCAACCGCCGCCGCGGCCGTGGCCGCAATCGTCGCGAGGAAGGCCAGTCCGACGCTCCGATGAGCGAACAGGAAAGCATGGTCGCCGCGCTGGCTCAGACTGTCGCCACCGCCCTGCCCGAGACCAAATCCGCCCCTGAGGCCGTTCTGGAAGTGGCCGAGACCGCCGAGGCTGTCGAACAGACCGCCGATGGCGTGCCTGCCATGGAAGGCGCCGAAGGCGCGGCCGACCCGGAACGCAAGCGTCGCCGCCGCCGCAGCCGCCGTGGCCGCCGCAGCCCGGACGAAGCCGGTCTGGCTGGTAGCGACGAGCAACTGGACGATGGCGCCGACGATGACGGCGTCGAGCAACCGGAAGAAACCGCTGTCCAGCCCGCCGTGACCGCCGCACAAGCCGTGGAACCCGTGGCCCAGGCCCAGCAGGTCGAAGCCGCTGCCGACGCCGCACCGGCGCAAGGCCAGCAGGCCGAAGCCGCGCCGGTTGAACCCGCCAAGGTCGCCGCCGCCCCGGTCGAGGCCCAGCAGGCTGAACCCGTCCAAGCCGAAGCCCCGCAAGCCGTCGAACCCGTGGCCCAGTCCGTGCAAACGGCTGCCGCGGAAGTGACCCAGCCGGTCTCCGTGCAGGCCGCGAGCGAGGTTTCCGCCCCCGCTGCGTCCGAGCCGGCGCCGGTGGAAGCCGCCGCCGTCGAGCCCGTGGTTGCTCCCGCTCCCGCGCCTGTCGCCCCGGTTGCGCCCGCCGCGCAGGTGGCGGCCGCCCCGGCGCCCGCAGCCAGCCAACCCATCGTGGTGCCGGCTGCCGCCCCGTCGGCCAAGGCCCAGGCCCTGCACGATGTGGTGAATGCCGCTGGCCTGCAGTGGGTGGAAACCGATCCGGACCGCCACGCCCAGACCCAGCTGCGCATCGCCGCGGCGCACACGCCGGTCCGCCTGGGCCGCGAGCGCAAGCCGGTCGCGTCGGTGTCCAACGAACCGCTGGTTCAGGTCGAAACGCGCCACTAAGCCGCAGGCCCGCAAGGGCTTGCGACTGGCAGCACACCGCACCCCGGAAGCTGGATACCGATCCAGCTTCCGGGGTGTTTTTCATGGCGGGTTCGCAGCGCGGTGGCGCCCGGCGCAGCGACGCCCGGCGCGATCCGCAGCGGCCGCGCTCCGGCCGTTCACTCGTCCTCTATCGGCCCAGCGGGCAGGTTCAAGGCCAGGCCGGCCTCTTCGACAAACGCTTCCGCCAGCGCCGAATGCGGCATGTGCCGGGCCCAGATAATCCCCATGCAGCGCAGCGGCGCGCGTCCCGGCAGCGGCACTCGCTTGACGCGCCGGCTGTCCAGCCAATCCGGCGCCCAATCGGGCACCAGCGACACGCCCAACCCTTCCGACACCATGCAGGCGATGCCCATCAGGCCGTCGACCTCCAGACGTTCGCGCGGCACGATGCCGTGCTGCCGCAGATACTGATCCGCCAGCCGGCCTCCCCAGACGTTGCGGTCATAGCGTATGAAAGGCTGCGTGCTCATCAGCTCGTGGGCGTCATTGCTCGCGGTATCGGGCGGCGCCAGCACCACCAGCGGCTCTTCGGCCACCAATTTCCAGGCGTAGCCCTTGGACAGGTTGAACTGAGGTTTGACGATGAAGGCCGCGTCCAGGTCGCCGTTGATCACCCGGTGATACAGGTGGTTGGACGTGCCCGGCTCGACGAAGACGGCCAGCTTGGGCAGGCGCCGGTACAGGCGCGCCAGCACGGTGGGCATGATGCCCGTCAGCGCCGATACCGACACGCCCAGGCGCAATTCGCCCAGCGGCGCGTCGTCGCTGGCGCTGGCGCGCAGGTCCCGCACTTCGCGCAGCACGCTGCGGGCCCGCTCCAACACCTTCAGGCCCGCCTCCGTGGCCTTGACGCTGCGGCCGACGCGCTTGATGAGGATGGCGCCCAGCTCCTCCTCCAGGGTGCGCACCCGCGCCGCGATGGCGGCGGGAGTCAGATCCAGCCGGCGCGCCGCTTCCGCCAGCGATCCGCATTCGACCACCGACACAAAGCTCTGCACATATCGCGTATCCAAGGCGTCCCCCTTTTTCTGCATGCACGGTTTGCGCCAGGGCAAACCACAACAATTTTATGGATTGAAGCAATTAAACAGCAGATGTTCATCGGCCGCTTCGGTGCCAGAATCAGACGTTGCCGCCGCGCATTCCGGCGCACCTTTTTCATTCACCAGAAAACGAGTAGAGACAATGAGCACCCAAGCCAGCATTCCCGGCGTTTTTTCTCCGGTCCTCACGCCTTTCGACGCAGCCTATCGCCCGGCCCTGGGGCGCTATGTGAAGCACTGCCGCTGGCTGCGCGAACAATCCGTCGGCCTGGCCATTTTCGGCACCAATTCGGAAGCCAACTCGCTCTCCCTGTCGGAGAAGCGCGGCCTGCTGGACGCGTTGCTGGAGGCCGGCGTGGAGCCGTCCGCGCTGATGCCCGGCACGGGCGCCTGCGCCCTGCCCGATGCGATCGAGCTGACCCGCCACGCCGTGCGCAGCGGCAGCATGGGCGTGCTGGTCCTGCCGCCCTTCTATTACAAGGGCGTGAGCGACGAGGGCCTGTTCCGCTACTACGCGGAACTGATCGAGGGCGTGGGCGACGACCGGCTGCGCATGTACCTGTATCACATCCCGCCCGTGAGCCAAGTGCCGCTGAGCCTGGACCTGATCGACCGCCTGCTGGACCGCTACCCCGGCCAGGTCGCGGGCGTGAAGGACAGCGGCGGGGACTGGAACAACACGGCGGCCATGATCGAACGTTTTGCGCCGCGCGGCTTCCGGGTCTATGCGGGCAGCGAGGCTTTCCTGCTGCAGACGCTGCGCGCGGGCGGCGTGGGCTGCATTACCGCCACCGGCAACGTCAACCCGGGCCCCATCGTCGCGCTGCAACAGCGCTGGCAGGAAGCCGACGCCGACGCCCGTCAGGCCGGACTGAACGCGACCCGCAACGTGTTCGGCAAATTCCCCATGATCCCCGCGATGAAGGCCGCCATCGCCTGGAAGTCCGGCGACTCCGCCTGGGCGACGGTGCGCCCGCCCCTGGTGGAACTGAACGCCGAACAGCGCACCGCCTTGCAGGCCGCCCTGGACGACAACGGCTTCGACATGCCGGGCGCGCAAGCGCTGGCGGACAACTGATCACAAGTCCCGCGAGCGCGCCACCGCCCGCGGGATCGCACAACGCAGCGGCACATCCGCGGCAAGAAAACGCCCCGGCGCACGGCCATCCAGGACCGTGCGCCGGGGCATTTTCTTGCTGATGCGACTGCGTGCCTCAGCTCACCACGCCGATGTTCCAGGGCACAAACTCGTGATCGCCCAGCCCCAGGAGCTCACTCTTGCTGCGGGTGCCGGAAGCCACCAGCAGGATTTCCTCGAAGATGCGCTGCGCCACTTCCTGCAACGTCGCGGTGCCGTCCAGGATGTCGCCGCAATTGACGTCCATGTCTTCGGTCAACCTTTCATACATCGGCGTATTGGTCGCCAGCTTGATCGAAGGCACGGGCTTGGCGCCGAACATCGAACCGCGCCCGGTGGTGAAACAGATCATGTTGGCCCCGCCGGCGATCTGTCCGGTCGCGGACACCGGATCGAAGCCGGGCGTATCCATGAACACCATGCCCGGCTGGCGCACCGGCTCCGCGTAGCGGTAGACCTCCATCAGCGCGGTGGTGCCGCCCTTCATCGAGGAGCCCAGCGACTTCTCGAAGATGTTGGCCAGCCCACCCATCTGGTTGCCCGGACTGACCTTGCCGTTGATCTGCACGTCGCGCCCCGGCGAATACTCTTCCTTCCACCAACGGATGCGCTGCACCAGCTTCTCGCCGACCTCGCGGTTGCGGGCGCGCGACGTCAGCGTGTGCTCCACGCCGTAGATCTCCGGCGTTTCGGACAGGATGGCGGTGCCGCCGTGGCGCACCAGGATATCCATGGCCGCCCCCAACGCCGGATTGGCCGTGATGGAGGAAAAGCCGTCGGAGCCGCCGCATTGCAGCCCGACCGTCAGGCGACTCGCCGGCACCGGCACGCGCTCGACCTGATTGGCCTGGGGCAGCAGAGCCTGCACCGCGGCGACGCCCGCCTCGATGGTCTTACGCGTGCCGCCGGTCTCCTGCATGATGAACGTTTTCAGCCGCGCGCCCGCTTCCAGGCCCTGGTCCTTGAGCAAGGCGTCCAGCTGGTTGCGCTCGCAGCCCAGCCCGACGATCAGCACGGCGGCGAAGTTGGCGTGACAGGCGTAGCCGCCCATCGTCCGGCGCAACAGGTCCATGGGTTCGCCGGACATCTCCATGCCACAGCCCATGCCATGGCTCAGCGCCACCACGCCATCCACATTGGGATAGGCGGCCATCAGCTGCGGCGTGAAGGCTTCGGCAATGCGGTGCACCACCGTCGCCGAGCAATTGACCGTCGCCATCACACCTATGTAGTTACGCGTGGCGACCTGCCCGTTGGCGCGCACGATGCCGAGAAAGCGCGCCTGCTCGGACTCGGGCAGGACCGGCGTCGCCACGTAGTCGCGGGCGTGCGCGTAGTCGCGGTCGAACTCCTGGAAGTCCATGTTGTGCGAGTGGACATAGGTGCCAGCCGGAATGTCGCTCGCCGCAAAGCCGATGCAGACGTTGTACTTGAGGATGGGCTCGCCGGCGCGCAGATCGCGCGCCGCGATCTTGTGGCCTGCCGGAATCTGGCTGCGGCTGACGATGCCCTCCGAGGGCACGGCCATGCCTATGCCGATAGGCACGCGCGCCACCACGACGTTGTCCGCGGAATGCAGCCGGATGACGGGTCCGGCCGCGCGTTTTTCAGTGAAATCGATCATGTCTGGGTCTCGTAGGGATAGAGACGCGTCCGGCCGTGGACGCGCCCGCGGGCGGGCCGCTTATTCGGGTTTGATGCCTATGTCGCGGATCAGCACGGACCAGCGCGGCAACTCCGTGCCCACGAAACGCGCGAAGGTATCGGCGTCGCTGCCCACCACCGTGAAGCCCTGCTCGCTGAGCTTGGCCTGCATGTCGCTCTGCTGGAGGGCGGCGCGGATGGAATCGGAGAGCTTGCCGATCACGGGCTTGGGCGTATTGGCCGGCGCAAACACGCCATACCAGGTCGACACTTCGAAGTCCTTGAAGCCGGACTCGGCCAGGGTTGGAATCTGCGGAGCCTTGGGGTCGCGCTTCAGGCTGGTGATGGCCAGCGGCCGGACCTTGCCTGATGTGATGTGCGGCAAGGCCACGGGAAGATTGGCGAACATGTACGGCACATGCCCGCCCAGCACGTCGGCCATGGCCGCCGATTCGCCCTTGTACGGCACATGGGTCACCTTGGTGCCCACCATGTGCGCATACAGCTCGCCGGCTATGTGCTGCGGGCCGCCCTGGCCTGACGAGGCGTAGCTCATCGCGCCGTCGCCGGCCTTGCGGATCTGTTCGGTCAGTTCCTGCACGGTCTTGGCGTTCACCAGGGCCGGATTGACCACCAGGATCAGCGGCATGGTCACCACCTGCGATACCGGCGCGAAGTCCTTCTCCGGCTTGAAGGGCAAGGACGGGAACAGCGAAGGCGCCACCACCATGGTGGACTGCGATCCCAGGAACAGCGAGTAGCCGTCGGCAGGCGAACGGGCGACGTTGTCGGCAGCGATGGTGCCAGTGGCGCCAGCCCGGTTTTCGACCACCACCTGCTGCCCCAGGCTTTCGGCCATCTTGGCGCCGACCAGGCGCGCCACGATATCCGCGCCGCCCCCGGGAGCAAAGCCCACGACCATGCGCAGCGGCTTGTTCGGAAACTCCTGGGCCATGACGGCGGAGGAGCCGCAGGAAAATGCGAGGGCCAGGCCCAGGGCGGCGGTCATGCGCGTCAGGGGACGCGCGGGCGTACAGGGGGTGTTCATGCGTTGGTCTCCGTATGCCATCGTCGCGCCCTCTCCCCGGGCTCGGTCATGCGTGCCGGGAATCGAAGCCGCGCGGCGGCTCGTTGTGTGTTGTGCAGTGCCAGAGCATTCTGGCGATTGCACTCCCTACCAACAAGTATGTGTACGCAGCGTCAGAACATAATATTTTTGAGGTGTTGGATTGAGCCCGCCGCAACACAGCGTGGCCGCCCAAAAAAAATCCACCCCTGAGGGTGGATCTGTCTGTGTGGCGCGCCCTTGGGGCCGCGCCACGCACGCATGCAGGCGGAATCAGAACTGGTAGGTATAGGTCAGCTGCACCACGTCCAGGCCCGGGTTCGGGCGCTTGATGCTGGCATTCGAGAAATGGGAATAACGCAGGCCGATGCGATTGTTCGGCGTCACGAGAAAACCCATGCCGATGTGGTCGCCGAACTGGAAGGCCGTGCTGATGTTCTCGTCGGCGAAACGCGTGCTGGAGAAGAGCGTGGCGCCGATACCCGCTTCAATGTAGAAGCGTTCGCCGGTCCACCAGCGGAACATCGGGATGGCGTTGAGCTGCCAGACATGGCCCGGGGAGCGCGAGCCATTCGCCTTCCAGTACGACGCGCCGAGTTCGGGCGTCAGGTCCAGGCGGCCCCAGTTGCCGCCGAACTGGTAGGTCCAGACCGAAGCCGTTTCGTAGTTGATCGTCAGGCGCTGATAGTGGTCTCCAATGCCGTAATGGACGCTGACGCCGCCCTGAGTACCCGTGGACGATTGGGCGCTTGCCAGCGACGCGGTTGCAGCCAGGGCAAGCCCCACAAGGCCGGTGAGCATCTTCTTTTTGGTCAACTGCATTGGAAAACTCCGTAGATTTCAATCCTAGTACGCAACATAGCAAAATCCGGGCCGGAAGGCTCAGGCTTTGTCGCACGCAGGCAACATCGCGGATGGAAAACACTGTTCCGCAAAACAATCGCCATGTGCGGCCGCTGGGCCACATATGACAATGCCGCCGAAAGCCCGAAGCTTGCAGCGGCATCTTGGCAATACTCGCCCGGCCCGCCCCACTGGCGCAGACCGGAGCAAACTCAAGCCGTGACCACGTCCGCCGGCTGATTGGTCAGCAAAGCCAGCAAACGGGCGATTTCCTCGCGCAGCTGACGGCGGTCCACGACCATGTCGATGGCGCCCTTCTGCAGCAGGAACTCGGCGCGCTGGAAGCCTTCCGGCAGCTTTTCACGCACGGTCTGTTCGATCACGCGCGGACCGGCAAAGCCGATCAGCGCCTTGGGCTCGGCGATGACCACGTCGCCCATGAAGGCGAAGCTGGCCGACACGCCGCCCATGGTGGGGTCGGTCAGCACGCTGATGAACGGCAGGCCGGCCGCCGACAGGCGGGTCAGCATGGCGTTGGTCTTGGCCATCTGCATCAGCGACAGCAGGCTTTCCTGCATGCGCGCGCCGCCCGAGGCAGCGACGCAGATGAAGGGCGTCTTGTTGTCCAGCGCAGCCTGGGCGCCGCGCGCGAAGCGCTCGCCCACCACCGAACCCATGGAACCGCCCATGAATTCGAACTCGAAGCAGGCCAGGGTCGCGGACACGCCGCGGATCGAGCCGCTCATGACCACCAAGGCGTCGGTCTCGCCGGTTTGCTTGACCGCTTCCTGCAGGCGCTCGGGATACTTGCGCGTGTCCTTGAACTTCAGCGTGTCGACCGAGCGCGTGGTCTGGCCGATTTCGACCCGGCCTTCCACGTCGAGCAGCGAATCGATGCGGGCGCGGGCCCCGATACGCATGTGGTGATCGCACTTGGGGCACACGTGCAGATTGGCCGCCAGGTCTTCGCTGTACAGCACCGATTCGCACGACGGGCATTTCACCCACAGGCCCTCGGGAACGCGGCGGGGGCCGCTTTCGCTGTTTTTATTGATGCGAGGAGGCAGGAGTTTTTCGATCCAGCTCATTGATTTTTCATCCCGTATGAGGTCGCGCCCGCCGCTCAGGCCGACGCGTCTTCTCGTTTTACTTGATCCAGCGCTTGCCGGATGGTGCGCAGCCAGCCGCTGGCGGCGGTGACTGCGGCGTCGGTTTTCTGGGCCGCGGGGGCATTCGCCGCCGCCTGCTCCATGGTTTCTATCAGTTTGCTGCCGATCACGACGGCATCCGCCGCGCGCGCCACGCGCTGGGCGCTTTCGGCGTCGCGGATGCCGAAGCCCACGCCCACCGGAATATCGCGCACATGGCGCCGGATCACGGCCAGGCGCTCGGCCACGTCGTCGGTGTTGAGCGAGCCCGAACCCGTGACGCCCTTGAGCGACACGTAGTACACGTAGCCCCGGGCGACTGCGGCGACCGCCTTGATGCGCGCTTCCGTGGACGTGGGCGCCAAGAGGAAGATCGGAGCAATGCCGTGTTCACCCAGCGTGGCGGCGAACTCGACCACTTCTTCGGGCGGATAGTCCACCACCAGCACGCCGTCCACGCCGGCCTGCTCGGCGCGGCGCGCGAACTCGGCCTGGCCCATGCGTTCGATCGGGTTGGCGTAGCCCATCAGCACCACCGGGGTGGCGGCGTCGCGCTGGCGGAACTCGGCCACCAGCTCCAGCACGCGGGCCAGGCCCACGCCCTGCGCGATGGCGCGGTCGGCGGCGCGCTGAATCACCGGGCCATCGGCCATGGGATCGGAGAACGGCACGCCCAGCTCGATGACATCGGCGCCGGCCTCGACCAGCGCGTGCATCAGGGGGACGGTGGCGGCAGGCGAAGGATCGCCCGCGGCAATGTAGGGAATCAGCGCCGCGGCGCGGCCGGATTCGGCGGTGCGCGCAAACGCGGCGGCGATGCGGTCGGTGCGAGTGGTCATGGACAGGGCCTCAGAGCTCGATGCCGGCATATTCGGCCACGGTATGCATGTCTTTGTCGCCACGGCCAGACAAATTGACCAGGATGACGGCGTCCCGCGGCAGCGTGGCGGCCATCTTCACGGCTTGCGCGATGGCGTGCGACGACTCCAGCGCGGGCATGATGCCTTCGATGCGGCAGCAATCGTGGAAGGCCTTGAGGGCTTCCGCGTCGGTAATGCCGACGTACTCGGCTCGGCCGGAGTCCTTCAGCCAGGCGTGTTCCGGGCCCACGCCGGGATAGTCCAGGCCGGCGGAGACCGAATGCGTTTCCTGGACCTGGCCGTCGGCGTCCTGCATGACATAGGTGCGGTTGCCGTGCAGCACGCCCACCTGGCCCGCGGCCAGGGAAGCCGCGTGGCGGCCGCTGTCCATGCCCTCGCCCGCCGCCTCGACACCGATCAGGCGCACGTTTTCGTAGGGGATATAGGGATGGAAGATGCCCATGGCATTGGAGCCGCCGCCCACCGCCGCAACGACGTAGTCGGGCTGGCGGCCGGTGGCTTCAGGCATTTGCGTCAGGCATTCGTTGCCGATGACGGTCTGGAAATCTCGCACCATGCGGGGATAGGGGTCGGGACCCGCCACCGTGCCGATGATGTAGAAGGTGTTCTCGATATTGGTGACCCAGTCGCGCATGGCTTCGTTCAGCGCGTCCTTCAGGGTGCGCGAACCGGACGTGACCGGCACCACCGTCGCGCCCAGCAGCTTCATGCGGTAGACGTTCGAGGCCTGGCGGCGGACGTCCTCGCTGCCCATGTAGACCACGCATTCCATGCCGTAGCGGGCCGCCACCGTGGCGGTGGCCACGCCGTGCTGGCCCGCGCCCGTTTCGGCGATGACTCGCGGCTTGCCCATGCGCTTGGCCAGCAATGCCTGGCCGATGCAGTTGTTGACCTTGTGGGCGCCCGTGTGATTCAGGTCTTCGCGCTTGAACCAGATCTGGGCGCCGCCCACCATTTCCGACCAGCGGCGGGCATGGTAGACCGGGCTGGGACGGCCCACGAAATGCTTGAGTTCGTAGTTGAACTCTTCCAGGAAGGCGGGGTCGACACGGTAATGGTCATAGGCCGCGCGCAGCTCGTCGAGCGCGTGCATCAGCGTTTCCGCCACGAAAACACCGCCATAAGGGCCGAAATGGCCCTGGGCATCCGGAAAGTCGTAAGGTTTCACCAAGCATCTCCCCCGGGTATCGCGGCGGCCACTGCCTGCCGCAAATCCGGTTTGCAACCCGTCATTTTACCTGACGCCGGCAACGGCCGGGCGCAACGCCGCGACCACCCCGGGGAACCGTCAGCGTGCCGTCAGAGCGACTGCCCCAGGCGGCGCAGGAAGGTGTCGCAAGCGGCCAGCTGGTCCAGCGCGACATACTCGTCGGGCTTGTGGGCCTGTTCGATATGGCCGGGGCCGCAGACGACCGTAGGGATGCCCATGCCTTGGAACAGGCCGGCCTCGGTGCCATAGGCGACCTTGCGGGTCGCACGGTCTTCGGTCAGCGCGCGCACCAGCTGAGTGATGGCGGCCTCCTCGGAAGCCTCCAGGGCGGGAGCCGCGGCGCCGGTCTCGATTTCGATGCTGGCGCCGTCGAACTCGGCCTTCATGCGCGGCAGGAGCTCTTCACGCACGTATTTTTCGACTTCTGCCTGGATCTCGTCGGGCTGCATGCCGGGCAGGTTGCGGAATTCGTAGGTGAATTCGCACAGTTCGGGGATGGTGTTGACCGCGATGCCGCCCCGGATCTGGTTGGTGGTCATCGTGGAGAACGGCACGTCGTAGAACTGGTCGTACGGACCGTTGGCCTTGAAGCTGTCGGCCAGGTCGCGGATGCGGCAGATCAGGCGGGCGGCGTATTCGATGGCGTTGCAGCCGCGCGGAGTCAAGGACGAGTGCGCCGCCTTGCCGTGCACCTTGCAGCGGAACAGGTTGATGCCCTTGTGCGCCACCACCACCTGCATGCCGGTGGGTTCGCCCACCACACAGCCTTCGGGGCGGATGCCGCGCTCGTGCAGATCGGCCAGCATGTAGGGCGCGCCGGCGCAGCCGACTTCCTCGTCGTAGGAAAACGCCAGATGCATCGGCTTCTTGCGCGGCATGGCCAGGAATTCCGGCACCAGCGCCAGCGAACTGGCGATGAAGCCCTTCATGTCGCAGCTGCCGCGCCCATAGAGCAGCCCGTCCTTTTCGACGAGTTTGAACGGATCCGTGCTCCAGTCCTGGCCGTCCACGGGCACCACGTCGGTGTGGCCCGACAGCACGATGCCGCCTTGCATGCCGCCGTCCTGGGCGGGCAAGGTCGCGAACAGGTTGGCCTTGGTGCGCTCCGGATTGTGCGCCAGCCATGCGTCGACGCCCTGGCCCTTGAGCCAATCCCGGACGGTTTCGATCAGGGCAAGATTGGAATTGCGGCTGGTGGTGTCAAAGCCAACCAGCGTTTCCAGCCAGGTGCGCGCGTTCATGTCACTACTCTCTTGGGGAAAAACAGGAGTGTAAGGCCAGCGCGCATCCGCGTCTCGAACGAGACCCGCCGCGCAAGCGCCTAGAATGTCGCCCGGTTAGGCAAACCCCAAGGAGAAACCGTGCAGCACAAAGCAGTTCCCACACGCAACATCGTGGCGGCAGTCATAGGCAATGCCCTCGAATGGTATGACTTCCTGGTGTTCGCGTTCATGACGCCGATCATCGCGAAGCTGTTCTTTCCCACCGACCCCAGCGTTCCCGGCAGCGAGCTGAACGCCATCCTGATGACCACGGCGATCTTCGGCGTCGGCTTCTTCATGCGTCCGGTGGGCGGCATCATCCTCGGCCTGTACGGCGACAAGAAGGGCCGCAAAGCGGCCATGGTCATGGTGACCTCGCTGATGGCCGTGTCGATCGCGCTGATCACCGTCGCCCCCACCTATCACGCGGCCGGCATCCTGGCGCCGATCTTCATCCTGATCGCGCGCCTCCTGCAGGGTTTCTCCGCCGGCGGCGAATTCGGCACCTCGACCGCGCTGCTGATCGAAATGGCGCCCAACGGCAAGCGCGGCTTCTACGGCTCCTGGCAGATGGCCGGCCAGATGCTGGCCCTGCTGATCGGCGCCGCCTGCGGCACGCTCATCACCGAGTTCTTCACGCCCCAGGAAATCGCCGATTGGGCATGGCGCCTGCCGTTCGCCTTCGGCCTGGTCATTGTTCCCATCGCCATCTATATCCGCCGCAACGTCGACGAAACCGACGCCTTCAAGCAAATGAAGGAAGATGAGCGCCAGGCGGCCGCGCGTGGCGAGGTGAAGCGCCTGAGCCTGGGCCAGATGCTGAAGACGCATACGCGCGAAACGCTGATCGGCGTGGGCCTGGTCGTGACCGCGACCGTGTCCATCTACATCACCTTCACGTATCTGGTGACCTACTCCACGCAGATCCTGAAGCTGCCGCTGAACCAGACCTTCCTGGTGCAGATGGCGGGCGCGGCGCTGATGGTGCTGCTGACGCCCTTCATGGGCGCCTGGTCGGACCGCGTCGGACGCCGCCCCATCGTGATCGGCTCGCTCATCGGCTACCTGATCGTGCTGTACCCGCTGTACTACTGGCTGTCGGACGCGCCGTCCATCGGCCGCCTGCTGACCGTGCAGGTCGTGGTCTGCCTGTTCGTATCCGCTTTCTTCGGCGTGTTCAGCACGGTGATGGCGGAACTGTTCCCGGCGCGCGTGCGTTCGGTGGGCCTGTCCCTGGCCTATAACGTGGCCGTGATGATTTTCGGCGGCTTCGCGCAGTTCATCGTGACCTGGCTGATCAAGACCACCGGTTCGCCGATGGCCCCGGCCTACTACGTGATGTTCGGCGTGGCGCTAGGCCTGATCGCCGCGTTCTACATGCGCGACCGCGCGCACGAGCAATTGGACGACTGAGTCCCGCTCCCGCCCGGACCGTACGCGGTCCGGGTTTCTAGCGGCGCGTCGCCGACGACACGCCCTGCACTTCAGCCAGGGCGTCCAGGGCGCGGGACAGGGATTCCCCCCCGCGCACTTCCACCGTGAACACCATATGAGCCAGCGACTGCTTGCTCTGCGTGTTCACGCCCACCACGTTCAGGCGCAACCGCGCGAAAACTTCGGACAGGTCCCGCAGCAGGCCGGAACGGTCGTGCGCGCGCACGCTGATGTCCACCGGATAGAACGTGTCGGCGGTTTCGCCCCAGGCAACCTCGATGACGCGCTCGGGCTCGCGTGCCGCCAGCGCCAGATAGCTGTGGCAGTCGCTGCGGTGGATGGACACGCCGCGCCCGCGCGTGACAAAGCCTGCGATGGGGTCCGGCGGCGCCGGACGGCAGCAGCGCGCCAACTGCGTCAAGAGCGACCCCACCCCCACCACCAGCACGCCGCTCTTGCCGCTTTTCTCGGCGCTGCCGGCGCTGGCGTGGCGCAAGGCGGCCGGCTGCGGCTCGACGGCCGGCCCGGGCTGCTGGAACAGGGTATCGATCTGCCGCAGGCTGAACTCTTCCTTGGCCGCCGCCACGTACAGGTCGTCGGCGCGGGCGAACCCGAGGTTCTGCGCCAGCTGCTCCAGATTGACGGCGGTCTTGCCCAGGCGCTGCAATTCCTTTTCGACCAGGGCCTGGCCCTGGGTGATGCGCTGCTGCAGCTCGATGGCGTTGAACCACATGCGCACCTTGGCGCGGGCCCGCGGGCTGGCCAGAAAGCCCAGCTGCGGATTGAGCCAGTCGCGCGACGGTCCGCCGGACTTGGCGGAAATGATCTCCACGGTCTGGCCGGTGGACAGACGGGTCTGCAACGGCACCATCTGCCCGTCGACGCGCGCGCCGCGGCAGCGGTGGCCCAGGTCGGTATGCAGGTGATAGGCGAAGTCCACCGGCGTGGCGCCGGCGGGCAATTCGATCACGCGCGCCTGCGGCGTCAGCACATAGATGCGCTCATCGGTATGGGGCGGCGCCGTCGCCGGGCCGCGCTGCTTGCCCGATGCCGGCTTGGCGGGCGCGGACTGGGCAGGTTCGCCGCCACCCTCGACATCATTGTTCCAGGCCAGCAGCTGGCGCATCCACGCCAGTTGCCTGTCGTATTCGCTGGAGGCCGCCACCTGGCCGCCCTTGGCGCCCGCTTCCTTGTAGCGCCAGTGCGCGGCCATGCCGTACTCGGCGAACTGGTGCATGTCGCGCGTGCGGATCTGCACTTCGAACGGACGGCCGTCGTCGTCGGCAACCACCGTGTGCAGCGACCGGTAGCCGTTGGGCTTGGGCCGCGAAATATAGTCGTCGAACTCCTCGGA
Source organism: Achromobacter pestifer (assembly GCF_013267355.1). Lineage (NCBI taxonomy): Bacteria > Pseudomonadati > Pseudomonadota > Betaproteobacteria > Burkholderiales > Alcaligenaceae > Achromobacter > Achromobacter pestifer. The sequence goes on from NZ_CP053985.1 coordinate 990,439, forward strand.
GATCGGCGTCCACATTTCATGCACCATGCCCAGCGCCGTATAGCAGCCGCGCACGTCGTCCACGATGATGCGCAGCGCGCGCAGGTCGTACATCTGCGAGAAATCCAGCCGCTTCACCCGCATCTTGTTCCAGATGCTGTAGATGTGCTTGGGCCGGCCGCTGACCTCGGCTTCGACCCCTGCCTTGGCCAATCCGGTCTGCAGGCGCTGGATCGCGCCGGCGATGAAGGCCTCGCGCTCCACCCGCTTTTCTTCCAGCAGGCGGGCGATCTGCTTGTACTTTTCAGGCTCCAGGAAACGGAACGCCAGGTCTTCCATTTCCCACTTGATCTGCCAGATCCCCAGGCGGTTCGCCAGCGGCGCATACAGGTCCAGCGTTTCGCGGGCGAAATCGGTGGAGCACGGCGCCTTGCTTTCGGCATGCCAGCGCAAGGTGCGCAAGCGCGACGCCAGCCGCATCAGCACGATGCGCAGGTCGGCCGCCATGGCCAGCAGCATCTTGCGCTGCATTTCCTTTTGCGAACCGCTTTCGGCCGCGGCGTCGCTCGCCTGCCGCGCCACCACGCCCAGCCGCAGCAGCGCGCGCGTGCCTTGCAGCAACCGCGCGATCTCGGCGCCGAAGGCCGTCGCGACCGGATCGTTGCGCAGGGACGGCGCGGGCGCCATCAGGTCGGTCGGCAGGGCCGCCAGCAGCGCCGCGGCGCGGGTGGCGGCATCGGTATGCAAGGCCGCCAGGATGCGGACCACGCCCGCGCCGTGCCCGGCCAGGGGTTCGCCGGTCAGCGCTTGCTGCCCTTCGAAACGCGGTTCGGCCCAGGCCACCGCCTGGTCGATCAGCGCCATGCCGTCGGCATCCAGGCCGGCGCCTACCTCCTGCCGCCAGGAAGCGTCGAAAGGCGTAGGCGCGTCGGGAACAGGCGGGGCGGACATGACGGACGGCAGGCGGATGTAGTTTGATATCCCGACACTCTACACTAGGGTTTGTGATCGCTAAAAGAAGCCGCTAGCCACGGCATATGGAAGGAACCGAAGCTTATGTTGCGCTGGCTGAAGGGCCGGGGCGCCCGCCCCTCTGCGGTGGCCGAAATGCAGGCCCGCATCGCGCCGGAATTGTGGCAGCAGGTGCTGGATGCCCACCCGTTCCTGGCGGCATTGAACGCCGAAGAAGCGGCCCAGCTGCAGGCGCGTTCGGCCTGGCTGCTGGCCAGCAAGAACATCAATGGCGCGCAGGGGCTGGAGGTCTCGGATTTCATGCGCCTGAGCATCGCGGCCCAGGCCAGCCTGCCCATCCTCAACCTCGCGCCCGAACTATACGAAGGCTGGGACGAGATCATCGTGTACCCGGCCAGCTTCCGCATCCCGCGCTCCAGCCAGGACGACGACGGCGTGGTGCACGAGTACATGGAAGACGCGGCCGGCGAAGCCTGGGAAGGCGGGCCGCTGGTGCTGTCCTGGGAAGACACGCAGCTCTCCGAGGGCGGCTTCAATGTGGTCATCCACGAATTCGCCCACAAGCTGGACCTGCGTTCGGGCTACGCCGACGGCATGCCCTCGCTGGCCGCGCACCCCGAACTCAAGCCCCAGGCCTGGCGCCGCATCCTGGACGACAGCCTGGACCGCTTCATCGCGGCCGTGGACGCGGTCGAGGCCGCCATCCCGCACGACGTCGATCCCGAAAGCGAGGCCGCGGACGCCTGGTACGGCCAGTTGCCCATGGACCCGTACGCCGCCACCGACGAGGCGGAGTTCTTCGCGGTCAGCTCGGAGCACTTCTTCGTGGACCCCTACCCCATGCACGAAGCGCTGCCGCAATGGTATGGGCTGCTGCGGGCCTACTACCGGCAGGATCCCCTGGAACGCTACGCATGAAACAGCTGCTGATCGTGTGGCATTCGCGCACCGGCGCCGCACGGCAGATGGCCGAGGCCACGGCGCGCGGGGCGCGCGCGGCCGCCGCGCAATTGGAGCAGGCGCCCGACCTGCACGTGCTTCTGCAACGGGCCGCGGACACCCAGGCCGACGCGTTGCTCGCCAGTCAGGCCTATCTGTTCTGCGCCCCCGAGAACCTGGCCTCGCTGAGCGGCGAGATGAAGGAATTCTTCGACCGCAACTACTACGCGGTGCTGGACCGGATACAAGGGCTGCCCTATGCCTGCGCCATCAGCGCGGGCAGCGACGGCGCGGGTGCGGCGCGGCAGGTGGAGCGCATCTGCACCGGCTGGCGGCTCAAGCCCCTGGCGCCGCCGCTCATCGTCAACATGGGTGCGCAGACGGCGCAGCAGATCCTGGCGCCCAAGACCGTGGCCAGCGCGGATATTGCGAGATGCGAGGAATTGGGCGGCCTGCTGGCCGCGACGCTGTTGCTCGGGCAGTAGCCGGCACAACGCGGAATGAAGAGACGGGTGGCGCACGCGCCAGCCCGCCCCCGTGCACGCATCAGGCGCCCACGGCGCCGGATGCGGCAAGCATCTTAGACGGCAGCCGTCACGACGATTTCGACCTTGTAATCCGGATTGGCCAGGCGGGCTTCGACCGTGGCGCGCGGAGGCGAATTGCCGTCGGCGACCCAAGCGTCCCAGGCCTTGTTCATGCCGTCGAATTCCTTCATGTTGGCCACGTAGATCTGGGCCATCAGGATCTTGGTCTTGTCGCTGCCGGCTTCGGCCAGCAGGCGGTCGATCGTGGCGAGCACCTGTTCGGTCTGGCCGGTGATGTCCAGCGTGGAATCGTCCGGCACCTGGCCGGCCAGGTACGCGACGCCGTTGTACACGGCCATGTCGGACAGGCGCTTGGCCACGTGGAAGCGCTTGATGCTGCTCATGAATAGTCCCCTAGATTCGAGTGGGTTGGGTGGAACGATACTGAAGAACCCGCAATTTACCCCGAGCCGCCCTCAGGCGGGGGGCAGCTGGAATACCTGGCGCAGATAGGCCAGATAGGCCGGATCGTCGCACATGGTCTTTTCCGGGGCGTCGGACACCTTGGCCACCGGCTGGCCATTGCAGCGGACCATCTTCATGACGATCTGCAAGGGTTCGTGGCCCAGGTCGTTGGTCAGATTGGTGCCAATGCCGAAAGACACCTTGCAGCGCCCGGAGAACTGGCGGGCCAGCTCGATGGCGCGCGGGAAGGTCAGCGAATCCGAGAACACCAGCGTCTTGGCGCGCGGATCCACGCGGTTCTTGCGGTAGTGCTCGAGCAGGCGCTCGCCCCAGACGAAGGGATCGCCCGAGTCATGCCGCGCGCCGTCGAACAGCTTGCAGAAATACATGTCGAAATCGCGCAGGAAGGCATCCATGCCGTAGACATCCGACAGCGCGATACCCAGGTCGCCGCGGTACTCCTTGGCCCACACTTCCAACGCGTACACCTGCGAATCGCGCAGCCGCGGGCCCAGCGCCTGGCAGGCCTGCAGGTACTCGTGGCCCATCGTGCCCAGGGGCAGGACCTCGTGCTGCCTGGCCAGCAGCACATTGCTGGTGCCGGCGAAGTGCTCGCCCATCTGCGCCTTCATGGTCGACACGATCTCCTCGTGCCAGACCTTGGAGAAGCGGCGGCGGGTACCGTACTCGGCCACGCGGAAATCGGCCAGCGCCGGATCGTCCAGCACCAGGTGCATCTTGGACTGCAGGCGCTTGCGGCCCTCTTCCCAGTCGGGATTCTTGCGCGTATTGCGGAAATAGACCTCGTTGACGATGGCCAGCACCGGGATCTCGAACAGGATCGTGTGCAGCCAGGGCCCCTTGACCTCGATGCTGATTTCGCCCGGGCCCTCGCCTACGCCGATGTGGATGCAGCGCTCCGGCAGGTGGAACAGTTCCAGGAAATCGATGAAGTCGCTTTTGATAAAGCGCAAGCCGCCCAGATATTTAAGTTCGTCCTCGGTGAAGCGCAGCTGGCACAGCAGGCGTACTTCTTCGCGGATTTCATCCAGGTAGGGACGCAGGTCGACCCCGGGCGTGCGGCATTTGTAACGGTACTCGACCTGGGCAGCGGGAAACTGATGCAGAACCACCTGCATCATGCTGAATTTATACAGATCGGTGTCGAGCAGCGAAGTGATTATCATGATGGCGCGTTTCGTTTCGCGACACCATAGCATAGAGCCCCCCGCGTTAAGGGCGAAGGGCCACTATGTCAATACGGGTATTGCCGGCACATCGGCGCGGCATTGGGTAAAATCCGCCCAACAAGACACAAAAGCCGCCGCTCCCGGAGTTCCTGAATGACCCACGTTGTCACCGAAAACTGTATTAAGTGCAAGTACACCGACTGCGTAGACGTGTGCCCGGTGGACTGTTTTCGTGAGGGTCCGAACTTCCTCGTGATCGACCCTGACGAATGCATCGACTGCGCCGTCTGCATCCCGGAATGCCCGGCCAATGCCATCTACGCCGAAGAGGACGTGCCGCAGGACCAAATGAATTTCATCGCCCTGAACGCCGAACTCTCGCCCGAGTTCGCCAGCATCAGCCGCGCCAAGAAGCCCCTGCCCGACGCCGACGAATGGAACGGCAAGCAGGACAAGCTGCAATACCTGGAAAAATAATCCGCGAACGCCGGCCCCAGCCTGGCGGCCGGCCTCGCGCGATGTGCCGATGACCGACGACTCCAAATACACGCGCCAGACCGTAACCCACGTCCAGACCTGGGTGCCCGACAAGCTGTTCTCCGTGCGCGTGACGCGCGACGACGCGTATACGTTCCAGCCCGGCCAGTTTGCCCGGGTCGGTCTGCCGGAGGCCGGCGCCCCCGACGACACACCCACACTGTGGCGCGCCTATTCCATGGTGTCGGCGCCGCACGAACCCTGGCTGGAGTTCTACTCCATCGTGGTCCCCGAAGGCCTGTTCAGCCCGCGCATGGCGCGGCTGCAGCCGGGCGATTCCCTGTATGTGGAAAAGGCTCCCTACGGCTTCCTGACCCTGGAACGCTTCGCGCCGGGCGGCGATCTCTGGCTGCTGGCCTCGGGCACCGGCCTGTCGGCCTACCTGTCGATCCTGCGCGACCCCGCCGTCTGGCGCGCCTACCGCCGCATCGTCCTGGTGCACGGCGTGCGCACCGCCGCGGAGCTCGCCTACCGCGGCGAAATCGAATCCTGGCGCAATCAGCCCGACCTGGCCGAGTTTTTCGCGGCGGATCCGCAGAAGCTCGTGTACCTGCCCATCGCCACCCGCGAGGCCCTGCCCGGCATGCCGCAGGAACGCCTGACCACCCTGATCGCCGACGGCCGCCTGGAACAGTTGGCCGGCCAGCCGCTGGATCCCGCAGAGGCCAAGATCATGCTTTGCGGCAATCCAGACATGCTGGCCGACGCCCGCAAGCTGCTGGGCGAACGCGGTTTCAAGCCCGGACGCCGTGGCATCCCCGGCAATCTGGCGGTAGAAAACTACTGGTAGTTCTCTCCGTCCGACTTAGTGCATAAATCCTCCCTTTGATATTGCTCCAGGGTGTAAAAAGCGCCCTAAACTGGTGCCCAATGGGTAGTTGGGTCGCTTTTTAGCAACAGATTTGCTTTTTTTGTCGGCGTTTCTTCAGGCTGTTTGGAAATATCGTTAGTCCCCAGAGCAATAATCGGGACACACGCACGACCCAGAAGGACTTTTCTCAAATGCTGTATCAATTGCACGAAATGCAGCGCGCCTTCCTGACTCCGTTCGCTGCATTCACGGACGCCGGTTCCCAGCTGTTTTCCAGCCCCTACAGCCCTCTCGCCTATACCCCGATTTCCCGCCAGATGGCGGCCGGGTATGAGCTGATGACCCGCATCGGCAAGGAATACCAGAAGCCTGCCTGGAATTTGCCCGCCACCAAGATCCAGGGCAAGTCCGTCCGCGTCATCGAAGGCGTGGCCATGGACAAGCCCTTCTGCCGCCTGCTGCACTTCCAGCGCGACGTCCGCCACGCGGGCCAGGACGACCCCAAGGTCCTGCTGGTCGCGCCGCTGTCGGGCCACCACGCCACCCTGCTGCGCGACACCGTGCGCGCCCTGCTGCCCGCCCATGACGTCTACGTCACCGACTGGGTCGACGCCCGCATGGTGCCGCTGTCGGCCGGTCCGTTCCATCTGAACGACTACGTGCGCTACGTGCAGGACTTCATCCGCCACCTGGGCCCGGACGTGCACGTCATTTCCGTGTGCCAGCCCACGGTGCCGGTGCTGGCCGCCGTCTCGTTGATGGCCTCCGCCAACGATCCCTGCCAGCCGCGCAGCATGGTGATGATGGGCGGTCCCATCGACCCGCGCCAGTCGCCCACGCAGGTGAACCGCCTGGCCACGACCAAGCCTTACAGCTGGTTCGAGAACCAGGTCATCCATCCGGTGCCGCCGCGCTATCCGGGCGCCGGCCGCAAGGTCTACCCGGGATTTCTGCAGCACGCGGGATTCATGGCCATGAATCCCGACCGCCACATGAAGTCGCACTACGACTTCTACCTGGACCTGCTGCGCGGCGACGATAGCGACGCCGAAATGCATCGCCGCTTCTACGACGAATACAACGCCGTGCTGGACATGCCGGCCGAGTTCTACCTGGACACGATCCGCATGGTGTTCCAGGAATTCCAGCTGCCCAACGGCACCTGGGAAGTGGACGGCAAGCTGGTGCGCCCGGCGGACATCAAGAAGGTCGCCCTTCTGACCATCGAAGGCGAACTGGACGACATCTCGGGCCAGGGCCAGACCCGCGCCGCCATCAAGCTGTGCAAGAACATCCCGGCCGAACGCAAGACGCACTACACGGCGCCCAACTGCGGCCACTACGGCATTTTCTCGGGCCGCCGCTGGCGCGAAATGATCTGTCCTAAAATTGCCGAATTCATCCGGCAATCTGCGTAGGATGGGTGTAGCGCGAGTCAAGCCGGACTAAGACCCGGACCTCCGACGCGCGCAACCCATCAAATAGCGGTGGCTAGAAATATCACTGCTGTTTGATGGGTTGCGCGCGATCTGCATTTGGGTCCCTGGCTTCTGTCTTTCGCGCCCCCGTCCCACGATTTCTTCTTCACATCCTAATGTCCTGTCGCTCATTAGCCGACCGCATCGATGCCTTGCTGCCCCAGACGCAATGCACCAAGTGCGGATACGACGGCTGCCGGCCCTATGCCGACGCCATCGCGGACGGCTCCGCCCCGATCAACCGTTGCCCTCCGGGAGGCGATGAAGGCATCGCCGCGCTGGCGGCCCTGCTCGACGCCCCCGTCCTGCCGCTGGACGCCAGCCGCGGCGAACCCGGTCCGCTGCTGGTCGCGCGCATCGACGAAGCGCACTGCATCGGCTGTACGCTGTGCATCCAGGCCTGTCCCGTGGACGCCATCGTGGGCGCCAACAAACATATGCATACCGTGCTGGCCGACTGGTGCACCGGCTGCGACCTGTGCGTGGCGCCCTGTCCGGTCGATTGCATCCAGATGGTGCCGGCAGGCCGCGCCTGGGGATCGCAGGATGCCGCCATCAGCCGCCAGCGCCACCGCAGCCATCTGGCGCGCACGGAACGCCTGGCCGCCGACAACGTGCGCCTGATGGCGCCCGAGCCCACCGCCGCGCCCAGCGCACCCGCTCCCGCCGCCGACGAAGCGCGCAACGAGGACCGCAAGCGCTCCGCCATTGAATCCGCGCTGGCCCGCGCACGGGCCCGCCGCAACCCCACGCAATCATGAACGCAGCCAAACGCCGAGAGATCTTCGCCCGCCTGCAGGCCGCCAATCCGCACCCGACCACCGAGCTCGAATACGACACGCCGTTCCAGTTGCTGATCGCGGTGCTGCTGTCGGCGCAGGCGACCGACAAATCGGTCAACATCGCCACGCGCAAATTCTTCCCCGCTTACGGCACGCCGCAGGCCCTGCTGGCGTTGGGCGAAGAAGGCCTGGCGGATTACATCAAGACCATCGGCCTGTACCGCACCAAGGCGAAGAACACCATCGCCACCTGCAAGATCCTGATCGAGCAGCACGGCGGCGAAGTGCCGCAGACGCGCGAGGCGCTCGAAGCCCTGCCCGGCGTGGGACGCAAGACCGCCAACGTGGTGCTCAACACCGCGTTCGGGCAACCCACGATGGCGGTGGACACGCACATCTTCCGCGTGTCGAACCGCACCGGCATCGCGCCCGGCAAGAACGTGCTGGAAGTCGAACAGAAACTCGAGAAGTTCGTGCCACGCGAATACATGCAGGACGCGCACCACTGGCTGATCCTGCTGGGCCGCTACGTCTGCGTGGCGCGCAAACCCAAATGCCCTCAATGCGGCATTTCCGATCTCTGCGAATTCAAGCAGAAGACGCCTGCCTGACGGCGCATGAGCTTATGCGCCGTCACGGCATCGGCGCGCGGCAAACCGGGTTTTCCCTGGCTCTGAAATGCATGACACGTTGATGACGATCAACGCGTATTTGCTGCATTGCGTTTCCATTATGGAAAGGCTCTCTTCCCTTGTGGCGCAAGCATTGTCGGCCTGCCGACAATTGCCCTTGCCGCACTGCAAAACCTATGACAAACCCTCATGGAATTTTGATAAATAGGTGCGCATACTCGCCGGCAACTCATAAGAAAACTGCGATTTCCTCAACAGTTTTCCAGACCCTGCGGGGACCTGGCGCAACGACGGCAGGTGGAGACCGAAATAAATACAACGCCGGTGCAGCGAACATGGACGACACGATCCTGGAGACAAAAGGCCTCACCAAGGAATTCCGCGGATTCGTCGCGGTCAATGGGGTCGATTTGCGTATCAAGCGGGGCGAGATTCATGCCTTGATCGGGCCTAACGGCGCGGGCAAGACCACTTGCTTCAACCTGCTTACCAAGTTTCTTTCTCCCACGTCGGGAACCATCAAGTTCAACGGTATCGACATTACCGGCGAGCGGCCCGCGCAGATCGCGCGGCGCGGCGTGATCCGTTCATTCCAGATCTCGGCGGTGTTCCCGCACCTGACCGTGCTGGAGAACGTGCGTATCGGCCTGCAGCGCAAGACCGGCCTGTCTTTCCACTTCTGGAAAAGCGACAAGCAGCTGGCTGCGCTTGAAGAGCCCGCGCGCGCCCTGCTGGACCAGGTGGACCTGGGCTCCTTCGCCGACGAAACCACCGTCAACCTGCCCTACGGCCGCAAGCGCGCACTGGAAATCGCCACCACGCTGGCGATGGAACCCGAGCTGATGCTGCTGGACGAACCCACGCAGGGCATGGGCCACGAGGACGTGGACCGCGTCACGCAACTGATCAAGCGCGTCAGCGCCGGGCGCACCATCCTGATGGTGGAACACAACATGAATGTCGTGTCCTCCATCGCCAACACCATTACTGTGCTGGCGCGCGGCAGCGTGCTGGCCGAAGGATCGTACGCCGAAGTCTCCCGCCATCCGGCCGTGATGCAGGCTTACATGGGCACCACCGAGGGCGAACTTCAAGGAGCGCACGCATGAGCACCCCGGCACTCGAAATTTCGGGCCTGCAGGCCTGGTACGGGGAATCGCATATCCTGCACGGCGTGGATATGCGCGTTGGACAAGGCGAAGTGGTCACGCTGCTCGGACGCAACGGCGCCGGGCGCACCACCACCCTGCGGGCCATCCTGGGCCTGACGGGATCGCGCAAGGGCTCGGTACGCATCCACGGCACCGAAGCCATTGATCTGCCCACCTACAAGATCGCCCATCTGGGCGTGGGCTACTGCCCCGAGGAACGCGGCATCTTCGCCAGCCTGTCCTGCGAAGAGAACCTGCTGCTGCCTCCGGTCGTGGGCTCGCTGGGCGGCGGCATGTCGCTGGCCGAGATCTACGACATGTTCCCCAATCTGCAGGAGCGCCGGAATTCTCCCGGCACGCGCCTGTCTGGCGGCGAACAGCAGATGCTGGCCGTGGCGCGCATCCTGCGCACCGGCGCCAACCTGCTGCTGCTCGACGAAATCTCCGAAGGCCTCGCCCCTGTCATCGTGCAGGCGCTGGCGCGCATGATCACGGCGCTGAAGCAGCGCGGCTACACCATCGTCATGGTGGAGCAGAACTTCCGCTTCGCAGCGCCCTTGGCCGACCGCTTCTATGTCATGGAGCATGGCCAGATCGTCGAGCACTTCGAAGCCGCAGAACTTTCAGAGAAACAGGACACGCTCAACGAACTGCTGGGCGTCTAGAACCTGTGTCATCCGCCGGAAATCCGGCAACACTACACCGTAGGGAAGAGAGGAGTCATCCCATGAAGCTGCACACCATCACTGCTGCACTGGCCATGGCGGGCCTGGGATTTGCAGGGGCAACCGCCCACGCGCAAGGTATCTCCGACGATGTCATCCGCATCGGCTTCATCACTGACATGTCGGGCGTGTATTCCGACATCGACGGCAAGGCCGGTCTGGAAGCCGTGCGCATGGCAATCGAGGATGCCGGCGGTTCGATCAACGGCAAGAAGATCGAAGTCGTGTCGGCCGACCACCAGAACAAGGCCGACGTGGCCTCGGCGCGCGTGCGCGAATGGTTCGACGAGCAGAAGGTGGACGTCATCATCGCCGGCACCAACTCGTCGACCAGCCTGGCCATGGCCGGCGTGGCCGCCGCGAAGAAGAAGCCCTTCATCGCCATCGGCGCGGGCGCGTCGGACCTGACCAACGCCCAATGCTCGCCCTACACCGTGCACTACGCCTACGACACCGTGGCCCTGGCGCGCGGCACCGGCTCGGCCGTGGTGAAGGACGGCGGCAAGAGCTGGTTCTTCCTGACTGCCGACTATGCCTTCGGCCACGCGCTCGAGCGCGACACCGTGGCCGTGGTCAAGGCCGCGGGCGGCGAAGTCAAGGGCCAGGTGCGGGCGCCGCTGGGCGCGTCGGACTTCTCGTCCTTCCTGCTGCAGGCGCAAGCCTCCAAGGCGCAGATCCTGGGCCTGGCCAACGCCGGCGGCGACACCATCAACTCGATCAAGGCCGCCAATGAATTCGGCGTGACCAAGACGATGAAGATGGCCGGCCTGCTGGTCTTCATCAACGACGTGCACGCGCTGGGCCTGCAAGCCACGCAAGGCATGTACCTGACCGACGGCTGGTACTGGGACCAATCCGACGCCTCGCGCGCCTGGTCCAAGAAGTTCGAAGCCAAGGTCGGCCGCAAGCCCTCCATGCTGCAGGCGGGCGACTACTCCGCCACGGCCTTCTACCTGAACGCCATCAAGGCCACAGGCTCGGACGACGGCGATGCCGTGATGAAGTGGATGAAGTCGAACAAGGTCAACGACTTCTTTGCGCAAGGCGGTTATGTGCGCGAAGACGGCCGCATGATCCACGACATGTACCTGATGCAGGTCAAGACCCCGGCCGAATCCAAGGCTCCGTGGGACTACTACAAGGTCGTGGCGACGCTGCCCGGCGACGAGGTCTACACCAAGTTGTCCGAGTCCACCTGCAAGCTGGTCAAGAAATAAGCCAGCCCACGTGCCCCAGACGCGACCCGGCGAATCTACCCGCCGGGCCGCGTTTTGATTAGCTCGCTTCCATCCGTACGCGCAGGATTTTCATAAGATGACTGACATTTTCGGCATCCCCATACAGGCCTTGTTCGGCCAGCTATTGCTAGGCCTGGTCAACGGCTCCTTCTACGCCATGCTGTCGCTCGGGCTGGCCGTCATCTTCGGGCTGCTGAACGTCATCAACTTCGCGCACGGCGCGCTCTACATGCTGGGCGCGTTCGTCGCCTGGATGGGCCTGTCGTACTTCGGGTTGAACTACTGGGTCATGCTGATCCTGGCGCCGCTGATCGTCGGGTTGTTCGGCATCATCATAGAAAAGCTGTTGCTGCGGCACCTGTACAAGCTCGACCACCTCTACGGGCTGCTGCTGACCTTCGGCCTGACGCTGCTCATCGAAGGCCTGTTCCGCAGCTTCTACGGCGTATCGGGCCAGCCCTACCCCACGCCCGACGCGCTGCGCGGCGCCACCAACCTGGGCTTCATGATCCTGCCGAACTACCGCGGCTGGGTCGTGGCGGCCTCCCTGGTGGTGTGCCTGGCCACCTGGTTCGTCATCGAACGCACCCGCCTGGGCGCCCTGCTGCGCGCCGGCACCGAAAACCCGCGCCTGGTCGAAGCCTTCGGCGTGAACGTGCCCCGCATGATCACCCTGACCTATGGCTTCGGCGTGGCGCTGGCGGGCTTTGCCGGCGTGCTGGCCGCGCCCGTGCTGCAGATTTCCCCTCTGATGGGTTCCAACCTCATCATCGTCGTGTTCGCCGTGGTCGTGATCGGTGGCATGGGGTCCATCATGGGCGCCATCGTGACCGGTCTGGGCCTGGGTGTGGTCGAAGGACTGACCAAGGTGTTCTGGCCCGAGGCCTCCAGCACGGTCGTGTTCATCATCATGGCCATCGTTCTGTTGATCCGCCCGGCCGGGCTGTTCGGAAAAGAAAAATGAATCGTCAATTCCTGGGCTATGCGGTACTGGCCGTCGTGGTGGCCATTCTTCCCTTTGTCGGGGTCTATCCGATCTTCGCCATGAAGATCATGTGCTACGCGCTCTTCGCCTGCGCATTCAACCTGCTGCTGGGCTTCACCGGGCTGCTGTCGTTCGGGCACGCCGCCTTCCTGGGTAGCGCGGCCTACGCCACCGGCCACGCGCTCAAGGTCTGGGGCTTTCCCACCGAGATCGGCCTGCTGTTCGGCGTGGCCGTGGCGGCGCTGCTGGGCCTGGCGATGGGCGCCATCGCCATCCGCCGCAGCGGCATCTACTTCGCCATGATCACCCTGGCGCTGTCGCAGATGGTGTTCTTCTTCTTCCTCCAGGCGAAGTTCACCGGCGGCGAGGACGGCCTGCAAAGCGTGCCGCGCGGCACGCTGTTCGGGCTGATCGACCTGTCCAAGGACCTGAACCTGTACTACGTGGTGATGGCCATCTTCGTCATCGGCTACTTCATCATCTGGCGCGCGGTGAACTCGCCCTTCGGGCAGGTGCTGCAGGCGCTGCGCGAGAACGAACCGCGCGCCATTTCGCTGGGTTACGACGTCGACCGCTTCAAGCTGCTAGCCTTCGTGCTGTCGGCCGCGCTGGCCGGCCTGGCGGGCGCCACCAAGACCCTGGTCTTCGTGTCGGCCACCTTGTCCGATGCCACCTGGCAGATGTCCGGCCTGGTTATCCTGATGACGCTGATCGGCGGGCTGGGCACCTTGACCGGTCCCATCCTTGGCGCCTTCATCGTAGTGCTGCTGGAAAACAAGGTGGGCGACTTCGGCCAGATGATGGCCAACCTGACCGGCGTGGACTGGTTCCTGCGCCTGGGTGAATCGGTCACCATCGTGATTGGCCTGATCTTCGTGATCTGCGTGCTGGCCTTCCGCCGCGGCATCGTGGGCGAGGTCGGCGCCTTCATCAATCGCCGGCGCGCCGCCCGCGCCTGAAGCGTCCACGGCTAGTCGCCGACACGGGGCCGCATGATGCGGCCCCGTTCTCATTGGGCGAGGCCGCAGCCGCCCGTACAATGAACGGCACCCAACCAAACAGGTGCCTGACCATGCGCAACCCGCATCCGCTCGCCCCCGTCCTTGGCGCCCTGGCGCTGGCCGCCGCTCTCATCCCCGCGGCTGCGCAAGCCGCCGATCCCGCCCCGCCTGTCTGCGAAATCGACCGGCCGGTCCGCTTCAGCGGCCTGAACTGGGAATCCAACCTGGTGCTGGCCGGCATCGAACGCTACGTGCTGGAGCACGGCTATGGCTGCAAGACCAGCGTCGAGATCGGCGAGACCCTGCCCATGCTGGCGGCACTGCAACGCGGCGACGTCGACGTCACCCCGGAAGTGTGGCCCGGCCAGATCGAAGGCGCCTGGAAGAAGGCCCTGGCCAGCGGCAAGGTGCTGGGCGTGGGTCACGTGTACGACGCCGGCGAAGGCTGGTACGTACCGCGCTACACCGTCGAACGCCATCCTGGCTTGAAGTCCGCCGCCGACCTGGCGCGCTTCAAGGACGCGTTCGCGGACCCCGAGGAACCCGGCCGCGGCCGCATCTACGGCTGCCCGGCGGGCTGGGCCTGCGGCACCCTGAACGAAAACCTGCTGCGCGCCCTCAAGCTCGATAAGGATTTCGCAGTGTTCGCCCCGGGCTCCGGCGCCGCGCAGAAGGCCGCCATCGTGTCCGCCTACAAGCGCAAGCGCGACATCGTCTTCTACTACTGGACGCCCACCTCGCTGGTCGGCGCGCTGGACCTGGTGAAGCTGGAACTGCCCGCCTTCGACCAGGCCGCCTACACCTGCATGACCGATCCCAAATGCACGGATCCCATGCCCACCGAGTTCAAGCCCAACCCCGTGGTCACGGGCATGAACGCGGCGTTCGCGAAACAGGCGCCTCAGATCGCCGAGTTCCTGGGCAAGCTGACGGTGCCCAGCGACGCCATCGACGCCACTCTGGGCTGGCTGGAAAACGAAGGCAAGGAACCCGAGGACGCCGCGCGCTATTTCCTCAAGCAGTACGGCCCCGTCTGGCGGCAATGGATGCCGGCGCAGGCGGCCGACCGCGTGCAGGCGGCGCTGGCGCGCGAATGACAGCCGGGACCAGGCCGCCGCCTCATGTATCCTGACGTTTCGGCGCGCCCATAGCGCCAACCCAATTCAAGCGAAGGAAGACAACCATGGATGCCTTGTTCTGGCACAACGGTCACTGGACCACTGAAAACCCCAAACTGCTCGGCCCGGCCGACCACGCCTTCTGGATGGCCAGCATGGTGTTCGACGGCGCGCGCGCCTTCCGCGGCCTGACCCCCGACCTGGACCTGCACTGCCAGCGCGTGGTGCGCTCGGCCGAAAAAATGCTGATGAAGCCCCAGATCGGCTGGGAAGAAATCCAGAAGCTCTGCCTGCAGGCCGTGGCCAAGTTTCCGCAAGGCACCGAGCTCTACATCAAGCCCATGTTCTATTGCGCCGACGGCTTCCTGCTGCCGGACGCCGACAAGACCCAGTTCGTGCTGCACGTGTTCAAGGTGCCGATGCCGGGCGACCAGGGCTTCTCCGCCTGCTTCTCCAGCTTTGCGCGCTCCTGGCCCAACATGGCGCCCACCGACGCCAAGGCGTCCTGCCTGTACCCGAACGGCCAGCGCGCCATCCGCGAAGCCGCTGAAAAGGGCTTCGACAATGCCATCATGCTGGACGGCGCGGGCAACATCGCCGAATTCGCCACCAGCAACCTGTGGATCGCCAAGAACGGCGTGGTGTCCACGCCGGCCGACAACGGCACCTTCCTGAACGGCATCACGCGCCGCCGCGTGCTGGCCCTGCTGCAGGCTGACGGCGTCGACGTGCAGGAACGCAGCCTGACCCGCGCCGACATCGAGCAAGCCGACGAAGTATTCTCGTCCGGCAACTACGGCAAGGTGGTGCACGTGAACCGCGTGGAAGACCGCCAGCTGGAATACGGCCCGATGGCCCGCCGCGCGCACAAGCTGTACATGGATTACGCGGAGCAAACCGGCCGCCATTGAGGCTTGCGGCCCGCGCCACGGGCGAGATCAGGACTGGAATCAGTCCGCCCGTGGCGGTAGATGTAGCGCCGCCACATGCGGCGAACCCTGCCAGGAAGGATAGCGTTCCAGTACCTGAGGGTCATGGCCGGGCACGACGTGCTCCTCCGACTGTGCAGCACCGACCAGCCTGGCGTATCCCGACAACATCTCCGCGGTGTTGTAGACGATGGGAAAGGGGCGGCCCGCGTCCATGTTCTCGTAGTAGTGGCTGGCATCGGATGCCAGCACCACCCAGCCTCTCGCCGTATATACCCGCACGGCCTGCAAGCCCTTGGTATGGCCTCCGATCTTCAGCAGCCCGATACCCGGCAACAGCGTTGAATCGCCCTCGTGGAACACGACCCGGTCCTCATAGACATGCCTGACCAGGCTGACCACGTCCTCGACGGCATAGGCATGCCGCAACGGCTCGAAGCACATGCAGCGGCCGGTCGCGTAGTCCATTTCGTCATCCTGCACATGGAAGCGCGCCCGCGGCAAAAGATCGAGATTACCGGCGTGATCGTAATGCAGATGGGTCAGCACCACGTGCTGAACGTCCTCGGGCCGCACGCCCAACGGCGCCAAGGCCGCTATCGGACAATGGATCAGCTCGCGGCGGCGCTTGCGCGCCGTCTCGGCATTGAACCCGGTGTCGACCAGCACGACCTGTCCGGCGCCACGCACCAGCCAGACGAAGAAGTCCATCGGCATGTCGGCGTCGTGGGGATCGCCGCCCAGGAAATTGTCGCGCCGCCGACGCGGCATGCGCGCGTAGCGGATGGCGTATATCTCATACTCCGGCAACACGTCCGACCTTGGATCGTTCATGTCAGACTCCCAAGTAGGCTTTCTGCACGAACGGATCCTCCAGCAGTTCGGAACCCTTGCCGCTGCGCACCACGACGCCATGTTCGAACGCGTGCGCCTGGTGAGCCAGGCGCAGCGCCAGGCGGGCGTTCTGCTCCACCAGAACGATGGCAATGCCGCTTTCCCGGTTGATGCGCTCGATGGCGCCGGCGATCTCGGCCACAATCTTGGGCGCGATGCCCAACGAGGGTTCATCCAGCATCAGCAGCCGCGGCTGCGCCATCAGCGCCCGCCCGATGGCGACCATCTGCTGCTCTCCGCCCGACAGCGATCCCGCCAGTTGCGAGCGCCGCTCCCGCACCCTGGGGAACAGGGCATAGATTTCGTCCAGCCGGCGACGTATTGCCGGGCGCGAACGCACCGCATGCGCGCCTGCCATCAGGTTGTCCAACACGCTCATGCGGCCGAACAGGCGGCGCCCCTCTGGCGATAGCGACAGGCCGGCGGCGACACGGGCGGCAGAGCCTTGCCGGGCCACGTCCTGGCCATCGAGGAGAATGCGGCCGCCAGCAACCGGCGCCAACCCGATGAGCGCCTTCAGGGTCGAACTCTTGCCCGCGCCGTTGGAGCCGACCAGCGCCACGATCTGGCCCGTCTCCACCGAGAAGCTGACACCGCGCACAGCCTCCAGCCGGCCGTAGCGCACGCTCAAATCCTGCACTTCAAGCATGGGCATAATCGGGCGCTCCCAAATAGGCTTCGATGACGGCGGGGTTTTCTCGGATGGCCTTCGGCGATCTTCTCGCCCTGGACCAGCACCACGATGCGGTGGCAGAGTTCCATGACCAGCGCCATGTGGTGTTCCACCAGCAGCATGGTCAGCCCCTCTTCCGACTGCAGGCGGCGCAACAGCCGTCCCAACTCGTTGCATTCCTCATGATTCAGCCCGGCCGCCGGCTCATCCAGCAGCAGCATGCGCGGACGGCAAGCCAGCGCCACGGCGATCCCCAACTTCTTCTGCAAGCCATAGGCCAGCGCCCCTGCCGGCGCATCGCGCCAGGCCTGCAGGTCCAGCAGGCTCAACAGCCGGTTGACTTCCTGTGCGATCTGCGCGTCGGTAAGCAGGTCGTGGCTGCGCCCCGCCAGGCGGCGCAGCCACGAATGGCGGGCGCGCGCCAGCATGCCGCGGCGAATGTTCTCGGCCACCGAGACATCCGGATAGGTCGAGGTGGACTGGAATGTGCGTGCCAGCCCCAGCACGACCACGCGGCTGGGTGGACCGCCGGCAATGTCTCGGCCATCGAACCGCACACTGCCGGAGGTCGGCGGCATGGTGCCGCTGATGACGTTGAACGCCGTGGTTTTTCCGGCCCCGTTGGGGCCGATCAAGCCGACGATCTCGCCCTGTGCGACGGAAAAGCTCAGCCCCCTCAGGGCGGCCAGGCCGCCGAAACTGCGCGACAGGCCCTGCACTTGCAGCAGCGCTTGGTTCATTGGGACTCCTTGCGGCGGCGCGCCTGCCAAGGCCCCGGCAAACTGGCCAGGCCCGCGGGCAGAAAGCGCAGGATGAGGATCAGCGCCGCGCCATAGAAAATATGCTGCGTCTGCACCGCCCCACGGAACAGTTCAGGCAGCGGCGTCAACACCATGGCGCCGATCAGGCCTCCCCACACCGAACGTCGCCCGCCGATGACCAGCATGATGATGAAGCCAATGGAAATACTGGCGTTGAAGGATTCCGGCGACACGTAGCCGACATAGCGCGCCAGCAGCGCGCCTCCTGCCGCCGCCAGTGCGCAGCCCGCAATGAATGCGCACAGCTGGATGCGGCGCACGCTCAGGCCGGTGGATTCGGCCAGCGCCGGGTTGTCGGCCACGGCGTCGATGGCATGGCCGAATGGCCGTCGCACCAAGGCGCTTAGCAGCGCCACCGAGCCCAGCGCAGCGCACAGCGCCAATCCGTAGAAGCGCCCGCGCGAATCGAACACCAGGCCCGCCAACGCGGCAGGCTCTATCCCCGCGATGCCATTGGCGCCGCCCGACCACGATGAACCGTCGAGCAGGATCAGGCGCAGCAGCTCGCCGAACGCGAACGTGACCAGCACGAAGTACACGCCTTTGAGCCGCAGAATCACCGCTCCGAGAGCCAGCGCAACCAGCGCCGTCAAGGCGACTCCGGCGAGCGCGGCGGGCAGGAAGCTCCAGCCCAGGTAGCGTCCCGCCAGCACCGAGCCATAGGCGCCGATGGCGACAAAGGCGGCGTGCCCCAGCGACAGTTGGCCGCAACGCGCGATCAACGCCAGACCGTTGACGATGAGCACGTTCAGGCAGGTCAGCACCGCCAGATGCTGAACGAAGGGCCCGGCGAACCAGGGCGCTGCCGCCGCCGCGGCCAGCATGGCCCACAACAGCCAACGCAGGGGCGCTGGCCGCGGCAAGCCGGATTCAAGCGATAGTTCGGTCATGGCCTATGCCTCCCCGCGGCCCAGCAGCCCCTTGGGCCGCACGACCAGCATCACGATCACCACGGCGAAGATCAGCATGTCCGCCGTGCTGCTTTCAAACAGCAGGCTGCCATAGCTTTCCGCCAACCCCAGGGCCAGACCCGCCACCGCCGCGCCCGGAATACTGCCCAGCCCGCCCAGGATCACCACGATGAAAGCCTTGAGCAGCGGCGTCGCCCCCACGAACGGCGAGACCGAAAACAAGGGTGCCATCAGCGCGCCCGCGACCGCCGCCAGCCCCACGCCCAGGCCGAAACCCAGCGGGTAATAGATGCGCGAGCGGATGCCCTGGATCGCCGCGATCTCGAAATCCTCCACCACCGCGCGCAGCGCCCGTCCCGGCCGGGAATAGCGCAGGAACCCATACAGCAGCGCCAGCGCCAACAAGGCGAAAACGACGACGTAGACGCGGGACAGCGGCACGACCAGTTTTTCCAAGCGCACGGTGCCCCTGGCCACGGCCGGCATCGAAAGCGGGTCCGGACCGAAGAACATCAGCGCCAGGTTCTGCAGGATCATTGCCAGCCCGATGGTCGCGATCATGCCGTTGAGTTCATCGCGGCGAAATGGCTTCAGCACGCCCCATTCCAGTACCGCGCCGCCGGCCACCGCAAGCGCGAACGTCAGGGCCACGGCCGGCAGGAACGGGAAGCCCGCCTGGGTCGTCAGGTAGTACGCGCCGAAGGCTCCCAGCATGTAGAACTCGCCATGGGCGAAGTTCACCATCCGCATCACGCCGAACACCAGCGTGAAACCCACGGCCATCAGCAGGTACAGCAGCCCCACGATCAAGCCGTTGACCGTGGCCTGCGCCAACAAAATGCTCCAATCCACGTTGCGCTCCCCCGGGCCGCGCTAGCGGCACTCCGCCACGGTGCAGCGCGCGCGGATCACCTCGAGGCCGTCCTTGACCTCGGCAACGTAGAACGGCGCGTTAAGTTGATGATCGATCCCATACATGGCCCGCCCGGTCCAGCTCAGCTTGCCCAGCGCACCCTCGAAGCCATCGAGCTTTTCCATTTCGACACGGACGCGCTCGGTGTCTTCCACGCTGCCGGCCCGGCGCATGGCCTCGAACAGCATCTGCGTGCCATCGTAGAAAGCCGGGCTGAACCCGTTCATCGGGTGCTTGTACTTGGCCGCATAGCGGTCCGCATAGGCCTTGGTGGCGGGCAATTGCGGGTCGATCGGCGTATGCACCAGCATGCCTTCGGTCGCCTGTTTGCCCGCCACGTTCACGATTTCCTGCGTAGCCGGTCCGCCCGTGCGGACGATGCGCCCCTCGAAGCCTAGTTCGCGCGCCTGCTTGACGATAAGGCCTGCGGTGGCGGGAGAATTGCCGTCAAGCTCGATGGCGTCGATGCCGCGCGCCATCATGCGGGTCAGCAGCGGCACGAAATCGACGCGGTCGCGCTCGAAGAATTCCTTGGCGGACAGCGCCGCGCCGGCCTTCTTGTATGCCGCCTCCAGATCGAGGGCAATCTGCTGTCCGGTTTCATCATTGGGGAACAAAGCGCCTACCTTGCTCAGCCCCTGTGATTTGACCAGCCAGTCTATCTGCGGCTGCGAAACCTCGGCGGTGGTCACGTTGGGACGGAAGGTGTAGGGCTTGTCCGCGGCCAGCGCCTTGGCGGTGAAGCCCAGCGTCAGCAGAATGACCTTGTTCTTCTCCGTAATCGGCTGGATGGCAAGCACGGGCGCGGATCCGACCGGCCCGACGATGTAGCGGACCTTGTCCTCGAACACCAAGCGATTGGCGACGGTCAAGGCCTCGTTGGCCTGATACTTGTCATCGTAGGCCACGACCTGCACCCGGTACTTCTTGCCGCCGACGTCCAGGCCGCCAGCTTCATTGACTTGATCCGCCGCCACCTCGGCGGCGTTCTTCATGCCTTGCCCCCAAGCGGCCCCAGCGCCGGACAGCGTAACCAGCGCGCCCAGTTTCAGGGTCTCCTGAGCCTGGGCCGTGGACGCGGATGCCAAAGCAACGAGGCCAGCCAGAATGATCGGATAACGCATGATGTCTCCTGTGAGTACGCGGGCAGTGCCTGCCCGTCTGTTGCGCCCGCTCTACAGGCGGGCGATGGCGTCAAGCACTGGCAGCACGTAGCGACGGAACTGCCGCGGGTTTTCGCTCATCGGGAAATGTCCCAATTCGCGCATCACGGTGACCTGCGCGCCGGGGATGCCAGCGGCCGTGCGCAAGGTGTCTTCGGGCGTGCAGGAGAAGTCGTATTCCCCCGTCAGCAGATAGAGCGGACACAGATCGGTGCGGATGCCTTCGAGCTTTCCCCGCAGGTCCGCGTCGACGCGATAGAAGTACAGGTCCCCACGGAATACGCCCGGCCCGCCTTGCATGTATTGCCAGAGCGTTTCGTGCCGATGCGCGGCCGGCGATTGCGGTGCAACCAGGCCGGACGCCAGGGCGGCGCAAACCTCGCCGCCATGCACGTCGCCACGGTGCAGCCAGGCGGTGTCGTACCAGGGTTCCTGAAAGTCCGCGGCTTCAACGCCGATCAGCGCGCGAAAGCGCTCGGCATGTTGGTGGGCAAGCTGCAGCACAATGCGCCCGCCTATCGAGCAGCCGATCAGGGCGGGCCGATCCAGCGCCAGTGCGTTGCAAAAGGCGAGTATGGTTGCCACGTAGAGTTCAGTGGAAAGCCGGTATTCCTCGTCCTGCCAACCTTCGGGGGGATAAGACTTGCCATGCCATGGCAGGTCGAACGCGATGACCCGGTAACGCGAGGTAATGTCGGGATCGCACATCATGTGGCGGTATTGCCGGCTGTCCGCGCCCGCCGTATGCAAACAGACCAGCGGTATGCCGTCGCCCGCCTCTTCGAAGTAGACACGGTTGCTCCTGCCGGCGATGTTGAACGACACATAGCGGCCGACGATGGGTTCCAGAGCGGCGCTCATGCTTGCGCCTCCCGGCCCGTGGCCAGCAGGTCCTTGATGAATTGCAGATGCGCCATCAGCGGCTGGAGATTGCCTTCGATGGCCAGCTCGCGCCGCTTGCTGAGTGCGAAGATGTCATGCCAGCCTGCCTGCGGCACCGGCTGCCAGAAGCGCGACCAGGCATCCGCGGACGCGCTCAAGGAAAAATCGCAGGACGGCATGGCTGTGACGGGCGCAGCGGCCGCCACCACCCGCCCGCCGCGCACGCCCACCAGCACGGGGCTGGCCCCGAAACGCAACAGCAGATCCATATCGACCTCGCGCTGGCGCGAAAACGACAGCGCGCGAGCACTGAAGCACTGCGCCAGTTGCGCGCCATCGGCAGGTTGGGCAAGGGGTTCCATTGTCTCTCCGCTTTCTTTTTGTTCTTACAGACAGAACATTTATTCTTTCTGAAAGAACATTCTATATATTGAAAAGTCCCCGTGTCAACACGGGGAGAATCCGAAGAAATGCCTATCTGACCGTCAGCGCCCGGCAATCGGCGGCCAGCCTCAGCGGGCATCCGGTCAGCCCCTGCAAGATCTCGAAATCCAGGCCCGCCACCATCGCCCTCACCCACAGCCCGGCAGGCGAAACGTCGATGATCGCCAGATCGGAATAGATGCGATCCACGACGCCCGCGCCCGTCAACGGATAGGAGCATTCGCGCACTATCTTGGGATGGCCCTCCTTAGTCACGTGCTCCATGGTGATGTAGACCTGCCGGGCGCCTGCCACCAGGTCCATCGCGCCGCCCACGGCGGGTATCGTGCCCGGCGCGCCGGTGTCCCAGTTGGCCAGATCGCCCCGTTCCGACACCTGGAATGCGCCCAGCACCGTCAAATCCAGATGGCCGCCACGCATCATGGCGAACGACACCACGTGATCGGTGATGGACGCTCCCGGCAGCAGGGTGACAGGCTCCTTGCTGGCGTTGATCAGATCCAGGTCCAGCGGCGCCTCCGCGTCGCCCGGGCCCATGCCCACGATGCCGTTCTCGGTATGCAGGATCACGTCGCGGCCGGGCGGCAGAAACGCGGACACCAGCGTGGGAATGCCGATGCCCAGATTGACGTAGGCGCCATCCTCGATATCGGCCGCGACCAGCCCCGCGATCTGCTGCCGCGTGAGTTTTTCAAATGCCATGGCCTGCTCCTGTCCGCACCACCCGCTTGACGAAGATGCCCGGCGTCATGACGTGCTCGGGCGCGATGCCGCCCAGGTCCACGATGTCGTCGACCTGCGCCACCGTGGTGGTGGCGGCCATGCACATGACCGGGGAAAAATTGCGGCCCGCGTAGCGGTACGTCAGGTTGCCCCAACGGTCCCCGACGCGGGCCTTGACGAAGGCGTAGTCCCCTTTCAAAGGCGCTTCCAGCACATAGCCCACGCCATCTATGACGCGCGTCTCCTTGCCGGCCGCCAGTGGCGTGCCGTAGGCGGTGGGCGTGAAGAACGGTCCCAGCCCGGCGCCTGCGGCGCGCATGCGCTCGGCCATGGTGCCCTGGGGTACGCACTCCAGCTCGATCCTGCCGGCGCGGTAGGCGTCCGCGAAGGCCGCCGCATTCGGATTCTTGCGGTCGGACGAACGCGCGAAGGAACAGATCATCTTGCGCACGCGTCCCGCTTCCACCAGCTGGCTCAGGCCCCGCGGGCCATTGCCGGCATTGTTGTTGACGATGGTGAGGTCACGCGCGCCCTGATCCAGCAGCGCGCACACCAGCTCCGTCGGCACGCCCGAGGCGCCGAAGCCGCCGATCAGGATCACCGCGCCATCCGGCACGCCCGCCACCGCGGCCTCCAGCGTATCGACTGTCTTGTCCAGCATGGGCTCTTTCTCCCTGGCTATGATGAAGGCGGCCCGCTCAACGCGTGGCCGAGCCGCCCAGGATGGCGGTCGATTGGCTGGACAACGTGCCGCCGTTGCCATGCACCAGCGCAATATCGGCCCCGGGAACCTGGCGCGCTCCCGCCTGGGCGCGCAGCTGGCGCACGGCTTCGATCACCAGGAAGATGCCGTACATGCCAGGATGCACGCAGGACAGCCCGCCGCCATTGGTATTGACGGGGAACCGCCCGCCAGGGGCAATGCCGCCTCCCTGCACGAAGGCGCCAGCCTCGCCTTTCTTGCAAAAGCCCAGGTCTTCCAGGAACAGCAGCGTATTGATGGTGAAGGCGTCATAGAGTTCGGCCACGTCCACGTCGGCGATGCCCAGGCCTGCCATGGCCAATGCCCGCTTGCCCGATTCCGCCGCGGCGGTGACGGTCAGGTCCTCCATGGACGAGATCTGCCGGTTCCAGACAGCCGTGGCGCTGCCCAGCACGTAGACGGGCGCCTGCTTCAGATGACGGGCGCGATCGGCGCGCACCATCACATACGCGCCGCCCCCGTCGCTTACCAGGCAGCAGTCGCGCACCGTCAAGGGGTCCGAGACCGGGCGCGACCGCAGCACGTCCTCGATCGACAGCGGTTCACGCATCGCGGCCTCGGGGTTCAGCCTGGCCCAGGCCCTGGCGGCCACGGCCACCTCGGCCAGTTGTTCCCGCGTGGTGCCGTACTGATGCATATGGCGGGCGGCGGCCAAGGCGTAGGACGTGACCGGCTGCATCGGCGAATACGGATACTCGAAAGGCTGCGGATCCAGCAAGGTCCGAGCCTTGACGCCTTCCTTGCGGCCGAAAACGGCCGTCTTCTGGGTACTGCCATAGCACACCAGCACCGCGTCGCACTGCCCCGAGGCCAGCGCCATCACGGACGGCAGCAAGTGCGACACAAAACTGGAACCGCCCAGCATCGTGGCTTCGATATAGCGCGGCCGCAGCCCCAGGTACTCCGCCACGGGCATGCTCCACATGGTGGCCGACGAACTGCATGTCGCCAGGCCGTCGATATCCCGCATCGACAGGCCCGCATCGGCCACCGCCCGGGCCGCCGCCTGCGCCAGCACCTCCATCTCGGTGTAGCCATGGGCTTCGCCCAGGCCAGCATGCCCCACCCCGGCGATCGCGATCTGGCCGCGCAACGACTCCAGCGTCATCATGCGTCCTCCGCGGGCGTGAACACCAGCACCGCCGCCTGGCCGTCGTCGCGCCGTACCCGCGCACGCACCGGCAAGCCGATGCGCAGACGGTCCAGCGCGATATCGTCGACCCGGCTCATCAAGCGCACGCCTTCCTCCAGATCGATCAGCGCCACGTTGTAGTCGCCGCCGGCCTCCGGCTTGCGGCGCACGACGCTGTAGGAATAGACCGTGCCCGTGCCGGCCGGCGAGGTCCACTCCAGTTCGGTCGCGCCGCAGTGCACGCACAGGACGCGGGGAAAAAACTGGTGCGCGCCGCAGGAAGCGCAGTGCTGGATCTGGAACCGGCCTTGCGCCAGGCTGGAAAGATACTGTTCTTGCGGGCCGCGAGCCGCGACGCCGTCGTTCTGTTCGTTAACCATGCGTGTCTCCATTCTTCTTTGTTAGCGGCGCTGCGCCGCTTTCATCACAAATCCGCGAAGGATCGCCCCTCGGCCGCCAACCGCTCCAATAACGGAGCCGGCCGCCACAGTTCGCCGTGCTGCTCGTGGAAGCGTCGGATCGCGGCCAGCACGGCGGGCAGACCCTGCTGATCCGCATAGAACAAGGGACCGCCCCGGTGCGCCGGGAAGCCATAGCCATGGACGTAAATCACATCGATGTCCGACGCTCTTGCGGCGATGCCTTCGTCCAGGATGCGCGCCGCCTCGTTGACGAGCGCGTACACCGTGCGCTGCACGATCTCATCATCCGAGACCTCCCGCCGGCTGATGCCGTCCTGCCGCGCGCAAGCCTCGATGAGCGCCTGCACGGCGGGATCCTCCAGCGGCTCCCGGCTGCCAGGTTCATAGCGGTAAAACCCGCTACCCGTCTTCTGGCCAAAACGCCCTTGTTCGCACAGGCGGTCGGCCACGCGCGAGTAGCGCAGATGCGCGGGCCGCGTGGGCGCCATGCGCTTGCGGAACGCCCAACTGATATCCAGGCCGGCCATGTCCGCCATGCGCAAGGGCCCCATCGCCAGGCCGAAGCGCTGCAAGGCGCCGTCAACCTGCGATGGCGACGCGCCTTCTTCCAACAGGAAATGCGCCTCCCGCGTATAGGGGCTGACCATCCGGTTGCCGACGAAGCCATCGCAGACACCCACCAGCACGGGCAGCTTGCCCATCTTGCGCGCCAGGCGAAACACCGTGGCGACCACCGCGCCATCGGTCGCGCGCCCCTGCACCACCTCCAGCAACCGCATGACGTGGGCGGGGCTGAAGAAATGGGTTCCCAGCACCTGCGCGGGACGGCTGGTGTATCCGGCGATCTCGTCGATATCCAGCCGCGACGTGTTCGACGCGAGTATGGCGCCTGGCTTGCAGACGCCATCCAGCACGGTGAAAATCTGGCGCTTGACGTTCATGTCCTCGAACGCGGCTTCGATCACCAGGTCGGCGTCGCGCAGCGCCGCCATGTCCAGGCTGGGGCGTATGCGCGCCAGGCGCTCTTGCGCCTGCACGCCCGACAGTGTCCCCTTGGCCACGGTTGCCGCATAGTGCTTCCCGATTGCCGACCACCCCCGCTCCAACGCCTGCGCATCGCGTTCGACCAGCACTACGTCCACAGCGGCATTGGCCAGGCTCATCGCGATGCCGCCGCCCATCGTGCCGGCACCCACCACGCCCACCGTGGCGATGCCGCCGCCGGCCTGCCAGTCCGCAGGCAGCCTGAGGGCGGCCCTTTCCGCGAAGAACAGGTGGCGCTGCGCCTTGGACTGGCTGCCGTTGACCAGTTCCAGGAAGCGATCGCGCTCGAAGGCCAGCCCGTCTGACAGCAGCGAGCCTTCCGCGTATTCCACGCAGGCCACGCAAGCAAGCGGCGCCACGCAGCCGCGGTAACGGCGGGCAGCCTGCGCGCGCGCGCGGTCGTAGACCCCTGAGTCCAACGGCGCCTGCACCCTGCGTGCGCCAACGTTGCGATCAGCCAGCGGCGCGTCGGCGACCGCCAGCGCATAGGCGGCAGCGCGTGGCAACAGCGCGTCTCCGTAGATCTCGTCGACCAGTCCCCATTCCCTTGCCGTGGCCGCATCGACCGGGTCGCCCTGCGCGATCATGGTCAACGCCCGCTCGACGCCAACGATTCTCGGAAGCCTTTGCGTGCCCCCCGCCCCGGGCAGCACGCCCAGCTTCACTTCAGGCAGACCCAGCGACGCCCCTTCCAGGGCCACGCGATAGTGGCAGCCCAGCGCCAGTTCCAACCCTCCTCCCAGGGCGGCGCCGTGCATTGCCGCCACGACCGGCTTGGTTGCGCCCTCCAGCAATGCGATGACTGAGCGCAGCGTCGGTTCGCGCGTGGACATGGGCGTATTGAACTCGCGGATCTCGGCGCCGCAGCAGAAGAATCCACCGTCTCCCGCCAGCACCAGCGCGCGCACGCTGGCATCCGCCAGCGCGGCTTCGATCGCCGCATGCAATTGCGTCCGCAGCTCCGCACCCAGGCTGTTGACCGGTGGATTGCGCAGCAGCAACACCGCCACGCGCCCCGATTCCATCCGTTCGGTATGGATCAGCATGGCCATCTCATTCCAGTTCCACGACGATCTGGCCTTCTTCCACTTCGTCGCCTTCCGCCACCAGCACCCGCGCAACCGTACCCGCGCGCTCGGCCTCGACGGGGATCTCCATCTTCATCGATTCCACCTTGGCGACGCTGTCGCCGGCCTCGACGCGCTGGCCCGGCCGAACGGTTACGGCGACCACACGGCCGACTACGGGGGTTTCCACTTTGAACATCGTCATCTCCTTGATTTATGCGGCGTTCGCGGTCGCGCGCGCTTCTTCGAGCATGCGTGCCACCATCCCGGTGGAGACGCGGCCCGCACGGAACTCAGGGTCGTCCAGCAGACGCAGGACGAAGGGAATGTTGGTCTTGACGCCCGCCACGCGGAACTGAGCCAAGGCGGCCTTCAACAGGTCCAGCGCCTGCCCGCGGGTCCGCGCGCTGGCGATGACCTTGGCCAGCATGGGGTCGTAGTGACTGGAAACGCGGCATCCGGCCGCGTAGCCCGTTTCGATGCGCACCCCCGCCATGGCAGGCGGAGCAAACTCCTGCAGCACGCCCGGCGACGGCAGGAAGCGCACCGGATCCTCCGCATAGACCCGCGCCTCGATGGCGTGGCCGCTCAAGGGCGGCACCAGCGGCAACACATCGGCCATGCGCTCGCCTGCGGCCAGACGCAGCTGCGCCGCGACGATATCCACGCCCGTCACCGACTCGGTCACCGCGTGCTCCACCTGCAGGCGGGTATTGATCTCCAGGAACGAGAAGCCGGTTTCGGGCGTGTACAGCATTTCGACCGTGCCGATCACGTCGTAGCCCATGCCGGACAACATGGCCTCCAGCCGTGCGGCCATGTCTTGCAGCGCGGCGCGTTCCAGGCCTGGAGCAGGCGCCTCTTCGAGCACCTTCTGATGGCGGCGCTGGGTCGAGCAATCGCGTTCGTACAGGCAGCGCAGTTGTCCATGGCGGTCGGCCAGGAACTGGAACTCGACGTGGCGCGGATCGCGCAGCAACTTTTCCAGGTACAGGTCCGAACCGCCGAAGCTACGCTCGGCGATCAGCCGCGCCCGGCCCCATTCGGTGTCCACATCCTGCGGGCCGGCCAAGGGAATCATGCCGATGCCGCCCCCGCCCGTTGCGGGTTTGATCAGCACCGGATAGCCCAGGGTTCCGGCAGCCTGCCGCACGGCCTCCAGATCGCATCCCAGCACGGCGCTGCTGGGCGCCATGGGCATGCCCAGCGCCCGCATCGCGTCGCGCGCCTGGGTTTTGTGCCCCAGCATGCGGATCCAGCGCGGGGACGGACCGACAAAGACCATGCCCGCCTGCTCCACCGCTTCAGCGAAGTCCGCGTTCTCGGAAAGAAAGCCATAGCCGGGATGCAAGGCGTCGGCGCCGGACTCACGCGCCACCCGCAGCAGCGCGTCGCGGTTCAGGTAGCTCTGCGCCGCCGGCGCCGGGCCGATGGGCAGCGCGACATCGGCCTCGCTCAGGTAAGGCAAATCCCGGTCCGCCTCGGAATAGACCGCCACGGATTCGATGCCGAGCGCGCGCAGCGCCCGGATGACGCGGCGGGCGACAGCCCCCCGGTTGGCAACAAGCACTCGCTTCATGAGAGGCTCCATGTGGCGGATCAAGGCCGGTAGCCGAAGGCGCGCGGGCCGGCTTCGCGCAAGGGCGCCACCAACTCCACGAACTCCTCCAGCGCGTTGCGCGTGGCGGCCGGGTCGATGATGTCCTCCACCACGAAAGCCTCGGCGCTGCGGAACGGCGAGGTCAGGCCGCGTACCCGCGCCTCGATCTCCCGCATCTTGGCCTCAGGGTCCGCCGCGGCCTCGATCTCGGCCTTGTAGGCGACCTCCAATCCACCTTCGACCGGCAACGACCCCCATTGCGCGGACGGCCAGGCATAGCGGAAATTGAATCGTCCCGCGCTCTGGTGGCCGCCAGCCGCCACGCCGAACGCCTTGCGTACGATGATCGAGCACCATGGCACGGTGGACTGCGCCACCGCGCTCAGCGCGCGCACGCCATAGCGCATGGCGCCGGCCTTCTCGGCGTTCAGGCCGATCTGGAAGCCCGGCACATCCACGAGATTGACGACCGGCAGATGAAAGGTCTCGGCCAGGTCCAGCAGCCGGGTGAATTTCTCGGCGGAAGGGCCGTCCCAGCCCCCGCCATAGTGGTAGGGATCGCTGGCGAAGACCGCCACCGGCCAACCGTCGATGCGCGCCAGGCCCGTGATCATCGCGCGCCCCCAGCGGCGGCCGATCTCCATGAATGAGCCTTCGTCCACCAGCGCATCCACGATGGGCCGCATCTTGTACACGGCGCGCGCGTCGGCGGGAATGGCGCTGCGCAGCCAGTCCTGCTCGCCGCGAGGGCGCCCCCCGCCCTCGGCGCGCGGCGGCAGTTCATGCACGGATCGGGGCAAGTAGGACAGGAAGCGCCGCGCCATCGCAAAAGCAGCTTCTTCCGAGTCGGCCTCGTCATCCACCACGCCATTGCGGGTGTGGATGTCGCTGCCGCCCAGTTCATTCTTGTCCAGCGTCTGACCGATACGTGCCACCACGGGAGGCCCCGCGATGAACAACTGCGAGGTCTCGCGCACCATGACGGAATAATGGCTTGCCGCTACGCGCGCGGCGCCCAGACCGGCCACCGAGCCCAGCGCCAGCGACACGACTGGAACCGTGGCCAGGTTTTGAGTCATCAGAGGCCACATGCGCAGCTTGGGCAGCAAGGCGTGGCCTTTGATCTCGATGTTGCGCACCGATCCGCCGCCGCCGGTGCCATCCACCAGCCGCAGCAACGGCAGGCGCAGATCCTGCGCCATGCGCTCGGCCTCCACCAGCTTGTCGCCGACCGCGCCGTCATTGGCGCCACCGCGCACGGTGAAATCATCGGCGCACACCACGACCGGCCGTCCTTGCACCTTGGCGCGGCCGATCAGAAGATTCGACGGCGTCAGGTCCGTCAACTGACCCTGATCGTCATATTCCCCGCTGCCGGCCAGCGCGCCGACCTCGCGAAACGATTCGGCATCGACCATCTTCTGGATACGCTCACGCACCGGCAGCTTGCCGCCCTCCCGATGCCGGCGCACTTTCGCCTCGCCGCCCATGCGCGCCGCCAACTCCTTGCGCAGCGCCAATTCCCGCAGTTCTTTTTCCCAGGACACCGTATGCTCCCTCCTGCCTGTTGCCGAACCGGCCCATTGCCGCCGGCTCAATCGATCTTGATATTGGCGCGCTTGATGAGCGCTTCGTTCTGCTTGAGTTCATCGGCGATCTTCTGCCGGAAGGCTTGCGGCGATTGCGTCAAGGGATTGCCCTGAGGCGCCAGGCGCGCACGCACGGCGGGGTCCTGGACTGCCAGGGCAATTTCCTTGTTCAGCCGTTCGACCACCTCGGGCGGGGTGCCGGCCGGGGAAAAAATGCCAACCCAGAAGGAAATGTCGAAGCCCGGATAGCCCAGTTCCGCCACTGCGGGAACCTCGGGCAGGTCATGCCAGCGCTGCGCCGTGGACACAGCAAGCGCCTTCAGCTTGCCCGCCTTGATCAGCGGCACGCCGGACAAGGTGTCGAAGCCGAAATCCACCTCCTTGGACATCAACCCCGCCTCCATCGGCGCCGCGCCCCGGTACGGCACATGCAGCATCTGCGTGTCTGACATGGTCGCCAGCTGCGCGCCAGCCAGGTGCATCAGGTTGCCGTTGCCAGCCGAACCGTAGCTGACGGTGTTGGGATTGCGGCGCGCCAGGTCCACCAGCGATTTGACGTCGACCACGCCGGCCAGGCGCGGATTTTCCACATTGATCGTCAGGATGAAGGGCACCGAAACCACGGTGGTCACCGGCGCGAAGTCCTTCAACGGGTCGTACTGCATATCCTTGTAGAGCAAGGGATTGACCGTAATGGAACTGGAGTTGCTGACCAGGATGGTGTAGCCGTCAGGCTTGGCCTGCGCCACGGCGCGGGCGGCGATCATGCCATTGGCCCCGGTCTTGTTCTCCACCACGAACGTTTGCCCCATGCGGGCGGAAAGTGCCTCGCCCATGATGCGCGCCACGGTGTCGATGGTGCTGCCGGGGCTAAAGCCCACCACGAATTTCACCGGCGCATTGGGATAGTCGGCGGCGCTTGCCGTCAAGGGGGCAAGCGCCAGCAAGGCGAACGAACTTGCCGAGAGCCATTTCGAAACCTGCATGATGTGTCTCCTCCTTTGTTGTCGGATTCCGCGCCGCGCGCTACATGGACGTGCGGCTGCGGACCTGCTCGCCATTACTGCGCGGCGACGGCGCCGGAAGCCTTGACGGCCTGGCCCCACTTCTCCTGCTCTTGCGCCATGAAGGCCGCGAAGGCCTGCGGCGTGCTGTTGACCACCTCTCCGCCCAGGCCTTCGATGCGCGCCTGCATCTCGGGCGTCGCCACGATCTTCGATACGTCCTGATAGATGCGCTGCGCTTGCGGGGCAGGCAGCGACGCTGGCGCAAGCAGGCCGAACCAGGTGGCGGCCTCGAAGCCCGGCATGCCCGCCTCTGCGAAGGTCGGCACATCCCGCAGCGCCTGCACCCGCTTGCCGTTGGCCACCGCCAGCGCGCGCAACTTGCCGGATTGGATCAGCGGCAGGGCCGAGGTGATGGTGGCCAGCATCATCTGGACCTGGCCGCCAGCCAGGTCGGTGAAGGCCGGCGCGTCGCCCCGGTACGGCACATGCGTGATGGAGGAATGCGTGGCGATCTTGAACAGCTCGCCGCTCAGATGCTGGGCCGTGCCGTTGCCGGGCGAGGCGAAGTTGACCGAAGCGCCGTCCTGCTTGAGATAGGCCAGAAACTCCTGCAGATTCTTGGCGGGGATGGACGGGTTGACCACCAGCACCAGCGGCACCTTGGTCACCAGCGTGATCGGCGCAAAGTCCTTGACCGGGTCGTAGTTGAGCTTGGTGTAGAGATGGCCGCTGATCGTGTGCGCCGATGTGGTCATGAACAGTGTGTAGCCGTCACCCTGCGCGCGTGCCACCGCGCTGGCGCCGATCGTCGTGCCCGCGCCTGCACGGTTCTCGACGATGACGGTCTGCCCCCAGGACTGCGTGAGCTTTTCCGCCACCGCGCGCGCCACCACGTCGGTGGCGCCGCCTGCCGGATACGGCACGACCATGGTCACGGGTTTTGTCGGATAGGACGCGGCCTGTGCCGTGCCCGCAAAAAGCGCCGCGGCACAAGCCAGGGCGCGCAGCCAATTGCATTGCATTGTGATGTCTCCTCTTGTCTTTCGATTGACGGTGGGTATATTTTTATCGTTCCTCTAGACAGAACGCTTATTCTATTTTATATTTTTTCGGCCGGAGCATGTCAACGAATAAATGCTCGTCCGACGCCACGACCCCATTCGCGGCGCGCCATCAAGAGAGGAACTGAACTTCATGTCCGATACCCCGGAAACCCTGAAATCCATGCTGATCGGCGGGGAGTGGGCTACGCAAAGCGACCATGCTTTCGAGTCCGTCAACCCTGCCACCGGCACACGCAATTACCTCATCAGCGCGGCATCCGACGCGCAGGTCGACCAGGCTGTGGACGCGGCCTGGCAAGCCCAGCGGCGCCCGGCCTGGCGCGACATGCTGCCCCACCAGCGCGCGGCGATCCTGCGGCGCATCGCCGACGGCATGGACGCCAACGCACCCTTGCTGGCACGCCTGCAGATGATCGAGAACGGCAAGGTCTGGGCGGAATGCAAAGCCCAGGTCGCCAGCGCCGCGGCCACCTTCCGCTACTACGCGGGCGTCTGCGAAACGCTGGGAGCCGAAGTCACGCCGCCGCGCGGCAACTATCTGTCGATGACGCAATACGATCCGTATGGCGTGGTGGTGGCGATCACGCCGTGGAATTCACCGCTCACGATGGAAGCGCAAAAGGTCGCGCCCGCCCTGGCCGCCGGCAACGCCGTCATCCTCAAGCCGTCCGAGCTCACCTCGTCGCCGGCCCTGGAACTGGGCCGCATCGCACTGGAGGCCGGCCTGCCGCCGGGCATCCTCAACGTACTGACGGGCCTGGGTTCGACCGTGGGCCGCCGCCTGGTCGAACACCCCGGCGTGCGCATGGTGTCATTCACCGGCGGCACCGCCAGCGGCCGCGCCATCGCGCATGCCGCCGCCGAGAAGCTGATGCCGGTGGCGTTGGAACTTGGCGGAAAATCGCCACACATCGTGTTCGCGGACGCGGATCAGGACGCGGCGATAGACGGCGTCATCGGCGGCATCTTCGAAGGCAGCGGGCAGTCCTGCGTGGCGGGTTCGCGGCTCTACGTGCAGCGCAGCATCGCGGAGTCCTTCATCGCGAAGCTGGTGGCCCGCGCCAGCGCGCTGAAGCTTGACCTGCCCGACGCGGCAGGCGCGCAGATGGGACCGATCGCATCGTTCGGCCATCGCGGCAGGATCGAGAGCATGGTGGACACAGCCCGCCGCGCAGGCGCCCAGGTGCTGCTGGGCGGACAACGCCCCGACGACGCCGGGCTGCAGACGGGCGCGTTCTATCTGCCTACCGTGCTGGCGGGATTGGCGCGCGATGCGCATGTGGTGCGCGAGGAGATCTTCGGGCCGGTGCTATGCGCGCTGACATTCGAGGACGAAGACGATCTGGTCGATCAAGCCAACGACAGCGCCTACGGCCTGGCTTCCGGCATCTGGACAGCGGACTACCGCCGCGCCTGGCGCATCGCCAAGCGCCTGGAAGCAGGCAGCGTGTGGATCAACACCTACAAGCAGCTTTCGATCTCGACGCCTTTCGGCGGCTTTAAGCAAAGCGGCATCGGCCGCGAAAAAGGCGTGAGCGGCCTGCGGCTGTACCAGCAATCCAAAGGCATCTACTTCGGCATGTAGCCACAGCCGCCCTTTTCCTCATCGAACCCGGCCGCGCCAGCGGCCTCCCCTGCTTCTTCTATCGGAGACTTTCCAAATGGCTGAATTTCAACGCGCCGGCTTCATTGGCCTGGGCGTCATGGGCGAACCCATCTGCCGCAACCTGGCCGTCAAAGGCGGACTGCCGGTGCTGGGCTGCGACAACGATCCAGCCCCTCTGCGCCGTCTGGCCTCCCACGGCGTGACCGAGGCGACCGCCGCGCAGATCATGCAGGATTGCGACGTGGTGTTTCTGTCGCTACCGTCCGGCGAAGTCGTGGCGCAGTTGGCACGTGCCGCAGGTGGGCTGCTGGCCGGCGCGCGCGCCGGCCAGTTCATCGTCGATCTGAGCACCTCGCCGGTGGACGTGACGCGCGAACTGGCGCGGGAGTTCGCGGCCAAGGGCGCGACCTTCATCGACGCCCCCGTCGCCCGCACGCGCGCGGCGGCGGAAGCCGGCACGCTCTCGGTCATGATCGGCGGCGACGCCGCCGCCTTCGCCCGCATCAAGCCGCTGGTCTCGACCTTCGCCAACGAAATCACGCACTGCGGCCCGGTCGGCAGCGGCCAGGTCGTGAAGATCCTGAACAACATGGTGCTGTTCGAGACCGTGGTGGCCCTGTCCGAAGCCCGCGCCATCGCGCGCCGTTCGGGCGTCGATCCGCAGGTCCTGCTGGAGACTTTCACGCGTGGATCGGCCGATAGCTTCGCGTTGCGCAACCACGGCTTAAAGGCTATTCTGCCCGCAGACTTTCCCGAAAAAGCCTTTCCCGTGGACTATGCCCGCAAGGACTTGCGCTATGCGCTGGCGCTGGCGGATCAAACCGGCATACGGGCGCTAGGCGCGCGCAACGTGGACCTCTGGTTCGACGCCGCGCTCGCCCAGGGACACGGCAACCGCTATTTTCCGATCATCAGCCAGGTCATCGATGCGGAGTCGGGAACCACCTCCTAATCACTCCCCTGCCATCCAATGAGTCGTACCCCTACTCAGGACAATTCCACCGACGGCGTCGCCGCCGTCGAACGCGCCCTGACCATCGTCGGGGCCATCGCGCAACGCACCGATCCCATCACGCTTGCCGACCTTTCCCGAGCCACGGGCTTCTACAAGAGCACGCTCTTGCGGCTCATTGCCTCGCTTGAAAAAGCGGCCCTGGTCGTGCGCCGCGCCGATGGCCGCTATGCCCTGGGTCCGTACGCGCATCATCTCGGCCGCGCCTATGAGGCCACCTACCGCCTGACCGAGACCATCCTGCCGCTGCTGCAGGCGCTGGTGGACAAAGGCACCGAGAGCGCCTCGTTCCACGCCTATCACGACGCGCAATCCCGCGTCTGCCTGTTGCGAGTGGATTCGCACCACTCCACGCTGGACCGCATACGCGTGGGAGACCTGCTGCCGCTGAGCAAAGGCGCCGCGGGCCGGCTGATCACGGCCTATCTTGTCGACCAGCAGGCGCCCGCGCAGGCAGGCCTGGTGCTGACGTCCATGGGAGAACGCGACCCCAATTGCGCGGCCGTGGCCAGTCCGGTGTTCGGCCCCGATGGCGACATCTGCGGAGCCATATCGCTGTCCGGTCCGAAGGAGCGCTTCTCACCCACGACCATCAAGAAAATGTCCAAATTGGCGCAAGAAGCCGCGGCATCCGCCACGCAATCCCTCGGCGGGCGCTGGCCGGCCGGCAGATAGCCGCCTGCATGCATCCCGGCCTTCCGGGACAAAAGGAATAGCGATGCGCAACAGACGCGATTTTCTGCGCGCAGGCGCGACACTCGCCGGCGCCACCAGCGCCCTGGCCTTGTTGCCCGCCTCCATCCGCCGCGCGCTCGCGATTCCCGCGGCGCGGCGCACGGGCACGATCCGTGACGTCGAGCACATCGTGATCTTCATGCAGGAGAACCGCTCGTTCGACCACTACTTCGGCGCGTTGGCCGGCGTGCGCGGGTTTGGCGACCGCTTCCCGATACCCGTGCCGGACAGCCCGGATGCGCGCCATCGCAGCGTCTGGGCGCAATACAACGACAAGCCCGATGAAGGCGCGCCCCGCACGGTGCTGCCCTTCCATCTGAATACGCGCGAAGCCTTCGAGACCATGCGCGTGGCCAGCACGCCGCACACCTGGTCCAATGCTCAGGACGCCTGGGACGCCGGCCGCATGGGCAACTGGCCGGCCGCCAAGAAGAACCATTCGATGGCGTACTTCACGGACGAGGACATGCCCTTCCAGTACGCCATGGCGCGCGCCTTCACGGTCTGCGACGCCTATCACTGCTCGTTCACCGGCGGCACCAACACCAACCGGCTGTTCGTGTGGACGGGCACCAACGACGGCCTGGGCCGCGGCAACGGCCCGGCCTTGGGCAATACCTACAACAAGCTCAAGGGCGGCGATCCGGCTCGCGCGTATACCTGGACGACTTATCCGGAACGCCTGGAAGCGGCCGGCGTCAGCTGGCGCATCTACCAGAACATGGCGGACAACTATTCGCTGAATCCCACCGCCGGGTTCAAGGCCTATCGCGACGCCTATCTTGGGGTGCCAGGATCGGCAGCCGCGCTGAAGGACAAGGCGCTGACTACCCGCGACCTGGATCTGCTGCGCCAGGACGTGCTGGACGGCACGCTGCCGCAGGTCTCGTGGATCTGCGCCACCAAGGCTGGCTCCGAGCATCCCAGCCCGTCCAGCCCGGCCCAGGGCGCCGACTACACCGCGCGGGTGCTGGATGCGCTGACGGCCAACCCCGAGGTCTGGAGCAAGACCGTCCTGCTGCTGATGTTCGACGAGAACGACGGTTTCTTCGATCACATGCCGCCGCCCGCGCCGCCCTCGCGCGATGCCTCGGGTGCGCTGGCCGGGGCGTCCACCGTGGATACGCGCGGCGAGTATCACGAGATCGTCGCCGGCGCGGAGAAAGACGACACTGCGGCCCACCTGCACGGCATCTACGGCCTGGGCCCGCGCGTGCCCATGTATGTGCTGTCGCCCTGGACCAAGGGCGGCTGGGTCAACTCGCAAGTGTTCGACCACACGTCCGTGCTGCGCTTCGTCGAGCAGCGCTTCGGCGTGGCCGAGCCCAATATCTCGCCCTGGCGCCGCGCCGTCTGTGGCGACCTGACCTCGATCTTCGATTTCGCCGCGCCGGACGGCACGGGCCTGCCCAGCGGCTTTCCGGCGACGGCCGAGCGCGCCGGACTGGCATCGGCGCTGCCGGGCACGGTCACGCCGTCCGCGCCGCTGCAGCCCGGACTGGCGCGGCAGCAGGCCGGCACGCGCCCATCGCGCCCC
The DNA here is from genome assembly GCF_013267355.1 of Achromobacter pestifer. NCBI lineage: Bacteria > Pseudomonadati > Pseudomonadota > Betaproteobacteria > Burkholderiales > Alcaligenaceae > Achromobacter > Achromobacter pestifer. Next base: position 1,027,900 of record NZ_CP053985.1, read on the forward strand.
CTGCCCTATGCGCTGCAGGTCCACGCGCACGCGGATGCTGAAAGCGTCACGCTGCGTTTCGAGAACAGCGGAGCGGCGGGCGCGGTGCTGCACGTCTATGACCGGCTGCACCTGGAACGCGGCCCGCGCCGCTACACCGTGGAAGCCGGCAAGCAGCTGGAAGGCGCGTGGCAGACCCCCGCCGACGATGGCCGCTACGATCTGTGGGTGCTGGGCCCCAACGGCTTCCACCGCCATTGCACGGGCCGCGCCGGCCTGACGCCGCTGAAAGTCACGGCCGCCTATCAAGGGCCTGGCGCCTCGCTGCAACTGACGTTACACAACCCTGGCCCGCAGGCCCGCTCGTTCCGGGTCGAGGCCAACGCCTACGGCTATCCCCATGAGCCCGACATCACGCTCGCTCCCGGCGAGACGGTCAGCCTGTCCTGGGACATGGCCCGCAACGCCGGCTGGTATGACCTGACCGTGCTCGACAGCAGCGATCCAGCCTACACTCGCCGCCTGGCCGGACGCATCGAAGCCGGCGCCTCCTCCACTTCCGATCCCGCGATGGGACAGGAGCTGATACTGCAATGGACACCCCTGGCATGAAGCCGCCCGCCCCCTATCAAAACGCCGTGACCTTCCAGTTCGGCGACTCGCCCGAACTGGCCGATGAGTTGTTGGCGCTGGTGCTGGCCGGCACGAAAACCGCCACCTGCGGCGCGCTGCGTGATTTCAATGCGCGGGAACCCGTGCCCGCGGCCGGCCGGCGCGACGTGGTGTTGGACGGACAGGGCCGCCCGGCCTGCGTCATCGAGACGCTCAGCGTGCTGATTCAGCGCTTTGACCAGGTGGATGAAGCGTTCGCGCTGGCCGAAGGCGAAGGCCCGTACGAAGCATGGCGCGATGCGCACATCGCCTATTTCGACCGCAACGGCGGGTATGCGCCGGACATGATGCTGGCGTGCGAACGCTTCAGGGTAGTCGCAGTCTTCGAGCGATAAAAAAGGCCGGACGCCTTGCGGCGTCCGGCCCTCGTGCCCACGGGGTAGGTCAGCTTTGCTCGCCGCCCTTGCCCAGGCCCAGATAGCTTTCGATGACCTTGGGGTCGCCGGCCAGCTCGCGCGCCGGGCCGTGCAGGATGACTTCGCCGGTTTCCAGCACGTAGCCGTAATCGGCCACTTGCAGCGCCGCGCGCGCGTTCTGTTCGACCAGCAGGATCGCCACGCCGGTCTCGCGCAGGCGAGCGATGATGTGGAAGATCTCGCGCACGATGCGTGGCGCCAGGCCCAGGCTGGGCTCGTCGAGCATCAGCAGGTTGGGCTTGGCCATCAGCGCGCGGCCCACGGCCAGCATCTGGCGTTCGCCGCCCGACAGCGTACCGGCCTGCTGGGCGCGGCGCTCGCGCAGCCGCGGAAACAGGTCGAACACTTCGTTCAGCGTGTCGCGCCAGCCGCTTTCGCGGGCGCGATAGCGGCGAAAGCCGCCCAGCAGCAGGTTGTCTTCCACCGACATGGTGCCGAACAGTTCGCGGCGCTCGGGCACCAGCGACATGCCGGCCGCGACGCGGCGTTCGACCTGCCAGCCCGACACGTCGGTGCCGGCGTACTGCACGGTGCCGGCCGCGTGACCGGTCTGCGGCAACGAACCCATCATGGCGTTCAGCATGGTGGACTTGCCGGCGCCGTTGGCGCCGATCACCGTGACGATGCTGCCGGCGGGCACGGTGATCGAGGCGCCCACCAGCGCGCCCACCTTGCCGTAGCGGGCGGACAGGTTGCTGACTTCGAGTACGGGAGCGCTCATCACACGCCTCCTGCCGACACGGGCTTGGCCTGGTCCGCTTCGGGCAGGTCGTCATCGATGCCGCCCAGGTAGGCTTCCAGCACCGCCGGGTTCTTTTGCACGTCGGCCGGCACGCCTTCCGCCAGCTTGGTGCCGAAATCCATCACCACGAGGTGGTTGGTCAGACGCATCACAAAATCCATATCGTGTTCGACGAGCAGAATGCTCATGCCCTCGGCGCGCAATTGTTCCAGCACGCGCGCCAGGTCCTGCTTTTCCTTGTAGCGCAGGCCGGCGGCGGGTTCGTCCAGCAGCAGCAGCACCGGGTCGGCGGCCAGGGCGCGCGCGATTTCCAGGATGCGTTGCTGGCCCAGCGCCAGGTTGCCCGCCTGCTCGTACAGGTACTCGCCCAGGCCGACGCGCTTGATCTGTTCGGCGGCCTCGTGCAGCAGCTGCGCCTCGCGGGCGCGGTCCGAATGCAGGGCGCCCGCCAGCACGCCGACGTCCGAGCGCAGGTGCGCGCCCAGCGCCACGTTCTCCAGCACCGTCATGCCCGGCAGCAGCTGCACGTGCTGGAAGGTGCGGCCCACGCCCAGCTTGGCGATGTCGCGCGCCGAACGGCTGTCGATGCGCTGGCCCATGAAGGTGACCTGGCCCCGCGTCACCGGCAGCACGCCGCTGATCAGGTTGAAGGTCGTGCTCTTGCCGGCGCCGTTCGGGCCGATCAAGCCCATGATCTCGCCGGAGGCGACCTTGAAGGAGATGTCGTTGACGGCGACCAGGCCGCCGAACTCCTTGCGGATGGCGTCGACTTCGAGCACCACCTGGCCGGCTTGCGGACGCGCGCGCGTCGGCAGGGCCGGCGCCGGCGCGGGCGGCGCCATGTTGCGGCGCGAACCGTCGGCGCCGGTGATGCTGTCCCACCAGCCCGCCAGGATCGGCCACAGGCCGTTGCGGGCGTATTGCAACATCAGGATCAGCAGCACGCCGAAGACGATCATCTCGAAGTTGGCGTTGGTGTCCAGCAGCTTGGGCAAGAGATTCTGCAGCTGGTCCTTCAGCACCAGGATGACGCCGGAGCCCAGCAAGGCGCCCCAGACATACCCCGCGCCGCCGACCACCGCCATGAACAGGTATTCGATGCCGTAGTTGATGCCGAAAGGACTGGGGCTGACGGCGCGCTGCATGTGCGCGTAGAGCCAACCCGAGACGCAAGCCAGCAGCGCCGCCCAGACGAAGATCACGACCTTGTAGGCAGCGGTGTTCACGCCCATGGACTCAGCCATGCCGGCGCCGCTCTTGAGCGCGCGGATGGCGCGGCCGGGACGCGAGTTCAGCAGGTTGCGGGTGGCCCACAGCGCCAGCAGCACGAACACCCAGATCAGGTAGTAGATGTGGCGGCCGCTGGCCAGCGACATGCCGAAGATGCTGATGGGCTCGATGCCGGCGATGCCGTCGTGCTTGCCCAGCCAATCGATGTTGCCGAACAGGAAGTACAGCGACAGGCCCCACGCGATGGTGCCCAGCGGCAGATAGTGGCCCGACAGGCGCAGGGTGATGGCGCCCAGCAGGTAAGCCACGACGGCCGTCAGGATCAGCCCGGCAGGCAGCGCCAGCCAGGGCGAGACATCGTATTGCGTGGTCAGGAAGGCGGTGGTGTAGGCGCCCAGGCCCACGAACGCCGCCTGGCCGAACGAGGTCAGGCCGCCCACGCCGGTCAGCAGCACCAGGCCCAGCACCACCAGGCTGGCCAGCCCGATGTAATTGAGCTGCGTCACCCAGAATTCGGGCGTGGCCGACACCATCGGCAGGCCCGCCAGGACGACGAGGAAGAGGACGAGCAAAATGCGGTTCATGACGTTTACTCCTCTTCGTCCACGTGATGGGTGCTGAACGAACGCCAGACCAGAACCGGGATAATCAGGGTGAAGACAATCACTTCCTTGTAGGCGCTGGCCCAGAAGGACGAGAAGGATTCCAGCACGCCCACCAGCAGCGAGCCGGCGGCCGCAATCGGATAGCTGGCCAGGCCGCCAATGATGGCGCCGACGAAGCCCTTCAGGCCGATCAGGAAGCCGGTGTCGTAGTACACGGTGGTGATGGGCGCAATCAGCATGCCGGACATGGTGCCAATGGCGACGGCCAGCGTGAAGGTCAGGCTGCCGGACATGGTGGTGCTGATGCCGACCAGGCGGGCGCCGCGGCGGTTGACGGCGGTGGCGCGCAGCGCGCGGCCGTACAGCGTCTTGCCGAAGAACAGCCACAGGGCGATGATCAGGATGGCGCAGGTCGCCACCACGAACAAGCTCTGCGCCGACCAGGTCATGAAGCCCAGGTCGACCTGCCCGCTGACGAAGGCCGGGGTGCGCCAGCCTTCGGCGCCGAAAAACACCAGCGCCAAGCCGGTGAGCGCGAAGTGCACGGCCACGGAAACGATCAGCAGCACCAGCACGGTGGCTTCGGCCAGCGGCTGGTAGACGATGCGGTAGACCATGGGACCCATCGGGATCACCAGCAGCAGCGTCAGCAGCATGTTCAGCCACAGCGAATTGCCGGGCGCGGTGTAGGTCACGGTCAGCCAGAGCAGCGCCAGCGGCAGAACCACACAGGTCACGATGGCCTTGGGCAACGCGGCGGCGCTGCGGGTGCGCAGCGCGCGCAGCAGCTCAAGCGCCAGGCAGACCACGCCCAGCAGCGGCAGGAGATAGGCGGTGCCCGGCACCTTGCCGTCCACCAGCATGGCCAGGGTCAGGGCGCCGAACGCCACGAACTCGCCCTGGGGAATGAAAATGACGCGCGTAACGGCGAAAACCAGCACCAGAGCCATGCCCAGGAGGGCATAGATGGCGCCGTTGACGACACCGTCTTGCAGCAGGATCAGCGCAATTGTGGAATCCATCTAACAACCTTATTTATTCTGGTGTCCCGGCCGCACCCGGAACACTGATACGACACACCGGCCGGAGAGGCCGGTGCGAAGCATTGCTGGGGTGCCGCGCGGCGGGCGCCTGATCGGCGCCGCCGCGCATTGCGCACCCTTGGATCGGGCGATCCTGGGGGATTACAGGCCGGGCTGGTAGACCCACTTGCCGCCTTCCACCTTGACCATCACGCGCGAGCGCTCGTCAAAGCCGGCGTGGTCCGTGGGCGACATGTTGAACACGCCTTGGGAGGCAGCCAGGTCCTTCACGCCTTCCAGGGCGTCGCGCATGGCGGCGCGGAACTCCGGCGTGCCGGGCTTGGCGCCCGTCTTCAGCGCCACGGGCAACGCAGCCACGACCAGTTGGCCGGCGTCCCACATGTGGCCGCCGAACGTGTTGGTCGAACCGGCGCCGTTGGCCTTTTCGTAGGCTTCGACATAGGCTAGGGCCGACTTCTTGACCTGGTTGCTGTCCGGCAGTTGAGCCGCGACCAGCAGCGGGCCGGCCGGCAGCAACATGCCGTCGCAGTCCTTGCCGCAAACGCGCAGCACGTCGTTGTTGGCGGCGCCGTGGGTCTGATAGATGGTGCCGCCGTAGTTGCGGGCCTTCAGTTCCTTCTGCGGCAGGGCCGAGGGGGTGCCGGCGCCGGCGATCAGAATGGCGTCGGGCTTGGCGCCGACCAGCTTGAGCACCTGGCCCGTCACGCTGGTGTCGGTGCGGCTGTACTTCTCGATGGCGACGATCTCGATGCCCTTGGCCTTGGCGGCCTTCTGCATCACGTCCAGCCAGCCGTCGCCGTAGGCGTCGGCAAAGCCGATGAAGCCCAGGGTCTTGACCTTGGACTTGGCCATGGCGTCAGCCAGGGCGCCGGCCATCAGGGCGTCGTTCTGCGGGGTCTTGAAGACCCAGCGGCGCTTGTCGTCCACGGGTTCGACGATCTTGGCGCTGGCGGCCACGCTGATCATGGGAACCTTGGCTTCGGCGGCCACGTCGACCATGGCCAGCGAGCCCGGCGTGACGGAGGTGCCGATCAACACGTCGACCTTGTCGTCCGTGGCCAGCTTGCGCGAGTTCTTGACGGCTTGCGTGGTGTCGGTGGCGTCGTCCAGGACGATCCATTCGATCTTCTGGCCAGCCACTTCCTTGGGCAGCAGAGCCACGGTGTTGCGCTCGGGGATACCCAGCGACGCGGCGGGGCCGGTGCTGGACACGGTCACGCCGACCTTGACCTGGGCGTTCGCCAGTAGCGGCAGGGCCAGGGCAATGGCGGCAGCCGCCGCGGACAAGCCGAAGTGCTTGCGCATATTTTTGTCTCCTGTGGTGGCTCTTGTGCGCCTCGGTCGAGGCAAGGCGAGCCTAGTTAAAGTTATACAGAAAAAAATATTATAGGGTTAAAACAGTATCAGATGACGATGCGCAACTCCGGTAATTCCCTGATGTGCTACGAAAAACGTGTTTTAGCAAACGCATTCGTTAATGGCGAACTTGTACTAGAAAAGCCTGGCGACCGTCAGTTGGGGGATTCCCTTGGACGGCCGCGCAGGTCTCAGCGTCCCAGCGTCGGCCAGACCCGCTCGACCCGCGACGCCACCCAGGCGGCGACGACCGCCTTGGCCAGATCGCCCGGCAGGAACACCGCCACCGCCAACGCGGCCTTGGACAGGCCCATCTTGGTCACCGCAGCCAGCCAGGGCACGCCGCAGGCGTAGACCACCGCGATGCCGCCGACCACGCATGCCGCCAGATAGCCGGCAAATTTCGCCCAGCCCCCCGTGGCGCGGCCGGCAAGGCTGCGGGCCAGCCAGCCGGTCACCAAGGCGCCGACCACCAGGCCCACGAGGAAGCCGCCGGTCGGTCCGAAGAAAGCGCCCAGCCCTCCCCGGCCGCCCGGCAGCACGGGCAGCCCGACCGCCGCCAGCGCCAGGTACAGCAGGCAGGCCAGCGCGCCGCGGACGGGTCCGAGCATCGCGCCCGCGAGCATGGCGCCCAGGGTCTGCAGCGTGACCGGCACCGGAATGGCGGGCAGCGGAATCGGCGGAATCAGGCTCAGGACGACGATCAGCGCCGCGAACAGCGCAATCAGAACGGTATTACTGGATTTCACGGTTTTCCCCTTTGGGAGATGGAACTGGGCGCGCGGCCCTCAGTGGCTGCGCGCGTCTATCGCTTCGGATACTTCCTGCGCTCTTTTCAGCGTCAGCACGATCAAGGGCACGATCAACGCGACCGGATTGGCGCCCAAGCCGCGAGCCGCCTGCGCTTCGCGGATTTCCTGGAAGTTGCGCCAGATTTCGGGCACGAAACGCAGGGCCAGCGCCAGAGCCAGCGCAACCTTGCCGGCGTCCACCAGCCGCATGCGTTCAAGCGGCATCAGCGCCTTTTCGCAGACGGCTATCAGGTCGGACGTGCGGGTGGCCAGCGTGACGGCCAGGGCCAACGCCACCATCGCCCCCACGCGCAGCAGCACGGCCAGCGCCTCCATCCCGCCTTGGAACCCGGCGGTGAACAGGCCGATGGCCAGCAGCACCCAGACCAGTCCCTTTACCTGGCGCCAGACCGTGGCCGCGGCCACGCCCGTGGACCAGACCAGGGCGGCGGCGGCCAGGAAGGCCGGGGCCAGCCAGCGCGGATCGCGCAGCAGGAACAGGCCCGCGCCCGCCGCCATCAGCGTCAGCAGCTTCAGCCAGGCGGGCAGTCGGTGCAGCCAGGTGTCGCCGGCGACGTACAGCGGCTCCATCATGCGCAGTGCTCCCGGTACCAGCGCAGCGCGGCGGCAGGCTGGTCGTCGGCCGCGACATTGCCGTCGCGCACCACCACCACCCGGTCGAAATCCTCCAGCAGCTCCAGGTCGTGGCTGACGACGATGGCGTCATGGGGCAGGCCCGCGATGGCGTCGCGCACGCGATTGCGATTGCGCAGGTCCAGCTGGGTGGTGGGTTCGTCGAACACGATCAGCGCCGGCTCCATCACCAGCACCGCCGCCAGCGCCACCAGTTGGCGTTCGCCGCCGGACAGCGTGTGGCTGGTCCGGTCCGCCAGGTGGCCAACGCCCAGGTGGCCCAGTTGGGCGTCGATACGGGCTTCGCGCTGCTGGCGGTCCGGGGCCAGATGCTTCAGGCCAAACGCCAGGTCCTCGCGGACGATGGGGAAGACGATCTGGTTTTCAGGGTTTTGGAATACGAAACCGACCTGGCGGCGCACGGCCTTCAGATCGCGCCGGGTATCCAGCCCGCCTACCCGCACGCTGCCGGCCGAGGGCAGGACCAGCCCGTTGATCAGGCGCGCCAGCGTGCTCTTGCCGGCGCCATTGGGGCCGACGATGCCGATGCGGCGTTCGGCCAGCGTCAGGCTCACCCCATTCAGCACTTGCGCCTGGGGCGTGGAAACAACCGCCTGGTCAAACTCGATTAACATGGGGCGGGATTATGCCCGAACCATTTCGGGCATCGGGACTCCAAGAGCTCATATGGACAAAGTACGAAAATCCGACGCCGAATGGCGTGCCCAGCTTTCCCCCGAAGAATACGTCGTCACCCGTGAAAAGGGTACCGAACGCGCGTTCACCGGGCGTTACTGGAATACGTTCTCGCACGGCATCTACCGCTGCGTGGGCTGTGGCACGGCGCTGTTCGCTTCCGACACCAAATTCGACGCCGGCTGCGGCTGGCCCAGCTACTTCCAGCCGCTGGATCCCGAACTGGTGCGCGAGGAACGCGACATCACCCACGGCATGGTCCGCACCGAAGTGCTGTGCAACGTCTGCGACTCGCATCTGGGACACGTCTTCCCCGACGGCCCCGAGCCCACCGGACTGCGCTACTGCATCAATTCCCTGTCGATGACGTTTGAACCCATAGAAGACTGAATGAAGAAGTTCCTGTTCGACCTGTTTCCGCTGTTCCTTTTCTTCATTGCCTATCGGTACACGGATATTTTCATCGCCACGGGCGTCGCCATGGCGGCGGCCGTGCTGCAGATCGTCTGGCTGAAGGCCACGGGCCGCGCCACCGAAGCCATGCACTGGATCAACCTGACCGTCATCCTGGTGTTCGGCGGCGCCACGATCTGGCTGCACAGCGACGTCTTCATCAAGTGGAAGCCCACGGTGCTGTACTGGCTGTTCGGCGGCGCGCTGGTCTTTGCGCGCCTGTTCTTCGGCCGCAACCTGATCCGCCGCCTGATGGAAAAACAGATCCAGCTGCCCGACGCCGCCTGGGAACGGCTGAACCTGGTCTGGGCCGGTTTCTTCCTGATCGCGGGCGCGCTCAACCTGTACGTGGCGTTTTCCGGCCACTTCACCGAATCGCAGTGGGTCAGCTTCAAGGCCTTCGGCCTGATGGGCCTGATGGTGGTCTTCGTGATCGGCCAGTCGATCTGGCTGGGCAAGCACATCCAGACGGAAGACCAGGGCCCTTCCTCCGACACCCCGCCCCGCCAGCCCTGAACCCTTCCGAATCCACGGCCGGCGCGCCGCGCCGGAACCAAACTTCTCCCCCCAATGTCAGACACCACCGACCGCATTTCCCTGATCCGGGAGCGGCTAGCCGTCCTGGAACCCATCAGCCTGGACATCCTGGACGACTCGCATTTGCATGCCGGCCACGAAGGCAGTAAAAACGGCGCCGGCCACTATCGCGTGATCATCGTAGCGCCTTGCTTTGCGGGGCTCTCCGCCGTTGCGCGGCATAGGCTGGTGTATCATCATTTGCAAGATTTGATCCCTTATCCGATTCATGCGCTTGCGCTAGATGCCCAGGCTCCCAAATAGAAAGTAAAAGGATATTCATGAAACGCATCGTCATGCTGGCTGCGGCCTGCGTCATCGCCGTGCCTGCTTTTGCGCAGAATGTGGCTACCGTCAACGGCAAGGCCATCCCGCAGAAGAGCCTGGATCAATTCGTCAAGCTGCTGGTCAGCCAGGGCGCCACCGATTCGCCGCAACTGCGCGAACAGGTCAAGCAGGAAATGATCAACCGCCAGATCTTCGTGCAAGCCGCCGAATCCAGCGGCATCGCCAAGCAGGCCGACGTCCAGACCGAAGTCGAGCTGGCCCGCCAAGGCATCCTGGTCCGCGCCCTGATGGCCGACTACCTCGCCAAGCACCCGGTGTCCGACGCCAAGGTCACGGCCGAGTACGAGAAGATCAAGAAGGAACAGGCCGGCAAGATGGAATACAAGGTCCGCCACATCCTCGTCGAAGACGAAAAGACGGCGAACGACCTGCTGGCCCAGATCAAGAGCAACAAGAGCAAGTTCAACGACCTGGCCAAGAAGAACTCCAAGGACCCCGGCAGCGCCGAAAAGGGTGGCGACCTGGGTTGGGCTCCCCCGACCAACTACGTCCAGCCGTTCGCGCAGGCCGTGACGCAGCTGAAGAAGGGCGAATTGGTCGACAAGCCGGTGCAGACCCAGTTCGGCTGGCACATCATCATGGTCGACGACACCCGTCCGGTGGAATTCCCGCCGCTCGACCAGGTGCGCCCGCAGCTGGAAGAAATGCTGCGCCAGCAAACCCTGGCCGACTACCAGAAGGAACTGCGCGAAAAGGCCAAGATCCAGTAAGCCTTGCCGCACAAATGAAAAATGCCCGCGAAAGCGGGCATTTTTTTCGCCTGCGTTTTTCCGCGCCGGGTTGGCGCCCCTAAGCCAGCGCCTGCCGCAGATAGGCGTCCCAGAGACGGCCTTCCAACAGCGGCGACAGATGGCCGTAGCGCCCGGCCACTCGGGTCTGGACGATGTGGGCGGGATACGGGATCCGCGCCGCCGCGCCCGGATCGTCGGGCGCGAAGAGCTCATCCGATACGCAACGCAGCCAGCGCACGGGCGTGGCGGTTTCCAACAGCGCGCCGCGCGCGTCGTAGCGGCAGGCGGACGTCCTGAGCGCCGCCATGGACCATGGTGAAAAGCGCGCCGCCCACGTCTGGGCCTCGGCCCGCAAGCGCTGCTCCACGGCGGATTCACCGGTGTCGGCCAGCCACTGGGCATAGCCATAGCGGCGCAAGGTCGCGCAGCGCAGTTCGACCCATGCGCTCCAGGCATCCGCATCGCCCGCATCGAGAGCGGCAGCGATCCGGCGCAAGCGCTGCACATCCGCCATGCTGCCGCCACCGCGCGGCGCCGAGGCCAGCGCCACCACCCGCCCCACGGGCAACGGCGCAGCCGCCGCCCACTGGAAGGCCTGGTAGCCGCCGTAGGAATAGCCCACCACCGCATCCAGACGTTCGACCCCGATCGCGCGCAGCCATTCCCCCTGCAGGCGCACGCCATCGGCGATCGAAAAATCGGGAAACGCACTGGCCGCGGCCCCGGCCGGCGCGCTGCTGCCGAAGCAGGAACCCAGCGCGTTGGGCGCCAGCACGCAGGTATCGCGCGTGTCCAGCGCCGCTCCCGGCCCCAGCCAGGGACTGGCCCAGCCCGCATCGGGATGGGCCTCCCCCTCTGCCGACCGCAAGGCCTGGTGGCTGCCGGATATGCCGTGCAGCAGCAACACCACGGCGCGCGCGCGGTCCGACGTCGGACCGTAGCGGGCCCAGGCCAGCCGGGCCGGCGCCAGTACGCCGCCGCCCTCCAGCGGCAAGGCTTCCAGCTGCGTCACGCCGGCGGCGCGATCCGTGGGCTGATGGGCGGCCATCGGCGGCTCCTAGACCGGACGCTCGCCCATGACCGTGGTGCGGTAGATCGTGCGCCGCATGCTGGCCGGCAGTTCGCGGGTGGTGGCCTTGTGCATCACGCAGCGGTTGTCCCACATGACCACGTCACCGGGCTCCCATTGCAATGCGTACTGGTACTGCTCCTGCGTGCAATGCGCGAACAGGCGCTCCAGCAATTCCTGGCTGTCCGCCTCGCCCCAGCCGGACACCTCGGCCGTCATGCCGGGATGCACGTACAGCGCCTTGCGGCCCGTCTCGGGATGGGTGCGCACGATGGGGTGTTCCACGTCCGGCGTGCCGGCCAACTGGCTGGCGTCCATCTTCACCTGGGTGCCCTCGTCGGCCCTGGTGTTCTTGCGCCGGTAGCGGTGCACCGCCAGCAGGCCCGCCAGCTGGGATTGGACGGCGCCTTCCAGTTCCTCGTAGGCCTGGTACATGTTGACGAACAAGGTGTTGCCGCCTTCCGGCGGAATCAGCTGCGCATTCAGGATGGTGGCCTTGGCCGGACATTCACGGAAGGCGAAGTCCGAGTGCCAGTACGAACCGCCGTCGGCAATGCCCGCCGGCACGCCGTTCTTGACCTCGTTGGACAGCACGAATATCTCGGGATACTCGGGATGGTTGTACTGGGCCAGCACGTGGATATCCAGCTCGCCCAGGCGGCGGCTGAAGCGCAGCTGGCCCTCGGGCGACAGGCGCTGGTTCTTGAAGACCAGCAGTTGGTGGCGCAGGAACAGCGCATTCACGTCCGCGAAGGCCGCGTCGTCCAGGGTTTCCAGATCCACGCCATGCACGGCCGCGCCGATCAGCGGGCTCAGGGGTATTGCTTTCATCATCAGGCTCCAGCAGAGGTTCAGGGAAGACGGTGCACGCGGGCCGCGGTGCGCACCAGCGGCTCGGCGCCGTGCTCTCCGATCAGCACCGGATACTCCAGCCGCATGCCGCCCACGCCCGGCCGGTACAGGTGCGTGCCCAACGCCACCACCATGCCGGGCGTCACCACGTCGCGGCTGCGCAGATTGATGAAGGGCCGGGTGCGCGCGCAGGTGCCCAGGCCATGGCCGAACAGCGGCAGGCCGAACTCGCTCAGTCCGTGCTTTTCGAATACGGCGACGCCGCGGCTGGCGCACTCCGCTATCGGCCGGCCGGGCGTCAGGGAAGCGAGCATGGTCTGCACGGTTTCTTCCCAGCAGTCGATCAGCTTGCTTTGGGCCGGGTCCGGCTTGCCCAGAAACACGGGCAAGGCGGTGTCCGCCATGTAGAGATCCAGCAAGGGGTGCAGGTCCAGAATCACGAATTCGTTCTGGCGGATGGCGCGATCCGTCGCCTGCTGGGTGACGCCCCCCAGGAATCCGGTGCGCTCGCCCGCGCCGACCTCGGTGCCGCCCGTCACGGCCCAGGACCAGGTGCTGCCCCGTTGCCGGATCGCGCGCTCGATTTCGCCGGCGATCTCGTTCTCGGTCGCCCCCGCCCGCACCGCGTTCATGCCCTGCTCGAAGCCGTAGTCCGAGACTTCCGCCGCGTGGCGCAGGCGCTCGATCTCGGCCGCGTCCTTGATCAGCATGACGTCGTCGATCACGTCCACGCCGTTCGCGAAGCGGATGTCGGGCAGATGGCTGGTCAGGTCGAAATACTCGGCTGCGGTCAGCATGCCCGGCGCCACCTGTGCCGCCCCGGGGTGCGACAGGTCCAGCGCGACCTTGCCGCGCGTCAGCCCGTGGTGCTCCAGGCGCTGGCGTATCAGTTGTGGAAAGTCCGAAAACTCGAACTCGTACATTTCCATTTCATGGCCTTCCGCGCGCACCCGGGAGGCATCCATGGCCCAGTAGATGAATTCGCAGTGCCCGTCCGCCGTGACCAGCACGGCGCCGCGCCACGGCATGAATGCGCCGCTCAGGTAGTGCAGCGCGCCCTGGCGGGTGCCCAGGTAGGCGTCAAAGCCGAGTTCGCGCGCGTGCTGGGCGACGCGCTTGCGGCGGGCCTGAAAATCGATGGACTGCATGTGTCACTCCTCTTTGGGGATTCAGGAAACCGAGGCGCCGGAAGCCTTGACGACGGGCGCCCACTTCTCGGTTTCGTCGGCGGTGAAGCGGGCAAAGTCGTCCGGCTTGCTGGCCACAGGATCGGCGGCCTGCGACACCAATTGCTCGCGCACGCGGGGATCGGCCAGCGCCCGGGCGATTTCCTGCTGCAGGCGCTCGACGATGGGACGCGGCGTGCCGGCAGGCGCGAACACGCCGATCCAGGACGTCATGGCATAGCCCGGCAGGGTTTCCGCCACGGTCGGGATGTCGGGCGCGGCCGGGGAACGCTCAGGTCCGGTCACGGCGATGGCGCGCAGCTTGCCGGCCTTGATCAGGGGCTGGGCGATGACCAGGCTGTCGAAGGCCAGGTCGGCCTGTCCGCCGATCACGTCCGTGAGCGCGGGCAGGCTGCCCTTGTAGGGAATGTGCTGCATCTGCACGCCGGCCATCTCGTTGAACAGCTCGCCGGACATGTGCATGGAAGTGCCGCTGCCGCCGGAGGCGCGGTTGAGCTTGCCCGGATTAGCCTTGGCATAGGCGATCAGGTCCGCCACCGAGTGGATTGGCAGCTTGGGGTTGACCACCACCACCAGCGGATACGACACGACCTGCGTCACCGCCGTGAAGTCCTTCAAGGGCTGGAACGGCATGGACTTGTACAGCGTCTGGTTGATGGCGTTGGTGCCTATCGTGCCCATCAGGATCGTGTAGCCATCCGGGGCCGCCTTGGCCACGGCGTCCGCGCCGATGTTGCCGCCCGCCCCGGGCTTGGCCTCGACGATGACCGACACGCCCATGCTCTGCGTCATGCGTTCGGCCAGCAGCCGCGTGACGATTTCAGTGGGGCCGCCGGCCGCGGCGGGCACGACGAAGCGGATGGGTTTGCTGGGATAGGCGTCGGCCGCGCTGGCGGCGGAACTGGCCGCCATCCCCGCCGCCAGGGCGCTTGCGCCCAAGGCGCGCAATAGTCTCCTGCACATGGCATGTCTCCGTTGTTGCGGGGCGTACCAGGCGGGTGCCCTGGCCGACCCATCTAATTAACGAACAATTGTTCGCTAATTAGCATTTTATGGAGATTGCCACGGATGTCAAACTACAATCGAGCCTTCAACGACAAGACCGCCGATACATGGACACGACATTGCCGGAACCGAAAGAAAGGAAAGAGGAGTTTCTCGACAGCCTGGCCAACGGCCTGCAATTGCTGCAGATCTACGCCACCGGCGTGGCCAGCGTGACCGTGCAGGAAGCCGCGGAGCAATTGGACGTGACGCGCGCGGCCTCGCGGCGCATCCTGCTGACTCTCGAAAAACTGGGCTATGTACGGCAGGACGGCAGGGATTTCTCGCCCACGCCCAAGGTCATGGACCTCGGATACGCCTATTTCGCTTCGCTCAGCTTGCCCAAGCTGACCCGAGCGACCATGCGCGAAGTCGCGCAAACCGTGGGCGAAACCTGCTCATTGGGCGTGCTGGACCGGCAGCATGTCGTGTTCCTGGCGCGCGAGGAAGGCCCCAAGCTGCTCAAGCTGGACCTGTCGGTGGGCAGCCGCCTGCCCGCCTATGCCCATTCCCTGGGCCGCACGCTGCTATCGACGCTGGATGACGAGGCGCTCGACGCCTATCTGGAAAGCGCCGACCTAAAGCGCCTGACGCCCTACACGACGGTGTCGCGCAGCGCCCTGCGCAAGCTGATCCGGCAGGTGCGCCAGGACGGCTACTGCATTTCGGTCAGCGAATTGGTGGATGGTTTCGCGGGCGTGGCCGTGCCGCTGTACAACCACGAAGGCCGCGCGGTGGCAGGCCTGAGCGTCAGCATGGTGCTCGGATCCCGCGAGCCCGACGAATTGAAGCGGCAGCATCTGCCGGCCTTGCAGCGCGCGGCTGCCGCCATCCGCGACATGATGCCGCGCAGCACTATTTGAAGGCATCTGGCGGCGGGGCGGCCTCAGCCGCCCTGCTCGCCCAGCAAGGCCTTCAGCCCGTCCTCGTCCAGCACCGCCACGCCCAGCTCCTGGGCCTTGGCAAGCTTGCTGCCGGAATCCTCGCCGGCCACCAGATAGGCCGTCTTCTTGGACACCGAGCCGCTGACCTTGCCGCCCGCCGCCTGGATGCGCATCGAGGCTTCTTCGCGCGTCCAGTTGGGCAGCGTGCCGGTCAGCACGAAGGTCTTGCCGGCCAGCGTGGTGGCTTGCGGCGCCGCCTCGGCCACGGGGTTCACGCCCTGCGACTTCAGTTGCTCGATGACGTCGCGGTTGTGCTGCTCGGCGAAGAAGCGGCGGATCGATGCCGCCACCACCGGCCCCACGTCGGGCACGGAGGACAGGGCTTCCTCGTCGGCGTCCATGATGGCGTCGATGCTGCCGAAATGGCGCGCCACGTCGCGCGCCGTGGTCTCGCCCACATGGCGGATGCCCAGCGCGTACAGCAAGCGGTTCAACCCCGGCGCACGTGCCTTGTCGATGGCGGCCACCAGGTTGTCGGCGGACTTCTGGCCCATGCGGTCCAGACCCACCAGCTCCAGCGGACGCAGGCTGTACAGATCGGCCAAGGTCTTGACCCGGCCGCTGTCGACCAGTTGATCCACCAGCTTTTCGCCCAAGCCTTCGATGTCCAGCGCCTTGCGGCTGGCGGCGTGCCACAACGTCTGCTTGCGCTGCGCGCCGCAGAACAGGCCGCCGGTGCAGCGCGCGATGGTCTCGTCTTCCAGGCGTTCGATGGCGGAGCCGCAGACCGGACAGGCCGTGGGCATGATGAATTCACGGGCGTCGTCCGGCCGCTTATCCAGCACCGGGCCCAGCACTTCGGGAATCACATCGCCCGCGCGGCGCACGATGACCGTATCGCCGATGCGCACGTCCTTGCGCCGGATCTCGTCTTCGTTGTGCAGCGTGGCGTTGGTGACGGTGACGCCGCCCACGAATACCGGCTTCAGGCGCGCGACCGGCGTGATGGCGCCGGTGCGGCCCACCTGCACCTCGATGTCGAGCAAGGTGGTGGTGGCTTCCTCGGCGGCGAACTTGTGCGCCAGCGCGAAACGCGGCGCGCGCGCCACGAAGCCCAGCACCTTCTGGGCCGGCAGCGAATCCACCTTGTAGACCACGCCGTCGATGTCGTAGGGCAAGTCGGCGCGCATCGCCCCGACCTGGGCGTAGAACGCCATCAGCCCCTCGGCGCCGCGCGCGCGGTGGTTGTGCTTGACGTTGACGGGCAGGCCCAGCGAGGCCAGCCAGTCCAGCATGGCGCCGTGGGATTTCTCGGGCAGCTGCGAGGCCTCGGCCGCGCCGGCCGACGCTTCGGCGAACAAACCGCCCTGCGAACCGGCCAGGCCCTGGACCTCGCCCCAGCCATAGGCGAAGAAACGCAACGGCCGCTTGGCGGTAATGCGCGGATCCAGCTGGCGCAGGCTGCCCGCGGCCGCATTGCGCGGATTGACGAAGACTTTTTCGTCGCGCTTGGCCTGGGCCTGGTTCAGTTTCTCGAAGTCGGCGCGGTTCATCAGGACTTCGCCGCGGACTTCCAGCACCTTGGGAAACGCGCCCTTGAGCTGCAGCGGAATCGCCTTGATGGTGCGGATGTTGGAGGTGACGTCTTCGCCCGTCTGGCCGTCGCCACGGGTGGCGGCCTGCACCAGGCGGCCGTCCTCGTAGCGCAGGCTGATCGCCAGCCCGTCCAGCTTCAGCTCGCAGAAGTAATCGGCTTCCTGCGCCAGCCCCAGCAGGCCCGCGCCGCGCAGCGTGTCGGTGACGCGACGGTCGAAGGCCGCCACGTCCTCTTCGTCGAAGGCATTGCCCAGCGACAGCATGGGCACCACGTGGCGCACGCTGCCGAAGGCGGACACGGGCGCCGCGCCCACGCGCTGCGTGGGCGACTCCGGCGTCACGAGTTCCGGGTGCTCGGCCTCCAGGGCCTGCAGTTCGCGCATCAGCCCGTCGTACTCGGCGTCCGAGACCGACGGGTCGTCGTAGACGTAGTAGCGGACGTTGTGCTGTTCGATTTCGGCGCGCAAGCGCGCCGCGGCTTGCGCCGCGTTTTCACCGCCAGACGCGCCGTTCATTTAGGCAAACACCCTTAGGGCACGCTCGCTGCCGGCGGGCAGGCCCGCTTGTTCAAGCTGGCCGAACAGCACCTGGAGACGCTCGTCGATGACCGTTTCCGAACCATCGGCCAGCGGCTTGCCCTGGTCGTCGACCAGGTCCGCACGCAGGCGGGCGGCCAGGTCGCGGCCCACATCGACCATGCGGCCGAAAGCGCGCTCGTCCGCCGGGCTGCAGGGCACGTCCAGCAGCAGGTACAGACGTTCGATTCCGCCCATGCCGGCATCGAACGCCGCGCCGTCGCCGCGCGCCAGCGTGAAGCGGGCCACGCCATTGTCCGCCGGCCAGGCCAGGCGGCTGCCGTCGGAGACGAAACCGAGATCCCGCGCCACCGACAGCACCTCGGCGGCGGGCTGGGCCGCGCCCAGCAACAGGGTCAGGCCGACCTGGGTGTCCAGGGCGGCGCAGGTGTCGTCCAGGCGGGCGCCTTGCTCAAGCACGGCCTGCTGGTCCGGGCCTTCGATGGTGGCGTCGAAACGCTCGGCCATGTCCTGGGCGCGAGCCCAGGCCTGGGACCATTCGATGGCCGTCAGCGGACCGCTGCGGTTGGCCAGCAGCACGGCCAGCTGCATGGATGCGTAGGACTCGCCGGCATGGACGCGCGCGCGGTGGCGGCGCTGGTCGGTTTCGGCGAACACGCGCATGGGCTTGCGGCCCACGTGGCGCAAGCTTTGCATGTAGGGCAGCAGGTCGGCGCCGCGCACGGCTTCGGCGAAGTTGATCTCGATGACCACTTCGCAGGCGGGATCGGGCTCTTCGGTATCGTCGGCATCGCTGCCGGGATCGACCGGGGCCGGCTGGCCAGGCTGGGCGCGAGGCGCCTCGCCGCCCATGCCAGGCTCGCGGCGCGGCGCCGCGGCGCCCGCTGCCGACGCGGCGCCGGTGGCGGCCCCCGCGCCCAACAGCGGATCCTGCTCGGTCGATGGGAAGTGGGTCTGCATCTTGCGCCGGACACGCCGGTCCTGCCACCAGTTGAATCCCAGCACCAGCAGTATCAGCAATACGCCCAGGGCTATCAGCCCGATCTGCAAATCACTCATGTATAAATCCCGCGCCGAAACCCCGACGCCCTTCTGAATATTGGGTTTATGCCGCTTCGGAGGCCATCATCTGGACGGCCGAGTCTATGTCTACCGCAACGATACGCGAAACCCCTTGCTCTTGCATGGTTACGCCGATCAGTTGCTTGGCCATCTGCATCGCGATCTTGTTGTGCGAGATGAAGAGGAACTGGGTCTGCTCGCTCATGTTGGCGACCAGGTTCGCGTAGCGTTCGGTGTTGGCGTCGTCCAGCGGCGCGTCCACCTCGTCCAGCAGGCAGAACGGCGCGGGGTTGAGCTTGAACAGCGCGAACACCAGGGCGGTCGCGGTCAGGGCCTTTTCGCCGCCGGACAGCAGGTGGATGGTGCTGTTGCGCTTGCCCGGAGGCTGCGCCATGACCTGCACGCCGGCGTCGAGGATTTCCTCGCCCGTCATGCTCAGCTTGGCCTCGCCGCCGCCGAACAGCTTCGGGAACAGCTCGCCGAAGTGGCCGTTGACGACGTTGAAGGTTTCTTGCAACAGTTCGCGCGTCTCGCGGTCGATCTTGCGGATGGCGTCCTCGAGAGTCTCGATGGCGCTCATCAGGTCCTGGTTTTGCGAATCGAGGAAGCCCTTGCGCTCGCGCGAGGTGTTCAGTTCGTCCAGCGCGGCCAGGTTGACCGAACCCAGCGATTCGATCTGGCGCGAAATACGGCCGACTTCGGACTGCAGCCAGCTGGCGCGGCGCCATTCGTCGGACTGGTTGGCCAGATCCTGGGCCAGCGCCTCGCGGTCGACCTCGCGCGCGTTCAATTGTTCGGTGAACTGCTCTTCGGCCAGGCGGGCGGCCTGTTCCTGCAACTGCAGTTCCATGATGCGGGCGCGCCGCGGCTCCAGCGTCTGCTCCTGCTGCAGGCGGTCTTCGTCCGCGCCGCGCAGCAGCGCCGCCAGGTTTTCGAGTTCCTGGCGCGCGCGCGACAGCGCTTCCTCGCGCTCGGCGCGCGCTTCCAGGGCGTCCTGCAGGCCGGCCTGGGACGCCGAGGCGTCCAGCTCGGCCAAGTCCACCAGCAGCTGTTCCAGCTCGACGCTGCCGCGCTGGCTCTGGTCGGCGGCCAACTGCTGATTGCGCTGCAGGTCGGTGATACGGACCTGGATGCCGCGTTCGGCGAATTCGGCTTCCTGGGCGGCGCGCTCCAATTCGCGCAGGCCGGCGCGGGCCGCTTCGGCCTGGGCCGCCAGGGTTTCGCCGTCGATCTCGGCGTCGGCGAAACGGGATTGGTGTTCGGCCAGCTCTTCGTCCAGCGCCTCGAAGCGGGCCTCGGCCTCTTCGCGGGCGGCGCGCAGGTCTTCTTCCTGGACCTTGATCTCTTCGAGGTCCTGGCGCAGGCGCGAGGCGCGTTCGCCGGACTGTTCGGCCTGCTGCTGCAAGCGCGAGTGTTCCAGCTGGATGTCGTGCACCCGGCGGGTGACCTCCGCCACGCGCTGGCGCGCCGGGGCGATGGCCTGGGACACCTGCTGCCAGGCGACCTCGGCGCGGGCGACCGCAGCGCGCGCCTGGTCGGCGATGAGCTGTTGCGCCTTGATCTCGCGTTGCAGGTTCTCGATTTCCTGCTGGCGCGCCAGCAGGCCGGCCTGCTCGGAATCCGGCGCGTAGAAGCGCACGCTGTGGGCGTCGACCAGATGGCCGGCCTTGACCACGCAGGCGCCACCGGCCGGCAGGCTGGCGCGCATGGCCAGCGCCTGGGTCACGTCGGTGGCCGTGTAGATGCCGCCCAGCCACTCATTCAGCAGGGTGCGCAGATCCGGATCGGTGATGCGCAGCAGGCTGGCCAGCGGCGTCAGGCCGGCGGGCGCGGCGGGAGCCGGCGCGGCGACCGGCAATTGGTAGAAGGCCAGCCGGGCGGGCGGCGCATCCTCGGCGAAGGCACGGGCCCAATCCAGGTTGCGCACTTCCATGGAGGCCATGCGCTCGCGCAGGGCGGCTTCCAGGGCGGTTTCCCAGCCGGGTTCGATGTGCAGCTTCTGCCACAGGCGCGACAACCCGGCGAGTTCATGCTTGGCCAGCCAGGGTTCCAGCGCGCCCTGCTTCTGCACGTCTTCCTGCAGCTTCACCAGGGCCGACAGGCGGGCCTCCAGGCGCGCCAGGTTCTGCACGTCGGTCTGGGCGGCGGCCTGGGCGCGGCTGCGCTCGGCATCCGCTTCCGGCACGCGGCCTTCCAGGGTGGCCAGTGCCTCCTGGGCTTCCTCGAGCTGGTCCTCGCCGGCGACGCGGTCGCCAGCCAGTTGCTCCAGGCGCACGGGATCGGGGCTGTGTAGTTCGCGCAGTTCCTGCTGCAGGCGTTCGCGGCGCTGGTCCAGCGCCTGCATCTGGCGGTCCGCGTCGCGCTGCGACTGGGCCACCAGAGCCAGATTCTGTTCGACGCGGGCCAGCGCGGCACGCATCTCGTCGCGCCCCGAGGCGGCTTCGCGCACGCGCTGCTCCACGGCCGGCAGCGCGGCCTGGGCGTCCTCGGCCTTGGCGCGCGCCTCTTCGGTGCGGGCGGCGCCGGCGGCCAGGTCTTCCTCGGCCTGGGCGATCTGTTCGGTGCAGTGTTCGCGCTGGGCGGTCCACTCGCCGATCTGCTGCTGCAGCTGATCGCGGCGCGCCTGCAGGCGGTTGCGGGAATCGACCACGTGGCGGATTTCGGCTTCCAGGCGGCTGACCTGGGCGTTGGCCTCGTACAGCCCGCCCTGGGCGGTATGCACCGCATCGCTCGCGGCGTAGTGGGCCTGGCGCCGGGATTCCAGCGCGGCCTCGCCCGCCCGCAGGCCGGCGATGGCGGCTTCCAGCTCGTTCTGGGCCTGCGCCATCTCCTGGGCTTTCTTGGCCCGTTCCTCGCGCGCCCCGGTTTCCTTCAGGAACCACAGCGCGTGCTGTTTCTTTTCGCCATCGGCCTGGAGTTCGCGGTAGCGCGTGGCCACTTCGGCCTGGGCTTCCAGTTTTTCCAGCTGGCTGGTGAGTTCGCGCAGGATGTCTTCGACGCGGGTCAGGTTCTCGCGCGTGTCGGACAGGCGGTTCTCGGTCTCGCGGCGCCGTTCCTTGTAGCGCGACACCCCGGCCGCCTCTTCCAGGAACACCCGCAGTTCTTCGGGGCGCGCCTCGATCAGCCGGTTGATCATGCCCTGGCCGATGATGGCGTAGCCGCGGGCGCCCAGGCCGGTGCCCAGGAAGATGTCGTGGATGTCGCGGCGGCGGACCTGCTGGTTATTGACGAAGTAGCTGCTGGTGCCGTCGCGGGTCAGCACCCGGCGCACCGCGATTTCCGCGTAGGTGCTCCACTGGCCGGCGGCGCGCCCCTCGCTGTTGTCGAACACCATTTCAACGGAGGCCCGCGCCGCGGGCTTGCGGTTGCCGGAGCCGTTGAAAATGACGTCCTGCATGGACTCGCCACGCAGCTCCGAGGCCTTGGCCTCGCCCAGCACCCAGCGCACGGCGTCGATAATGTTCGATTTCCCGCAGCCATTGGGACCCACCACGCCCACCAGTTGGCTGGGCACGGGAATCACGGTGGGATCGACGAAGGACTTGAAGCCGGCGAGTTTTAGCTGAGTAAGACGCACAATACGATGACGACGGGTTGGGTTGAACGAAAGGCGTTAACGGACCTGCCGCACAGATTGCAAACCGGCCCCTGAAGGGCCGGCATACACATGGGTCGTATGATACCGCAGGCAGTCTGTCCCCAAACGTCAGCAAGGGTCAAGACGTGTTGTCCCTGAGCCTTGCCGGCGGTCAATCCGCGGGCAAACGCTCAATGGCCGCCGCCTGGGGTCCGGCTATACTCCCTGACACTTTTTTGCACGACACATAAATTTTCACGCGGACTGGCCGGGGCCAGGCCTGAGAACGGGGACATTCTTGAAACGTGGTTTCTATCTGGTCATGGCCGCGCAGGCCTTCTCGTCATTGGCCGACAACGCGCTGTTCATCGCAGCCATCGCCTTGATACAGGAACTGCATGGGCCGGACTGGATGGCGCCCATGATGAAGTGGTCGTTCGCGCTGGCTTATGTCGTCCTGGCCGCCTTTGTCGGCGCGCTGGCGGACTCGTTCCCCAAGGGACGGGTGATGTTCTCCACCAACGCCCTGAAGGTGACCGGCTGCCTGCTGATGTTCTCGTATGCCAGCATCGGCGTCGCCCCCGAATACCAGACCTACCTGGTGTGCGCGGCCTACGCCATCGTCGGCATCGGCGCCGCGGCCTACTCTCCCGCCAAATACGGCATCGTCACGGAAATGCTGCCCCCGTCCATGCTGGTCAAGGGCAATAGCTGGATCGAGGGCCTGACGGTCTTCTCCATCATCCTGGGCACCGTGCTGGGCGGCCTGCTGATTTCGTCCTCCGTTTCCACCGCCCTGCTCAGCCACTCGTTCATCAGCACGCTGGTCCGCACCCCGGCCGAAGCCGCGATCCTGGTCATCGCCTTCGTGTACCTGCTGGCGGCGCTGTGCAACCTGCTGATTCCGCACACCCACGTGCGCTACCCGCCGCAGCAAAAGAACCCGGTGCGGCTGATCCGCACGTTCTGGGGCTATGTCTGTGTGCTGTGGAAGGACAAACTGGGCCAGATCTCCCTGGCCGTCACCACCCTGTTCTGGGGCGCCGGCGCCACGCTGCAACTGATCGTCATCGAATGGGGCCGCAGCCACCTGGGCTATCAGCTGGACAAGGCCTCGATGCTGATGGGCGTGGCCGCGCTGGGCACGGTGGTCGGCTCCATCCTGGCGGGCCGCATTCCGCTGCGCCGCGCGCTGGCCGTGCTGCCGGTCGGCGCCGCCATGGGCCTGGTCGTGCTGCTGATGCCGCTGGTCTACTCGCCCTGGAGCGTCTACCTGCTGCTGCTGATCACGGGCGGCCTGGCCGGCTTTTTCGTGGTGCCGATGAACGCGTTGCTGCAACACCGCGGCCACGTGCTGCTGTCGGCCGGCCATTCCATCGCCGTGCAGAACTTCAACGAACAGCTCAACATCCTGCTGATGGTGGCCATGTACACGCTGCTGCTGTGGCTGCAACTGCCCATCAACATCATCATCGTGATCTTCGGCACCGTGGTCGCCGTGCTGATGGTGGTCTTCATGCGCTGGAGCAAGCGCAACCTGCTGGCCAACCCCGAACTGCACGACCAGATCGGCCAGGAAGGCCATGGACGCGCGCTGGATTCCACGCACTAGGCTCGCGATTCCAGTGCAATGCAAAACCGGGCTCACGCCCGGTTTTTCTTTGCCACTAGACTTTGCGGAGCCAGGCCTCAGGCCAGTTGCGCCACCGCCAGCCGCAGGTCCTGCCAGGCGCGCGCCTTCTCGCTGGGGCTGCGCAGCAGGTAGGCGGGGTGGTAGCTGACGACCACCGGGATCTCCCGTCCTTCGTCCGTCTTCAACGGGTGGATGCGGCCGCGCAGGCTGCCTATCGTCGCGTCCGTGCCCAGCAGCGTCTGGGCGGCGAAACGGCCCAGCACCAGGATCCGCTCAGGCTTGAGCAGCGCGATCTGGCGCATCAGGTAGGGACTGCAGGCCGCGATTTCCTCGGGCTTGGGATTGCGGTTGCCGGGCGGGCGGCACTTGATGACGTTGGTGATGAACACGTCGCGCTCGCGGCTCATGGACACCGACGACAGCATGGCGTCCAGCAACTGCCCGGAGCGGCCCACGAAGGGCTGCCCTTGCCGGTCCTCTTGCTCGCCCGGCGCCTCGCCCACCACCAGCCAGCGCGTGGGCTGGCCGCCATGGCCGAATACCGCGTTGCGGCGGCCCTTGCACAGGCCGCAGGCAGCGCAGGCAACGACCTGGCCGTGCATTTCTTCCAGCGTGGAATTGCGGATCGCTTCGGCCACCGGCACCGGCGGCGGCGGCGCAGCCTCGGCCTCCGCCTTGGGGACCGGACGCGGCGGCGGGCCGGTACGATTCAGGATCGAAGCCGGTATGCCCGGGCGGCCGGAAGCCGGCTCGGCGGGAGCCGGTGCCGCGGCGGCCGGCGCGGCGGCCGGTGTCTCGCTTGCCGGTACCGCGGCAACCGGCGCGGCGGCCTCGGCAGGCAGCGGCGCGAGCGGCGCCTCGGCCGCCGGCGCCCGTACCGGATCCGAAAAAACTGCCTTAGAAACAAGAACTTGCGCCTCGACTGCGGGCCTGCTTGGCGCGGGGGCCGGACGCAGCCACAAGCGCTCCATGCCGAGTTCGCGCAGCCAGATGCGCTGCAGCGGATTGACGCGGGGCGCGGCCGGCGGCGGCGCTACGGTAGCTTGGTTCATACCGCCGCTCCATCCGCCGCGAAGCGCTTCTGCATGACCAGGGCATCTTCCCTGCCGCCCTTTTCCGCCGGGTAATAGCCCCGGCGCACGCCGATCTGCAGATAGCCGTGCCGCTTGTAGAAACCGACGGCCGACTCGTTGGACGGGCGCACTTCCAGCAGCACGCCCTCCACGCCGCGTTCGCGCGCCTGCTGCTCGCACCAATCCAGCAGCACGCCGCCCAGGCCCTGGCGGTGCAGCGGCTTGGCCACCGCGATCACCAGCAGGTGCGCCACATCGGGCGCGAACATGAGCACGCAGAACCCCGCCAGCTTGCCTTCGCGCCGCAGCACCCAGGCGCCATAGCCGGCCGCCAGGGCGTCCACGAAATTACCGCGCGTCCAGGGAAAGGCCTGCACATGGGCCTCCAGCGCCACGACCTCGTCCAGATCGGCGTCGGCCATGGGTTGGGGCGCCGAAGCGACCAGCGACTGGGCTTTCGGATTGCCGCCCTCGCCCCGCATGCGCTCGGCGGTGGTGAACGCCACCTTGTCGCGCACATAGAGCGGCGCGGCCAGTTCAGGCGCCACGGCCTCGCCCCGCATCCAGCCCTGCCGCCCCAGACGGGCGACGCTGGCCGCTTCCGGCCGCTGCGCGTCGGCGCGGCGCCACTCTCCGGGGAATTGCATCTCGGACGCGTAGGCCCCCCACGCATCGCCGGCCAGCACCGGCGCCAACGGCCGGCCCGCGCGCGCCGACCAGGCCGGCAGGTGATGGGCGGTCCAGGGCACGACCTCGGCCGCCGCGATCAGCAGCGGCGCCTGCAGGACTTCCCAGGTAATTTCGCCATCCGAAACGGATGCCTGGCGATAGACGGCCAGATAGACCTCGCTCATGCGGGCATCCAGCGCGACCACGATCGCGTCGGCCGGCGTGGCTTCCACCTGTGCGGCGACCGCCTGATGAGAGACAATGGGAAGTACCGGGATGCCCAGGCCCAGGCCCATGCCTTGGGCCACTCCGCAGGCCACCCGCAGGCCGGTGAATCCGCCCGGACCCTGGCCAAAAGCCACCGCGTGCAAGGCGGCTGGCGCCAGTCCGGACGCCGCCAGCAGCTCGTTGGCCATGGGCAAGAGCCGTTCCGCGTGCTCCTGGGAGCCTTCATGTTCCCTGAAGCTGACCTCCAGGCGGCCATCGACCGCCCGCAACAGGGCCACGCCGCAACGGGACGAAGAGGTTTCCAAAGCCAGCAGGTTTAGTTCCATAGGTGCAGATTGTACGAAATACTCCGACTCCGCCCCCGGTTATCAGGGGGATGCCAGGGGGATTTCAACCATGGATCGCAATGTGTAATATCTTGTGAACGCCCACTAGCCGCTGGTTCTTGCCACTGTTACATTTCCGGCCATGAATACGCAAAACACCACCCCCACCCGAAAAATCCTCGTCGTCGACGATGATCCGCGCTTGCGCGATTTGCTGCGTCGGTATTTATCCGAACAGGGATTCAACGTTTTCGTTGCCGAAGACGCCAAAGAGATGGGCAAACTCTGGCAACGCGAGCATTTCGACCTGCTCGTGCTGGATCTGATGCTGCCTGGCGAAGATGGCCTGTCCATCTGTCGCCGGCTGCGCGGTGGTCACGACAACACCCCCATCATCATGCTGACGGCCAAGGCGGAAGAAATCGACCGCATCGTCGGCCTGGAGATGGGCGCGGACGATTACCTGTCCAAGCCGTTCAATCCCCGGGAACTGCTGGCGCGGATCAACGCGATCCTGCGCCGCCGCGGCACCGAGGAACATCCCGGCGCCCCCAGCCAGGAAAACGAATCCATCGCCTTCGGCCCCTACACGCTGAACCTGTCCACCCGTACGCTCACGCGCAACGGCGAACAGGTGCCCATCACCACCGGCGAATTCTCGGTGCTGAAGGTGTTCGCCCGCCACCCCAAGATCCCGCTGTCGCGCGACAAGCTCATGGAACTGGCGCGCGGCCGCGAATACGAAGCCTTCGATCGCAGCCTGGACGTGCAGATCTCGCGCCTGCGCAAGCTGATCGAACCGAATCCGTCCAAGCCCGTATTCATCCAGACCGTCTGGGGTCTCGGATACGTGTTTGTGCCGGACGGTGGTAGCTGACCGACTCGCCCGCCCCGGGCAGGAGCGCAGCCTCGTGCCCCGCTTGCGCAGAACCTTCAGGAACCTGACATCACGTTTGCGGCTCGGCTTGTTCGGCCGCACGTTCCTGTTGCTCGCCGCGCTGATGCTCGTCTCCCTGGGCGCGTGGCTACAAGTATTCTTCAGCATGGAGCTGGGACCGCGCGCCAATCAGATGGCGCAGCGGGTGATCACGGCCGTCAATATCACGCGCACCGCGCTGATCTATTCGCATAACGACGAACGCAGCAAGCTGCTGCTGGACCTGGCCACCAACGAAGGCATCCAGGTCTATCCGCGCGAAGTCACCGACTTCGCCGAAGCCCTCCCCGACGACGACTACTGGCAACGCGTTGCCCAGCACATCCGCACGCGCTTCGGCCCGGAAACGCAGATTGCCTGGGGCGTGAACCAGGTGCCCGGCTTCTGGGTCAGTTTCCAGATCGAAAAAGACCTTTACTGGCTGGTGTTCGAACGCGAGCAGATCGGCCTGACCGGCGGGATCGAATGGCTGGGCTGGGGCGCCACGGCGTTGCTGCTATCCCTGGTGGGCGCCGCGGTCAGCGTGGGCTTCGTCAACCGGCCGCTATCGCGGCTGGCCAGGGCGGCCCAGGTGCTGTCGCGGGGCGAAACCCCCGCTGCCCTGCCCGAACAGGGGCCGCTGGAAATCCGCGACCTGAACGCCTCGTTCAACCGCATGGCCAAGGATCTCAGGCAGGCCGAGGCCGACCGCGAGCTGATGCTGGCGGGGATCTCGCACGACCTGCGTACGCCGCTTGCACGCATGCGGTTGGAAATCGAACTCAGTGGGGTGTCCGAGGATGCCCGCCAGGCCATCGACGAAGACCTGGGCCAGATCGATCACAGCATCGGCCAATTGATGGAGTACGCGCGCCCCGCCGGCACGTTGCCGCAATTGGCCACCGACATTTCCGCGGTGCTGGCCGAACTCTACGAACGCGAACGCAGCCATACCGCGTCCCTGGGCGGAGAGCTGGACGCCACCCTGGAACCGGGCCTGCGCGCCCGCATCACGGCGCTGGACCTCAAGCGCATCGTCAGCAATCTGATCGAGAACGCCCGGCGCTACGGCCGTTCCGCCGACGGCATGGCGCATCTCGTCATGACACTGCAAGCTGAAGGCTCCATGATCGCGATCGAGGTGTCCGACCGCGGTCCCGGCATCGCCCCCGAAGACGTAGACCGCCTGCTGCGGCCGTTCTCGCGCGGCGAGGCGGCGCGCACTGGCGTGAGCGGCGCGGGGCTGGGCTTGGCCATCGTCGAACGCCTGCTCAAGCACGTCGGCGGCTCGCTGCGCATGCTGCCTCGCGAGGGCGGCGGCCTGACCGCAAGGATAGAGTTGCCCAAAGCAAAGTTTAGGAATTATCAATTAGACAACGAAAATCCATAGCGTAGAATTAAGGTTTGAGGCACAGCCTTAATTCCACCAACAACTGGGAGTAAACATGAAAACTGTTGGCGACAAACTCGAGCCCTTCAAGGTCACCGGCGTCAAGCCCGGCTTCAACCAGCACGAAGAAAACGGCGTGTCGGCGTTTGAAGACATCACCGAAAGCTCGTTCCCCGGCAAGTGGAAGGTCATCTACTTCTACCCGAAAGACTTCACGTTTGTTTGCCCGACCGAAATCGTCGGCTTCAACAAGCTGGCCAAGGATTTCGAAGACCGCGACGCCGTCCTGCTGGGCGGTTCGAGCGACAATGAATTCGTCAAGCTGGCCTGGCGCCGTGAGCACCCGGACCTGAACAAGCTGGGTCACTACCAATTCGGCGACACCACCGGCGCCCTGATCGACCAGTTGGGCGTGCGTGAAAAGGGTGCTGGCGTTGCCCTGCGCGCCACCTTCATCGTTGATCCGGACAACACGATCCAGCACGTTTCGGTGAACAACCTGAACGTCGGCCGTAACCCGGAAGAAGTTCTGCGTCTGCTCGACGGCCTGCAAACCGACGAGCTGTGCCCGTGCAACCGTACGGTTGGCGGCGCCACGCTGTAATTTCCAGCCCGGCCCGGGACCCGCTGGCGGGTCCTGCGCTGGGCTTTAACTGCTCTAGATTATAGGTAAAAGCTATGGAATTTCTTACGACCATTAAGGAACAGCTGCCGGATTGGGCCAAGGATATCCGCCTGAATCTGGACGCCGTGATCGCCCGCTCGACCCTGGCTCCTGAAGATGCCGTCGGCGCCGCCCTGTCCGCCGCCTACGCCGCGCGCAGCCCGGTGCTGGTCGAAGCCTTCAAGAGCGGCCTGTCCGAAGGCGACGCCAACGCCGCGCTGACGGCCTCGGCCCTCATGGGCATGAACAACACCTGGTATCCGTACGTCGAAATGACCGGCGACGCCCAATTGAAGAGCCTGCCGGCCCAGTTGCGCATGAACGCCTACGCCACCCACGGCGGCGTGGAAAAGAAGCGCTTCGAGTTGTTCGCGCTGGTGGCATCCATCATCGGCAAGTGCCATTTCTGCGTGGCTTCGCACTACGAGAACCTGAAAAACGACGGCCTGTCGACCGAACAGCTGCGCGACGCCGGCCGCATCGCCGCCGTGGTCAACGCCGCTGCGCTGGCGCTGGCCGCCCAGGGCAAGTAAACAGCCCCGCGCAATAAAAAGCCCGCCTGCGGTGCATGCCGCAGGCGGGTTTTTTCATGCAGGGCCGTCGATCGCTTATTTCTTCGGCATGCTCGACGTGGTGGGCAGGCCGTTCGCGGCCCAGGCCTCGACGCCGCCGCGGTACCAGTACACGGTCCAGCCCAGCGTGCCGGCGCGCAGCGCCGCGTTGTAGGCAGAACGATCGTTCATGCCAGCGCCCAGGATCACGACGGGCGCCTTGCGATCGCCGCCGTTGTTCTTCAACAGCCAGGCGTCGAAGCCTTGTTGCAGGTGATCCGTGACGCTGCCGTCCGAACCCGCATCCGCCAGCGGATAGCCGATGGGCACCGTGTCGCGCAGCCCGCTGGTGTCGACGATCAGGAGATTCTTGTCTTTCTTGATCATCCCGACCAGATCGGCGGTCGTGATAACCTGGGCGCGGTAGATCTTGTTGGGTGTCGGCCCCTTGTACGGCGCGGTGAACAGCATGGTCGTGGCCGGCACGCCAAAGTCCTTCAGCTCGTCGATGGCGCTGGCGGGCATGCCCTGCCCGGGAGCCGGTTGCTGCCGCGGCGCGGTCGAGCCCGGCGCCGCGCCTCCCTGCGCGGCGACCTCGCCGCCGACGGTTCCCATCTCGATGTCGGAAACCATCACCGCGATGTTCTCGATCAGCTCGTAGCACATGGTGATCGAACCTTCGCGCGGGCTGTACCAGGCGTTCAGTTGGCCGCAGTCCTTGAACACCACGTTCACCGGACGAGGCAACACGTAGGTTTGCCCCAACAGCTTGATGTTGTTCGTGATCGCTTCGGAAAGATTGTTCGCAAACAGGTTGCCAATCTTGCGCTTGGACGGCTGGAAGACCACGTTCACCGATGCGCCAGGCGCATTCGCCGGCTGCAAACCCTCGGGCGTCCAGGTGCCCACGCGGGTGTGAGGCCCCAGGATCTTGCGCCAGGCGCGGTTCTGCTTATTGAATTCATCCGCGCACCGCGCCCGGGTCCTGTCTTCGAGCCCGACATGCTTGGCGATGGACTCGAACACGGCGGGATTGCCGCCGTACATGATGCACAGCATGTTGCGAAACCGCTTCAGGTCGCCAGTGTGTTCATCCTGCCAGGCCGAAGAGGCCTCTGCCCCCCTGCGCTCGGCCAGCTTGCCGCTGTAATACCACTGCAGGGCGGCGTACTTGGCCGCGTCCTGCGCCATGATGTTCACGTCCTTGTTGTCCGACGGATACATGGTCGGCTCGACGATCTGCAGCGCCGCGTAGATGTCGACCGCATCCTCTTCCGCTCCCGTCGACGGCAGCTCCAGTTCACCGATCAGGGCGTGCCCGAACTCGTGCATGAAAATGCTGCGCATGATGCCGATGTACACCGACACGATGCGCATGGTGTCGCCGCCGAAGCGCGGATACGGACCTTCTCCCGGCAAGGCCGGGCCGCCGCTACCGGCAGCCTGCCCCGCTGCCGGCGCCTGCGCTTGAGGCTTCTGTGCCGCGCCCCCGCCGCCGCGCGCGGGCAGCCCGCTGGGCGCCGGCGCGGCGCCGGATGGGCCAGTCATCGTGATCTTGAAGTCGGCGATGCCGAACGTGCCTACGCCGTAGGCCATGATGCCAAGCTCGGCGCCCGTGGCGGGCTCGTTGCTGACGTCGCCGATCTGCTGGCCGTTCACGATGAAGCGAGCTGCGCCAGGCAACTCGACCACCCTGATACGGTCCGAACCGTCCAGCTTCGCCACGTTGGGAAGCGTAGCGATGTCGCGGCGGTTCTTGCCTTCAAGACAGAACAGCAGCGTGTTCTTGTCTGCCGTGAGTTCAAGCAGGCACAGACTATTGTTCGCCCGATTGCTCAGGGAAACACCGATGGAGGCCTTCGGATTCGGAGATTTGACGACCACATTGACGTCGGTCACGCGGCCCGAGTCCGGCGCCGGGCCCACGTTCATGTACAGAGTCTGTTCGCTATCAGCCTTCGCGGCGTTGTGCAGGGTGAACCATCCATCCTGCACGCCTGCCGTCCAGCCCTCCAGCATCTGCTGCTTGACTGCGCCGGCCAGCGGACCGAGCTGCTGCTCGTACTGCGCGTGCGCGGGCAGACTCACCGCGCCGAGGACAAAAACCAGGGCGATGCCACGTAAATGCATCCGAATGTCTCAGTAGTCGAAATGAAGTAGCGCAGAATATGCCAGATCAATTCGACCCGCTTATTCATTTGTTAAAGATGTATCCAAACTAAATGAACAGCGGAAAAACGCATCCGGTCGTGAGGCCGCCGAGCCCTCCCGCGACCTACGAAGGCGCGCGCGCCAACAAGGCCACCACCGTCGCCGCAATGCCTTCCTTGCGGCCCAGGTAGCCCAGGCCTTCGTTGGTCTTGGCCTTGATGTTGACCTCGGTCTCGGCCAGCCCGGTATCGGCGGCGATGTTCTTCACCATGGCCGGCGCATGCGGGCCGATCTTGGGCGCCTGCGCGTGCAGCGTGGCATCGATGTTCACCGGCGCCCAACCGGCGGCGCGCACCCGTGCCATGGCCGCGCGCAGCAGCACGCGGCTGTCGGCGCCCTTGAAGGCCGGGTCGGTATCCGGAAAGTGCCGGCCGATGTCGCCCAGGCCGGCGGCGCCCAGCAGTGCGTCGGTAATCGCGTGCAGCAGCACGTCCGCGTCCGAATGCCCCAGCAGGCCATGAGTGTGGGGGATCGTGACGCCGCCGATGATCAGCGGGCGGCCCTCGACCAGCGCATGCACGTCGAAACCTTGGCCGACGCGGAAAGGAATACTCATAGCCATTTTTCCATCAGTTCAAAATCATCCGGCCATGTCACCTTGAAATTGCGCATGGCGCCGGGCACCAGCAGCGGCGCATAGCCGGCCGCCTCGATGGCCGAAGCCTCGTCGGTGACGGCCGCGCCGTTCACGGAGGCCGCCGTCAGCGCGTCGCGCAGCACGCCGGCCCGGAACATCTGCGGGGTCTGCGCCAGCCACAGGCCGTTGCGGTTCAGCGTGCGCTCCACGCGCTCATGGCCGCCCTTGACAGTGTCCGCCACGGGCAGCGCCAACAGGCCGCCCACGGGATCCGCCAGGCAGGCGTCGATCAACCGGCCCAGCGCCGCCGCCGGCAGCCCGGGACGCGCGGCGTCGTGCACCAGCACCCAGGTGTCGTCGGCCACGCCGCTGTCGGCCAGCGCGCCGGCCACGGTATCCGCACGCGTCGCGCCGCCGCAGGCGCGCCACACGGTGCGCGGCAGGCCGGCCAGCGCGGCGTCCACCCAGCCGTCGCCCGGGGTCACGGCCACGCGCACCTGCGAGATGCGCTCGTCGGCCAGCAGCGCGCATACCGCGTGGCGCAGCATGGGCTGTCCGGAGAGTGGACGATATTGCTTGGGCACGGTTTCATGCCCGGGCCGGCTGGCGCGGGCGCCTACGCCCGCAGCGGGCACGATTGCAATGAGGGAGGCAGACATGGTGCGGTGATTTTATAATCTTCCGCTTGATGCCTGCTCCCAGTCTGATGCCAGCCCCCTCCGCCCCCGCCACATTCGCGCCTCCCGTGCCCGCCACGGCCCCCACCCTGTCCGCGCTGAAGGCCGGCGCGCGCTATGCCCAACCGCGTCCGCCGGGGTCCGGCGACGCCTGGTTGCTGGCGGATCTGGCGCGGCAGGCTTCTGCGCCGCTGGTCATCCTGACGGCCGAGCCCGTCGAGGCTCAGCGTCTGGCCGAGGAGATCCAGCTGTTCGCCCCGGACCTGCGGGTGCGCCAGCTGCCCGACTGGGAAACGCTGCCCTACGACGCCTTCTCGCCGCATCAGGACCTGATTTCGGAACGCCTGCACACGCTGCATTCGCTGATGACCAAGTCAGTGGACGTGCTGACGGTGCCGGTCACCACCGCGCTGTACCGGCTGGCGCCGCCCTCGTTCCTGGCGGCCTACACCTTTTCCTTCAAGCAGAAGGACAAGCTCAACGAAGCCGCGCTGCGCGCCCAGCTGACCCTGGCCAACTACAACCACGTCACCCAGGTGACGGCGCCGGGCGAGTTCTGCCTGCGCGGCGGCCTGATCGACCTGTTCCCCATGGGTTCGGTGGTGCCCTACCGCCTGGACCTGTTCGACGACGAAATCGAGACCATCCGCAGCTTCGACGTGGACACGCAGCGCAGCCTGTACCCGGTGCGCGAAGTGCAGCTGCTGCCCGGCCGCGAATTCCCGATGGACGAAGACGCGCGCAACCGCTTCCGGGCGCGCTTCCGTGAAGTCTTCGAAGGCGACCCTTCCCGCGCGCTGCCCTACAAGGACATCGGCAACGGCATTCCGTTTGCCGGCGTCGAATACTACCTGCCGCTCTTCTTCGAGGAAACGGCGACGCTGTTCGACTACCTGACGCAAGGCACGGTCACCGTCACGGTGGGCGACATCGACGACGCCATCCAGCGCTTCAACCAGGACACGTCCAGCCGCTACGGCTTCCTGAAGAGCGACCGTGAACGGCCGGTGCTGCCTCCGTCGGAACTGTTCCTGGACAACGAGACGCTCTACGCCCGGTTGAAGGACTTCCGCCGGCTGTCGCTCACCGCCGGCCAGCCGCATCCCGACTTCCGCGCAGCTCCCGACGTAAGCGTGGCCCGGCGCGCCGAGGATCCCATCGCCAAGCTGCGCGCGCTGGTGCAGGCAGGCCAGACCCGCGTGCTGCTGTGCGCCGACTCCGCCGGCCGGCGCGAGACCCTGGTGCAGATGCTGAATGAATTCGGCGTCACGCCGGACGCGCAGCCCGACACCATCGAGGCTTTCCTGGCGTCGGAGGCCCATTTCGGCATCGTCGCGGCGCCGCTTTCCACCGGTTTCGGGCTGCCCCAGGCCAATCTGGCCTTCCTCACCGAAAACGACCTGTACCCCGGGCTGGCCACCACCGGCCGCCGCGGCAAGCGCGACCAGGAACGCGCCAGCAACGTCGAAGCCATGGTGCGCGACCTGTCCGAGCTGCGCGCCGGCGACCCCGTCGTGCATGCGCAGCACGGCATCGGCCGCTACCACGGCCTGGTCAACATGGACATGGGCGAAGGCGGGATGGAATTCCTCCATCTCGAATACGCCAACGGCAGCACGCTGTACGTGCCGGTGTCGCAGCTGCATGTGATCGCCCGCTACAGCGGCGCCGATCCGGAGGCCGCCCCCCTGCATCAGCTGGGTTCCGGACAATGGGACAAGGCGCGCCGCAAGGCCGCCCGCCAGGTCCGAGATACCGCCGCCGAGCTGTTGGCCCTGTATGCCCAGCGCGCGGCGCGCGAGGGTTTCGCCTTCAACCTGCCGCTCAACGACTACCAGGCCTTCGCCGAAGGCTTCGGCTTCGAGGAAACGGTCGACCAGGCAGCCGCCATCGAGGCCGTCATCGCCGACATGACCTCCGGCCGGCCCATGGACCGCCTGGTCTGCGGCGACGTGGGCTTCGGCAAGACCGAGGTCGCCCTGCGCGCCGCCTTCCTGGCCGTGGCCAACGGCAAGCAGGTCGCCCTGCTCTGCCCCACCACGCTGCTGGCCGAGCAGCACGCGCAGACCTTCTCCGACCGCTTCGCCGATTGGCCCGTGAAAGTGGTGGAACTGTCCCGTTTCCGCTCTGCCAAGGAAGTCGCCGCCGCCGTCGAAGGCATCAACGACGGCCGCGTCGACATCGTCATCGGCACCCACAAGATCCTGTCCAAGGACGTGCAGTTCAAGCGGCTGGGCCTGGTCATCATCGACGAGGAACACCGCTTCGGCGTGCGCCAGAAGGAAACGCTGAAGGCGCTGCGCGCCGAGGTCGACGTGCTGACGCTGACGGCCACGCCGATCCCGCGCACGCTGGGCATGTCGCTGGAAGGCATACGCGACTTCTCCGTCATCGCCACCGCGCCGCAGAAGCGCCTGGCCATCAAGACCTTCGTGCGGCGCGAGGATGGCAGCACTCTGCGCGAAGCGCTCTTGCGCGAACTCAAGCGCGGCGGCCAGTGCTATTTCCTGCACAACGAGGTCGAGACCATCCACAACCGCCGCGCCCGCCTGGAAGAGCTGGTGCCCGAGGCCCGCATCGCCGTGGCCCACGGCCAGATGCCCGAGCGCGAGCTGGAACAGGTCATGAAGGGCTTCTACCAGCAGCGCTACAACGTGCTGTTGTGCACCACCATCATCGAGACGGGCATCGACGTACCCAGCGCCAACACCATCGTGATCCACCGGGCCGACCGCTTCGGGCTGGCCCAGTTGCACCAGCTGCGCGGCCGGGTCGGGCGCTCGCACCACCAGGCCTACGCCTACCTGCTGACGCCCGGCGAAGACGCCATCACCAACAACGCCAAGAAGCGCCTGGAAGCCATCCAGGCCATGGAAGAGCTCGGCTCCGGCTTCTACCTGGCCATGCACGACCTGGAGATCCGGGGTACCGGCGAGGTGCTGGGCGATTCGCAGTCCGGCAATATTCAGGAGGTGGGCTTCTCGATGTACAACGAGATGCTCAACGAGGCGGTGCGCGCGCTGCGCGCCGGCGAAGAGCCCGACCTGGACGCCCCCTTCAACCTGGCCTGTGAAGTCAACCTGCACGCCCCGGCGCTGCTGCCGTCCGACTATTGCGCCGACGTCCACGCCCGCCTGGGCATCTACAAGCGCCTGGCGCACGCCGCGGACGAAGACGACCTGATCCACATCCAGGAAGAACTGATCGACCGCTTCGGCAAGCTGCCGGAGGCCGCCCAGACGCTGCTCGCCACGCATCGCCTGCGCCTGGCCGCCCAGCCCCTGGGCATCGTCAAGATCGACGCCAGCGAAACCCAGGCGCTGCTGCAATTCGGCCCCAAGACCTCGGTCGACCCGGCCAAGATCATCGAACTGGTGCAGCGCCAGCGCCACATCAAACTGGCGGGACAGGATAAATTGCGGGTTGAGATCAAGGCCGCGCAGATCCCGGCCCGCGCCGACGCCGTGCGCGCCGTGCTGCGCGCTCTGAAGTAACCGTCAAACCACACTGATTTTTATGACTACCCATCACCTTGTCATCCAATCCCCCGGCCTGACCGTGGAACACGCGGAACAGCTGGCAGCCCTGGCCCAGGCGCAAGGCGTGGCGCGCATCAGCGCCACCGCCGCCCGCCTGCTCGACGTGCAGCACGACGCCGCCACCCGCGCCGAAGTCGTGGGCTGGGCCGAGCGCCATGGCGTCGACACCGCCTTCCTGCCCGCCGGCCTGAAGCTGTCGGAGTGCAAGGTGCTGGCGATGGACATGGATTCCACGCTGATCAACATCGAATGCATCGACGAGATCGCTGGCGTGGCGGGCCTGAAGGACAAGGTCTCCGAAATCACCGAGGCCGCCATGCGCGGCGAAATCAAGGATTTCTCCGAAAGCCTGCGGCGCCGCGTCGCCCTGCTCGAAGGCGTGCCCGCCGACGCGCTGGAACAGGTCTACACGGACAAGCTGCGCCTGAATCCCGGCGCCGAACGCCTGATCTCCACGGCCCAGGCCGCCGGCATCAAGGTGCTGCTGGTCTCCGGCGGCTTCACCTTCTTCACGGAACGCCTGCGCCAGCGCCTGAACCTGGACAGCGCGCATGCCAACACCCTGGAAATCGCCAACGGCGTGCTGACCGGCAAGGTCATCGGTGACATCCTCGACGCCGACGCCAAGGAAGCCCACCTGCGCGAGTTCGCCCGCCAGCACGGCGCCGCCCAGGAGCAGATCATCGCCATGGGCGACGGCGCCAACGACCTGAAGATGCTGGGCATCGCCGGCTTCCCGGTCGCCTACCACGCCAAGCCGCTGGTGCGTCAGCAGACGCGCTACGCGCTCAACGTGTCGGGGCTGGACGGGGTGTTGAACTGGTTCGAAAGCTGATCGCGCCACAGCCGGCGCCTGTGCCAGAGCCCGGCTCCCGGGCATGAAAAAAGCCACCTCGCGGTGGCTTTCTTCATTGCATCAGAATATCAGTACCGCACGCGCAGCGAGAGCAGCGCCGCCCGGCCCGTGCCCAGCGCCGCGTAGTGCGCCGCATAGGCCTTGGTGTAGTACGTTTCGTCGAAAATGTTCAGCACGTTCAACTGAGCCGACATGTGGTCGTTGAATTCGTAGGCGGCCATGGCGTCGAAGCGCCAGTAGGAAGGCACCCAGCGCGCCTTGGGCGTGCCGTCGGCGTTCTTGGTCGCGTCCGAATTGCCGTACACCTTGTCCACGTAGTAGGCGCCGCCGCCGACCGTCAGCTTGGGCAGCACCTTGTAGGTGGTCCACAGGCTGAAGGCGTTGCGCGGGGTGTTGGGCAGGTCCTGGCCCACGGCGCCGCTGTTGTAGGCGCCCTTGGTCATTTCGCTGTCCATGAAGGTGTAGCCGCCGAACACGTTCCACTTGGGCGTGATGCTGCCCGAGAAGCCCAGTTCGATGCCGCGCACCTTGGCTTCGCCGACTTGCGCGGTCTCGGTGGCCGAAACGGCGACGCTGGTGTTCTTGCGGATGTCCTGGAAGGCGGCCGCCGACAGCGTCAGGCGGTCATCGAACACCTGCCACTTCGTGCCCAGTTCCACCGTGCGGCTCTTTTCCGGCTCGAGCGACTGGCTCGTGACCGACACGGCGTCGCTGATCGCGCTGGAGGCGATGGCCGACGGCGTGGAAGAGGTGCCGTAGGTGGCGTAAATGGTGCCGTTCGGCGCCGGCTTGTAGGCCACGCCGACCTGGTAGTTGAAGAGATTGTCCTCGCGGCTGGTGCTGTAGAACGCCGGGGTGCTGGCCGGGTCGTTGCGGCCCTTGGCGATGTTGCTGCCGCTGGTGCGGTAGTTGTCCCAGCGCAGGCCCAGGCTGGCTTGCCATTGCTCGTTGAACTTGATCGTGTCGAAGCCGTAGAGCGCGACCGTATCCGTGTTGTAGCGCGCCGGATTGTTGTTGCGCTGCAGATGGCCAGGATAGTAGGTGCCCGGATCCGGATCCCACAGCGATGCGCAAAGGGCCGGATTGGCGTAGGTGTTCTTGCCGTTGGCCGTGCCGGTCACGCAGCCGCTGGTGCCGGCGGGAACGCCCGACTCGGTGTAGCTGTCCTTGTCCTGCTTGATGTTGCTGTACTCGAAGCCCAGGTCGAACGAGTGCTTCAGGCTGCCGGTATCGAATTCGCCCGTCAGGTTGGTCTGGTTCGCGAAGCTCTTGGTGACGTAGTAGCCCGACTTGAGCGCGCGGTACACCAGGCCATTCGGGATATTGCCCTTGCTGTCGTCAGGATTGGTCGCAGCGAAATCGGTCGTTCCGCGGCCATAGCGCGTCACGTTGCGCAGCTGCAGCTTGTCCGAGAAATCGTGCTGGAAGTCCACGGTCGCGACATCGTCGCGGGTCTTCATGAAATCGCGGCCCTTCAAGCCATAGAAGCTCTTGCGGCTCACGCCCATGGTCTCCGTCACCGGCTGGCCCGTCTTCGGGTCATACGGGATGGAGTAATCCGGCATGCTGTCGTCTTGGTAGTGGTAGTAGCTCAGCGTGATGCGCGTCGGCGTGCCCACGCCCAAGGTCAGCGAGGGCGCCACGCCCCAGCGCTCGAAGTCCACCGCGTCGTCGCGGCCGGGCGCGTCGCCCTTGTTGCCCATGACGTTCAGGCGGAACGCGGCCTTGTCGGCCAGGCGCCAGTTGCTGTCGATCGTCGCGCGGTAGTTGCTGTCCGTGCCGATCTGCGCCGTGGCTTCGGTGAAGTCGGTGGCCTTGGGCGTCTTGCTGACCATGTTGATACTGCCGCCCGCGCCGCCGCGGCCCGAATAGACCGAGTCGGGGCCCTTGATGACTTCGACCTGTTCCAGGTTGAAGGTATCGCGCACCTGCGTGCTGGAATCGCGTATGCCGTCCAGGAAAATGCTGCCGGCCGAGTTCTGGCCGCGGATGATGGGCAAGTCGCCGCCCGGGCGGCCGCCTTCGCCCGCGCCGAACGTGATGCCGGGCGAGTTGCGCAGCACATCCTGCAGCGTCGACGCGGCCTGATCCTGGATCACCTGCTTCGGCACGACTTGCACCGTGCGCGGGGTGTCCAGCAGGGGCGCCGTGAACTTGGGCGACTGCGCCGTAGAGGTCTGGTACGACGACCCCTCACCCTCCACGCGCACGGGCGCAAGTTGCGTCACGCCCGAATCCGCGGATTGGGCGGCGGCGTACGGGCTGATGAACAGCGCGGGGGCCGCGATCGCGGCGGCCAGGGAGGTCGTGAGCGTATTCAGCGAATACGTATCTTGGGGCTTCAAACCAGCTTCTCCGAATGTGAATAGCAACGATTCTTGTTTTTCTACCGGTTGCGATTGTGAACTCGAGGGCTGAACGGAACCTGAAAAATGGCTTTTCACTCACATAAAGGGAAAAAAAACAACACTCAATACTTATAGGGACATACCGAACTTCCGCGCGGCGCGGCAAGCCGCTCCAGGGTGCACTTCCGCACCGACCGCCACGCCCCGGAATGCCCCCGGAGACGCCGGCAAGGCCGCCTGGGACGCTGGATCGCATGGGGGAAAGCATTCCCATGTCGGCAAAAAAAAACGCCCCACAGGGCGTTTTTCATGGATGAACCGGGCTGCCTTCAGGCACGCAGCCGGGGGTGCCGCTTGAACAGATACCGGTACACGAACCCCGGATAAGCCAGCACCAGGTACAGGCTCAGGGTGATCGCGTAGAACTCCCAAGTCTGGGAAAAGCGGTTGCCCAGCGTGGATTCGAACGCGAAACCGAGCGCACCGACGATGCCGTAGAACACCAGCACTTCGATCAGGCGCATCCAGAACGGCTTGACTGCCGCCACCCCGCCCTGCTTCCAGGGCATGACGGCGAACACCCGTTCCGTCAGAAACGGGAGATTCGCGCTGACCAGGGCCAGCGCGATCAGCAGCCATACCGCCAGAGTCTGGTTCATGGCCCCGTTTTCCGCTTACAGGCTGAGCGAGCTGCGGATGGCCTGCACGCACAGCGCCATCAGGCCACCCGGCAAGATGCCCAGGATCAGGATCAGCGCGCCGTTGACCGACAGCACGCCGCGCTGGCCGCAGGTGGCAACCATCGGCGCGGCATCGGCGGCCGGTTCGTCGAAGTACACGACCTTGACCACGCGCAGGTAGTAGAACGCGCCGATCAGCGAGAACATCACCGCGATCACGGCCAGGGTCACGTGGCCGGCGCTGATCAGCGCCTGCAGCACGGCCAGCTTGGCGTAGAAGCCCACCAGCGGCGGGATGCCCGCCAGCGAGAACATCAGCAGCAGCACGATGGCGGCATGCCACGGGCTGCGGCGGTTCAGGCCCTTCAGGTCGTCGATGTGCTCGCACTCGAAGCCTTGGCGCGACAGCAGCAGCACGATGCCGAAGCTGGCCAGCGTGGTCAGCACGTAGGTCAGCATGTAGAACAGCGAGGCGCCGTAGGCGGCCGACGACAGTTCCGGCTTGCCCGCAACCGAGCCCGACATCAGGCCCAGCAGCACGAAGCCCATGTGCGAGATGGTCGAGTAGGCCAGCATGCGCTTGAAGTTGGTCTGCGCAATGGCGGTCAGGTTGCCGATGGCCAGCGACAGCACCGCCAGGATCATCAGCATCGGCTGCCAGTCGGCGGCCAGGCCATGCAGGCCATCGACCAGCAAGCGCAGCGTGATGGCGAAGGCGGCCAGCTTGGGCGCGGCGCCCAGGATCAGGGTCACGGCCGTGGGCGCCCCCTGATAGACGTCGGGAACCCACATGTGGAACGGCACGGCGCCAAGCTTGAACGCCAGGCCCGACACCAGGAACACGATGCCGAACACCAGGGCCAGCTTCTCGGCCTTGCCCGCGGCGATGACCTTGGATACCTCAGCCAGATCCAGGTGCCCGGTGGCGCCGTAGATCATGGACAT
This sequence comes from Achromobacter pestifer, assembly GCF_013267355.1. Classification (NCBI taxonomy): domain Bacteria; kingdom Pseudomonadati; phylum Pseudomonadota; class Betaproteobacteria; order Burkholderiales; family Alcaligenaceae; genus Achromobacter; species Achromobacter pestifer. The sequence continues at coordinate 1,069,261 of NZ_CP053985.1, forward strand.
GCCATACAGCAGGAAGCCCGAGGCCAGCGCGCCCAGCACGAAGTACTTCATGGCGGCTTCGGTGGCCACGACGTTGTCGCGGCGCAGCGCGATCAAGGCGTACAGCGCCAGCGACATCAGCTCCAGGCCCAGGTAGATCGAGATCAGGTTCCCGGAGGAGATCATGACCATCTGGCCCAGCAATGCGAACAGCGTCAGGACGTAGAGCTCGCCGCCACGCATCATGTCGCGCACTTGCGCGTAGACGCGGCCGTACACCAGGGTCGCGGCGACCGCGATGTAGGACGCGATCTTGAGCAGATGCGACAGTTCGTCGGTGACGTACAGGCCGTTGAAGGTCGAGCCGGCGACGCCGTTCTTCCATTGCAGGGCCGACACCACGGTCAGCACGCCCAATGCAAGCATGGTCAGCAGAAACGTCGGCTTGCGCTCGGGGTGATTGCTGACCGCGTCGACGAGCAGGATAGCCAGGCCGAAAACCAGCAGAAGGATTTCCGGTGTCGCCAGGGCGAAATCGATTTGGGATTGCATCATTGTCTTGTCTTACAGTTTCGAGACGGCAACGTGTTGCAGCAGGGCCTCCACCGAAACGTGCATCACGTCGGTGAAGGGCTTGGGATAGATCCCCATGTACAACACGGCGATCGCCATCACGCCAAGAATCACAAACTCGCGGCGGTTGATATCGGTCAGCTCGCGCACGTGATCATTGGCGACGTCGCCCAGGACCACGCGCTTGACCATCCACAGCGAGTACGAAGCGCCCAGGATCAGGGCGGTAGCCGCCAGCAGACCGATCCAGAAGTTGTGCTCGACCGCGCCCATGATCACCATGAACTCGCCGACGAAACCGCTGGTGGCCGGCAGGCCGCTGTTGGCCATCGAGAACAGGATGAAGAAGGTCGCGAACCGCGGCATGACGTTGACCACGCCGCCGTAGTCGGCGATGCGGCGCGAGTGCATGCGGTCATAGAGCACGCCGATACACATGAACATGGCGCCGGACACGAAGCCGTGGGAGATCATCTGCACGATGGCGCCTTCGACGCCGGCCGTGTTGAAGATGAAGAAGCCCAGCGTCACGAAGCCCATGTGGGCAACCGACGAATAAGCCACCAGCTTCTTCATGTCGTCCTGGACGATCGCGACCAGGCCGATGTAGATCACGGCGATCAGCGACAGCGTGATCATCATGCCGGCCAGGCTGTGCGAGGCATCGGGAGCGATCGGCAGCGAGAAGCGCAGGAAACCGTAGGCGCCCAGCTTCAGCATGATCGCGGCCAGCACGATGGAGCCGCCCGTGGGGGCTTCGACGTGGGCGTCGGGCAACCACGTGTGCACCGGCCACATCGGCACCTTGACGGCGAAAGCCGCCAGCAAGGCCACGAAGATCAGGATCTGCGGGGTGTAGCCCAGCTTGGTCTGCTGCCAGGTCAGGATGTCGAACGAACCGCCCGACACGTTCCACAGGTACACGAAGGCGACCAGCGTCAGCAGCGAGCCCATCAGCGTGTACAGGAAGAACTTGAACGCTGCATACACGCGGTTCGGACCGCCCCAGACACCGATGATGATGTACATCGGGATCAGCGTGGCTTCGAAGAACACGTAGAACAGCATGCCGTCCAGCGCGCAGAACACGCCCACCATCAGACCCGACAGGATCAGGAAGGCGGCCATGTACTGGGCCACGCGGCTGGTGATCACTTCCCAGCCGGCCAGCACCACGATGATGGTGATGAAGGCGGTCAGGAGCACGAACCACATCGAGATGCCGTCGATGCCCAGGTGGTAGTTGACGTTGAAGGCCTCGATCCAGGAGGTCTTCTCCACGAACTGCATGGCAGCCGTGGAAGAGTCGAAACCGGTGTACAGCGGGATCGTGACGAGGAAACCGGCGATTGCGCCGACGAGCGACAGGCCGCGCGTCAGGCCGGGACGGTCGTCACGGCCCACCGCCAGCACCAGCAGGCCGAATACGATCGGGACAAAGATCGCAAGCGTGAGCCAGGGGAAAGTGTTGGATGCCATCTCGCTTGCCATCATTGGGGAATCAGCACAAAGAAAGTCACCAGCGCCATGATGCCGATGATCATCGCGAACGCGTAGTGATAGATGAAGCCGGACTGCAGGTGACGGCTGACCGCTGCCACCCAGCCCACCACGCGGGCGCTGCCGTTGATCAGCAGGCCATCGATGATGCCGCGATCGCCGGTCTGCCACAGGCCACGGCCCAGGCAGCGCAGGCCGCGGGCGATGATCTGCTCGTTGACCCAATCCACGTAGTACTTGTTCTCAAGCACCTTGTTGATGCCGGACAGGCTGGATTGAATCTTGGCCGGAACCTTGGGGTTGATCAGGTAGCAGTACCAGGCGGTGACGGCGCCAGCCACGACCAGCCAGAACGGAACCGTCTGGAAGGCGTGCAGGCCGAAGGCCACCCAGCCGTGCCATTCCTCGCCCAGCTCGTGCATCGCGGGATGTTGCGGCAGGACCTTGATGGCGCCTTCGAAGAACTTGCCGAACAGCATCGGGTCGACCACCAGGGCGCCGATGATGACCGACGGGATCGCCAGCAGCACCAGCGGCAGCGTGACCACCCAGGGCGACTCGTGCGGCGTGCCGTGATGGCCATGGCCGTCCGGCTCATGGTCGACGTCGGCCGCGTGGTGATGTTCGTCATGGCCATGGCCGTGACCGGTGGTGTCGAAGCGTTCCTTGCCGTGGAAGACCAGGAAGTAGACGCGGAACGAGTACAGCGAGGTCACGAACACGCCGATCAGGGTCGAGTAGTACGCGAAGTTCGCGCCCCAGACGTTCGCGGCGCCGGCGGCCTCGATGATGTGTTCCTTCGAGTAGAAGCCCGAGAAGAACGGCGTGCCGACCAGGGCCAGCGTGCCCAGCAGGAAGGTGATCCAGGTGATGGGCATGTACTTGCGCAGGCCGCCCATGTTGCGGATGTCCTGGTCATGGTGCATGCCGATGATGACCGAGCCCGCACCCAGGAACAGCAGCGCCTTGAAGAACGCGTGCGTCATCAGGTGGAAGATCGCGACCGAGTAGGCCGAAGCGCCCAGCGCGACCGTCATGTAGCCCAGCTGCGACAGCGTGGAGTACGCGACCACGCGCTTGATGTCGTTCTGGATGATGCCCAGGATGCCCAGGAACAGCGCGCCGATGGCGCCGATCACGATGATGAAGGACAGCGCCACGTCGGACAGTTCGAACAGCGGCGAGAAGCGCGCGACCATGAAGATGCCGGCCGTCACCATGGTGGCGGCGTGGATCAGCGCGGAGATCGGGGTCGGGCCTTCCATCGAGTCGGGCAGCCAGGCGTGCAGCGGCACCTGGGCCGATTTGCCCATGGCGCCGATGAACAGGCAGATGCAGGCGACCGTCAGCAGCATCCAGTCGGAACCGGGCAGCGTCAGGGTGGCCAGCTTGTCGGCCTGGGCGAAGACTTCGCCGTAGTGCATGGTGCCGGCGTAAGCGAACAGCAGGCCGATGCCCAGCACGAAGCCGAAGTCGCCGACGCGGTTGATCAGGAACGCCTTCATGTTGGCGAAGATCGCCGTGGGGCGGGTGTACCAGAAGCCGATCAGCAGGTACGACACCAGGCCCACCGCTTCCCAGCCGAAGAACAGCTGCACCATGTTGTTCGACATCACCAGCATCAGCATGGAGAACGTGAACAGCGAGATGTACGAGAAGAAGCGCTGGTAGCCGGGATCATCCGCCATGTAGCCGATGGTGTAGATGTGCACCATCAGCGACACCGAAGTCACCACGACCATCATCATGGCCGAGAGGGGATCGATCAGGAAGCCGATTTCCAGCTTGGTCTGGCCGATCAGGCTCCAGGTGTAGACCGCGCCGTCGAAGCGCAGGCCGTTGAGCACGTCGTTCAGCACCACCACCGAACCGATGGTGGAGATGAGCACGCCCAGGATGGTGATCATGTGCGAAGCACGGCGGCCGATGGGACGGCCCAGGAACCCGGTGCCGAAAAGGCCCGCGAGAATCGCCCCGGCCAGCGGAGCCAGCGCGATGAGCAAGTAGAGATTGGGTGAGCTAGACATTTTCTTCCAATACCCCGTTCAGCCCTTCAGGCGATCGAGTTCGTCAACGTTGATCGTGTTCAGGTTGCGGAACAGCAGCACCAGGATGGCCAGGCCGATCGCCGCTTCAGCAGCGGCCACGGTCAGGATGAAGAACACGAACACCTGGCCGGCGGTATCGCCGAACCAGCTGGAGAACGCCACGAAGTTCATGTTGACGGCCAGGAGCACCAGCTCGATGGACATCAGGAGAATGATCAGGTTGCGGCGGTTCAGGAAGATGCCGAAGATCCCGATGGCGAACAGGATCGCCCCGAGGATCAGATAGTGGGCCAGCGTCAGCGTCATTTTTGTTCTCCTTGGGGCGCGGCGGCGGTCGGGGTGCCGTTGTGCGCCTGGGCGCGCTCGCTCTGCGCGGGCATGCTCACCAGACGGAAACGGTCCTTCGCACGCACGCGAACGGCAGCCACCGGGTCGTTGTACTTCACGTCGCGGCGGCGGCGCAGGGTCAGCGCGATGGCGGCAACCATGCCCACCAGCAGCAGCGCGGCGCCCACTTCAATCGCGTAGATGTACTGGGTGTACATCGCTTCGCCCAGCGCGCGGGCGTTGTTGTAGTCGCCGGCGACCGGGGCTTGCGGGCCCGCGCCGTACCAGGTCGAACCCAGCACGAAGGCCATTTCCAGCACCATCACCAGGCCGATGACCAGGCCCAGCGGCAGGTAGGTCTTCATGCCTTGGCGCAAGGCATCCATGCGGATGTCCAGCATCATCACGACGAAGAGGAAGAGCACCATCACGGCGCCCACGTACACCAGCACCAGCAGCAGCGCGAGGAACTCGGCGCCCAGCAACATCCACAGCATGGCCGCGTTGACGAACGCCAGGATCAGGTGCAAGACGGCGGTGACCGGGCTGCGTGCGGTGATCACGCGGAACGCCGCGATCACCAGCACGGCGGCCAGTATGTAAAACAGGACAGTGGTAAAAGTCATGGATCAGGTCCTGGGCTTCAACGATAGGGAGCGTCTTCGGCCCGGCGGCGGGCGATGTCGGCTTCGTAGCGGTCGCCCACGGCGAGCAGCATGTCTTTGGTGAAATACAGGTCGCCGCGCTTTTCGCCGTGGTATTCGTGGATATGCGTTTCCACGATGGAGTCCACGGGGCAGCTTTCCTCACAGAAGCCGCAGAAAATGCACTTGGTCAGGTCGATGTCGTAGCGCGTGGTGCGGCGGGTGCCGTCGTCGCGCTGGTCCGACTCGATCGTGATCGCCAGCGCGGGGCACACGGCTTCGCACAGCTTGCACGCGATGCAGCGCTCTTCCCCGTTGGGGTAGCGGCGCAGCGCGTGCAGGCCGCGGAAACGCGGCGACGCAGGCGTCTTTTCCTGGGGGTAGCGCAAGGTCACCTTGCGCTTGAAGAAATACTTGCCCGTCAGGCGCATGCCCTTGAGCAATTCGGTCAGCATCAGACTGCCGAAGAAATCCTTGATCGCTTCCATATCCTGCCTCTGCCTGGCGGCTTAGCGCCAAATGTTCCAGGGCGTCTGCATCCAGATCGCCACCACGACCAGCCAAACGCCGGTCAGCGGGATGAAGATTTTCCAACCCAAGCGCATGATCTGGTCATAGCGGTAACGCGGGAACGACGCGCGGAACCACACGAACAACGAGACCACGAAAAACGTCTTGAGACCCAGCCAGATCCAACCGGGGATCCAGGTCAGCGGCGCGATGTCGATCGGAGAAGCCCAGCCGCCCAGGAACATGATCGAGGCCATGCAGGACAGCAGGATCATGTTGGCGTATTCGCCCAGGAAGAACAGCGCGAACGCCATGCCCGAGTATTCGACCATGTGGCCGGCCACGATTTCCGATTCGCCTTCGACCACGTCGAACGGGTGGCGGTTGGTTTCGGCCACGGCCGAGATCACGTAGATGACGAACAGCGGCAACAGCGGCAGCCAGTTCCAGGACATGAACGTCAGGCCCTTGTCGGCGAACCAGCCGCGGTTCTGCACATGCACGATCTCGGACATGTTCAGGCTGCCGGACACCAGCAGCACCGTCACCAGCACGAAGCCGATGGCCAGCTCATACGACAGCATCTGCGCGGACGCGCGCAGCGCGCCCAGAAAGGCGTACTTGGAGTTGGAGGCCCAGCCCGCCACGATCACGCCGTACACGCCGACCGACGTGATCGCCATGATGTACAGCAGGCCGGCGTTGACGTTGGCCAGGACCACGTCGGGACCGAACGGCACCACCGCCCAGGCGGCCAGGGCGGGCATCAGCGTGACCACGGGGGCCACGATGAACAGCACCTTGTTGGCCTGCGACGGAACCACCACTTCCTTGGTCAGCAGCTTGAACACGTCGGCGAACGGCTGCAGCAGCCCCCTGAAACCGACGCGGTTCGGACCCAGGCGCACGTGCATGGCGCCGATCATCTTGCGTTCCCAGTACGTCAGGTAAGCCACGCACAGAATGATGGGCACGGCGATGACCACAATCTTGATGAGGGTCCAGAGGACCATCCAGACCGTCGGGCCCAGCAGTGCCGTACCCTGGCTCTCAAGAACATTAAGCCATTCCATCAGGCACGCTCCACGCTGATTTGACCGAATGCGCCACCCAGGGCCGCGGTGTTTTCAAAGGCTGCGGAGATGCGCACGGCGCGGTCGGCCACGGCATCGTCCTGCACGGTTTCGAGTTCGACGGCGCCCTGCCCGCTCGACACGCGCACCTTGACGCCGGCCGTCAGGCCCAGGCTGGTGAGCGTGCGGCCGTTCATGGCGGCAGCCGGCTTCTTGGAGGCCGGAGCCGCTTGCAGCGGTTCCGAACGGCGGACCATGGCGTCGGTGCGGTAGATCGGCACGTCGGCGACACGCTCCAGGCCGTTGGCGGCCTGGCCCAGGCCCAGCGGAGCCTTGATCTCGTTGGACAGGCGGCCTTCGATGCCGCCAGCCAGCGCGGCGTCGCGCACGGACTCGGAGGTCTCGTCGTCGAAGCCGGCAAGGTGCAGGACGTTGCCCAACACGCGCAGGACCTTCCAGCCCGGACGGGTCTGGCCGAACGGCGTGACCGTGCCCTTGAAGCTCTGGGCCAGGCCTTGCGCGTTGACGTAGGTGCCCGAGGTTTCGGTGAACGGCGACACCGGCAGCATGACGTCGGCCCACTCGGCCGCGGCCGAACGGTAAGGCGTCAGGGCCACGGCGAACTGCGCGCCGCGCAGTGCGGCGATGGCCTGCTGGCCGTTGTCGGCATCCAGCAGCGGCTCGGCGTGCAGGACCACGTAGGCCTTCAGCGGCTCGGCCAGCATGGCGGCGGCGTTCTTGCCGCCCTTGCCCGGGATGGCGCCAGCCAGGTAACCGCCGACGGTGTTGCCGCCGGAGGTCAGGAAACCGAACTTGCCGCCGGCCAGTTCAGCCACGGCGCGGCCGTTGGCGGCCAGCGTCGAAGCCTGGGCGCTGGCCACGGCCAGGTTGCCCATCAGCACGGCGGTGTTGGCGCCGGAAGCCAGGCTGGCGGCGATGAGCTTGGCGTTTTCGCCGGGGACGACCGAGGCGAACTCGGCCGGCACGGCCTGTTCCTTGGCCTGGGCCAGGGCGACGGCCACTTCGGCCAGCGCGCGCGCCAGCTCGGACGGCGCCACGGTGATACGGGCAGCCACGGGCATCAGGGGCTCGTCGGCAGCGCTGTCGACCATCAGGATCTGCGTGCCGCGCTTGGCGGCCTGGCGCAGGCGCTGCGCCATCAGCGGATGATCCTTGCGCAGGAACGAACCGACCACCAGGACGCGGTCCAGGTTGTCGAGCTCGGCGATGGGCATGCCCAGCCACGGCGCGCCGGTCAGCGCGGCGTCAAAGGCGGCATCCGTCTGGCGCAGGCGGAAATCGATGTTCTCGGAACCCAGCGCGCGGACCAGGCGGCCCAGCAGCGCGTATTCCTCGGTGGTGGCGTACTCGGACGCCAGGGCGCCGATCTGGCCGGCGCCGAAGCTGTCGCGCACGCGGGACAAGCCCTGGGCCACGGCGGCAAGCGCGTCGCTCCAGGAAGCTTCCTGCCACTTGCCGTCGGTGCCCTTGATCATCGGAGCCGACAGGCGGTCTTCGCTGTTCAGGCCTTCGTACGAGAAACGGTCGCGGTCGCTGATCCAGCATTCGTTGACGGCTTCGTCTTCGAACGGCACCACGCGCATGACGCGGTCGCCCTTGACCTGGACCACCAGGTTGGCGCCCAGGCTGTCGTGCGGGCTGACCGAACGGCGGCGAGCCAGTTCCCAGGTGCGTGCGCTGTAGCGGAAGGGCTTGGAGGTCAGCGCGCCCACCGGACAGATGTCGATCATGTTGCCCGACAGTTCGGACTCGATCGAACGGCCGACGAAGGTCGTGATCTCGGAGTGTTCGCCACGGCCCAGCATGCCCAGTTCCATGACGCCGGCGATTTCCTGGCCGAAGCGCACGCAGCGGGTGCAGTGGATGCAGCGGCTCATTTCCTCGGCGGAAACCAGCGGACCCAGGTCCTTGTGGAACACCACGCGCTTTTCTTCCTGGTAACGCGAGGAAGAGCCGCCGTAGCCCACGGCCAGGTCCTGCAGCTGGCATTCGCCGCCCTGATCGCAGATCGGGCAGTCGAGCGGGTGATTGATGAGCAAGAATTCCATCACCGACTTCTGAGCGGCGATAGCCTTCTCGGAGCAGGTGTGGACGACCATGCCGTTGGTCACGGGCGTGGCGCAGGCGGGCAGTGCCTTGGGCGCTTTTTCCACTTCAACCAGGCACATGCGGCAGTTGGCCGCGATGGACAGTTTCTTGTGGTAGCAGAAATGCGGCACGTAAAGCCCGACTTTCTGGGCGGCATGCATGACCATGCTGCCTTCGGGCACTTCGACCTTGTTGCCGTCGACGGTTAGTTCAACCATTGCTGTTCCTGAGACCTACAGATATTGCGGGACCACACAAGACTTATGCTCGATGTGGTGCGCGAATTCGTCGCGAAAATGCTTGAGGAAGCCACGGACGGGCATGGCGGCGGCGTCACCCAGGGCGCAGATGGTGCGACCCATGATGTTGCCCGCCACGTTGTCCAGCAAGTCCAGATCTTCCGGACGGCCGTGACCGTTTTCGATGCGGTGCACCATGCGGTAGAGCCAGCCGGTGCCTTCGCGGCACGGCGTGCACTGGCCGCAGCTTTCCTCGAAATAGAAGTACGACAGGCGCAAGAGCGACTTCACCATGCAGCGCGTTTCGTCCATGACGATCACGGCGCCCGAGCCCAGCATCGAGCCGGCCTTGGCGATGGAGTCATAGTCCATCGTGCATTCCATGATGATGTCGGCCGGCAGCACCGGGGCGCTCGAGCCGCCGGGGATCACGGCCTTGAGCTTCCTGCCACCGCGCATGCCGCCCGCCAGCTCCAGCAGGGTCGAGAACGGGGTGCCCATCGGGATCTCGTAGTTGCCGGGGCGTTCGACGTCGCCGGTGATCGAGAACAGCTTGGTGCCGCCGTTGTTCGGCTTGCCGACTTCCAGGTAGGCCTGGCCGCTGTTGCGGATGATCCAGGGCACCGCCGCGAACGTTTCGGTGTTGTTGATCGTGGTGGGCTTGCCGTACAGGCCGAAGCTGGCCGGGAACGGCGGCTTGAAGCGCGGTTGCCCCTTCTTGCCTTCCAGCGATTCCAGCAGCGCGGTTTCTTCGCCGCAGATATAGGCGCCATAGCCGTGGAACGCGTGCAGCTGGAAGCTGTAGTCCGAACCCAGGATCTTGTCGCCCAGGAAGCCGGCGGCGCGCGCCTCTTCCAGCGCTTCCTCGAAGCGCTCGTAGACTTCGAAGATTTCGCCGTGGATGTAGTTGTAGCCGACGCTGATGCCCATGGCGTAGGCCGCGATGGCCATGCCTTCAATCACGATGTGCGGATTGAAGCGCAGGATGTCGCGGTCCTTGAACGTGCCGGGCTCGCCTTCGTCGGAGTTGCAGACCAGGTACTTCTGGCCCGGGAAGGCGCGCGGCATGAAGCTCCACTTCAGGCCGGTCGGGAAGCCCGCGCCGCCGCGGCCGCGCAGGCCGGAGGCCTTGACCTCGGCGATCACGTCTTCCGGCTTCATGCCGGTGGTCAGGATCTTCTTCAGGGCTTCGTAGCCGCCGCGCTTGACGTATTCGGCCAGGCGCCAGTTGGCGCCGTCGACGTCGGCCATGATCTGCGGCTGGATGTGCCGGCCGTGCAGGCACATCGAATTGGAAACGTCGTTCAGCGGGTTGGGGTCCAGCCCCTGCGCGAACTGTTTGTACAGGTCGGGCGCGTTCATGCCGACTCTCCTTGCACCTTGAGGGCCGCGACCAGCGCGTCCAGCTTCTCTTCGGTCATGCGCACGCACATATGCTTGTTGTTCACGATCAGCACGGGCGAGTCACCGCAAGCGCCCATGCACTCGCCTTCCACCAGGGTGAACTGGCCGTCGGGAGTGGTGCCGCGGTAATCGACGCCCAGCTTGCGCTTGAGGTAGTCGCCAGCGCGTTCGCCATCGCGCAAGGCACAGGGCAGGTTCGTGCAGACGGCGATCTTGTTCTTGCCGACGGGCTTGACGTCGAACATGTTGTAGAAGGTGGCGACTTCCTGGACCGCGATGGGCGGAACGCCAATGTAGTTGGCCACATCTTCAATGATTTCGGTAGCCAACCAGCCCTTCTCTTCTTGCGCGATGGCAAGCGAGGCCATGATGGCGGACTGCCGCTGGTCGGCCGGGAACTTCGCGAGTTCTCGGTCGATTTTCTGGTAGGCCTGTTCGGAAAGCAGCATAGTTTGAATCCGGGTTATGCGGGCGTGCTCGTGACTGTCTGGGCGGATCAGCGATCGATTTCGCCGAAAACGATGTCCTGCGTGCCAATGATGGTGACGGCGTCGGCGATCATGTGACCGCGCGACATTTCATCCAGCGATTGCAGGTGGACAAAGCCGGGGGCCCGAATCTTCAGGCGGTAAGGCTTGTTGGCGCCATCGGACACCATATAGATGCCGAATTCGCCCTTGGGGTGTTCCACCGAGGCGTAAGCTTCACCGGGAGGCACGTGGAAACCTTCAGTGAAGAGCTTGAAGTGATGGATCAGCTCTTCCATGTTGGTCTTCATGGCGGTGCGCTTGGGCGGGGCGATCTTGTGGTTCTCGATCATGACCGGGCCCGGGTTGTTGCGCAGCCATTCCACGCACTGGCGGATGATGCGGTTGCTTTCACGCATTTCGGCGATACGGACCAGGTAGCGGTCATAGCAGTCGCCGTTGACACCCACGGGGATGTCGAAATCGAGCAGATCGTAGACTTCGTAGGGCTGCATCTTGCGCAGGTCCCAGGCCACGCCCGAACCACGCAACATCGGGCCGGTGAAGCCCAGCGCCTTGGCGCGGTCAGGGTCGACCACGCCGATGCCCACCAGACGCTGCTTCCAGATGCGGTTGTCGGTCAGCAGAGTTTCGTACTCGTCGACGCAAGCCGGGAAGCGGTTGGTGAAGTCTTCGATGAAATCCAGCAGCGAGCCCGAACGCGCGTCGTTCATGACGCGCATTTCCTTGTCGCCGCGGTACTTGCTGGTGTCGCCGTATTGCGGCATCGAGTCCGGCAGGTCGCGGTAGACGCCGCCCGGACGATAGTAGGCCGCATGCATGCGCGCGCCCGAGACCGCTTCGTAGCAGTCCATCAGGTCTTCGCGTTCACGGAAGGCGTACAGGAACACCGCCATGGCGCCCACGTCCAGCGCGTGCGAACCCAGCGACATCAGGTGGTTCAGCAGACGGGTGATCTCGTCGAACATCACGCGGATGTACTGCGCGCGCAGCGGGGCTTCGACGCCCAGCAGCTTCTCGATGGCCATGACGTAGGCGTGCTCGTTGCACATCATGGACACGTAGTCCAGGCGGTCCATGTAGGGCAGCGCCTGGATGTAGGTCTTGTGTTCGGCCAGTTTTTCAGTGGCGCGGTGCAGCAGGCCGATGTGCGGGTCGGCGCGCTGGATCACTTCGCCGTCGAGCTCGAGCACCAGGCGCAGCACGCCGTGCGCGGCCGGGTGCTGGGGGCCGAAGTTGAGCGTGTAGTTCTTGATTTCTGCCATGATTTAACGCCCCAAGCCGTAGGAGTCTTCGCGGACCACGCGCGGGGTGATCTCGCGCGGATCAATCGTGACCGGCTGGTAAATGACGCGCCGCTGTTCCGGGTCGTAGCGCATTTCGACAGTGCCGGACAGCGGGAAGTCCTTGCGGAAGGGATGGCCGATGAAGCCATAGTCGGTGAGAATGCGGCGCAGGTCCGGATGGCCTTCGAAGACGATGCCGTACAGGTCGAAGGCTTCGCGTTCGAACCAGCCCACTGCCGGCCAGCATTCCATCAGCGACGCGACGATGGGGAACTCGTCGTCCTCGGCCCAGGTGCGCACGCGCAGGCGCCAGTTGTTCTCGATCGAGAGCAGGTGCACGACCACGGCGAAACGCGCGCGGTGGATCCTGGCGGTCGTTTCCTCGGGCAGTTGGCGCGTGCCGTTGCCCCAGGTCAGGTAGTCGACGCCGCAGAGGTCGATACAGGTTTCAAAGCGCAGGCCGGCTTCGGTGCGCAGCTTGTTGCAGACGGAGAACCACTGCTGCGCGGGCACTTCGAGCGTCAGCTCGCCCAACGCCTCGGTCAGCGCGATATCCGCGCCGAGGGTGGTCTGCAAATTGTTTTTCAGGGTTTCGAGCCTGGTCATCATCTTGTACGCTTAGGTGAACCGATACGCTGGTTTCGCGGGGCCGGCGGCAGGAATTGCCGCCCGGCGCGGCGAAGCTCAGCGCGCAATCGTGTTGGTCAGACGGATCTTGTTCTGCATTTGCAGCAAGCCGTAGACCAGCGCCTCGGCCGTGGGCGGGCAGCCCGGCACGTAAACGTCTACCGGTACGATGCGATCGCAGCCACGGACCACCGAATACGAGTAGTGGTAGTAACCGCCACCGTTGGCACAGGAGCCCATGGAAACCACCCAACGCGGCTCGGGCATCTGGTCATAGACCTTGCGCAGCGCCGGCGCCATCTTGTTGCACAGCGTGCCGGCCACGATCATCAGATCGGACTGACGCGGGCTGGGCCGGAAGATGATGCCGAATTGGTCCAGGTCGTAGCGGGCCGCGCCCGCGTGCATCATTTCAACCGCGCAACAGGCCAGACCGAAGGTCATGGGCCACATGGAACCGGTTTTCGCCCAATTAAGGAACTTGTCGGCGCTGGTTGTGATGAACCCTTGCTTGAGAATGCCGTCTATAGCCATATTCGTCTCTGATAGCGTGCTGTGGAAAAACCCGGCGGGTTATTCCCAGTCCAGCGCGCCCTTTTTCCATTCGTAGATGAAGCCGACCGTCAGCACGGCCAGGAATACCATGACCGTCCAGAAACCGACGAGACCGACAGTGCCCTGGGCGATGGCCCACGGGAACAGGAACGCGATTTCCAGGTCGAAAAGAATGAACAGGATCGCCACAAGGTAGTAGCGCACGTCAAACTTCATGCGGGCGTCTTCGAAGGCCTCGAAACCGCATTCGTACGGCGAGAGCTTCTCGGCGTAAGGACGCCGCGGACCAAGGAGGGAGCCGGCCGTTAGAAGCGCGAACCCGATAAGGGTGGCCACTACGATAAACAGCAGGACGGGAAAATACTGTTGCAGGTTCATTCAGGCGTCCGTCAAATGCGCAAACCTTAGGATTGTAGCATTCGCGCGGTTACTTCTGGCTGAACTCTGTAGCTCGAACAGCAGGTGAAAGACAGCATTCCTCAAATGGAACAATGGCTGTTTTCAGCACCGGTGCGCAAGCATACAGCAGCCTGCCGAAGCACGCACAAACCCACGCAAAAACACAGGCGCGTAAACAAAAAAACCACCCCGAAGGGTGGTTTCATACGAACGGGCCGAAGCCCGTTCGCGCACTTTAAATCCAGGCAGGACTTGCGCCCTGCTTTGGATTAGAAGCGGTGACGGATGCCGACGCCGACGGCGGTCGACTTGACGTCTTCCACGAAGGCGTAGTTCTTGGCGTACGAACCGTAAGCGTACAGGTTGGTGCGCTTGGACAGGTCGTAGGTGTAGCCCAGCGAGAAGACGTTCATCGTCTCAGCACCGTTGATACGGTCGTTGCTGGGGTCAACCATTTGCCACGAACCGAACAGCTTGCTTGCGCCGCCGATCGGGGCGGACAGGCCGACCATGTACGAGTTGGCCTTGAAGCCGTCAGCAAAGATGTTGGTGCCGATGCTCAGGGAGCCCGAGCCGGTGTTCACGCCTTGGCCAGCGAACCAGCCGTCGGTCGTGCGAGCGTAGGCCAAGGCCAGCTTCACGACTTCGAAGTCGTACGAACCGCCGATGGCGTACATACGCGGGGTCGCGTCGGTCAGAGCGGTCGGCAGCTTGTTCGAAGCATTCAGCTGGTCATACGTCAGAGCGACGTTCAGCGGGCCGTTGACGTAGCGCAGACCGGTCGTGATGGCGCGGGTGTTGTCGGCGGTGCGGAAGCCCGATTGCGTCGTGTTCTGGTCGTCAGCGTTGAACGAGTAGCCAATGCCGAACTGGAAGCCGCTGAACGACGGGGTCTGATACATGACCATGTTGTCGTAGCGTTGCGTGTTGGCAGCGCTCATCGAAACGCCGATGTTGGCTTGACCGAAGCCAGCGCCGAACGGATCGATCGAGCCGAAGTACTTCGACGCGATGTTGGTTTGGCGACCGAAGTCCAGTTGGCCCCAGCTGTCGCTGGCCAGACCGATGGTGGCTTGACGACCGAACAGGCGGCCGTTTTGAGCCGACTTGCCATTGCCCGAATCAAAGCCCGATTCCAGTTGGAAAACAGCGCGCAGGCCGTCACCCAGGTCTTCCGAACCACGCAGACCCCAGCGCGAACCGTTCTGGACGCCGTTGATCATGCCGAAACGGCTGCCGTTGATGGCATCAGGACCACCGCTGATCTTGTTGTAGCCGATACCCGTGTCGATGATACCGTACAGGGTGACAGACGTTTCTGCCTGGGCGACACCGGCAAAACCGGCGAGCAGGGCGGCAGCGAGCAGAGTCTTTTTCATTTAAGAAATCTCCGTTGATTTGAGTGACAAGAGCAGCAATCCAGCAAACCAGCCTGCCGCCCCCCTAACTCCGCGAAGGGAAGTTGACGCTATTGCATCAAAAATCAGGGGGGCTGGCTATGGTCGGCGCCAGAAAAGTGCAGGTTTACGACAGCCTTGTTGGGATATTGCAACATCGCAGCGCAGCCTGGGCGACCACACTAGGGCTTACCCTTGGTTTTTGGGCCAAGCACCTATCCATGCGACTTTCAGCCCTGCCCCTAATTAGCCGGACGATCTGGATACCATCCCCGACACCCAATGGAAGGCGCCTTCCGGCGCCGTCTGAGCCTGGCGCCAACCTTCGACGCGCCGCCGGGATCCCATTTTCGCCATAAGGACCGCGCAGCAGGAATGGCGCCTTTCGTCCACTATCAATAACGTTGTTATTTATAAAAATCGCCGATATGATCGAATCGTCGATTCCCCTCTTGAACCCCATGCCTACGCCCTCCTCCCGCGCCGACCGTTCCGAACGATTGAATGCGCTGCGCCGCCAGCTGGTTCTGGACGCCGCCCAGCGCGTGTTCGAGCGCGACGGCCTGGAGAAGACCACGATCCGCGCGATCGCCAAGGAGGCCGGCTGCACCACCGGCGCCATCTACCCCTGGTTCGCCGGCAAGGAAACCATTTATGGCGCGCTGCTGGAGGAATCGCTGGAACGCCTGCATGCGCATCTGGCCGAGGCGGCCTCTAGCGGCCCGGCCCCGGCCGCGGCGCGCACCGCGATCCATGCGTTCTTCGGCTACTACGCCGAACGGCGGACCGACTTTTCGCTGGGCATGTACCTGTTCCAGGGCCTGGGGCCGCGCGGCCTGGGCCGGGAAATGGACGAACGGCTCAACGCCCGCCTGCGCCAGTGCATCGACCTGCTGGGCGTGGCGCTGGCCCGGACCAAATCCTGGGAGGCCGCGGCAGTCGCGGTCGAGCAGATGAATCTCTTCACCTATCTGATGGGGCTGTTGCTGCTGCTGCACACCCGCCGCCTGAAATCCCTGGGCCAGCATGCGCAAGCGCTGCTGGACAACTACTGCCTCGCCCTGGAGCAACGATGACCGCAACCGACCTGGACACCCCGGCCGACGCCCCGCTGATCAGCCTGGCCGATTTCCATATCCTGCTGGCGGACCAGCATCCCTTTTCGCTGCTGCTGGGCATAGATGTACTGCGCATCGGCCGCGGCACGGCGCGCGCGGTGCTGCCCGCGCGCGACGCCCACCAGCGGCTGGGCGGCATCGTCGCCGGTCCGATGCTGATGGGCCTGGCCGACCTGGCCATGTACGCGGCGGTGGTGGGCGCCACCGGACAGGCGCACGCGGTGACGGCCAGCCTGACGATCAATTTCCTGCGCAAGAGTCCGGCCGGCGCCATCCATGCCGACGCCCGGCTGCTGAAAGTAGGCCGGCTGTCCGCCGGGGAAGTCATTCTGACCGGCGAAGGGTCGGACGAGCCCCTCGCCCATATCGTGAGCACGTGGTCCGTGCCCAAGCCATGAACATGCGCGTGAGCATCGTCGGCATGGGCAAGACCGGCACGCGAGCCGCCCAGCGCCTCCTGGCGGCCGAGCCGGACATCGCGCTGACCCTCTACGACATCGAGCCTGCGCGCTGCGAGGACTTCCGCGGCAGCGCCACGCTGGCGACGTCCGCCCGCGAAGCGCTGGAAGAATCGGACACCATCGTGCTGGCCCTGCCGCGCGAGCGCGAGATCGACCGCACGCTGGAGCGCTTCAGCGACGGCAACGTGACCGCGCCGGTAGCGGGCAAACTCATCGTGGACCTGGAGCCGCCCTGCGCCGAGCGCGCGCGCAGCCTGGACCAGGCCATCGTCGCGGCGGGCGGCCGCTACACCTGCGCGCCCCTGGACGCGGCGGCGGACGCCCCGGGCACCGAGGCACGCCTATTGAACGCCCTGGCCCTGGGGGCATGACGGCCGCAGACGCTGCGCCGCCGCCACGCACAGCGCCAGCCAGGCGAGGCTGACCGCGAAACCCGCCAGCACGTCGCTGACGAAATGGACCTGCAGCAGGATGCGGCTGAGTCCGATCGCCATGATGAGGGCCGCCAACAGCGCGGTTCCCGGCAGGCGCCACGCAGGAGGCGCCAGACGCCAAAGCAGATAGCAGGCCATGCCGTACACAGCCATCGCGGCCGAGGAATGGCCACTGGGGAAGCTCCACCCCGCCGCGCTGGCATAGCCATGTTCATGCTCCGGCCGGACGCGCTCGAAAGCATGCTTGAGCAGCCAATTCAGCGCCCCGCCCACGCCGGTGGCGACGGCGCAGACGACGGCCAGCCCCCATTGCCTGCGGAACAGCAGGAACAATGTCATCAGCACGCTGACCCCGGTCAGGAAATTCCGGTCGCCCAGATACGTGAACCAGGACAGCAGCCACAGCAGCGGCGTCGACATGGACATGCCCAGGGCGCCGGCCAGCGCCCGGTCGAAGGCGACCACCGCGCCCTGGCGCTCGATGGCATAGGCCAGGATCAGGAACAGCGCGAGCGCCGCGGACGTCCCCAGAGCGAACAACGCAACGCGGCCGCCGCCGGGCAGGCGCGGCCAGCAGCACGCCAAGGCCAGCGCAGCCGCCGCGGCCAGCAGTGGCAGCGCGATGAATAGCTGCAAGGCATGAGCCGCCGCCCATGCCGCATACGCATCCGTCATAAGTAAGAGCCCGTCACGAAGAAATTCCCGCTCTCTCTCAATACAACGCGACCAGGGTCTTGTCCACCGGTGCAAACGCATGCGCCCCGGCGGCGTAATCCCAACGCTCGATATGGCAGTCGCCCTGCCCCTCGCGGGTAATCACATTGACCGAATTGGGCACGTTGCCGCGCACGCGGCGCGAGCAGGTGGTTCCGGCCTGGACGACCCAGCCGCTGGCAGGCGCCGCGGGATTCAGCGGCAGCACATAGGGCAGATGGATGTGTCCGCCAAGCACCAGGTGGACGCCTGCCTGCATCCAGGCCTCAAGCGCGCGCTCGCGCCCGTTCAACAGGTTGGACAGGTCCGACTCGACCTTGGCGCGCACGGGGTGGTGCGCGACCACGATACGCAGCTGTCCCGGCTTGGCCTGGCGCAGCCGCTCGGCGACCCGGGCGATCTGCGCGCCGGATATCTCGCCATCCTTGCGGCGGCGAGGCCGCGTCGTATTGACGCCGATGGCGAGCAGGCCGGCGTTCTCGAACACGGGTTCCAGCACGGGGCCCAAGGCCCGCTTGTAGTTGCCGTAGGGGTTGAGCGCGCGCGCGAACACGTTGAACAGCGGAATATCGTGATTGCCCGGCACCGTCAGCACCGGCAGCGACAGGCGTTCGATGAACTTGCGGGCGGCGGCGAACTGGCCGCGCCGCGCGCGTTGCGTGATGTCGCCGCTGAGCACCACCAGATCGGGCGCGAGATTGCAGGCCAGGTCCAGCGCGGCTTCGACCACGGGTTTGCGTTCCGTGCCGAAGTGGGTATCGGAAAAATGCAGGATGCGGGTCATGAACGGTCCAGGTATTGCGAATCCGCCGGCACCACCAGCGGCAGCCGTTCGGCGGCCACGTTGAATTCCAGCGGCGTATCCATCCAGGAGATTTCGCCGTCCATCGCCACCTTGACACGACGGCGTCCGCGCACCGCCACCGTCAGGCGGTCGAAGGCGAAACTGACCACGTGCTCGGCTTCGCCCAGGCGGCTGAACAGGCCGCGCAGCAGCAGGCCATAGAGCGCCAGGGTGCCGACCGGCCGCGCCGCCATGGCGATCAGCCGGTTCTGGCCCAGTTCCGTGGAATCGATGCCGATGTGCTCCAGCTGGAGTTTGTTGTTGCCCACCACCAGCGTGGGCGAGCGCAGGTTGCGGGCCTGCCCGCCGTGATCCAGCAGCAGGCTCAATTGGCGCGGCGCGCGCAGCAGCGTGACCAGGCCGGACCACAGCGCCACCAGCCGGCTGCGGCCGTACTTCTGCTTGTAGGCTTCGCGGTCCTCGAGCAGTTGCGGGTACAGGCCCAGGCTGGCATTGACCAGGAACGGCCGGCCGTTGAGCATGCCGACCTGCACCGGCCTGGGCTGGCCTTGCAGGAAACCGCGCAGGGCCACCTCCGTGTCTTGCGAGATGCCATAGCTGCGCCCGAAGTAATTGAACGTGCCTTGCGGCAGGATGCCGAACGGCACCCCCTTGCCAAGCACGACGCTGGCGACCGCGTTGAGCGTGCCGTCGCCTCCGGCCGCGATGACCACCCCCTGCTGCGCCTGCGCGCGCCTGACCGCGTCCTCGGCCGTGGCGGTCAGGCGCGACGGATCCTGCACCGGCATCAGTTCGTAGCGGCGTGCGGCCTCGTCGAGTATGCGGCGTATGGTGTCCTGCAGGGTCTGCGCGTCGCCGCGCCCCGATCCGGTATTGAGGACGATGAAGAGGGGTTCTTGTCCCGTCAGGGAATGGGCCGCTGTTGCCGGTTTCTGCTGGGGTGGCGTCATGCGACAAACATACCCCATGCCGGCAAAACGCCGCAACAAGGCCGGCGGCGGGCGGGGCCAGGCGCACCCCGCCGCCGTGGCCGTTCAGCGGCCGATGGCGTAAGCCTGCATCAGGCGCGGCGTGGCCGCCGCGTGCAGCAGGCCGTCGGCATCGCGCGAGGCCGCGGTCAACCTGCCCACCGACCATTCAGGCACTTCCTCGATCTGGTGCCCGCGCTGGCGCAGCGCCGCGATGACCTCGGCGCCGAAGCTGGCCTCCACCGCCAGATGCCCCGGCTTGCGGTCGCGCGGATAGAAGGACGTAGGGAAATGCATGGTGTGGGACATGGGCAGGTCGATCGCTTCCTGCAAGTTCAGGCCGTGATGCACATGGCGCAGGAAGAACAGCAGCTGCCATTGCTCCTGCTGATCGCCGCCCGGCGTGCCGAAGGCCAGGTAGGGCTTGCCGTCGCGCAGCGCCAGCGAGGGCGTGAGCGTGGTGCGCGGACGCTTGCCGGGCGCCAGCGTGCCGGGCAGCCCCTCTTCCAGCCAGAACATCTGCGCGCGGGTATTCAGGCCGAAGCCCAGCTCCGGGATCACCGGCGAGGACTGGAACCATCCGCCCGACGGCGTGGCCGAAATCATGTTGCCCCAGCGGTCGATGACGTCCACGTGCGTGGTGTCACCGCGTTTGGCGGAAGCGCGCATGTCGGCCAGCGTGGGTTCATTGGTGGCGCTGCCGGGCGCGGAGACCTTGGACAGGCGCTCCAGGGTGTCCATGACGCGCTGGACTTGCGCCTCGAAACCCGGCACCTGGCCGGGCTGCAGATCCTGCGAGGCCGACTCGCCGATGAGCGCGCGGCGTTCGGCGTTGTAGGCGTCGGACAGCAGATGATCCAGCGGCACGTCGACGAAGGCCGGATCGCCGTAATAGGCCTCGCGGTCGGCGAAGGCCAGCTTCATGGCCTCGGTCACGCGGTGCACGAACTCGGCGCTGGTCGGGCTCACGCCGGCCAGGTCCATCTCCTTGAGCAGCGCCAGGGTCTGCAGGAAGACCGGGCCTTGGCTCCAGGAGCCGGCCTTCGCCACGGTGTAGCCGTGATAGTCGTAGGTCACCGGCTTGTCGTAGCTGGCCGACCAGCCCGCCAGGTCGTCCGCGGTGATGACGCCGCGGTGCGTGGATCCGCTCTCGTCCATGACGTCGGTATTGCGCGCAAACTTGTCGATTTCCTCGGCAATGAAGCCACGGTAGAACGCATCGCGCGCCGCCTCGATCTGGCGCTCGCGGTCCGCGCCCGCGCTTTCGGCCTGCTGCAGCACGCGGGTCCAGGTGCGCGCCAGCGCCGGATTGCGGAACAGCTTGCGGGCCTCGGGCACCTTGCCGCCCGGCACGTAGACCTCGGCAGTGGTCGGCCAATGGGTCTGGAAGAAATCCTTCAGCCCGGCGATGGTGTTGGAGATGCGCGGCATCAGCGCGTGGCCGTGTTCCGCGTAATAGATGGCGGGCTCCAGCACGTCGCGTACGCGCATGCTGCCGTGGTCGCGCAGGAGCAGCATCCAGGCGTCGAAGGCGCCGGGAATGACGGTGGCCAGCAGGCCGTTGCCGGGGATGAGCTTGAGGCCTTCGGCCCGATAGCGTTCGAGCGTGGCGGCGGCGGGCGTGGTGCCCTGGCCGCACAGTACCTCGACGCGGCCGGTGCGCGCGGAGTAGAACACGGCGGGCACTTCGCCGGCCGGGCCCACCAGATGGGGTTCGACCACCTGCAGCACGAAAGCGGAGGCGACGCAGGCGTCGAAGGCGTTGCCGCCGCGCTCCAGCAGCGACATGCCGGCCGCGCTGGCCAGCCAATGGGTGGAGGTCACGACACCGAAGGTGCCGAGGATTTCCGGGCGAGTGGTAAACATGATGATTCCTATGGGGGCTAAGGCAGCCTATCCAGGGGCCGCGGATCCGGTTTCGCCGGTCCGCCGATGCCGCCGGTCAGAAGCCCCCCTCGACGGGCGCTTCCGACCGGCCGGTAGAGGGCGAGCCCTACTTTTTAGCGACAGTGACACCCTTCAGGCGAATCAAGCCATCGGGATACGGCACGAAGCCTTCCACCTTCTTCTGCACGCCGAAGGTCCACGGCAGGTAGAACAGGTAGACGATGGGACGCTGGTCCTGCATGGTCGCCAGCACCTGGTCATACATGGCGCGGCGCTTGGCGTTGTCGGACTCGGCGCGGGCGTCGTTGAGCAGCTTGTCCACGCCAGCGTCGCAGAACTTGCCGTCGTTCAGGTTGCCCTTGCAGCTCAGGTACTGGTGGATGTTGCCGCTGGGATCGACGCGGCCGGACCAGCCGCTCTGCCCCACTTCGAAGTCGCCGCGCGCGAGCGAGGACTGCAGCGAGGCGAACTCCACCGGACGCAGCGTGATGTCGAAGCCCGCTTCGGCGCCCATGGCCTGCACCAGCTCGAACACCTGCTGCATGGTGGTGTTGTTGCCGAAGGTGATCTCGAACTTGACGCGGTCATAGCCCGCTTCCTTCAGCAGGGCCTGGGCCTTCTTGGGGTCGCGGCCCTTGTGCTCGAAGGCGGTGTTGTAGGCGAAGCTGGCCGGCGGGAACGGCTGATAGGCGGGCTGGAACATGCCTTCGCCGATCACCTGGTTGAGCACGTCGCGGTCAATGGCGAGGTCCAGCGCCTGGCGCACGCGCTTGTCCTTGGCCAGCGGGTTGTTGGCGCGCGCGCCGTTGGCCAGGTTCACCGAAATGGCCTGGAAGCCCAGGCCGGTCACCGGCGCCAGGGTCAGGTTCTTGTCGTCCTTCACTGCCTTGGCATCGCTGGGCGCGACGCGCTCGATGATGTCCAGGTCACCCGCGCGCAGGTTGTTCAGGCGCACGGTGTTGTCGGGAATCGGGGTGTAGACCAGGCGGTCGAAGTGATAGTTGGCCGCATCCCAGTACTTGGGAAATTTCTCGAGCACGATGCGGTCGTTCTGCACGCGCTCCTTGAACTGGTAGGGACCCGAGCACACCGGCTTGCCGCCGGGATCCTTGTCGAAGCTGGCGGGCGACATCATCATGCCGGCGCGGTCGGACAGCTGCGACAGCAGCGAGGCGTCGGGTTCGGACAGGGTCAGCACCACGGTGCTGGCGTCCGGGGCTTCGACGCTGGCGACCGTGGCCAGCTCGCTCTTGCGGTTGCTGTCGGGCAAGGTGCGGGCGCGGTCCAGGTTGGCCTTGACGGCCGCGGCGTCCACCGGCGTGCCGTCATGGAACACGGCATCCGTGCGCAGCTTGAAGGTCAACACCTTGTGGTCCGGGCTGACGGTCCAGGATTGCGCCAGCTGCGGCACGATCTTCAGGTCCGGCGTGATCTCGACCAGCTTGTCGCACAGGGAAGCGAAGACGATGCGGCCCACGAAGGTGCGCGCGCGCACCGGGTCCAGCACGTCGGGGTCGTCCTGCAGGCCGATACGCAGGGTGGATTGGGCTTGCGCCAGTCCGCTGGCCAGCATTCCCGCCATGGCCATGGCGAGGCAAAGTTTACGCATGAAAGATCTCCGTCGGTTCAGGTCGGCCTGGTTCCCCGCGCGGGCGCGCCGCCCGGCATGAGGGAACAGACCCGAGCCGTGCCGCATCCGGGTCCATCCCCCGCTGCGCACGTTCTTGTTGGATTCTGCGCCAGGCGCGCGGCGATTGTATAGAGCGGCGGCTGTCGTAAGCCTAAATGCGCGCCGCGCGGCCGCCTTGCGGACGCGCTTTCAGGGAATGCGGCAAGGCGCGGCGAAGTCCACGGCGGCCTGGACCTCGGCGCGCAGCTTGGCGACCAGCGGACGGGCGTCGTCGCGGCGGTATTGGAATGCATAAGGCAAGGCCGCCAGGGGCGTGTCCCCTTCCAGCACGCACAGGCTGCCCTCGGCCTGCAGCGCGCGGGCCCAATGGCTGGGCAGCAGGCCGACGCCGGTCCCTTCTATCAGGAGGCCGACCACCGCGCCCCAGTTGTTGCAGCAGAGGCGTTCGCCGCCGGCGTCGCGGCCCGCCAGCCAGTCGTCGATGATGCGCGTGGTGCCGGCCCCCGCCGGCAGCGTGACCAGCGGCAGGCGTTCCAGCAGCGCGGGCGTCATGCGCGTGGCCCCGTCCAGGAGCGCCGGCGCGGCGACCCAGGAGAAGTCGGCCTGGCCGATGGCCGTGGAAGCGATATTGGGCCGCGAGGAACGGCCAGCGATCACGGCGAAATCCAGCTCGCCGTCGGCCACGCGCTGCTCCAGCACCTGGCCGATGTCCACATAGGGTTCCAGCACCAGGTCCGGATAGGCGGCGCGCACGCCCCGGATCAGCCGCGGCAGCCAGGTCAGCGCGGTCAGTTCGCCCACGCCGAAGCGGCAGCGGCCACTGAGCCCCGCGCTTTGCGCCAGCGACGCCCGGATCTGTTCGGCCGAGGCCAGCAGGTCGCGCGCCTGCGGCAGCAGGCGCTGGCCGGCGTCAGTCAGCACCGCCTTGTGGCCGCTGCGGTCGAACAAAGCCAGGCCCAGCCCTTCCTCGAGTTCGGTGATGCGCTTGGACAGCGACGACACCGACAGGTGCAGACGCTCGGCCGCCACGGCGAAACTTGCGCAGGTGGCAGCCCAGTAGAAGGCTTCGAGTTGCTTGAGGGTCATGCCGGGATTGTAGGGGCGCCCGGCTTAGGGGCGCCCGGCTCAGGGACGCCGAAGCACGATGCCCTCCCGCAATCAGGCGGCTTGCGGCGTCAACAGGTGCGCGGAAAGCCGCAGAGTGTCGATGGCGGCGCGGAGCATGCGCTCGACGCGCGGCCATATATCGCCCTTCAGGCGATCGGACCAGCAGATGCTGCCGAACACTCCATCGATCAAGGAGTGCAGGTAGATATTGGACAGACGCACGTCCAGCGCGCGCGGCAGGTCGTCGCGCCTGACCGCGGCGCGCAGCAATTTCTCCGAGGTACGCAGGGCATGCCGCTCCCACAGGTCGCGGCGACGCAGCAGCGGCGCATTCTCGTCACTGTGTTCGCACTTCAGGTAAAGGATTTCCAGCACGCGCTGCACCGATCCTTCCTCCGCGTAGATCTGGATGTACTGGCGCATGGAGGTATAGAGCGATTCCAGCGCCTCGCCCTCCGTCGACACCTGGGTCAGCGACGCCGCCTCGCCCAGCGCGCGGTCGCACATGGCGATGCAGACGTCGATCTTGTTCTTGTAATGGCCGTAGACGGCGCCCCTGGATACGCCCGCATAGTCGGCAATGTCGCTCATGGTGGTGCCAGCCACCCCTTTCGACAGGAACACGTGCTCCGCCGCATCCAGGATGCGGTCGCGGGTGCGTTGGGACTCTTCTTTCGTCTTGCGGGCCATGCGGGGACCTCCTTCTTAAAAAAAATCGGCTGCAAAAAAACGGCGACTTCAAAACAAGAAGCCGCCTTTTTCGTCACTGTGAATAAGTGTGAAGCGGGAGCATACTTCCGAACAAAATAATTAATCAAGCGTGACGGATTAAATGATAGACTCGCTTCCCCACGCGGGAAAGTCGGCGCCTTTCCCCACCTCAGCCCTCCCCGGGCCCATCAGATAATTTTAAAAATGAAGCAAAGAGTCTCTCTACGCACGCTCGCCCTTTCTTCCGTATTAATTCTTATTACCGGTTGCTCGAAACCGGAAACCCAAGCAGCCGCCGAGGCACCCGCCGAAGTCGGCGTCATCGTCGCCGCGGCCACGCCCACCAGCGTCGCCACCGATTTGCCGGGCCGGCTGGAGCCCTACCGCGAGGCCGAGGTACGCGCACGCGTGGCCGGCATCGTCACCGCGCGCCTGTACGAGGAAGGCCAGGACGTGGCGCGCGGCGCCGCCCTGTTCCAGATCGACCCCGCGCCGCTGCAGGCCGCCTACGATTCCGAAGCCGCGAACCTGGCGCGCGCGCAGGCGAACCTGTCCGCCGCCGCAGACAAGCTGCGCCGCTACGCCGACCTGGTGTCGGACCGCGCCATCAGCGAACGCGATCACGCCGAAAGCGTGGCGCAGGAACGCCAGGCGCGGGCCGAAGTCGCCCTGGCCCGCGCCAACCTGCAAAGCGCCAAGCTGAAGCTGGATTACGCACGCGTCACCTCGCCCATCGACGGCCGGGCGCGGCGCGCGCTGGTGACCGAAGGCGCGCTGGTGGGCGAAGGCCAGGCCACGCCGCTGACGGTGGTGCAGCAGATCGATCCCATCTACGTGAACTTCGCCCAACCCGCCGCCGAAGTGATGCAGCTGCAGAAGCAGATCCGCGCAGGCGCGCTGGAAGGCGTGGCGCCGGACCAGGTGCGGGTGCGCCTCGTGCTGCCCGACGGCTCCGAGTACGGGCGCGGCGGCACGCTGTCGTTCGCCGACCTGGCGGTGGATCCGGGCACGGACAACGTCACGATGCGGGCGCTGTTCGAGAACCCCGGCCGCGACCTGCTGCCGGGCATGTACGTGCGGGTGCGGCTGGAGCAGGCGATCAACCGCGACACCTACCTGGTGCCGCGCAATGCCCTGCTGCGCAGCGCCGAAGGCGCGCATGTGCTGGCCGCCGGCCCCGACGGAGAGCTGAAGAAGATTGCCGTCACCGCGCAGCGGCTGCAGGGTCCCAACTGGATCGTCACGCAGGGATTGGCGGGCGGCGAACGCATCGTCGTCGAAAACGCCGCGCACTTGGCGGCGGGACAGAAAATCAAACCGGTGGAGCGGGCCGCGCCCAGTGCACAAGCCCCAGCCGCCGGCAACCCGGAGGCCGGCGTCCAGGCAAGGACGCCCGCCGCGGGCCAAAAAGGATAAACCGCAATGGCGCGTTTTTTTATCGATCGCCCAGTCTTCGCTTGGGTGATCTCGCTGCTGATCGTGCTGATCGGCATCCTGTCGATCCGTGCGCTGCCCGTGGCGCAGTATCCGGACATCGCACCGCCGGTGGTCAACGTCGGCGCCAGCTACCCGGGCGCCTCGGCCAAGGTGGTCGAAGAAGCCGTCACCGCCATCATCGAACGCGAGATGAACGGCGCCCCGGGGTTGATGTACACCTCGTCCAGCAGCGACTCGACAGGCTGGGCCAGCATCAACCTGACCTTCAAGCAAGGCACCAACCCGGACCTGGCGGCCGTGGAAGTGCAGAACCGCCTCAAGGCGGTGGAGCCGCGCCTGCCGGAATCGGTGCGCCGCGACGGCGTGCGCGTGGAGAAGGCGGCCGACAACATCCAGCTGGTGGTATCGCTGAAGTCGGACGGCGGGCTGGATGACATCCAGCTGGGCGAACTGGCCGCGTCCAACGTGCTGCAGGCGCTGCGCCGCGTGGAAGGCGTGGGCAAGGTGCAGTCGTTCGGCGCGGAAGCCGCCATGCGCATCTGGCCGGATCCGGCCAAACTGACGGCCATGTCCCTGACCCCGGGCGACATCGTCTCGGCCCTGCGCAGCCACAACGCGCGCGTCACCATCGGCGAACTGGGCAACCAGGCCGTGCCCAAGGACGCGCCGCTGAACGCCAGCATCGTGGCCGGCGAATCGCTGCGCACGCCCGAGCAGTTCGGCAATATCCCGCTGCGCGCGCAGCCGGACGGCGCCACCCTGCGCCTGAAGGACGTGGCCCGGGTCGAGCTGGGCGGCACCGACTACATGTACCTGTCGCGCGTGAACGGCATGACCGGCACGGGTCTGGGCATCAAGCTGGCGCCAGGCTCGAACGCGGTGGAAACCACCAAGCGCATCCGCGCGACCATGCAGGAGCTGGCCCAGTACTTCCCGCCGGGCGTGACCTGGGACATCCCGTACGAGACCTCAACCTTCGTGGAGATCTCCATCAAGAAGGTGCTGATGACGCTGCTGGAAGCCGTGGCCCTGGTGTTCTGCGTGATGTACCTGTTCATGCAGAACTTCCGCGCCACGCTGATTCCGACGCTGGTAGTGCCGGTGGCCCTGCTGGGCACGCTGGGCGTGATGCTGGGGCTGGGCTATTCCATCAACGTGCTGACGATGTTTGGCATGGTGCTGGCCATCGGCATCCTGGTGGACGACGCCATCGTGGTGGTGGAAAACGTCGAACGGATCATGGCCGAGGAAGGCCTGCCGCCGCGCGAGGCCACGGTCAAGGCCATGGGCCAGATCAGCGGCGCCATCGTGGGCATCACGGTGGTGCTGGTGTCGGTGTTCGTCCCCATGGCGTTCTTCGACGGCGCGGTGGGCAACATCTATCGACAGTTCGCCGTGACGCTGGCCGTGTCGATCGCCTTCTCGGCTTTCCTGGCTCTGTCGCTGACGCCGGCGTTGTGCGCCAGCATGCTCAAGCCGATCGCTGCGGGCCACCACGAGAAGCGCGGCTTCTTCGGCTGGTTCAACCGGGCCTTCGCGCGCCTGACCACGCGCTACACGGCGCGGGTGTCGGGCGTGCTGGCCCGTCCGGCGCGCTTCGGCCTGGCCTATCTGGCGGTGATCGCCGCGGTGGCGCTGCTGTTCGCGCGCCTGCCCTCCTCCTTCCTGCCGGACGAAGACCAGGGCAGCTTCATGGCCATGGTCATCCTGCCCCAGGGCTCGCCGCAAGCCGAGACCATGGCGATGGTGAAGGAGGTCGAGCGCTACATGATGGAGCACGAGCCCGTCGAGTACGTATATTCGGTCAACGGCTTCAGCAACTACGGCAGCGGCCCCAACTCGGCCATGTTCTTCGTCACGCTGAAGGACTGGAAGCAGCGCGGCGGCGCCGACCTGCATGTGAACGCGGTGGTGGAGCGCATCAACGCCGCCTTCGCCGACCACAAGAACGTCATGGTGCATGCGCTGAATTCCCCGCCGTTGCCGGACCTGGGATCCACCTCGGGCTTCGACTTCCGCCTGCAGGACCGCGCCGGGCTGGGCTACGAGGCCCTGACCCAGGCGCGCCAGCAATTGCTGGCGGCGGCGGCCAAGCATCCCGCGCTGGCGGAGGTCGTTTTCGCCGGCCAGGAAGAAGCGCCGCAGCTGGAGCTGCGCGTCGACCGCGACAAGGCCCAGGCCATGGGCGTGCCCTTGGACGAGATCAACACCGCCCTGGCGGTGATGTACGGCTCGGACTACATCGGCGATTTCATGCTCAATGGCCAGGTGCGGCGCGTGACCGTGCAGGCAGACGGCAAGAGCCGCGTCGACATGGAGGACGTCTCGCGCCTGCACGTGCGCAACCTGCAGGGGCAGATGGTGCCGCTGTCGGCCTTCGCCACCCTGAAATGGTCGATGGGACCGCCGCAGCTCAACCGCTACAACGGCTTCCCCTCGTTCACCATCAACGGCTCGGCCGCCCCCGGACACAGCAGCGGCGAGGCCATGCGCGCCATCGAGGCGCTGGCTGCGGAGCTGCCGCGCGGCATTGGCTTCGACTGGTCGGGCCAGTCCTATGAGGAACGCCTGTCCGGCAACCAGGCGCCGGTGCTGTTCGCGCTGTCGGTGCTGGTCGTGTTCCTGGCCCTGGCCGCGCTGTACGAAAGCTGGTCCATCCCGCTGGCGGTGATCCTGGTGGTGCCGCTGGGCGTGATCGGCGCGGTGCTGGGCGTGACGCTGCGCGGCATGCCCAACGACATCTACTTCAAGGTCGGCCTCATCGCCACCATCGGGCTATCGGCCAAGAACGCGATCCTGATCGTGGAAGTGGCCAAGGACCTGGTGCGCGACGGCCAGGGCATCGTGTCCGCCACCTTGGAGGCGGCAAGACTGCGGCTGCGGCCCATCGTGATGACCTCGCTGGCCTTCGGCGTGGGCGTATTGCCCCTGGCGCTGGCCACCGGGGCGGCTTCGGGCGCCCAGGCCGCGATCGGCACGGGCGTGCTGGGCGGCATCGTCACCGCGACGGTGCTGGCCATCTTCCTGGTGCCGCTCTTCTTTCTTATCGTGGGCCGCGTGCTAGGCATGCGCGTGCGCCCCTCGCGTCCACAAGGCCGTGAAACGCTGGAGACCTCGCCATGAAGGCTATGGCAATGACCCTGCTTGCGCTGGCCCTGGCCGGCTGCTCGCTGGCCCCCAAGTACGAACGTCCGGCGGCGCCGGTCCCGCAGGCCTATGACACGCCCGCCGCGAACGGGCAGGCGGCCATGCCGCAGGATTGGCGCGATTACTTCAACGACCCGGCGCTGCAGGCCTGGATCGCCGCCGCGCTCGAGAACAACCGCAACCTGCGGGTGGCGGCGTTGCGCATCCAGGAAGCCCGGGCGCTGTATGGCGTGCAGCAGGCCGACCGCCTGCCGTCCATCGACGGCACGGGCGAGTTCAGCCGCGGCCGCGGCGCGGAGCCCGGCCAGCCGCGCATGCCGGTGGCCGACCGCTACCGCGCCGCCATCGGCATCGCCGCGTTCGAACTGGATTTCTTCGGCCGCGTGAAGAGCCTGAGTGACGCCGCGCTGTCGCGCTATCTGGCCAGCGAGGAAGCGCATCGCGCCGCCACGCTGTCGCTGGTGTCGGAGACGGCCGCGGCTTACTTCAACCAGCGCTCGCTGGCGGAGCAACTGCGCCTGACCGAGAGCACGCTGGCGCTGCGCGAAGCCTCGCTCAAGCTCACCCAGCGCCGCTACGACGCGGGGCTGGAAACGGCCGTGGGGCTGCGCACCGCGCAGATGCTGGTGGAATCCTCGCGCGCCACGCATGCCGAACTGAGCCGGGAATACCGCCAGGCCGTGCATACGCTGGGAATGCTGGCGGGAGACTTCTCCCTGCCGCCCGACACCGAGGCCGTCACGCTGGAAAGCCAGAGCCTGACACCGCTGGCCGCGGGCCTGCCCTCCGCCCTGCTGATCCGGCGCCCGGACTTGCGCCAGGCCGAGGACACGCTGCGCGCCGCCAACGCCGACATCGGCGCGGCGCGCGCGGCGTTTTTCCCGTCGGTGCAGCTGACCACCGACATCGGCACCACGGCCGGCAGCTTCTCGGACCTGTTCGGTTCGGGCACGGGCACCTGGACCTTCGCGCCCAAGCTCACGCTGCCCATCTTCAATGCCGGGCGCAACAGCGCCAATCTGTCGCTGGCGGAAACGCGCAAGGACATCGCGGTGGCCCAGTACGAAGGCAGCATCCAGCAGGCCTTCCGCGAAGTGGCAGACGCGCTGTCCGCGCGCGATACGCTGCGCGCCCAGATCGACGCCCAGCGCAAGGTGCGCGACGCGGACCGCGACCGCCAGCGCCTGACCGAAAGGCGCTACGAACGCGGCGTGGCCAGCTACCTGGAAATGCTGGAGGCGCAGCGCAGCCTGTTCGAGTCCGAACAGGAGTTCATCCGGCTGCAGCAGCGCCGGCTGGTCAATGCGGTGGAACTGTACAAGGCGCTGGGCGGCTGGGAGCAGCCCGGATCATGACGGATCAGCCGGCCTTGTCGATGCGGTAGGCGCAACGGCGCGCGCCCGCGAGGATATGTTCTTCGCGGCGCACCCGGACTTCTTCTCCGAGCACCTTGTGGAAGAGTTCCAGCTCGCTGCGGCAAAAGCCCATACAGGCTTTGGCCGCGGAACAGATCGGGCAATGGTTCTCGATGAAGAGGAAGTCCGGGCCGTCCTTGCGCAGCTCGGCCATGTAGCCTTCGGCGCTGCGGACTTCCACCAGCCGCTCCAGCCGCTCCTTCAGGCTGCGGGCGCCCTGCATGGCCTGGCGATAGCCGCTGAGCATGGCGGCTTCGCGCGCCTGGATCAGCTTTTCGATGCCCTCTTCGCCGAACACCTGGCGCACCGCGCCCAGCATCTGCACCGTCATTTCGGCATGCGTGTCCGGAAAACGGCCATGCCCGGCATCGGTCAGGAACCATATCTGCGTGGGCCGGCCCCGGCCCGCGCTGTGGCTTTCGGAATCCACCAGTCCTTCCGCATGCAAGCGCGTCATCTGCTGACGCACGGCCTCGGCCGTCACGTCCATGGCCTTGGCGATGACCGCGACGGATTGCGGACCGCGCGTCTTCAGGATCATGAGCACGCGGTCGGCGGGCTGATGCTCCCAGACCACGGGATGGGACGGACTGTCAGACATGGATGTGGATACTCCGGATATGTGCCTATGGTGCCACGAACCGCGCCCGCCGGTCAGCCGGAGGCGGCCTGTTGGTCCAGCGAGGGCGCTTCCCATCCGCCCCCCAGCGCCTTGTACAGCGCGATCAGGCGGGTATAGGACTCGGTTTCGGCCACGGCCACGGCGTCCTGGGCGCGCAAAAGCGTACGCTGCGCGTCCAGCACCGTCAAATAAGGGGTGCTGCCTTCGCGATAGCGCAACTGCGCCAGTTCCGCCGCCCTGCCGCTGTACGCGGCAGCCTGCGCCAGGCTGCCCAGACGCTGCTGGGTCTGACCGTATTCCGTCAGGGCCGATTCCAGTTCCTCGACCGCCCGCAGCACGGTCAGCTCATAGCTGGCGACGGCGCCGTCAGCGCGCGCCACCGCGCCGCGCTTGCGCGCCAGCGCCGTGGGCAGGTGGAAGGCGGGCCAGTTGGCAGTGGCCGCCACGCTGAACGCGCGGCTGGCCGATGAACCGAAGTCCGCGCCGCGCAAGGCGACGAAGCCCAGGAATCCGCCCAGGTCGATGCGCGGATACAGTTCGGCGGTCGCCACGCCCACGTCGGCGTTGGCGGCAGCCATGCCGCGTTCGGCCGCCAGCACGTCCGGCCGGCGCGACAGCAAGGCGCTCACGTCGCCGATCGGCAGGCGGGTATCCAGCGGCGCCAACGCCTTGCCCGCGTCCAGTTCGCCCAGCTCCACCGGCCGCAGGCCCGCCAGCACCGCGATCCGGTACTGCGCCAGTCGCCGGGCCGCGACCTGCACCGGCACGCTGGCCTGCACGGTCTCCAGTTCGGCGCGCGCGCTGGCCAGGTCGCCTTCGTCGCCACGGCCGGCCGCCACCATGGCCTGGATCACGCGCAGGCTGTCGCGCTGGCTCTGCAGGTTGGCGCGCGCCACGGCCAGGCGCTGTTCCGCGCCGCGCAGCTCGAAATAGTTGCGCGCCACTTCCGCGGCCACCACGATGCGGGTCTGGGCCAGGTCCGCGGCCTGCGCCTCGCTGCGCGCGGCGGCGCCCTCGGTGGCCCGGCGCAGCCGGCCGAACAGGTCCAGCTCCCAGGTGGCGTCGAAGCCCGCCCGGTAGCTCTCGGCCAGGTTGCGCTGGCCGGTGGCTCCTGCATTGGCCTGGGACAGGCTGCGTTCATAGCCCCCGCCCAGCGTGACCGCCGGCAGCTGGTCCAGTTCCTTCTCGTCCAGCGCCGCGCGCGATTCGGCCAGGCGCGCCTGGGCCATGCGGATGTCGAGATTGCGGGACAGCGCCAGATCGATCAGCCGGTCCAGCTGGGGGTCCTGCAATTGCTTCCACCAGTCGCGCTGCAGCTGGTCGGTGGAGAACAGGGCCTGCTCGGGGCTGGCCAGCGCCACGGGCGCGGCCTGGGGTTTCTGGTAATCGGGGCCGACGGCGCAACCGGCAGTGGCCAGCGCGGCCAGCAGCACGGCCGCGCCGCGGCGCAAGCGTAGGGAGAGTTGTGGATGCTTCATGATGATTTCCTTGGGCTAGGCGGTGGCGCCAGGCGCTGCGGCGTCCTCCGCCTGGGCCAGCGCCAGTTCCCGGGCGCGCGGCGTATCGTGCGCTGCGCGGTGGTCGCGGGCGAGTACGGTGTAGACGGTGGGCAGCACGAACAGCGTGAACAGCGTGCCCACCAGCAGGCCCACCACGATGACCAGGCCCAGGCTGTAGCGGCTGTGCGCGCCCGCGCCGCTGGCGAACAGCAACGGAATCAGGCCCATGACCATGGCCGCGGTCGTCATCAGGATGGGGCGCAGCCGGATGCGAGCGGCCTGCTCCATTGCGGTACGCCGGTCCAGCCCGTGGCTGACCTGCATTTCATTGGCGAACTCCACCATCAGAATGCCGTGCTTGCTGATCAGGCCGATCAGCGTCACCAGCCCGATCTGCGTATAGATGTTGATGGTGGCCATGCCCAGCGCCAGCGGTATCAACGCGCCGCAGATCGACATGGGCACGCTCACCAGGATGATGAAGGGATCGCGCAGGCTCTCGTATTGCGCCGCCAGCACCAGGTAGATCACGATGATGGCGAAGATGAAGGTAATCATCAGCGCCGAGCCTTCCTGGCTGTACTGGCGCGCGTCCGACTGCCAGTCGTAGCTGAAGCCCGCGGGCAGGAACTGGGCTTGGCCGGTCAGGAACTGCACCGCGTCGCCCATGGTGACGCCCGGCATGGGGATGGCCTGGAAGGTGGCCGCGTTGAGCTGGTTGAACTGGGTCAGCTTGTTGGGCTCCACGCCCATGGACACGGTCACGAGGTTGGACAGCGGCACCTGCGCGCCGCTGGCGCTCTTGACGTAGTAGCGCGCCAGCGACTCCGGCGAGATGCGCTGCTCGCGCAGACTCTGGGGAATGACGTCGTAGGAACGGCCGTCCATGCCGAAGCGGTTCACGTAGTTCTCGCCCACCAGCACGGCCAGCGTGTCGCCGATGGCCTTCATGGTGACGCCCAGGCTGTTGGCCTTGGCGCGGTCCACCTTCAGCTGCACCACCGGGTTGTTGTAGTCCAGGTCGCTGTCGACCACCATGAACAAACCGCTTTCACGCGCCGCCTTTTTCAAATTCTCCATGGCCTCGTAGACCACCGGATAGTCGGATGCGCTCATGATGACCATCTGCACCGGCAACCCGCCGGTGGAACCCGGCAGCGACGGCAACTGGAAGGCGAAGATGTTGCTGCCTTCGACCTGGTTCACCATGGCCTGCATATCGGCCTGGATCTGGTCGGCCGAGCGGTGGCGCTTCTCCCAGGACACGAAGTCCACGCCGCCGATGCTGTTGGACACGCCGTCGGAGCCATTGATCAGCCAGCGCCCCTGCTGTTCGGGCAGGGTCTTCATCACGTCGTCCCACTTGCGGCCGAACTTCTCCACATAGTCGATGTTGGCGTGCTGCGGCGACTTGATCGCGGTCAGCACGGTGGACTGGTCCTCGACCGGCGCCAGCTCGCGCTGCGCGGCGTTGTAAAGGAACGGCAGGCTCGCCAGCACCGCCACGGCGATCAGTCCGGTCACCCAGCGGTGATGCAGCGAGATGTCCAGCACGCGGCCATAGGCATCGCCCAGGCGTCCGAAGAAGTGCTCGGCGCGGCGCGCCATCCAACCTTCGGAAACGCGGCTGTCCAGCAGGAACGAACTCATCACCGGCGACAAGGTCAGCGCGATGACGCCCGACACGACCACGGACCCGGCCAGGGTGAAGGCGAATTCCTTGAAGAGCGAACCGGTAAGCCCGCCCATCAGGCCGATGGGCGCGTAGACCGCCGCCAGCGTGATGGTCATGGCGATAACCGGCCCCGCCACTTCGCGCGCGCCGATGAGGGCCGCGCGCACGGGCGACTTGCCCTCCTCGATGTGGCGGTGCACGTTTTCCACCACCACGATGGCATCGTCCACCACCAGGCCGATGGCCAGCACCATGGCCAGCAAGGTCAGCAGGTTCACGCTGAAGCCGAACAGCGCCATGATGGCCGCCCCGCCCAGCATGGACAGCGGAATGGTCAGCACCGGAATCAGCACGGCGCGCAAGGACCCCAGGCACAGGAAGATCACCGCCACCACGATGGCGACGGCCTCGATCAGCGTGCGCACCACGCCGTCGATGGACGCGCTGATGAAGCGGGCCAGCTCGAACGGCACCTGCACACTGGTGCCGGGCGGCAGGTTCTGCTTGATGTTGGGCAGCAGCTCGTTCAGGCGCTTGACGATCACCAGCGGATTGCCCACCGGCGTGGCGTTCAAGCCGAAGTACACCGCCGGCTCGCCGTCCATCAGGCCGCTGGAATCGGTGGATGCGGCGCCCAGTTCCACCGTGGCCACGTCGCCCAGGCGCACGATCGCGTCGCCCTCGCGCTTGACCACCATGTCGCGGAATTCCGCGACGTTGACCAGGTCCGTGTTGACCTGGATGTTGGACACGACATACAAGCCCTTGGCCTGTCCCGGCGCCGCCTGCACGTTGTTGTCGCGCAGCGCGTCGGCCAGCTCGCCCGCGGAAATGCCGCGCGCCGCCATCCGGTTCGGGTCCAGCCACACCCGCATGGCCAGTTTCTGCCCGCCGTAGAGTTCCACGCTGGCCACGCCGTCGATGGACGAGAGCTGCGGCTGCACCACGCGCGACAGATAGTCGGTCAGGGACGCCAGCGACAAAGTGCTGCTGGAAAAGCCCACATAGGCCACGGCGGTCGCCTCGCCGGCGGACTTGACCAGCACGGGATCGTAGACGTCCTGCGGCAGGCGGTACTTGACCTCGTTGACCTTGGCCATCACCTCGGTCATGGCCTTGTTGGAATCGGCGTTCAGCTTCATCCGCACCGTGATCACGCTGCGGCCTTGCGTGGAGGAAGACGACAGGTAGTCGATGCCTTCCACCGTGGCCACGGACTGCGCAATGGGCTGGGTGACGAAGCCCTGCATCAGGTCGGGCGAAGCGCCCGGATACTGGGTGGTGATGGTGATGGTGGTGCTTTCGGTCAGCGGATACTGCCGCACCGGCAGGCCGCTCAGGGCCTTGATGCCCAGCAGCAGGATCAGCGTGCTGACCACCAGCGCCAGCACAGGCCGGCGCACGAAAAGATCGGTGAATTTCATGTTCTTCTCCGCGCCCTCACCGGACTTGCGCCACGGTCTGCTGCGCGGCTTCCAGCGCCACGGTGTCCTCGGCGCCGACCTCGACCGCCGCGCCGTTGTGCAGGCGCAGCTGGCCCGAGGTCACGACCTGCTCGCCCGCCTGCAAGCCTTCGGTCACGACCACGCGGCCGCGCACGCGCTCGGCCGTCTTCACGTAGGCCTGGCGCACCGTCGTGCCGGCGGACGCCTCGCCCGCCTTCGGCGGGTTCAGCACGTAGACGGAATCGCCATAGGCGCTATAGCTGACGGCAGTTTCCGGCACGGTGATCACGCCGGGACGCGCAGGCAAGCCGATCTGCCCCTGGGCGTACATGCCGGCCGCCAGCGCGCCGTCGGCGTTGGGCAGGGTCGCCTGCACGCGCACGGTGCGCGATCCTGCATCCACCTGCGGCTCCACGGTGGTGATCTGGCCTTCGAAGACCCGTCCCGCATGGGCATCCACGGTCACCGCCACCGGCTGGCCCGCGCGCAATGCGCCCATGGCCTGCTCGGGCAGGGTGATGTTGGCATACATGGCGGAAGCGTCGGTCAGCGACACCAGGGCATCTCCAGCGCGGGCGAACTGACCCAGGTTCACCCGCCGCACGCCCAGCACGCCGTCAAACGGCGCCTTGACGCGCTTCTGCTCGATCAGCGCCTGCACCCGCTTGATGTCGCCCGCCGCCTGGTCGTAGTCGGCCTGCGCCTGGTCCAGCTGTTCGCGCGTGGCGGCCTGCTGCGGCAGCAGGCGGCGGGTGCGCTCCAGCAAGGCGCGCGCATTGCGCGCCTGGGCCTGCAACCTGGCCAGCTCGCCTTGCTCGGGCGCGTCGTTCAACTGCACCAGCAACTGGCCGGCCTGGACCCGGGCGCCCGACGCGAACAGGATTCGGTCGACCCGGCCGTCCACTTCGGCCGCCACCTGTACCTGGCGCGCGGCTTCCAACGAACCGATGCCGCTCAGGGTCACGGGGAAGTCCGCCTGCCGCGCGGCGGCCACCGCGACCTTGGCCGGCGCCATGGCCCAACCGC
Source organism: Achromobacter pestifer (assembly GCF_013267355.1). NCBI lineage: Bacteria > Pseudomonadati > Pseudomonadota > Betaproteobacteria > Burkholderiales > Alcaligenaceae > Achromobacter > Achromobacter pestifer. The sequence goes on from NZ_CP053985.1 coordinate 1,106,520, forward strand.
CCTTTTGCTGCGCGCCGCCGAACTTCCAGTACAGCCCGCCTCCCGCCAGCACCACCGCCAGCGCCACGGCCCCGACGGCCCACGCTCCTGAATTCGCCTTCATGATTGACTCGCTATTTATCAAAGAATGTTCTTGGATAATCCACGATATCGGGCATTTCGTCAAAAGGGTTAATCCAATCCCTGGCATAGCGGCGGGCTATTGCCCGCAAGCCCCTGCGAAGCGTGTGGGCATAAAAAAACCGCCAGCAAGCTGGCGGTTTCGTTGGCTGCGGCGCGGTCAGGTCCGCACCATGTGCAGGTAGTGGCGGTGGCGCTCGTACTGGTCCAGGATGTCGCCGATCACCGCATCGCGGCTCCAGCCCATGATGTCGTAGTCCTGCCCGCCTTCGCGCAGATGGACCTCGGCGCGGAAGTACTTGCGCTCTTCCTCGTCGGCCGCTTCCTCGGGCGTGAGGCTGGGACGCACGAAGGCTTCCGGCTGCACGGCATAGGAAAAATCCAGGTGCTCGCCATGGGAGACTTCCATGATCACGCCCTCGTCGTTGCCGTGTTCGCGCACGTCCACTTGATAGCCCTGCTTGCGCAGCTCGTCCGCCACGTCTTCCAGCGCGGGGCGCACCACGTCGCCGATGAAGCGCTGCACATGGGCGCGGCGCGGCATCATGACCATGTTGCGCAAGCGCCGCTCCCAGGACTGTCCGCCGCGCGCGGGGCGCGACAGGGTCAGCGACTGGTAGCGGATGCCACGCTTGGTCGCGTCCAGCCTCAACGCCTTGAACAGCCCCCACAGCGACAGCAGCAGGATGATGGAGAACGGCAGCGCGCTGGCGATTGTGGCCGTCTGCAGGGCCGTCAGGCCATCGGCCAGCAGCAGCGCGATCGCCACCGCGCCCATCAGCACCGACCAGAAGATGCGCTGCCATACAGGCGTGCGGTCCGAGCCGCCGGAGGCCAGCAGGTCCACCACCAGCGCGCCCGAGTCGGCCGAGGTGACGAAGAACACGGCCACCATCAAAATTGCGACAATGGACAGCACCCCGCTCCAGGGCAACCGTTCGAGAAAGGCGAACAGCGCCAAGGAGGAATCGGCCTGCACCACTTCCGCCAGCCCCTGCACCTTGTCGACCAGGATCATATGGATGGCGGTATCGCCAAACACCGTCATCCAGAACAGCGTAAAACCGGCCGGCACCAGCAACACCCCAGTGACGAATTCGCGGATGGTGCGGCCGCGCGAGATGCGCGCGATGAACAGGCCCACGAAGGGCGACCAGGCGATCCACCAGCCCCAGTAGAACAACGTCCAGCCGCCGATCCAGTCGGTGGGTTCATAGGCATAGAGGTTGAAGGTCTTGTTGACGATGTCCGACAGGTAGGCGCCGGTGTTCTGCACGAAGGTCTGGAACAGGAACACCGTGGGGCCGACCACCAGCACGAACATCAGCAGCACCGCCGCCAGCACCAGATTGGTCTCGGACAGGATGCGGATGCCCTTGTCCAGGCCGCTGGCCACCGATAGCGTCGCCAGGCCGCAGGTGACGATGACCAGGATGATCTGCGTGGTCACGCCCACTGGAATGCCGAACAGGTGGTTGAGGCCGCTGTTGATCTGCGCCACGCCCAGGCCCAGCGAAGTGGCCACGCCCAGCACGGTGCCGATGATGGCAAAGATGTCGACAGCATGCCCGATGGGGCCATGGATACGGTTGCCGATCAAGGGATACAAGGCCGAGCGCAGCGTCAGCGGCAGGCCGTGCCGGTAGCTGAAAAAGGCCAGGATCAACGCCACCACCGCGTAAATGGCCCAGGCATGCAGGCCCCAGTGGAAGAACGTGATCTTCATGGCTTCACGGGCGGCGATGGCGGTACCGCCTTCCCCCACCGGCGGCGCGATGAAGTGCATCACGGGCTCGGCCACGCCGAAGAACATCAGGCCGATCCCCATGCCGGCGGAAAACAGCATCGCGAACCAGGTGAAGTTGCGGTAGTCGGGCTCGCTATGGTCGGGCCCAAGCTTGATGTCGCCATACCGGCTGACCGCCAGGAACACCACCGCAATCAGGATGATGGCCACGACCAGAATGTAGAACCAGCTGACGTTGCCCAATATCCAGCCCTGCACGGATTCGAACAGACGTTGCGCGACCTTGGGCGCCAGGATCGCGAATCCGACCAGCAGCAGCGTGAACACGGCCGCTGGAAAGAATACGGGGCGATTGATGGTGGATGGTCGGGTTTCTGAAGTCATGCTGCCGCTCCTTTCGCCCGAGGGTTGGAAATTCCAGCGCGCGTCCCCCCTCAGTCCGGCCGCGCGCCGCAAGTATTACTATCACGGCCAAAGGCCGTCTGACAATCTGAAAGCTCAAGCCGGGCCGGCCTCAGGAGAGATATCCCATGATCGATCATCTGGACCATCTGGTCCTGACCTGCACCGACCCCGACGCCACGGTGGACTTCTACACCCGGATCCTCGGCATGCGACTGGAGACCTTTGGGGAGGGCCGCCAGGCGCTGCGCTTCGGCAACCAGAAGATCAATCTGCACGTGCGCGGCCATGAATTCGAACCCAAGGCCCACCTGCCCGTCCCGGGCGCGCTGGACCTGTGCTTCATCGCCGACCGCCCGCTGGAAGCAGTGATCGCGCATCTGAACCGTGAAGGCGCCCGGATCATCGAAGGCCCGGTGCCGCGCACCGGCGCCACCGGCAAGATCCGTTCGGTCTACCTGCGCGACCCGGACCTGAATCTCATCGAAATCTCGGAACTGCTGGCCTGAGGCCGCCTTCCGGCCGCGCTACTGCGGGCTGGATTCGCCAAAGACCACGCTGCGGAAGAACCCGGCCAGCACGGCCTCGGTCATTTCCGGCGTGACGGCCTGCGGGTCAAAGGCATAGCTGAACTGCATGCCGTCCGACAAGGCCAGCAGGCCCAGCGCCATCTGTTCCGGCGGCATGCGCAGCGGCGTGCCTACCCGCGCGGAAAACTGGCGGATGTATTCCGTGGTGGCTTCGCGCAATTCCCGCATGCAAGCCACGAAGCCCGCCCGGAAATCCGGATCGCGGGCCGCCTGCAGCTTGCCTTCCATCCACAGCAGGAAACAGTCGTTCTCGCGGTAATGCGTGGAGTAGTACTCCAGCACGCGGGCCTCCATCTGCGGGCGCGACTCGCCTTCTTCGAAGATGGCGCGCATATCGCTCATCACGCTTTCGTGATCGCGCCTGAGCAACTGCAGGAACAGTTCGGACTTGCTGGTGAAGTTGGAATAAAAGGCCCCGCGCGTGTAGCCCGCCTGCTCGGCGATGTCCTCCACGCTGGTGGCCACGAATCCCTTGGCAAGAAAAATCGATTGCGCAGCGTCGAGCAGACGCTGGCGCGTCTGGTCACGGCTTTGCTCTCGCGTAAGGCGGACTTTTGACATGGCGCGAGTTTAGCATTCGCGAGTATTTCAGATTCAATATTGAATCCAGATTCATACCTGTATTAAAATACAGGCCCAATGGGGCCGGATCCGGCCTGTCTCAGCCACTTTCAGCGCCGCGAGGTGTTACGTGAATTTCCCTGGCCCTGCCGCGCGCGCTGCGGCGGCCGCCCCTGCGGCGCCGCTTTCGCCCTCCTTCCGTTCCCGCCCTTGGCCGCGCCTGTTGTCGCTGCCTGCCGCCGCAGCCGTCGCGTTGCTGCTCGCCGCTTGCGGCCGCAACGAGACGCCCCCGCCCGCGCCGCGTCCGGTGGTCGCCATGCCCGCCCAAGCTGACGAACGCCTGCCGGCCTGGACCTTGCCGGGCGAAGTGCAGGCCCGCTACAGCACGCCGCTGTCGTTCCGCGTGGGCGGCAAGATCATCGAACGCCAGGTCCGCCTGGGCGATACCGTCGCGCCTGGGCAGACCGTCGCCAAACTGGATCCAGCCGACGCCGCCAAGAATGCGGCCAGCGCCCGCGCGCAGCTGTCGGCGGCCCAGCATCAACTGGACTATGCGCGCCAGCAGCTGGACCGCGACCGTGCCCAGGCCCGCGAAAACCTGATCGCCGCGACCCAGCTGGAACAGACGCGCAACGCCTACGCCGCGGCGCTGGCGCAACGCGACCAGGCGCAACAGCAGGCGGCGCTGGCAGCCGACCAGCTCAAATACACCACGCTGCAGGCCGACCACGCCGGCGTCATCACCGCGGAACAGGCGGACACCGGGCAGAACGTGGCGGCGGGCGACGCGGTCTACAACCTGGCATGGTCCGGCGACATCGACGCCATCTGCGACGTGCCGGAAAGCGTGCTGGCGGGCCTGGCCATCGGCCAGCGCGCCAGCGTCACGCTTGGCCCCCTGCCCGGCCAGACGTTTTCCGCCGTGCTGCGCGAGATCGCGCCGGCCGCGGATCCGCAAAGCCGCACCTATCGCACCAAGCTCACGCTGGAATCCCCGCCCCCGGAGGTGCGCCTGGGCATGACGGCCAACATCAGCTTCGACAACCGCTCTGGCGAAAGCCTGACGACCTACACCGTGCCGGCCACCGCGCTGTTCCATGACGGCCCCTCGCCCGCCGTGTGGATCGTCAAGCCGGACGCCGACACGCTGGAGCTGCGCCGCGTCGAAGTGCTGCGCTACGACGCCCGCACCGTGACCCTGTCCAAGGGCTTGCAGGCCGGCGAACGCGTGGTCTGGCAAGGCGTGCACACGGTGGCCGCCGGCGAAAAAGTCCGCGCCGTGCCGCCGCTGCACCCCGAGGATTTCGCCTCATGAGCGGCCCGCAGCAGGACGCCGCAACCCAGGCGCAGCGCCACGAGGAAGGCCGCTTCAACCTGTCGGCCTGGGCGCTGCGGCACCAGCCCCTGGTCATCTTCATCATCACGCTGATCACGCTGTTCGGCGTGCTGTCGTATTCGAAGCTGGCGCAATCGGAAGATCCGCCCTTCACCTTCCGCGTCATGGTCATCAAGACGCTGTGGCCCGGCGCCACCGCGCAACAGGTGCAGGAACAGGTCACCGACCGCATCGCCAAGAAGCTGCAGGAAGCCCCCAACACGGACTTCATGCGCAGCTATTCGCGGCCGGGCGAATCGCTGATCTTCTACACCATGAAGGACTCCGCGCCCGCCAGCACCGTGGCCGAGCAGTGGTACCAGGTGCGCAAGAAGGTCGGCGACATCTCGGCCACGCTGCCCCCGGGCGTGCAAGGCCCCTTCTTCAACGACGAGTTCGGCGACGTCTACACCAACATCTACACGCTGCAGGGCGACGGCTTTTCGCCCGCCCAGCTGCACGACTACGCCGACCGGCTGCGCACCGTGCTGCTGCGCGTGCCAGGCGTGGCCAAGGTGGACTACTTCGGCGACCAGCCCGAGCACATCTACATCGAAATCTCCAACACCCAGCTGACGCGGCTGGGCGTGTCGCCGCAGCAGATCGCCCAGGCCATCAACAGCCAGAACGCCGTGACCGGCGCAGGCACCTTGACCACCGCCGACGACCGCATCTTCGTGCGGCCCACCGGCCAATACGCCAGCAGCCGAGCCCTGGCCGACACGCTGATCCGGATCAACGGCAAATCGATCCGGCTGGGCGATATCGCCACCCTCCGCCGCGGCTACCAAGACCCGTCCATAGAGCAAATGCGGCTGGGCGGCAGCGCCGTGCTGGGCATAGGCATCACCATGCAGCCGGGGCGCGACGTGGTGCATCTGGGCCGCGCCTTGAGCGCCAAGTTCGACGAACTCCAGGCCCAACTGCCGGCCGGCCTGACGCTGAAGGAGGTCTCCAGCATGCCCCGCGCGGTATCGCATTCGGTCGATGACTTCCTGCGCTCCGTGGCGGAAGCGGTCGCCATCGTGCTGGCCGTGAGCCTGGTATCGCTGGGTTTTCGCACCGGCATGGTGGTGGTCATCTCGATCCCGGTGGTGCTGGCCGTCACGGCGTTGTTCATGGACATGTTCGGCATCGGCCTGCACAAGGTCTCGCTGGGCACGCTGGTGCTGGCGCTGGGGCTGCTGGTGGACGACGCCATCATCGCGGTCGAAATGATGGCCGTGAAGCTGGAGCAGGGCTGGAGCCGGGCGCGCGCAGCCGCATTCGCCTACACCAGCACCGCCTTTCCCATGCTGACCGGCACCCTGGTCACCGTGGCGGGCTTTCTGCCGATCGCGCTGGCCAAGTCCAGCACGGGCGAATACACGCGCTCCATCTTCCAGGTATCCGCCATCGCGCTGATCACCTCCTGGTTCGCCGCCGTGGTGCTGATTCCGCTGCTGGGCTACCGCATGCTGCCGGAACGCAAGCGCGAAGCCCATCTGCCCGACGACCACGAACACGACATCTACAACACCCGCTTCTACCAGCGCCTGCGCGGCTGGGTGGGCTGGTGCGTGGACCGCCGCTACCTGGTGCTGGGCGCGACCGTGCTGGTATTCGTGGTGGCCATGGCCTGCTTCCGCTTCGTGCCCCAGCAGTTCTTCCCCAGTTCCGACCGCAGCGAACTGCTGGTGGACGTACGCCTGCAGGAAGGCGCGTCGTTCGCGGCCACGCTGCGCCAGGTCGAGCGCCTGGAAAAGGCGCTGGAAGGCCGGCCCGAAATCGACCACTCGGTCAGCTTCGTCGGCACCGGCGCGCCGCGCTTCTACCTGCCGCTGGATCAGCAGCTTGCCACTCCGAACTTCGCGCAACTGGTCATCACCACGCATTCCGTCGAGGACCGCGAGAAGCTCGCCCAATGGCTGCAGCCGGTGCTGCGCGAACAGTTCCCTGCCATCCGCAGCCGCCTGTCGCGCCTGGAGAACGGCCCGCCCGTGGGCTTCCAGGTGCAGTTCCGCGTCAGCGGCGACAAGATCGCCGAGGTGCGCGCGGTGGCCGAGCAAGTGGCTGCCGAGGTCCGCGCCGACCCGCGCTCGACCAATGTGCAGTTCGACTGGGACGAGCCGTCCGAACGTTCGGTGCGCTTCGAGATCGACCAGCAGAAGGCGCGCAAGCTGGGCATCAGCTCCAGCGACATCTCGGACTTCCTGGCGATGACCCTGTCCGGCTACGCGGTCACGCAGTACCGCGAACGCGACAAGCTGATCACCGTAAGCCTGCGCGCCCCGCAAGAGGAACGGATCGATCCCGCGCGCCTGGCCACCCTGGCCATGCCCACGCCCAACGGCGCAGTACCGCTGGGCAGCCTGGGCCACGTGCGCTACGACCTGGAATACGGCGTGATCTGGGAGCGTGACCGCCAGCCCACCATCACGGTGCAGGCCGACGTCGCCGCCGGCGCGCAAGGCATAGACGTCACCCGCGCCATCGACGCCAAGCTCAACGCCCTGCGCGCCGGACTACCTGTCGGCTACCGCATCGAGGTGGGCGGCCCGGTGGAGGAAAGCGCCAAGGGACAGTCCTCGATCAACGCCCAGATGCCGCTGATGGCCGTGGCCGTGCTGACCCTGCTGATGCTGCAGCTGCAGAGCTTCGCCCGCGTGTTGATGGTGGTGCTGACCGCGCCGCTGGGACTGATAGGCGTGGTCGCAGCGCTGCTGCTGTTCGGCAAGCCCTTCGGCTTCGTCGCCATGCTGGGCGTGATCGCGATGTTCGGCATCATCATGCGCAACTCGGTCATCCTGGTGGACCAGATCGAGCAGGACATCGGCGCCGGCCACAAGCGCGTGGACGCTATCGTCGGCGCCACCGTGCGGCGCTTCCGGCCGATCACCCTGACGGCAGCGGCTGCGGTACTGGCCCTGATCCCGCTGTTGCGCAGCAACTTCTTCGGCCCCATGGCCACCGCCCTGATGGGCGGCATCACCATCGCCACCGTGCTGACGCTGTTCTTCCTGCCGGCCTTGTACGCCGCGTGGTTCCGCGTGCGCCACGACGAGCGCGACGAGCCCGAAGGCGTGCCGCCTGGCGCCAACGCCGGCGACACGGTGGAACGGGGAGCATGACGATGAACCGACTTTCCTTGCGCCTGGCCGCCCTGCCCCTGACGCTGGCGCTGGGCGCCTGCGCCTTCGCGCCCAGCAGCCAACCGCCCGCCGTCGCGCAACCGGCACAGTACGGCGTCGAAGCCACGCCCGCCGCCAGCGCCGCCGCCCAGGGCGTGGCGCAACGCTTCGAGCAAGGCGCGCGGCCCGTGCCCGAATGGTGGAAGCGCTATGAGTCAGAGGCGCTGAACGCGCTGGTGGCCGAGGGCCTAGCCCACAGCCCGGACCTCGCCGCCGCCGAACGCAACCTGGCCGGCGCGCGCGAACAGCTGCGCGGCCAGGTGAATTCGTCCCTGCTGCCCTCGGTGGACGCGGGCGCCGACGTCTCCCGCCGGCGCGCGCTGACCATGCCGAACCTGCCCGAACCGACCGCGCAATACAACGTCTTCACCGGCCAGATCCACGCCAAGTACGACCTGGACCTGTTCGGCGCGGCGCGCTTTGCCAACGCCTCTCTGGCGGCGCAAGTCGAGCAGCAGGCCTTCCAGCTGGAATCCGCGCGCCGCTCGCTCGCCAGCAACATCGTCACCGGCGCCATCACCGCCGCCGCGCTGGCCGAACGCGTGGCGTTGACGGAAAAGCAGGTGGTGCTGGCGCGGCAGGTGGCGCGAGACACGCAGCGCCGCTACGAACTGGGCTCCGCCTCGCAGAACGACGCGCTGGACGCGGACCAGGACGCCGCCACGCTGGAAGCGTCGCTGCCCGGCCTGCGCGCGCGCTGGCATGCCACGCGCCATGCGCTGGCGGTGCTGCTGGGCCGCAACCCCGACCAGGCCCCGCCCGATCTGGCTTTCAGCATGTTGGCCGTGCCGCAACAGGTGCCGGTGGTGGTGCCGTCCGAGCTGCTGGCCGCGCGCCCGGACATCCTGTTCGCCGATGCGGTGGTGCAGGCCGCCGCGGCTGACGTGGGCGTGGCCACCGCGCAGCTGTTCCCCAGCCTGTCCTTGTCCGCATCCATGGGCAAGAGCGGCTTCAACTGGCCCGCGGCGATGTCGGGCGCCGGCGCCGTCTGGGCGATCGGCGCTTCGCTCACGCAACCCATCTTCCATGGCGGCGCGCTGCTGGCCGAACGCAACGCGGCCAAGGAACGCTATGAGGCCGCGCTGCTGCAATACAAGCAGACCGTGCTGACGGCCTTCCGCGACGTCGCCGACACGCTGTCGCGGCTGGATGCCGACGGGCAGGCGCTGGCCTCGGCCGAAGCCTCGCGCCGCTCGGCCGAACAGTCCTACCGCAACACCGCCAGCCGCGTGCGGCTGGGCGCGCTGGCGCCTTATACCGAATACGCCGCTGAACAGCATTACGTGGCGGCCCGCCTGCGCGAAATCGAGTACGCCAATGCGCGCCTGACCGAAACGGCGGCGCTGTTCCAGGCCATGGGGTCGCCGACGCGCGCCGCGCAGCAGTAGGCCCATCCGGCATGCGGCCATGGCCGCGGCGGACCGGCACGCAAGCCCTCGCGCTCACGGCGCGGGGGCTTGTTCCTTCATGCGCGTCGCCAGCGCCAGCGATTCGATGCGGCGGGCGGCCGACTGCAACAGGGCCGTGGTCTTGTCCTGCGCGATGGTGTTGAGCCGGGCCGCAAGAAAGGTGACGGTCAGTGCGCCGAACACGCGGCGGTCTTCCTGGAACACAGGCACCGCGATGCCCGCCCGTTCTGGCGAGATCTCGCCCACCCCCAGATAAAAACCCTGCACCCGGATCTGGTCCAGCTTGCCGGTGAACTCGGCCTGCGTCGCGCCCAGGCCCAGGTCACGGATCTCGTCGGCATGGGCCTCGTACAGGCGGCGCTGGTCCTTGCGCGGCAGGAACGCCACGATGGTCTTGGCCGTGGCGCCGCGGAACAGAGGATGGGCGCGGCCGCGGCCGTGCGGAATGCCCAGATCATCGGGTCCGCGCTCGTGATGGATGTTCAGGATGCGCAGGCCATGGATCACGCTGAGCAGCACGTCGCCGCCCACCTGGTCCACCACCTCGCGCATGATGGGCCGCGCCACGCCCAGCACCGGATCGCCATCGATGATGAGGTGGTCCAGTTCGATGATGCGCGGCCCCAGCTTGTAGCCCTCGCCCGTCACCCGCAGCAGATAGCCCAGGTCCGTCAGATCGCGGATGTAGCGGTAGCCCGTGGGCGCCGAATAGGACAGGCGCGAAATGATCTCCTCCGCCGACAGCACCGGGGTGTCGAGGCTGAAGAGGTCAAGTATCGCTAGGGCTCGCTTCAGGGTGGACATGGCGGTCGTGGGCAGTGAACAACACGGGATCGGGCGCAGCGTAGCACAGGGGTGCGCGGCTCGCGCCTGCCTCATTGAGGATGACTATCGACATCTCCAGAGAGACAAAGTCATGGCTATCATTTTTCCATTTTTTATCATTTATAGATAAAAACTAATTGGATTGAATTATTTTTTATCGAATAATGATATTCAAGCAAAGCGTGGAAAGGCGATAAACACGCCCCCCGCGCCTGCGGAAAACACAAGGGGAACATCCATGAAGCAGTCTTGCGGCACCAAGGGCGGCATCAGCCGCCGGCATTTCCTGGGGGCTTCGGCCGCCACATTGGCCAGCGCGGCGCTGGCTCGGCCGGGCCGCGCCTGGGCGGCCGGCTATCCGGCCGAACGCGCCATCCAGTTCATCGTGCCCTTCCCGGCCGGCGGCGGCACCGACCTGGTGGCGCGTCCGCTGGCTCAGGGCATCGGCGAGGCGCTCAAGCAAAGCGTGGTCGTGATCAACAAGGGCGGCGCCGCCGGCAATATCGGCACCCAGCAGGCCGCGCGTTCGGCGCCGGACGGCTACACCATCGCGCTGGGCTCCACCGGCACGCACACGGTGAACCAGAGCCTGTACGAGAACATCGGCTACGACCCCGTCAAGGACTTCGAGCCGGTGTCCATGGTCTGCTACTACAACAACGTGCTGGTGGTGCATCCATCGTTCCCGGCGCGCACGCTGCAGGAGCTGGTCGCCATCATCAAGGCCAACCCGGGCAAGTATTTCTATGGCATCACGCAGAACGGCAGCTCCGCGCACCTGGCCATGGAACTGCTCAAGGCCACGGCCGGCCTGGACCTGCCCGGCGTGCCGTACAAGGGTGCGGCCGCGGCCGTCAACGACTTCCTGGGCGGGCAGTTCCCCATCCTGATGGACGTGGTGATCAACCAGCAGCAATTCATCCGCGGCGGCAAATCGCGCCCGCTGGCCGTGACCTCGGCGCAACGCGCGCACGCGCTGCCCGACGTGCCGACCGTGGCGGAATCGGGCTTTCCCGGCTATCAAGCCATAGGCTGGAACGGCATATTCGCGCCCGCCGGCACGCCCGCCGCCATCGTCCAGACGCTCAACGGCGCCGTGCAAAGCGCGCTCAAGCAGCCCGCCATGGATCAACTGACGCAGAACGGACTGGAGCTGCACGGCAGCACCCCGCAGGAACTGAGCCGTTTCGTCGCCGCCGAAAGCGAGAAGTGGCGCACGCTGATCAAGAGCGCCAACATCAAGGCCACCTGATGCAACGCATACCCTACGGCGTCCCCTTGGACGCCCGCTCCAATCCCTGGCTGCCGCTGGACCGCGAGCTGCGCGCCCAAGGCCTGCGCGCCACGGGCGCCGCGCCGGTGCGCGCGGTCGTCTGCGTGACGGTCCATGTGGACGGCCCCGCCGTCGAGGTCGGCCGCAAGCAGTTCCCCGCCGGTCCCCATACCGCAGGCCGCTACGCCATCCGCCGCGGCGTGCCACGGCACCTGGAAATCCTGGCGCGCCACGGCATGGCGGCCACGTTCTTTGCCTGCGGCTATGACGTCGAACACTACCCGGCCACCTTCCACGACATTGTGGACGCAGGCCACGAGATCGCCGCCCACGGCTATTTGCACGAAGCCTGGGATCTGGGCGAGGACGAGCCCGCGCTCTTGGAGAAAACCCATCGCATCATCCAGCGCGAGCTGGGCGTGACGCCGGTGGGCTGGTGTTCGCCGTCGGGCCGCAAGAGCCATCGCACCCTGCCCGCGCTGCGGCGCCTCGGCTACTGCTACGACGCCAGCGAAAAAGACCAGGACCGGCCCTACCTGCCGGCGGACACGGCGGACTTCATCATGCTGCCGAACAACACGGTCTCGCTGGACGACTACCCCTTTTATTTCTCGGGCCACTGCCTCGCGGCGGAAGCCTATGACAACTGGGTGCAGGAATTCGAGGCGCTGCGCGTCGCCGAAGGCTATGTGCACCTGACCGTGCACCCCAAGGCCGCCGGCGGTTCCGGCACGCCGGCCCGCGCCGCGGCACTGGACCGTTTCCTGGCCTATCTGGCCGTCCAACCCGATGTGCACGTCATGACGCTGGAAGCGTTGGCGCGTCATTGCCTGGCCCGTCCCGACGCCTGGAGAAGCGCATGAACACCGACAAGACCGTATTGGTCACCATCAATGTGCAGGGCATCGGCCCCGAAGCCGCGACCCAGCCCGAAGCCTCGCTGCATGGGCGCGATGCGCATGGCCGCTACACCTACGGCGGGGGCCTGGCCCGCGTGCTGGACATGCTGCGCCGCCAGGGCATCCGCGCCACCTTGTTCTGGCCAGTGTTCGAAGCCGAACGCTGTCGCGGCCTGCTGGAGCAAAGCCTGCGCGACGGCCACGAGGCGGCCTCGCAGGGCAACGCCTGCGAAGACCTGCCCGCATTGGGCGAGCGCGAGGGCGAAGTGCTGGAACGCGCCCGCGACCGGCTGGCCGAACTCACCGGCTCCGCCCCGCAGGGCTTCCGCTATGCCGGCGCGTTTACCGCCAACACCGTGCCGCTGCTGCACCAGCTCGGCTACCGCTACGACAGCAGCGCAATCGACGACGACGCCCCCTACGCGCTGGACGCCGACGGCGGCGCCGGCATGGTGGAGCTGCCCTGGAGCGAAGGCCTGTGCGACGCCACCCACTTCAGCCGCCGCGTGACGCAGGACCGCGCCTACGCGCACTGGGTCGAACAGGGCGACGCGCTGCTTGCGGCCGAAGGCTATGCCTGCCTGACCCTGCACCCGCGCGCGGACAACGGCGTCGGCCGCGCGGCCAGATTGCACAAGGTAGAGCAACTGTTGGAGCGCTTCCGCGCGGCAGGCGCGGCCTCCAAGACCTGCGCGGAACAGGCTGCCGCCTACCCGCAAGCGCGCTGAAGGCGGGACGCTTCCAGCGTCCTTGCACTGGTAAACCCTGAGCAATATTGGCGCCAAAATAAGCTAACATTTTTTCGCCATCCGATTCCCACCCAGATTGCGGCGCGGCGCGCCGCCCCAAGTCCATGACCCAGATCACCCAATTTCCCTTCGTATCGGTTTCGGGCTCGCCCGAGGCCCGCGGCCGCTCCTATGGCCAGCAAGCCACCGACCGCGTGCGCAAGAGCGCCAAGATGTACGGCCAGACCCTGGTCGAGCTGGGCTATGACGCCATGGCGCGCACCCAGCTGATCAACGGCTTCGCCCGCGAGATCGAGAACTTCGCGCCGCACTACCTGGAAGAAATGCGCGGCATCGCCGCAGGCGCCGACGTGCCATTCGAAGACATCGTGATGGTGAACGCCCGCACCGAAGTCATCGCCAAGGCCCGCGCCGAAAAGAAGAAGGCGGCCGAACTGGAGCCGGGCGACGGCTGCACCGGCGCGCTGATCCTGCCGACGCGCTCGGCCAATGGCCGGCTGATCCATGGCCAAAACTGGGACTGGCGCGCGGAATGCGCCGAGACCGCCATCGTGCTGCGCGTGCGCAACGACAACGGCCCCGACATGCTGACCTTCGTCGAAGCGGGCGGCCTGGCACGCAGCGGCCTGAACAGCGCCGGCGTCTCGATCACCGCCAACTACCTGGAATCCGACCGCGACTTCCGCCAGCTGGGCGTGCCGCTGTCGCTGATCCGCCGCAAGGTGCTGGAACAGGAACACTTCGCGCTGGCGATCAAGGCCGTGGCGACCACGCCGAAGTCCTGCTCGAACAACATCATGATCGGCATGGCGGCGGGCTTCGGGGTCGATTACGAATGCACCACCGATGAAGCCTTCCCCATCTACCCGGGCAGCGACGACCTCATCGTCCACGCCAACCACTGGGTCAGCGAAGTGGCCCTGACCAAGCTGCGCGACACGGGCCGCGCCAGCACGCCGGAAAGCGCCTACCGCGACTGGCGCGTGCGCCGGCTGCTGAACGAGCAGTCCAAGCTGACGCGCGAAGACCTCAAGCGCGCCTTGTTCGACGACTTCGGCTCGCCCTATTCCGTGTGCCGTCCGCCGCGTCCGGGCAGCCATGACAACCTGTCGGCCACGGTGGCGATGGTGATCATGGAGCCGGAAGCCGGGCTGATGGAAGTCGCGCCGCTGCCGGCATTGAACCGCAGTTTCACCCGCTACAGCCTGACCGCCGAACCCGAACTGCTGGCCGCCGCCTGAAGCGGCGCGCCCGCGCAACCCCAGGAAGACGTATCGATGAAAAACCATCTGTTGAGCGCCGCGGTTGCGCTGGCGCTGGGCGCCATGGCCGGCACGGCCTGGGCGCAATCCGCCCCGCCGCTGCGCATTTCGCTCACGGCCGATATCCGCTCCACCGAACCCGGCGTCAACCGCGACAGCAATAGCGACGCCGTGGTGCTGCACATCGTCGAGGGCCTGGTGGCCTACGGCGAGGACGCCGAGGTGCGGCCGCTGCTGGCCAAGTCGGTGGACATCAGCCCGGACGGCAAGACCTATACCTTCAAGCTGCGCGACGGCATCAAGTTCCACAACGGCAAGCCCATGACCTCGGCCGACGTGCTGTGGACCTGGCAGCACTACACCGCGGCCAATTCGGGCTGGCGCTGCGCCAGCGAATTCGACGGGCGCGGCACGGTCAAGGTGACGGGCGTGGAAACGCCGGACGCGCAGACGGTGGTCTATCACATCGAAAAGCCCAGCAGCCTGTTCCTGGCGACGCTGGCGCGCGCCGACTGCGGCGGCACCGGCATCCTGTCCAAGGATTCGGTGCGCGCGGACGGTTCCTGGGACAAGCCCATAGGCACCGGGCCGTTCGAGCTGGCGGAATGGAAGCGCGGCGAGTACGTGCGCCTGACCAAGTTCGCGGGCTATTCGAACCTGGACGGCAAGCGCGACGGCTACACGGGATCGAAGCGGCCGCTGGTGGACGAGGTGCGCTTCCTGATCGTGCCGGACGATTCCACCGCCAAGGCGGCCTTGCAGCGCGGCAACATCGACATCATCGAGGACGTGTCCAATAGCGACGTGCCGGTGCTGCAAGGCACGCCGAACGTCAAGGTGGCGCATGCGCCGGTGATGAGCATGACGGCGCTGCTGATGCAGACCAAGGATCCAGTGCTGTCGAGCCCGAAGATGCGGCAGGCGCTGGCGCACGCGATCGATTACCAGCAACTGGCGGCGGCGGTGACGGAAGGCCTGGCGCAGCCCAACAATTCGATCGTGCCGCTGGTGTCGCCCTACTACGACGCGGCGCAGAAGCAGGGCTGGAACTATGATCCGGCGCTGGCGCGGAAGCTGCTGGGCGAAGCCGGCTACAAGGGGCAGGATCTGGTCATCCTGACGACCAAGCGCTATCCGCAGTCGTACAACTCGGCGGTCATCATCCAGGCGATGCTGCAGGCGGTGGGGATCAAGGCACAGTTGTCGGTGGTGGAATGGGCGACGCAGCTGGACCGCTATAACGCGGGCACTTACCAGATGATGACGTTCCCGTATTCGGCGCGGCTGGATGCGGCAATGAACTACGAGATGGTGACGGGCGACAAGGCGAAGCAACCGCGCAAGGTCTGGGACAACCCGCAGGCGCTGAAGCTGATCGAGGCGGCGTCGTCGGATACGGATCACGCGAAGCGGCAGGCTTCGTTCGATCAGCTGCATCGATTGTTCCTGGCGGATGTGCCTAGTATTCCTTTGTATAACGGCTTGGATATTGGGGCTTATCGGGCGGATATCAGGGGGTATCAGCCTTGGGCGGTTAAGAAGCCGCGGGCATGGGAGGTGGAGCGGGTGGCGCCTTGATGTTGTCTTTGTTGTTTTTGTCGGTGCCGTTGTTGTCTTCGTAGGTCGCCCGGCGGCGCGGGTGCCTGGGCGGCGAGCGCCCACGATTGCGGTCCGGAGCCTTCGCTCCGGACTGCCCCGTCGTCATCGTCGTCACCGCCTGCGGCGGCTCCTTCCGATTCCCTCGGGCGCATCGAGGTTGCTCGCCGCCCAGGCACCCGCGCCGCCGGGCTGCTTTCATCTTGGCTAGTCGCGCCGTCAGACCCGTGGGTGGTGGAGAGGTTTGCGGGGCCCGCTGCTTGCGGCCGCGCAGGCGGCCGCAAGCAGCTTACGCGGTGGTGGGGCGTCGAGGCGGTGTGCGCTTGCGCGCTGGCGTGGTCCTCGCTTTTCCTCTCCCCGCCGTTTCCTCTCGCCGCAGTTTTCCCTTCGTTTTCCCATCTTCTCCTCTACACGCGCCTCTCTGATTGCCTGGCGGCACCAGGTCAGGCCTATTAGGGATACTACTGGTATCTCTTTGGGATACCAGTGGGGTACCTTCTCATCCATTGCACGAGACGGCAACTGGGAGTCTCTGTCGTCCGCGCCTTTTTCTTACGCCGCAATACACATGAACGCTACGCAACGCACCTATCAAACCCTGCTGGACCAGATCGTTACGCGCCGGATTCCGGCGGGGGAAGTGCTGGAGGAACGCCGCCTGGCGGATGAGCTGGAGGTGTCGCGCACGCCTTTGCGCGCGGCCATGAACCGGCTGTTGGGCGAAGGGATGCTGGAGCGGCTGTCGAACGGGTCCATTGTGGTGCGTTCCTTCGGCGTGACGGATCTGCTGGAGTTGCTGCAGATCCGCAGTCTGCTGGAGAGCGAGGCGGCGGCAATGGCGACCAGCCGGATTCCGGCTGAGCCGCTGGAGGGGCTGCGGACCCGGTTGCAGGCGCTGCTGGATGCGAAGACGCCGGACGAGAAGTTGGACTGGGAAGTCGACAACGCACTGCATGACCTGGTGGCGGCGTATTGCGGCAACCGGAATCTGGCAACCATGATCACGGCGGCGCGGCGGCAGGTGCGGATGTGCGACGTGGAGCGCTTGCCGCAGCGGCAGGTGCAGGCGCGGGAAGAGCATCTGGCGATCGTCGAAGCGCTGTTGTCGGGCGATTCGGCTCGCGCGCGGCAGGCGATGGCGGCGCATCTGGAGAACGTGCGGCGCAGTTATGTGAATTCGCTGGGATATCTGAGCCATGGCGCGTGACATGAACGGCTCCCTGCGCATGATCCGCCCGCAGCCGCTCACGCCCGAGGCCTTCGCGCCATATGGCGAGGTGATCGCGCACCAGGGCGCGGAGCGCCGCCACTATCTGACCGAGCCCATGCGGCATGGGCCCGAAGTGATCCGGCAGGCCGGCTGGGTTAGCCGGGTGCAGGCGGCGGCGCCGGGGCCAGTCGAGATCCGGCTGATGGAACGCCATCGCTATGCGGCGCAGAGTTTCGTGCCGTTGACGGACTCGCCCTATCTGGTGGTGGTGGCGCCGACCGGGGCCGACGACCTGCCCGACATGGCGCGGCTGGAAGCGTTTCTCGCGACCGGCAGCCAGGGCGTGTGCTACCGCGTGGGCGCCTGGCATCACGGCCTGACCGTGTTGCGGGGGCCGGCGGAGTTCCTGGTCCTGATGGGCCAGACCGGCCGCGGCGATGACGACGAGTTCTGGCAGGCGCCGGCGCCGCACGCCCTGGTTTCGATTTCCGATTGACCCTACCCCGATGGCCAGCCCCGCTATGACTACCGATCATCCGCACTTGCGCCGCGATTTCGTCGGCTACGGCGCCAACCCGCCCGATCCCAAATGGCCGGACGGCGCGCGCCTGGCGCTGAACCTCTGCATCAACTACGAGGAAGGCGGCGAGCCTTCCGTGCCGGACGGCGACGCTGAATCCGAGACCGGGCTGACCGAGGGCGGCGCGGGCGGCTTCGCCGGGCGCGACCTGGCGGCCGAATCGATGTTCGAGTACGGCAGCCGGATCGGCTTCTGGCGCGTGCACCGGCTGCTGCAGGAACGCGGCATGGCAGCCACGATACTGGGCTGCGGCCTGGCGCTGGAACGCAATCCTGAAGTCTGTGAGGCCATCAAGGCGGCGGGCTATGACGTGTGCGCGCACGGCTGGCGCTGGGAACGGCACCAGAACCTGACGCTGGAAGAGGAGCGCGAGCGTATCCGCCGCACGGTGGAATCGATCACCCGCACGGTGGGCTCGCGTCCGCTGGGCTGGTATTGCCGCTACGGCCCCAGCCTGAACACCCGCGCGCTGCTGGCCGAGGAAGGCGGCTTCCTCTACGACTCCGACACCTACAACGATGAGCTGCCCTACTGGACCGAGGTCGCTGGCAAGCCCCACCTGCTGGTGCCCTACGGCCTGGCCAACAACGACGCCAAGTTCATCCGCGGCGGCATGGCCACGGGGCAGGACCTGTTCGAGTACCTGCGCGACGCTTTCGACATGCTGTACGAGGAAGGCGCCACGGCTCCCAAGATGATGTCCGTGGGACTGCATCTGCGGCTGGTCGGCCAGCCCGGGCGCGCAGCGGGCCTGGCGCGCTTCCTGGACCATGTGGCGGCGCGCGGCGACGTCTGGGTCTGCCGCCGCGCCGACATCGCGCGCCACTGGCATGCGCACCATCCGGCCGCCCAGGGCGCCGCGCGCTGATTCGTTTTCTGCATCGCCCACGTTTTCTCATCAGGAGAGCAGCATGTCGAAGTACCAGAAAATCAATCGCCGCGGCCTGCTGGCCACGGCCCTGGCCGGGTTGCTGGCGCTGGGCCTGAGCCCGGCGGCGCAGGCCGAGGCCTATCCCAGCAAGCCCATCCGCATCGTCGTGCCCTTCCCGCCCGGCGGCGCGGCCGACACGCTGGCGCGCGCGCTGTCGCAGCAGTTGAACGACACGCTGGGCAAGCAGGTCATCGTGGAAAACCGGGCCGGCGCGGGCGGCACCATCGGCACCAATGCGGTGGCGCGCGCGGAGCCGGACGGCTACACGCTGCTGCTGGGCAACGTGTCCACGCTGGCCATCGCGCCCAGCCTGTATCCGAACCTGAACTACGACCCGGTCAAGGACTTCACGCCCATCACGCTGGTGGGCAAGAGCCCGCTGGTGTTCGCGGTCAATCCGGGCCTGCAGGCGAAGAACCTGCCTGAGCTGATCGCCCTGGCGAACAAGGATCCGGGCAAGCTGACCTTCGGCTCTTCCGGCGCGGGCAGCATCACCCACCTGACCGGCGAAGTGCTGAACCTGGCCACGGGCGGCAAGCTGGTGCACGTGCCCTACAAGGGCAGCGCGCCGGTGCTGCTGGCGGTGGCCTCGGGCGAGTTGAGCATGGGCGTGACCCAGGTCGTGGAAATGCTGCCGCAGTACAAGGGCGGCCGGGTCGGCGCCGCGGCGGTGACGGGCATCGAGAAGTCGCCTGCCCTGCCCGAGGTGACGACCGCGGCATCGCAGGGAGTGAAGGGACTGGAAGCCACCACCTGGTACAGCCTGATGGCGCCGGCCGGCGTGCCCGCGGAAGTGGTGCAGCGCCTGCATCCGGCGCTGGAGAAGGTGCTGAACAACGCCGAGCTGCGCAAGCGCTTTGCCGACGAAGGCTTGATCCTGGCGCCGTCCACGCAGGCAGAACTGAGCGCGTTCCTGGGCAATGAAGTGCGTGACTGGGCCGCGGTGATCAAACAGGCCGGCGTCAAGCTCGACTGACAATAAGCAGATCCGGGCCGCGCTCGCGGCCCGGATCCGGCAACGGTCTTACTTGCCGTCGCGGACCTTGGTTTCCCAGGCCCGCGGCTTGCCTTCCCAGACCGAGAATCCTTCCACGCGCTTGCTGGACGCCCAAGCGTCCGCGCCGTTGTACAGCATCAGCATCGGCGTCTGTTCCAGCATCAGTGCGTGCAGCTGGTCGAACAGCGCCTGGCGCTTGGCCGGATCGGATTCCAGGAAGCTTTCATCGATCAGCTTCTGCGCCGCCGGGTCGTCCCAGACCTTGCGCGGCTGCTTGGCCTTGTCGCCCGAAAACTGCTCGAAGCTCAGCGAAGGATCCAGGCGCGACGAAAACGAGAACGAGCTGATCTGATACTTGCCGGTGTTGTAGCGGTCCAGCTGCGTGGCCCATTCCAGCACCTCGATCTTGGCGTTGATGCCCACCGCCTGCATCATGGCCTGCGCGATCACCGCCACCTGATAGCTGGGCACGTGGGCGCGCTTGTTGGCGTAGATCACCACGGGCTCGCCCTTGTAGCCGGCTTCCTTCAGCAGTTGCTGGGCCCGGGCCGGATCGTACTTGTAGCCACGCTTCTCGGCGTCCTTGTAATAGGCTGAACCCGCGTAGACGGCGGAGTTGTTCAGCTGGCCCAGGCCTTCGGAGGCCGCGGCCACGACCTGCGGAATATCCAGCGACGCGGCGATGGCCTGGCGGATCTTCACATTCTTCAGGACCGGATCCTCGGTCTGGAACAGCAGCACGTGCTTGACGGCATCGTGCGGGCTGAACACCGTCAGGTTCTTGGCGCTCTTCAGCTCGCCCACGTCGGTGTTGGTGATCTGCGCGGCGTCGATCGCGCCCGACAGCAGGCCCGCCTTCGAGGTGGAAGGATCCGGCACCACCAGGAACTTGACCTCTTCGGCCAGCGGTCGCTTGGAGCCCACGTAGCCGTCCGGCTTGTCGCCGGCGGGCGAGACGTAGTCCTTGTAGGCCGTCAACAAGGTGTATTCGCCGCGCTTCCAGTCCTTGAACATGTAGGGGCCGGTGCCGACCGGCTTGATCCAGGAACCGTCGGCCGCGACCGAATCCTTGGAGATGATGGCCGTCATGCCGCAATCGGTGCGGGCTAGCGAATCCAGGAACACCGCGGACTTGCGGTCCACCTTCATCACCACGGTCTGCGCGTCGGGCGCGGACACGTCCGTCACCTTCAGGCCGTTGCGGCCGTCGAAGTCGCTGCGGCAGCGCCAATCCGTCTTGGGATCCATGTAGCGCTGCCAGTTCCAGATCACGTCGGCCGAGGTCAGCGTGGCGCCGTTGTGGAACTTGACGCCATCGCGCAGCTTGAAGGTATAACTCAGGCCGTCTTCCGACAGGTCCACGGACTTCGCCAGCAAGGGGCCCACGGTGCCGTTCTCGCGGTAGCCCACCAGGCCCTCGACGATGTTGAGCACCACGCCGTCGGTGGTGTTGTCGCGGTTGACGCCGGGGTTGGTCGAGCGGATGTCGGCCGGCTGGGCGATGGTGAGCAGCGCGGCCTGGGCCGAACCGGCGGCGGCCAGCGCCAGGCTGAGCGCAAGCGCTCTGGGTACGAAAACGTGGTGCATGCAAAGACTCCCCGGCGTGCGGCGCAAAATTCACGCATATATTGGCGCCAAAATTAGCTGCCCATTATGGGCGGAATGCGCCGCTCCGCTATCGGGGGTATCCCTGAAGACGTTGCCGCAATGAAAAACGGCGGCCCTCTTTCCGAAGGCCGCCGCATGCGTGCAGCGCGGATCGCGCCAGGCGCGTCAGGAAATGTCCTGCCCCACGTGCTGGGCGATGATTTTCTGCAGGCGCTTGACGTCGCGCGCTTCCAGCGCGTCGACCATGTCGAAATGCTCGCGCGCGGAGATCTCGATGCGCGATCGCGTCACCCATTCCTTGGCCGGCGCCGCCGGGCCGCGGGCCCGGGTTTCCTGGATCAGCGCGGTCAGTTCGCGGTTGCGGCACATGTCGTACATGCCCGCATGGAAAGCCAGGTTGACCTCGTACTGTTCCAGCAGCGTGCCATCCTGCAGCAGCTTGGCGAAGCGTTCGGCCAGGGTGCGCAGCGCACGGACCTTGGCCACGGTGACGTTGGGCATCAGGTCCGCCGCCGCGCCCGTTTCCAGCAGGATGCGGATGTCGCGGATCTGCAGATGCTGGTCCGGGTCCATGGCGTAGACGTGATAGCCCCGGTTCGGAATGTGCGCGATCAGCCGCTTGGCGGCCAATTGGTCTAACGCCCGCCGAACGTCCAGACGCTTGGCGTCGTAGCGTTCCTGCAGGTCGATCTGTTTCAGCCAGGCGCCGGGACCGTACACGCCCGCCTGAATATCATGGGCGATGCGATCAACCAGGCCGGGCTGCGCCGTTGCCGCTTTCGGCATGGACCACTCCCGTCTATCAAATCCGAAGCGCGTATTTTATGCGTAAGTATCCCGGGGGATGGTGCCGGCGCCCCCAGGGATACCCGCCCCTCAGGCGCTGGCCCGCAACGGCTGCTGCCGGTCCAGCCGCCAGCGCAGGCGCACGCCGCCGGTATCGGTGGACTCCAGCGCCGGAATTGCCGACAGCAGGCTGCGGGTGTACTCCTCTTGCGGTTGATCGAAGACGGTGTCGCGCGAGCCCTGTTCGACGATGCCGCCGTCGCGCATCACCACCACGCGGTCGGCCACCTGCTCCACCACGCCCAGATCGTGGCTGATGAACAGGCAGGAAAAGCCATGGCGTTCCTGCAGGTCGGCGAACAGGTCCAACACCTGCGCGCGCACGGTCACGTCCAGCGCGGACACCGGCTCGTCGGCGATGACGAAGGCCGGACGGCGCACGATGGCGCGGGCGATCGCCACGCGCTGGCGCTGCCCGCCCGACATCTCGTGCGGATAGCGTTTGGCGTATTCGGAACCCAGCCCCACTTCGGCCAGCACTTCGTCCACCCGGCGGCGCTTTTCCGCCGCGGGCATGCCGTCCAGCATGCGCAGGCCCTCGCCCACCAGTTGGCCGATGGTCATGCGCGGGTCCAGCGAGGAATACGGATCCTGGAACACCATCTGGCAATTCAGCCGGTAGTCGCGCCAGGAGGCCGACCGGCGGCTCACGGGCTGGCCGCGGAACAGAATCTGGCCGGAGGTCGGCGCCAGCAGTCCGGCAATGGCCCGGCCCAGCGTGGTCTTGCCCGACCCCGAGCCGCCCACCACCGCCACCACCTCGCGCGGCTTGACGTGCAGGTCTATGCCGTTGAGCGCGCGCTTGGCGCCGGTGCGCGAGAACAGCCGTTGATGGCCGGCATAGTCGACCACCAGGTTCTTGACCTCGACGATGGGCGCCTCCTTGCCCAACTGGCGCGCCGGCAGCCGGCGCGGCATGGCGTCCAGCAGCTTGCGCGTGTAGGGATGCTGCGGCCGCTCCAGAATGCTGGCGGTGGCGCCGGTCTCCAGCACCTTGCCGTGCTGCATCACCACCATGCGTTCGGTGTAGCGCGCCACCATCGGCAGGTCGTGGCTGATCATCAGCACCGCCGTGTGGTGTTCGCGCGTGAGGTCCACCATCAGTTCCAGCACGTCGCGCTGCACCACCGCGTCCAGCGCCGTGGTGGGTTCGTCGGCGATCAGCAGCGCGGGTTCCAGCAGCATCACGGACGCCAGCATCATGCGCTGGCGCATGCCGCCGGAGAACTCGTGCGGCCAGGCCTCCATGGCCCCTTTGGGGTCGCGGATGCCGACCCGGCGCAGCATATCCAGGATGCGTTCGCGGCGCGCAGCGGTGGAAAGGTCCTTGCGGTGCAGCCGCAGGCCCTCCTCCAGCTGGCGGCCGATGGGCATGGAAGGATTCAGCGAGGTCATCGGCTCCTGGAACACCATGCCGATGCGCGCTCCGCGCAGCTTGCGCAGCGCGGCGGGCGACGCCTGCGTCACCTCCACGCCTTCGAACTTGATGGAGCCGCCGGCCACCACCAGCGGCGACGGCGTCAGGCCCATGATGGCGCGCGCGGCCTGCGTCTTGCCGCTGCCGGATTCGCCGACGATGCCGACCATCTCGCCGGGCGCCACCTCGAAGGACACCCCGCTGACGATGCCGCGCCCGCCTGGGCCGACGCTCAGCGACAGATTCGATACCGATACCAATGCGCTCATTACACGCCCCTCATGCGGGGATCGAAACGGTCACGCACCGCGTCGCCCAGCAGATTGATCCCCAGCAGCGCGAGCGCGATGGCCAGGCCGGGAAGTATGGATAGATAGGAAGCCTGCGCCATGAACGGCCGGGCGGCGGCCAGCATGTTGCCCCAGGTGGGCGCGGGAGGCGGCACGCCCAGGCCCAGGAAGGACAGCGCGCTTTCCGCCAGGATCACCCAGCCGAACATGGAGGTCGCCAGGACCGTCAGCGGCGCCACGCAATTGGGCAGCACGTGGCGGAACATGGTGTAGAGCTCGGAGTTGCCCAGCACGCGCGAGGATTCGATGAACTCCTTCTCGCGCAGCGACAGCACCGTGCCGCGCACGATGCGCGTCACCGACGGCGTGTAGGCCAGGCCCAGCGCCAGGATGATGCCGTACTTGTTGGCGCCCACTACTGCCAGCAGGCCCAGCGCCAGCAGCAGGCCGGGAAAGGCCAGCAGGGCGTTGTTGAAGGCCATGATGATGCGGTCGGTCCAGCCTCGCACGAAACCCGTGAGCGTGCCGACGATCGTGCCCGCGACGATGGCGAAGCTCACCGTCAGCAGGCTGATCCAGACGCTGCTGGAGGCGCCGGCCAGCAGGCGCGACAGCTCGTCGCGGCCGAATTCGTCCGTGCCCAGCAGGAACTCGCCGCCGGGCGGCTTCAGGCGCGCCACGAAGTTGATCTTGAGCGGGTCATGCGGCGTCCAGAAGGCGCCCATGACGGCCGCCACCAGCATCAGCGCCACGATGGCGCCGCCCAGTAGCGCGTTGGCTGCAATTCGCTTTTTCATTCGGCGGTCACTCTCGGGTCGAAGAGGGGATAGCAAAGGTCGATGAACAGGTTCACGATCACGTAGACCACGCCCACGAACAGCAGGCAGCCCTGGATCACCGGGTAATCGCGGGCGAAGATGGAGTCCACCAGCAGGCGTCCCAGCCCGGGAATGGTGAACACGGTCTCCACCACCGCGATGCCGCCCAGCAGGTTGCCCAGCACCAGGCCGATCAGCGTCCAGGTGGGGCCGAAGGCGTTGCGGAACGCATGGCGCATCAGCACCGCGGATTCCGACAGGCCCTTGGCGCGCGCATGGGTGATGTAGTCCAGCCGCAGCACTTCCAGCGTGCTGGCCCGCGCCATGCGCATCAGCACGCCGATCTCATGCAGGAACAGCGTCAGGATGGGCATGGCCAGGTACAGCAGGCCGGCCTTCCAGTCTTCGCCGATGGAGACATAGCCCACCACCGGCAGCCATTGCAGCTTGAGGCCGAAGAAGATCAGCAGCAGCAGGCCCAGCCAGAAGGTGGGGATCGACACCAGCAGCGTGGCCGTGCCGACCAGCAGCAGGTCGGGCGCCTTGTTCTGCTTCCAGGCGGCGATCATCCCGGCCGGCACCGCCACCAACGCGGCGAACAGCACCGCCACCAGCACCACGCGGCCGCTGATCAGAAAGCGGTCCCACACCAGCGGCAGCACCGGCTGGCCGGTATTGATGGACGAACCCAGATCCCCGTGCAGCATGTTGCCGAACCAGATGCCGAACTGGGTGAGCCAGGTCTGGTCCAGCCCCAGCCGCGCCCGCAGGTCGGCCAGCGCGGCCGGCGTCGCCAAGTCGCCCAGCAGCAGTTGGGCGGGGTCGCCCGGGATGAGCCGGATCATCACGAACACCGCCACCGCCACGATCAGCAGCGTCGGTATGGCCATGACGATACGGGATAGCGCAAAACGCAGCATGCCCCTCTCCTATTCCTAGTCGCGGCCCCGCGGATGCCCGCAAGCGCCGCGTCCGCTGGTCTCAGTTGTCTTCATGCCGCAGCTTGCGCAGGGCGGCGGCCAGGAAGTCCTGCACCTGGCCCACGCACTTCAAACCGTCATGCGGCACGTTTTCCACCACATCCAGCACCGCGTTCACGCCCTGGGCTTCGAACGAGCGGCGCAACGACTCCAGGCGCTCGGGGCGCGTGTTGCCGGCGGAGTTGGCGCCGGGCATGAAGAACTTGCCGCCTTCGCGGTGGGTGATTTCCCAGGTCTCCAGGTCGGCCTTGCCCACGATCATGTGCACCGCCACCTGCTTGAGCGCTTCAATGTCGATGGGTTTGCCGAAACGGGCCTGCGCGTCGCGCACGCCCACCCACCAATCCTGGCTGGGATCCAGCAGCGTGACCGAGCCCGGCGCGCCGATCGACACGGCCCACAGGCTTTCCGGATGCAGGTAGGCGAATCGATTCACGAACTGGCCGCCGCCGGAGTAGCCGAACAATCCGAAGCGCGAAAAATCGCAGCCGAACTTCTCGCCCACCTCCGCCACCATGTCCAGCAGGATCTCGTCATAGCGGATGTCGCCTTCGCGCAATTGCTTGAAGCCGTCGCGGTTGCCGTCGCCCAGCGGGCTGACGGGGAACAGCGGGCACAGCACGATGCAATCGTTCCAGCGGGCGAACTCCGCGAAGGCGTCGCGGTATTCCACAAAGGCGCGGCCGGTGCCGTGCATGATCACCACCAACTGCATCGGATGCCTGGCGCTGTCGATGTGCGGCGGCACAAAGGTGCAATAGGAAAAGCGCGGGTCGGAACGGGCGGCGAAGACGGTACTGTGGCCCAGGTCGTACATGGCCCGCGCGCGGGCGGCGTCGGGCTGGATGGCGGGTGCTGCGTTGGACTGCATGATTTCCTCGTTTCCATGGCCACGGGGGCCGATGGTCTGTGCCGGTGGTCGAAATAATGATCACATAAATTGGCGCCAATTTTAGGCGCACGTATTCCGGCGCAACAAGGCAGGGGATTCCCTAGGGACGTAAAAAAGGAGCGCCGCGGCGCTCCCCCCAGAATGGCGCGGGCGCGCCCCGCGCAGCGAGGGCGGCGCGCGTGCCGGCTTCAGCTTTTCTTGAACAGTCGCTTGATGAGGCTGACCGCCCCCAGCACCACGGCCCCGGCAACAATACCGAACAGGGCGTTGAGCAGCGTGGCCGTCAGCGCCTGCACCACCCCGCCCCCGCCCACCGCGGCCGCGGCCTGCTCGACCGCGGCCTGCACGCGCGGGATACCGTGAGTCAGGATGGCGCCGCCCACCATGAACATGGCGGCGGTGCCGACCACCGATAGCGTCTTCATCAGATAGGGCGCGGCGCCCACGATGCGCCGGCCCAGCCAGGACATCGCCTGAGACGACTTCTGGCTCAGGTAAAGGCCCAAGTCATCCAGTTTGACGATGCCGGCCACCAGGCCGTAGACGCCCACCGTCATCGCGATGGCGATGGCCGACAGCACCAGCACCTGACGGGTGAAATCCGCGCCCGCCACCGCCTCCAGGCTGATGACGATGATTTCCGCCGACAGGATGAAGTCCGTGCGCACCGCGCCTTTGATCTTGTCGCGCTCGAAGGCCACCATGTCCACCGAGCCGTCCTGCAGGGCCTGGGCGCGCGCGGCGTGGTTGCCTTCGTCCGAATCGCCATGCGGCAGGAATTTGTGCGCCAGTTTCTCGACCCCTTCGTAGCAGAGAAAGGCCCCGCCCACCATCAGCAGGGGCGTCACGGCCCAGGGCGCGAACACGCTGATCAGCAGCGCCGCCGGCACCAGGAGCAGCTTGTTGATGAAGGAGCCCTTGGCCACCGCCCAGACGACCGGCAGTTCCCGGTTTACCGGTACGCCTGAGACCTGCTGGGCGTTCAACGCCAGGTCGTCGCCCAGCACCCCGGCCGTTTTCTTGGCCGCGACCTTGGTCATCACGGACACGTCGTCCAATATGGTCGCGATATCGTCGAACAGTGCGAAGAAGCTGCTGCCAGCCATCAAGAATCCCCTGTGCCTCGAAAGGATTTTCGAGTGTACAGGCGGCCACCGCCGGCCAAGCACTGTGCGCCTGGCCGTTTTCACTTCTTTTCTGTCCGTAACCCCGATGGCGCGGCCGGGCATCCCGGCCTACCCTGGCGCCTGGACCCGTCTTCAGACCCAGGAGGCCACATGCTTGCCTTGCGACCCAGCTGCGAACACTGCGATGCGGCGCTGCCGCCAGACTCCACCGCCGCCCGGATATGCAGCTTTGAATGCACCTTCTGCGCCGCTTGCGCCGAGGGGCTGCTGGGCAATGTCTGCCCCAATTGCGGCGGCGGCTTCGCGCCCCGCCCCGTGCGCCCGGCCAGCGACCGCAAGGGCGGGAATTTCCTGGGCAAGTACCCGGCCAGCACCGAGCGCAAGCACCGTCCGGCCGACCTGGCCGCGCATGAGGCCCTGCGGCGCAGCCTGGACGGCATTCCGCCGGAACGCCGCTAGCTGCCGCGGCGCCCGAACGCGGGCACTAGCTGCGCGCGTGCGCGGCGGGGCTGGCCGCGTTCTCGAACAGGATGTTGTTTTCCAGGTGGATGTGCGCCATCAGGTCTTCCTTGAAGGTGCGCAGCCCCAGGTACAGCGCCCGCCACGTGTTGCAGGCGGCGCGCGGTAGCGTGATGTCGTGGGTCAGCGCCAGCAGTCGTTCCAGCGCCACGCCGTGGTCGTCGTGCTCGGCGCGCATGACCATGATGGGCATGCCGGCCATGGCGCCATGGCCGCGGGCCAACATCGGGAACAGCACCTGTTCCTCCTTCTGCATATGACTTTCCAGTTCCTGCTGCATCACGCGCAGGTGATCGGCCAGGCCGGTCGGGCAGTCCGGGCTGTCGGCGTGCACCTGTTCCACCTTCAGCGCCAGGCGGATCAGCTCGGGCAATTGCTGGCGATGCACCTCGTGGTAGCGCGCCAGGATGTGGTCGACCAGTTCGGCCGGCGAGGCCAGCCCCCAATCCGTTTCCTGGGACGGGCTGCGCGCCAGTTCGATCAGGCGCGCCTCGATCTGCGCCGCGTCCAGCGAGCGCTGGGCCGCCGCCTCGGCCAGGCTCTTCTTGCCGCCACAGCAAAAATCCAATTGGTACTCATGAAACACCTGCGTGGCGCCAGGGATGCTGCGGGCCAATTGCCCCAGGGATTGCTCAACCATGCTCATCGCGTCTCTCCATAGTTCGTGACGGGTACAGAAAGCAATGCGAAATCCGTGCCAGGAAAAACTTGCTATTTATCAATGAATTGCAAATTAAAGGGTGAATATCACCCTAGCCGATCGCGGTTCTATCCACCCTGGACGGTAAAATTCACCCCATGCAAAACCTCCTGCTCGCCGATCTGGTCGCCGATCTGCCCCCCGCCGTCCGCCTGCAGCGGCTGGTGTCCAGCCTGCGCACGCACTTCCGCTGCGGCGCGGTGGCGCTGCTGCAACTGGAGGAAGACCATCTGCGCCCCATCGCGGTGGACGGCCTGACCCAGGACGCCCTCGGCCGCCGCTTCGCCGTGCAGCAGCATCCGCGGCTGGCGGCCATCCTGGCGCGGCGCGGCGTCACCTGTTTTCACCACGACAGCACCCTGCCCGATCCCTATGACGGCCTGATCAACGGCATGGCCGGGGAACCGCTGCCAGTGCACGACTGCATGGGCACCAGCCTGCACATCGAGGGCCGCCCCTGGGGCGTGCTGACGCTGGACGCGCTGGAAGTCGGCACTTTCGACGCCGAGGCCCAGTCCGACCTGCGCGACTACATCGTGCTGCTGGAAGCCGCCTTGCGCACCACGCGCCTGGAAGCGGAAATCCGCGCGCTGCGCGTGGCGCGCGGCGCCGAACCGGCCGACAGCGCCGTCGCCGACAACAACGAAATCCTGGGACAAAGCGAAGCCATCGGCCGCCTGCTGCACGAGATCCAGGTGGTGGCGGACTCGGAGCTGCCCATCCTGCTGCTGGGCGAAACCGGCGTGGGCAAGGAACTGTTCGCGCATCGGGTGCACCGGCTCTCGCGCCGCCGCGACAAGCCGCTGGTGCACGTAAACTGCGCCGCCCTGCCCGAATCGCTGGCCGAAAGCGAATTGTTCGGCCACGCCAAGGGCGCCTTCTCGGGCGCCGTGGCCGACCGCCCCGGCCGCTTCGAGGCCGCCAACGGCGGCACGCTGTTCCTGGACGAGGTGGGCGAACTGCCGCTGCTGGTGCAGGCCAAGCTGCTGCGCACCCTGCAGAACGGCGAAATCCAGCGCCTGGGCGACGACCGCCCGCGCCGCGTCGACGTGCGCATCCTGGCCGCCACCAACCGCAGCCTGCGCGATCTGGTGCGCGCGGGCGATTTCCGCGCCGACCTCTATCACCGCCTGTCGGTCTACCCCATCCCCATTCCGCCGCTGCGCGACCGCGGCAACGACGTGCTGCTACTGGCCGGCCGCTACCTGGAACTGAACCGCGCGCGGCTGGGCCTGCGCAGCCTCCGGCTGTCGCCCGAGGCCGAGGACATGCTGCGCCGCTACCGCTGGCCCGGCAATGTGCGCGAACTGGAGCACGTCATCAGCCGCGCCGCGATCAAGGCCGTCAGCCACGGCGCCACGCGCAACGAAATCGTGACGCTCGGCGCCAAGCTGCTGGACCTGTCCGACGGCGACATGCCCGTGGCCTCCCCGCAGGACGACACCGACGAGCCCGCGGCCGCCGGCCCGGACCAGACGCTGCGCGTAGCGGTGGACGCCTGCCAGCGCCAGGCCATCCGCCGGGCGCTGCAAACGCATCAAGGCAACTGGGCCCATGCCGCGCGCGCGCTGGGCGTGGACGCCAGCAATCTGCACAAGCTGGCGCGACGCATCGGGCTCAAGAGCTGAGGCGCCGCGCGGGCGGTCGGCAGCCCCCGCGGTCCCGCCCATGCCAGGCCGCTATTCGATCTTGATGCCGGTGTCCTGTATCAGCTTGCCCCAACGCTGCGATTCGGCCTGCACGCGCTGTTGAAACTCCTCCGGCGTGCTGGACACGATGTTGAAGCCGCCCTGCTCCATGCTGTCTTTGACCTGCGGGGTCGCCAGCGTATCGCGCAGCGCCTGCTGCACACGCTTGCGCACCTCCGGCGGCAAGCCCGCCGGCGCCAGCATGCCGACCCAGGAATAGGCCTCGAAACCGGGCACCTGCGTGGCGATGGGCGGCACATCCGGCAGCGCGGGCGCGGGCTGCGCCGAGCCGATGGCCAGCGCGTTCAGGCGCCCGCCCTGCACGAAACCGACGATGGTCGGCAGGCTGGCGATCACCACGTCCACTTCGCCGCCCAGGACTGCGTTGAACATCGGCCCGCCCCCGCGGTAAGGCACGTGCGTCACCTTGATGTCCGTGCGCGCCGCCAGGGCGGCCAGGTTCAGGTGATTGGAGCCGCCCACGCCAGATGAGCCGTAGTTCACCTGTCCCGGATGCGCGCGCGCATAGTCCAGGAACTGCTGCAAGGTGGTGATGCCGGTCTTCTTGGCCGTCAACAGCACGGCGGGCATGGTGCCGATCAGGCTGATGTAGTCGAAGGACTTGATCGTGTCGTACGACAGGTTCTTGTACAGCGAGCCGTTGACCGCGTGCGAGTCGAAAGCCAGCATCAGCGTGTAGCCATCGGCTGGCGCGCGCGCCAGTTCGGCGGTGCCGATGGTGCCGGACGCGCCGCCCTTGTTGTCCACCACCACGGTCTGGCCCAGCTTCTGCGACAACACTGGCGCGATATTGCGCGCCACGTAGTCCACCGAACCGCCAGGCGGGAACGGCACGATCAGCCGCACCGGCCTGTCCGGATATCCCTGCCCCCATGCCGCGCCGGCGGCGGCGCAAAGCGCCGCCGCAGCGATGACGGAACGCCATCGTTGCTTCATCATGCCCAGTCTCCTTTGGTGGTGTGCGGGCCGCTATGCTGCGGCCCTTATCGATTCACATCGACGACGATGCGGCCGCGTATCCTGCCCTCCAGCAACGGCGCGGCGGCGGCCGCGATTTCGGACAGGCCCAGCTCCTGCGTGTTGGCCTCCAGCATGCCGCGCGGCAATTCATCGGCCAACCTGCGCCAAGCCTCCGCGCGCAGCGCCATGGGCGCATACACGCTGTCCACGCCGATCAGCGTCACGCCGCGCAGGATGAACGGGGCCACCGTGGCCGGCAGATCCATGCCCTGGGCGAGTCCGCAAGCCGCCACGGGCGCGCCGTACCGCATGCCGGCCAGCACGTTGGCCAGCGTGTGGCTGCCGACGCAATCGACCGCCGCGGCCCAAGCCTCTTTCTGCAGCGGCTTGCCCGGCGCCGACAACGCGGCGCGGTCCAGGATGCCGCTGGCGCCCAAGCCCCGCAGGTAGTCCGCTTCCTGCGGACGTCCGGTGCTCGCCGTGACGGTGTATCCCTTGCCCGCCAACAGCGCGATGGCGACCGTGCCGACGCCGCCATTGGCGCCAGTCACCAGCACCGGCCCGCCCTCGGGCGTGGCGTGGTGGCGTTCCAGCGCCATCACGCACAACATGGCCGTGTAGCCGGCCGTGCCGATGGCCATGGCCTGACGGGCGTCCAGGCCCGCCGGCAAGGGCAGCAGCCAGTCGGCAGGCACGCGCGCGGCTTGCGCCAATCCGCCCCAACGCGTCTCGCCCAGGCCCCAACCATTGAGCAGCACCGCGTCACCCGGCTTGAAGCGCGGATCGGCGCTGCGGCGCACGGTGCCGGCAAAATCGATGCCCGGCACCATGGGAAAACTGCGCACCACCGGCGACTTGCCGGTGATCGCCAGGGCGTCCTTGTAGTTCAGCGACGAATACGCCACCTCCACCAGCACCTCGCCCTCGGGCAGCTCGTCTTTCGCGACCTGCGCCAGGCGCGCCTGCGTGCCGCCGTCCTCGCCTCGCGTCAGCTTCAAGGCCTGATACGGCATTGCTTCCTCCCTGTGCATCGTTGTGCCGGCGGCCGTGGCTGGCGCCGCCCCCGCGAACCGCAAGGCCAGGCCGGCCGCGATACGCTCATTCATCATTTCGGTGGTGCCATCCGCAAAGCACAAGGCCTTGGCCGCCAGCAGCCGCCGCCCCATGCCTTGCGCCGGCAGCAATCCTCCCGCGCCCAGGGCCTGGATGCAGGCAGAGACGGCGTCCAGGCATTCCTCTCCGGCGTACTTCTTGGCCATGGCCGCGGCCGGCACCGCCTCGTCCGAGCCGGCATCGATCAGGCCCGCGGCGCGGTCCGTCAACATGCGCAGGATCTGCAGCCGCATCGACACGTCCGCCAGCGACCAGCGCAAACCCTGCTGTTCCATGATGGGACGGCCGAAAGCCTGGCGCGTCGACGCGTGGCGCACCGCCAGCCTCAGCGCG
The DNA here is from genome assembly GCF_013267355.1 of Achromobacter pestifer. Classification (NCBI taxonomy): domain Bacteria; kingdom Pseudomonadati; phylum Pseudomonadota; class Betaproteobacteria; order Burkholderiales; family Alcaligenaceae; genus Achromobacter; species Achromobacter pestifer. The sequence goes on from NZ_CP053985.1 coordinate 1,139,528, forward strand.
CTGTCCAGCAGGCCCGCCGCCATCGCCGCGATGTGCGTGCGCGCCTTGTTCACGCCGGCCAGCGCCATTTGGAAGCCCTGGCCCGGCGCATACAGCATGTCGCTGTCCTCGGCCCGATAGCCCTCCAGGCGGATGCCGGCGATACCGGCCGCGCCCAGCCCTTCCAGCGCCGCGCCCGTCAGACGCAGGCATTGCGGCGCGCGCAGGTCGACGATGAAACAGGCGATGCCGGCCGGCCCGCGCGCCGGATCGGTCTGCGCGAACACCAGCGCCAGTTCGCCGCCCGCGGCATTGGCCACCCAGGCCTTTTCACCGTCCAGGATCCACGCCCCGCCATCCTGCCGCCGCGCCCGCGTGACGATGGCGGCGAAATCGCTGCCCGCGCGCGGCTCCGACATGGCGGTGCCGCCGATCAGATCGCCCGCCAGCAGTCCTGGCAGGTAGCGCTGGCGGGCCGTGGCGCTGCCATGTTCGGCAATGCGCAAGGCCACGTTGTGCTGATTGATGAACGCGAAGGCGTAGGCGAAATCCGTCGCCGCCAGCGTCTCCGCCGCCCGGGCCCGCATGCGGAAGGACAGCCCCAGCCCGCCGTCGCGCGCCGGGATCTCGATGCCGCCATATCCCCGCCGGCATGCATCGCGGATCTGGGCGCCGGCCCAATCCTGCGCGCCGCTGCCGGCCGCGGCCAGCGGCGCCACCGCCTCCTGCGCGAACGACGCCAGGCCGCGCAACAGCGCGCGCTCGTTGTCGCTCAGGTCCGCGTCGCGATCGTCCGGTGCGGCGCTCATTGCAATACTCCCGCCGTCGCGGCGCCAGTACGGATCACGCCCGCCGCCTGCAAGGCGGCCAGGCTGGCGTCGTCATAGCCCGCCATGGCGCGCAACAGCGCCTCCGTGTCCTGCCCCAATGCCGGCGGATAATCCAGCCGCGGCTGGCCCGCGAACTTGAAGGGGTTGCCCAGCATGCGCACAGGCTCGCCGCCTTGCGGTCTGGCCACCTCTTCCACCATGCCGCGCGATGCCGCCAGCGGATGCGCCAGCGCCTCGTCCACGCCCAGGACCAGCGCGGCGGGCACGCGCCGCGCCTCGAAGATCTCCAGCCATTCCTGCGCGCTGCGCGCGCCGATGGCGCCAGACAAGGCCGCGGTCAGCGCATCGACATTCGCCACGCGCGCCGCGGGCGTGGCGTAGCGGGCATCCGTGGCCAGCTCCGGCTGCCCGATCGCGGCGCACAAGGCCTGCCAGAACGCATCGCCAGTGGGCGCCAACGCGACCCAGCGCCCATCCGACGTGCGGTAGATGTCACTGGGCGCGATCATCCCGTGGCGCGCCCCGCTGGCGCGCGGCACGGGGCCGCCCTGCAGATAACCCTGGGCCTGCCAGGTCAGCATGGCCATCTGCGCATCGAACAGCGACACCTGCACTTGTTCCCCCACGCCGCTGGCCTGCGCCTGCACCAGCGCGGCGGCGACCCCCAGCGCAAGGTACAGCCCGCCCGCCAGATCCGCCACCTGGTAGCCCACGCGCACCGGCTTGCCGCCGGCCTCCCCCGTGATGCTCATCAAGCCGGACATGGCCTGCAGCATCAGGTCGAACGCCGGCGCGCCCGCATAGGGGCCGCGGTCGTCCAGCCCGATCAGTTGGCCGACCACGATGCGCGGATTGATGGCGGCCAGCGTGTCGTGATCCAGCCCCAGCCGCGCCGGCACGTCCGAGGCAAAGCCATAGATCACCGCGTCCGCCTCGCGCACCAGATCCTGGAACGCCTGGCGGCCCAATGGATGCTTCAGGTCCAGCGCCACGCTGCGCTTGCCCCGGTTCACCGACAGGAAGAACGGCGAATCCTGCACCTCGGACACGGGAGGCACCGAACGCGCGTAGTCGCCGCCCACTGGCTCCACCTTGATGACCTCGGCGCCCAACTGCGCCAGCAGTTGGCCGGCGAACGGCCCGCCCAGCACCCACGTGAGATCCAGAATGACCTTGCCCTGCAGCATGCCTGCTCCCTTTCCGGTGAGTTAAATTCACAGCGTGTTCCGGCACGGCATCCGCCGCCCCGATTTCCCGGTATGCAACCCTGCGACGTATTCCAGCACGGGGCGGACGCCGGGACCAGGCATCATTTCTAGCGACTGTTGTGAGGTAATTTCACAATGAAACCCAGACTACCGCCGCTGACGTCCATTCGCGCCTTCGAAGCGGCGGGCCGTCAGCTGAGCTTCACCCAGGCCGCGGACGAGCTGTCCGTCACGCATGGCGCCGTCAGCCATCAGATCAAGGCGCTGGAAGACTGGTTGGGCGTGAAGCTGTTCCGCCGCCTGGGCAAGAAAATCGAATTGACGGACCAGGGCCGGCTCTATCTGGACACCATCAGCCCGGCGCTGGACGCCATCGCCTCGGCCTCGCGCAGCCTGCGCTCGCGCGAGGTGCTGCGGGTCAATGCCCTGCCCACCTTCACCATGCGCTGGCTGTTTCCCCGGCTGGCGCGGTTCCGCGAGCAGTACCCCGAGGTGGAAGTGGAGATCTCCACCGGACTGGAGCCCTTCAGCCGCCTGCCCGCGAATCTGGACGTGGTGATCCGGCGCGAGGCCGAGCCCACGCCTGGCCTCTACAAGCGCCGCGTGCTGAACGAGAGCTTCTTTCCCGTATGTGCGCCCGGCCTGCTGCAGCGGCTGCCACTGGAACGCATCACCGACCTGTCACGCCACACCTTCCTGCACTGCCGCGCGCGGCGCAGCGCCTGGAACGACTGGCTGGCCAGCGTGCAGCACAGCCGGGTCGTGCCGGCCGAATCGCTGGAGCTCGAACACCTGTACTTCGCCTTGCAGGCCGCGCTCGACGGCCTGGGCATGACCATAGGCTATTCATCGCTGGTGGCCAGCGACATCGAGGACGGCCGGCTGCTGGCGCCGTTCGGACCGCTGACGGTGCAGTCGCCGGGCTATTTCCTCATCATCCGCGAAGAGCGCCGCCACGACCGCTTGCTGAAGACCTTCTGCGACTGGCTGATGGGGGAAGGCGAGCGCTTCAACAAGCATATGGAGACGCTGGTGCCGGGCGGCTGAAAGCCTCCAGCACGATATCCGCCACCAGCTTGCCGGCCTCCCATTGCGGCATGTGGCCGGCATCCGGCAACAGGTGCAGCGCGGTCCTGGCCGGCGCGTTCAATGCGTGGCGCCATGGGATGACGGCGTCGCGCCGGCCATGGATCAGCGTGCAGCGGCATTGCAGGCTGGCCAGGTCCGCCGCGATGCTCAGTTGCTGCACGCCGTTCCAGCCCACCTCCCGGCAGAGTTCGATCAGGGGCTCGCGCCGCGCCTGCGTGGCCTGGCGCAGGGCGTCGATGAAGTTTCCCGACGGCGTCATGCCGGAGACCGTGAGTTTCTGCAGCTCGCGCTGCGCCGCTTCATTGGTGCCGGCATGCGTCATGCCCGTCAGAAAGCCCTGGTCGATTTCGGTGCCCAGCCCGACCGGCGCGATCAGGATCAGGCTGTCCACGGCCATGCCGGGGCGGGACGCCACCCGGGCCGCCACCGCCGCGCCAAAAGAATGGCCGATCAGGTTCACGGGGCCGAGGCACTGGGACGCCACCGTGTCGGCCACGGCATCGACGATATGCTCGAAGCGCGTGGCCTGCGAACGCGTGGCGCCATGGCAAGGCAGATCCATCGCCAGCACACGCAGTCCGGCGCGGCTGAGCGCATGCGCCAGGCTGGCCCAGGCGTCGCGGTCGCCGAACATGCCGTGGATGAGCACCGCCGTCTGGCTGTCCGGACGGCTCCCTTCCCACACCGTGAACCGAACCTCGCCGTGGCGGGTAATCGCCCAGGCCTCGCGCTTTTCTCCTGGCGCGCCGCGGGCCTGCATGTTGTCCCGTCCGCTGGCGCTTCCCTGGCCGACATCCGCCACGGTCACGCGGCCGTTGGGCCCGGTCCCCGCAACGACATCCAGCGCGATGCCGCGCTCGGCCGCGACGCGGCGGGCGGCGGGGGTGGCGAACTTGCGCTCTGCTGAAGGCTGCACCAGAGGATGCGCCAACGACGGCGACGCCGCCGGCGTCCGCGCGGCAGCCGGCGCGGCGGCGGCAGGCGTTGCTGCAGCGGGCTGCGCCGCCCCGCCGGCCGCACTCGCCGCCGGTGCGACCTCGCCTTCCATCCGCACTCGTGCGATCACCGTATCCGCGTTCACGATGCCGTCCACGGCGACCAGATGTTCCACCATGATCCCGTCGTCGTGCGCGGGCACCTCGATGATGGACTTGTCCGTTTCAATCTCGACCAGCACGTCGCCCGTCTTGAAGGCCTGGCCAGGCGCCACGATCCAGGCGACCAGGCGGGCAGCGTCCAGGGCCTCGCCTGTCGGCGGGACGACCATATCCAGCGTTCTCGTCATGCTTGTTCCTTCGAAGATCGATGCGCGCCCCGGCCAGCGGAGTTGCGCCAGCGCGGCGTCAGGCCGCCGGATTCATGAACTGGATGAACTCCGTGATGGCGCCTTCAGGCTCCATCAGATAGAACACCTTGGTGCGCCCTTGCCGCATGACCCGCGGCGAGGACACGCTTTCGTAGCCGGCGCGCGAGGCCTGCTCGTACACGGCATCGACGTCCTCCACCTCGAAGGCCATGTGGCTGTATCCGAAATCGCATTGGCGGCGCGGCTGCCTGTCGCCGTCCGGCGTGTAGTACTTGAACAATTCCACCCGGTGCCCGCCATGGCGCAACATGGCCCAGCGTATGGTCGCGCCCGGCAGGCCGACCACTTCGCCCAGCGCAGGCTCGCTGCGATGATCCATCTCGCCTTCCAGCTCGAAGCCGAGAAAGCCGGTGTAGAAGTTCCGCGCGCGTTCGAAATCGTTGACGCAGACGGCCGTGTGATGCGTGGCCAGAAGTTTGTCTTTGAGCATTTTTCTCTCCAATGGCGTCCGGTTCAGCGCGCGCCGCCGCGGCGGCTGTCCATGGATTTCAGGGCCGTCTCCACGGCCTGCGCGTCCGCCAGCGCGGCGCGCTCCAGCACCTTGGAGACCACGGGCGAGGAATTGGCGCCCGTGACGTGCACGATCTCGTGGTCCAGCCAGTCGAACAGCCGCGACTGCGCCTCGCTTGCCACCCGCGCGCCGATCGAGGTGCCGCGCGTGGTCTGCTCCACGATCATCAGCGCCTGCGTGCGCTTGACGCCGGCCGCGATGGTGTCCCAATCGATGCCCAGCGGATCCAGCGTGCGCAGGTCTATCACCTGGGCATCGATGCCCGTGCGCTCCGCCGCCTGGCAGCAGACCTCGACCATGACGCCGTAGGTCAGGATGGTGCAGCGCGCACCCTCGCGCGCCACCCGGGCCCGGCCGATGGGCACGATGTAATCCCAGTCCTCGGCCGGCACCTTGTCCACCTTCTTGAACAGGTCGTTGTATTCCACCATCAGGACCGGATCGTCGCAGCGCAGCGCGGCGTTGAGCAGGCCGATGTAGTCGTAGGGACGCGATGGCGCCAGGATGCGCCACCCGGGATACTGGGCAAACAGGCCGCTGGCGTCCATGGAATGCTGCGAGCCATAGCCGGTTCCCGCCGTGACCCGGCTGCGCACCAGCACCGGCACCGCGAATTTGCCGCCGAACATGTGGCGTACCTTGGCGATCTGGTTGAACAGCTGATCCGCCGCCACCAGCGCGAAGTCGGGGTACATGATTTCCACCACGGGCCGCATGCCGTTCAACGCCGCGCCCAGCGCCAGGCCGGTGAAGCCGTTCTCGCAGATGGGCGTGCCGATGAGGCGTTCCGGAAAATGGTCGCCTATGTCCTTGGTGGCGCCGGCCGTGCCGCCCTTCAGGCGATGCACGTCCTCGCCCAGGATGAAGATGCCGTCGTCGCGCTGCATGTTCAGCAGCATGGCGCGCGAGATCACGTCCTGGAACTTGGCGTCCGCCAGGCTCGCTGGTTTCTGCTCCTCGAGCTCGATGGCACGCTGGCCGGCCAGTTCGCCCAGGTTGCCGCGTATCCCGCTGTCCACGCTGGCCGGGTCCGGCCACAGATCGGGCCGGATGCGCTGCGCCGCCTCGTCGCCGTAGTGCTCCAGCAGCCGGTCCAGCGCGCCGTCTATCAGTTCATCGGCGCGGCGCTCCAGGAGGGCAATGCCGGCATCGTCGATCAGGCCCAGCGATTTCAGCTGCGCGGGAAACGTCGACATGGGATCGCGCGCGCCCCAGGCTTCTTCCTCGTCCTTGTCACGGTAGCGGAAGGCGCTGCCCTTCAGGGCGCCCGATTGATGCAGGTAGCGGTACGTCTGCGCTTCCAGCAGCACCGGTCCGCCTTCACGGCGGATGATGGCGCGGGCCTCCTGCATGGCCAGGCGCGCCGCCACCACGTCCATGCCGTCGAACTCGATGGCCGGCACGCCCAGGGACAGGCCGCGTGCCGACAAGCGGGTTTCGCGGGTCTGCTCCGACACATGGGTGGACACCGCGTACAGGTTGTTTTCCACGAAGAATATGGTGGGCGTGTTGTAGAGCGCCGCCAGGTTCATGGCCTCGTAGGCCGCCCCGCTCTGCATGGCGCCGTCGCCGAAGAAAGCCACCGACACGTGGTCGCGCCCGCGCAGCTTGTCGGCGAAGGCGTAACCCACCGCATGCGACGGGTTGCCGCCCACGATGGCGTTGGAGCCGTAGATGCCGGCCTCGGGATAGCGCAGATGCATGGAACCGCCGCGGCCACCGCAATAGCCCGGCGTCAGGCCCAGGATCTCGGCATAAGTCCGGTAGACCACGTCGCGGTGCGAGTCCAGCGTTTCCGAGTCCAACGGCGAATAGTCCGCCGGCGTGGCGTGGTTCAGCGCCTTGGCAAGAAACTGGTGGTGCATGCGGTGGGTGCCGTTGATCTTGTCGGCCGACTCCAGCGCCGACATGGCGCCCACGGCGGCGCCGTCCTGGCCGATGCTGGAATGCGCCGGACCATGCAGGATGCCCGCCACGCTCAGCTTCAGCAGCTTCTCCTCGAAGCGCCGGATCAGTATCAACTGCTCCAGCATGCGGACCATCTCGCGCGGCGCGATGGCGCCCGCATCCGCGGCGGTGGCGGTAAGCCGCCACCAAGGCGTGTCGGTATGCAGGGCGGCGAGCCGCGAGGGTTTCGCGGCAGGCGCCGCGCCTTCATTGATGTGCTTCATCTACGCTTTCCTTCAGTGAGCCGCGGCCAGGGCGGCGTCCAGCGGTTCTGTTTCCTGCGCGCGCAGCAGCTTCCAGATGTGCGTGCGCAGGTGCACGAATGCCTCCATGTCCATCACGTCCTCGATCCGCTCCATGCTGTCCCACTCTTCGCGCTTGCGCACGTCGGCCACGTTGATGATTTCCTTGATCTGCCCCGGGCGGCCGGTCAGCACCACCACGCGGTCCGACAGGTACACCGCTTCTTCCACGCTGTGGGTGATGAACAGCACGGTGCGCGGATTGAGGCGGGACAGCTTGACCAGTTCTTCCTGCATGACCACGCGGGTCTGGGCGTCCAGCGCGCCGAAGGGCTCGTCCATCAGCAGCACATCGGGATCCAGCGCGTAGCTGCGGGCGATGGCCACCCGCTGCTGCATGCCGCCGGACAGCTGGTGCGGATAGGCCTGCTCATAGCCCGACAGGCCCATCAGCTCGATGTAGCGCGCCACCGTCCGCGCTCGCGCCTCGCGCGAGACGCCCTTGCACTTCAGGCCGAAGCCGATGTTCTCGGTCACGGTCTTCCAGGGGAACAGCGCAAACTGCTGAAACACGACGGCGCGGTCCGGTCCCGGTTCCTCGACTTCCTTGCCGCCCACCCGCACACTGCCGGCCGAGGGGAATTCCAGGCCGGCCGCCATGCGCATCAGCGTGGTCTTGCCGCAGCCGGACGGCCCGACGATGGAAACGAATTCCCTCTCGCCCACCTCGAAACTCACGTCGTCCAGGGCCAGGAAGCTTTCCCCGCCCCGGCTGAACGTGCGTTGCACCCGCTCGAAAGTAATCTGACTCATGCTTGCGTTCCTTTGTTGAGAGCCGCGGCCGCCGGCTTACTTGGCGACATCGGCGACGAAGGCCCTGAGCTTGGGATCGTCCTGGATCATCTGCAGATACTTGCCCGTGACCATGGTCTTGGGATCGGGAATCTTCTTGACCACGCCCACGGACACCATGAATTCCCCCACGCTGTTCCACCAGCCCACGATCTCCGAGGTGCCGCCCGGGCCCGGCGCGAACAGCTTGGTCTGTTCCGCCAGGTCAAAGGCCGGGCGGTCGCGCAGCTCCTGCGCCAGGTACTTGTCGGGGAACTTCACGCCCACGCTGCCGAAGAAGGCTTTCAGATACGCCTTGGCCTCTTCGGGATGCGCGCGCTGCCAGGCCACCGCGCGCAGATAGACCGCCAGGAAGCGGGCAACCTTGTCGGGATGCTTCTTGGCGAAGGCCGGCGTCGTGAACAGGTAGCTGTGGATAGGCATCTTCAGCTCGGCGCCGGTGCAGATCACCTTTGCGCCCATGGCCTCTTCCAGGATGTAGGTGTTGGGCGCCCACACGGAGGAAATGTCGTACTTGCCGCTCATCACCGCGGCATTGATGTCGGGCGGAGACAGGTTCACGAAGCGGTAGTCCTCGGGCTTGAGGCCGAACTTCTTCGACAGGCATTCCGCGGCGCCCCACTGGCCCGTGGAGTTGCTGGTGACGGGAATGGTCTTGCCCTTGAGCAACGCCGGGTTCTTGAGATACTCGTCCGCCCGGTCCTTGGTGGCCATCAGCGTGATGATGGCGGCCTCGCCGTCGGCGATGCCTATGGTTTGCAGGCCGTACTTCGACGCGCCCAGCAGCGAGGGAATGTTGCCCGCCCCGCCCACGTCCCATGACCCGGACGCGCCCGCCGCGATTTCGACCGCCCCGGAAGCGAAGGTCGAGATCTCCGGCTTCAGGCCCACCTCCTTCCACCAGCCCTTCTCGCTGGCGATGTACCACTCCAGCGCCCACCGCTGCGGCTGCTGCCCGATGCGGATGGTGAACAGTTCCTCGCCCGCCGGCGCGGCCTGGGCCGCCGCCTGTCCGGGTCCCCCCAGCCAGCACCCGATCACGAGCGCTGCCAAAGCCTTGAGGCCTTTGTAATGTTTCATCTGTCTCTCTCCAATATGGAATGCCGCTGCCTGCACTGCCTGCCTGTACTCCCTCCTTTTTTCCTGGATCAGCGCGACCAGTCGCGCTGCACCCGTCGCTGCAAGGCGCGCATGCCGTAATCGATGCCCGCGCCTATCAATCCGATGGTGATCATTCCGCTGATCACGATGGCGGGTTCCAGATTGCTGCCGCCCTGCACGATCATGTAGCCCAGCCCGGTCGAGCCCACGATCAGCTCCGCGCCGATCAGCGACTGCCAGCCGAACCCCGCGCCGACCCGGATACCGGCGACGATGTGCGCCAATGCGGCCGGCAGCAAGATTTCCGTCAGCGTCGCCCAGCGCCCCGCCCCCAGCATCTGGCCCGCCTCGATCAGGGCGCGGTCGATCTGCCTGGCGCCGCGGTAGGCGTTCAGCACGCAGGGCGCGAAGGCGCCCGCGAATATCACCAGCGTGGGCGACAGGAAGCCGGTGCCGAACCAGAAGATCGCGAACGGCACCCAGGCGATGGGCGGAATGAAGCGGAAGGCCTCGAACACCGGCGACACCGCCCAATCCAGCGCCTTGAAGCGCCCCATGAACAAGCCCAGCGGCACGCCCAGCAGGACCGCGATGGAGAAGCTGATCAGGAATTTCTCCAGGCTGGCCAGCAGATGCATCTGCAGCACCGAGCCCGCATAGGGTTCGCGCGTGTGCTCGGCCATGCTGCGCAGCACCGTCAGCGGTCCCGGCAGAAAGGCCGGCGACACCAGGCCCAGCCCGGACAGCAGCGCCCAACCGCCGAACAGGGTGGCGATGCCCAGCGCCGGCATCAGCCAGCGTTCCAGCACGCGGCGCGACACAAGGGAGCGCGCGCGGACCGGGCCTGTGCGATTCAGGCTTTCCATGGCATCACCTTGCGTTCGACCTGCGCCAGCAGGGCCGACATCAGCATGCCCATGCCGGCCACGGCGGCCATGGCCACCACGATCATTCCCGAGTTCAGGTCGCGGGTGGCGATGATCAGCACATGGCCCAGGCCGACGAAGGAGCCGACCAGCTCGGCCGCCACCAGCACCATCCAGCAGGCCTGCAACGAGGTCCGCAGGCCCGTGAAGATGGCAGGCAGCGCGCCTGGAACGATGACGTCCAGCAGCATTTTTCGGCCCGCCGCGCCGTTGACGCGCGCCGCCTGGAGCAGCGTGTCGTCGATGTTGCGCACGCCGGTATAGGTATTGATCACGGTGGGTGCGAAGGCCGCCAGCCAGATGACGAAGACCTTGGCGCTGGTGCCCAGCCCGAACCACAGGATGGTCAGCGGAATCCAGGCGATGGGCGCGATGGGACGGACGATCTGGAACACCGGATTGACGTAGGCCTCGACCAGCCGGTTCTGCCCCATCAGGATGCCCAGCGGCACGCCCGTCAGCGCCGCCGCCGCGAACCCGTACAACACCAGTCCGGTGCTGGCCGCGATGTGCTGCAACAGCGTGCCGTCGGCATAGCCTTCGCCAGCGATCTCCAGCAGGGCGTCCCAGGCATCGGCGGGCGACGGCAGCTGCACCGGGCTCAGCAACTCCAATGGGCCCGTGGCCAAGTACCAGGCCAGGAGCAGCGCCGCGACCGACGCGCCGCTGACCAGCCAGCGCAGGGACAGGCGCCGGCGCACCGGCGCGGGCGGAGGGGCGGGTGGCCTGGCGACGGTCATGGCGGCGCTCCGGTCGAGCAGGGCCAGTGCGGCCGGGGCGCCGCCAACGGCGGGCGGGGAAAGAGGATGACGGGCCATGTCAATGTGTCCTCAGCACGATCTTTGCCGACGCCGCGCGTCCGCCATCGAGGTCGGAGAATGCCTGCGCGCCGGCACCCAGCTCACGCTCCTCGATCCAGGACAGGTCGCCGAAGACGCCGCGATGCAGCGCGTCCACCGTCGCGCGCAGGTCGGCGCTGGTGTAGGTATAAGCCCCGATCAGGGTGATCTCGTCCAGTGTCAGCCGCCGCATGTCGATCTCGCTGGCCCAGTCCTGCAGGCCGATGTGCAGCATGACGCCGCCCGGCTGCACGGCGGCCAGCGCCGCGGCGCGCGTGAGCTTGCCGCCCACCGCGTCCACCACCAGTTCGTACGCGCCCGCTGCGGGCGCCGCCTCGCGCGGATCGAAGGCCATGCAGCCCGCATGCCGCTGCGCCGAGGCGCGCCGCAGCGGATTGGTCTCGGCCAGGCTGACCCGGCAACCCTGGCTGCGCAGCAGCAGCGCCGTCAAGAGGCCGATGGCGCCGCCGCCCACGACCAGCGCGCGGGCTTCGGCCAGCGGCCGGAACAGTGCCCGCTGCGCCAGCGCCACGCCGTGCAAGGCCGTGGCCGCGGGCTCGGTCAGCGCGGCCGCGGCGGCGGGCATGTCTTGCGGCACGGGAATCAGGCAGCGCTCGGGTATGGCCATGAACTCGGCGAACGCGCCAGGACGCGTCATGCCCACCATGCCGCGGTTGCGGCAAAGGTTGTTGCGGCCCTGCACGCAGAAATCGCACTGGCCGCAGTGGATCAGCGGATTACCGGTGACCCGCTGGCCCGCGCGGCTGCCGCCCACCAGCGTGCCGACGAACTCATGGCCCAGGATCAGCGGCGGATGGCGGCGCGGATCATGCCCATGATAGGCGTGCATGTCCGAGCCGCAGATGCCCACGGCCTCGATGCGCAGCAGCGCATCGCCGTCCGCCGGCGCGGGATCGGGTTCATCGCGGTACGTCAGCTGGCTAGGCGCGGTGTAGACAAGGGCTTTCATGGCGGGACTCCACGGAGATGCCGGTCAGCGGGCCGAAAAGCCGCCGTCTATGAACAGGGTCTGCCCAGTGATGTAGGCCGATGCCTCGCTCGCCAGGAACACGGCCGCGCCATGCAGGTCCTCCAGCCGGCCGTTGCGGCCGATCATGGTGCTGGCCGCCAAGGCCTGCACGCGGACCGGATCGCTCATCACGGGCGCGGTCAGCGGCGTCTCGAAGAAGCCCGGCGCGATCGCGTTGCAGGTAATCCCGTGACGCGACCAGTACTCGGCGATGGCGCGGGTCAGCTGCATCAGGCCGCCCTTGGACGCGCCATAGGGTGCGCTGTCAGGAAAGGCGCGCACGCACTGCAACGAGGTGATGTTGATGATGCGGCCCCAGCCGCGTTCGCGCATGGCCGGCGCCAGCGCGCGGGTCAGCAGGAACGGCGCGGTCAGGTTGATCGCCAGCGAGCGGTCCCAGTCCTCGTCCGCCGTGTCCTCGAAGGGCTTGCGCACGTTGATGCCCGAGGCGTTGACCAGAATGTCGGGTGCGCCGAAAGGTTGGGCCGCGCGGGCGGCAAAGCCGCGCAACGCATCGCGGTCAGCCAGATCGCACGGTAAGGCGCGCGCGCGCAGGCCTTGCGCTTCGAATTCGCCTGCGGCGCAAGCCAGCTCTTGCTCGCGCCGCGCCACCAGCACCACGCTGGCGCCGGCCCGCGCCAGCGCCAGGCCGATGGCTTTGCCGATGCCGGAACTGCCGCCGCTTACCAGCGCGACGCGGCCGTCGAGGTCGAACAGGCGGGACATGTCGTTCTGCATGATGGCTTCACTCCCGCACGGGTTCGCCCAGTTCGAAGGATTCCTTGGGAAAGTATTTGGCCAGGCGGTCGTCCGCCGTGCGCGCATGCGCCTCCATGCCTTCCAGGCGCGAGATCCGCGCCGTCACCTGGGCGGTATCGCGGCTGGCCTGGCGCGTCATGCGCTGCCAGGTGACGGTCTTGATGAACTTGTGCACGGACAGGCCGCCCGAATAGCGCGCCGCGCCCTTGGTCGGCAGGATGTGGTTGGTGCCGCTGGCCTTGTCGCCAAACGCCACCGTGGTTTCCTCGCCCAGGAACAGCGAGCCATAGCAGGTCAGGTGCCGGAACCACCAGTCCAGGTCTGCGCAATGGACCTCCAGGTGTTCGCTGGCGTAACGGTCCGAGACCTCCACCGCCTCTTCGCGCGTATCGCACAGCACCACCTCGCCGTAGTCGCGCCAGGCGGCGCCGGCCGCGTCCCTTGCGGTGGGCGGCAAGGACGCGATCAGCTCGGGCACCCGCTTGAGCACGGCTTCGGCCAGCTTGCGGTCGGTGGCGATCAGCCAGGCCGGCGACTCGTGGCCGTGCTCGGCCTGCCCGACCAGGTCCGAGGCGACGATGGCCGGGTCCGCCGACGCGTCGGCGATGATGCAGACCTCCGAAGGCCCGGCGAACACGTCGATGCCCACGCTGCCGAACAGCATGCGCTTGGCCTCGGCCACGAACTTGTTGCCCGGTCCGACGATGATGTCGGCCGGCTTGCCGGTGAACAGGCCGTAGGCCATGGCGGCGATCGCCTGCACGCCCCCCAGCGTCATCACGGCGTCCACGCCTGCGACCTGCATGGCGTACAGCACCTGCGGATGTATGCCCTCGCCGCGGTAGGGCGTGGAGCAGGCGATGACCATCGGCACGCCGGCCGCCTTGGCGGTGGCAATGCTCATGTAGGCCGAGGCGATGTGCGCGTAGCGCCCGGTGGGCACATAGCAGCCCGCCACGTTGACGGGTATCAGGCGTTGGCCTGCAACCAGTCCGGGCGCGAGCTCCAGTTCGAACTCGCGCACCGAGGCCATCTGCGCCTGCGCGAACTTGCGCACCTGGCCGGCGGCGAACTCGATGTCGCGCTTGATGCCGCCGGGAATGGATGCGGTGCGCCGTTCCATCTCGGCGGCGCCGACCAGGATGTCTCCCTCCCATTTGTCCAGCCGCCGGGCGTAGTCGCGCACCGCGGCCTCGCCGCCGGACTTGATGTTCGCCAGCATCTCGGCGGCGACCTCGCGGGCGGCGGCCTCGTTGCCCTGGGGCTGCCTGGACGCGGATTTGAGCTTGCTTACTGCCATGGTGTGGCCTCGCGGAAGAATGGATGAAGCTCAGTTGGCCTTGTTGGCGAAGGTCTTGAGCGCCGGGGTCTGGTCGACGCGCTTCATGTAGTCGTCCGTGATGTAGGCCTTGGGGTCCGGCACCTCGGTAAGCGTGCCCACGCTCTTCAGGTAGCCGGACAGGGCCTCGTAGGCGTTGTCCAGCGTGGACTTGCCGCCGGTGCGCGACATCAGTTTGAGCTGTTCGTCGAGCGTGAAGATCGGCCGTTCCAGCTCCTGTCCCAGGTAGCCGTCGTTGAGCTTGATGCCGTTGGCCTGGAACAGCTTGCGCAGGTAGCCCATGGCTTCCGCCTTGTTGTTCTTCTCGAAGCTGATGGCCCGCAGGTACACCGCCAGGAACTTGGCGACCGCATCCGGATTCTGCTGGGCGAATTCGCCGCGCGCCACCAGCGCGCCGGGAATCATCACGCCCGCGTCCTTGCCGCTGCACACGACTTCCGCGCCGATCTGCTCGTTGAGCGTGTAGAAATTGGGCGCCCAGGTGCCAGCCAGCATGCCGTTGCCGCCGGTGAAGGCGGACACCAGCTGCGCGGGGGCCAGCGTCACCACGCTGACATCGCTGCGCTGCATGCCCCATTTCTTCAGGCAGGCCATGGTGGCGTATTCGCCCGTCGAGTTCGGACTGAGAAGGATCTGCTTGCCCTTCACTTCCTTGGCCGCATTGCTGCGCACGGCCGCTGCGTTTTCCTTGCGCGCCATCACGCCGTTGGCGGTCGATTCGTCATTGGTGACGCCGAGCGTCAGGATGCCGTAGCGCTGCGCGCCCAGGACCGCAGGCGGCGAACCCGTGCCGCCCACGTCCCAGGACTTGGACGCGGCGCCGGCGATCTGCTGCGCGCCCGCCGGATACACCACGAACTCCGGTTTCAGGCCGGCTTCCGCCCACCAGTTCTTTTCCGTGGCGATGTAGATCGGCAGCGCCCAATAGGCGATCTGGTAGCTGACCTTGATGGGAGTCGGCGCCTGGGCCGACACGGACGGGCTCAACAGCAAGGCGCCCAGCGGCGCCAGGCACAGACCCAGGATGCGGGGGATTCTCGACATGCTTAGTCTCCGATAGTGGATTCCGGTCTGCATGCGCGAGCTGCCGCGACATTCCCCGGATAGCAGGCCCGGATCTGCGTCTGGGCTCGGTTTTTTGAAAGCGCATACAAAGAATAAGCGCGCAAGAATCCCATTCAACCCCGAGAAAACCCTAGAGATAGACCACGGCGTTTCAATAACTGTATATTCACATCATCGAATTTCTGAAAGCGCTTTCAAAAAATGAAGCGACAGTCCACAGCCCTGTCCGGGGACACTCTGAAGTCCATCGCCGCCGCCGGCGGCATCTCGTCGGCAACCTTGTCCCGGGTGTTGAACCACCCTGAAAAAGTACGGCCCGACCTGCGCGCGCGCGCCATGGCCCTGCTGGCCGAGGCAGGCTACGTGCCGCACGGCGCAGCCCGTTCGCTCGCTTCCCGCAAGACCCGGACCATGGGCGCCATCATCCCCACGGTGGACAGCGCGTTGTTCGCCAAGCTGGTCGACGGCATGCAGCAGGCGATCCACGAACACGGTTATCAGCTGCTGCTGGCCAGCACCAACTACAGCCCTGCGCGCGAAGCGGGCGAAGTGCGCGCGCTGATCGAACGCGGCGTGGACGCCATGATGCTGGTCGGCCGCAGCCGCGACCCGGAGCTCTACGAACTGCTGCACTCCAAGGGCATCCCTTTCGTCACCACCTGCCATTACGACGCCGCCGATCCCTGGCCCATGGTGGGCTGGGACAACGCCGCGGCCGCGCAGCGCATCGCCGACTACCTGCTGGACATCGGCCACCGCCGCCTGGGCGTGATCGCTGGCATCTCCAAGGACAACGACCGCGCCGCCGACCGCGTGGCCGGCTTCACGCGCGCCCTGACGCGCCGCGGCATCGAACTGCCGCCGCAGTACGTCATCGAAAAACCCTACACCGTGCCCGAAGCCCGCCGCGCCATGGCCACCCTGCTGCGTCTGCCCGAACCGCCTACCGCGGTCATGTGCGGCAACGACATCCTGGCCTATGGCGCGCTGCAGGAATGCCTATGGCAGAACCTGCGCGTGCCCGAGCAGATTTCGATCACAGGCTTCGACAACATCGAAATGGCCGCCCATTGCCGGCCCGGCATCACCACCCTGAACGTGCCGGCCTTCGAGCTGGGCCAGCGCGCGGCCCACATTCTGCTGGCCGCCGACGCCGACACGCCGCCCGAGAACGTCTGCATCGAACTGGAATTGATCGTCCGCGACACCACCGCGCCGCCGCGCAGCAGCACCAGTGCGCGGCTAGCCAGCTGACCACACCGGAGCAAGCTCCATGGAACACATCGAATCACCTCGCATCGCATTCCTGGGCCTGGGCGTCATGGGGAGCGCGATGCTGCGCAACCTGGCCGCGCAGGGGTACGCAGTATCAGGTTACGACGTCGTTCCCGCGGCCATGGAGCGCTTGGCCGACACCGGCTTCCGGCGGGCCGCCACGCCGCTGGAAGCTGCCCGCGGCTGCGACGTGGCGATCACCATGCTGCCCACCTCCGCCCACGTCCGCGACGCCCTGTTCGGCGCCGATGGCGCGGCGGCAGGCTTGAATCCGGGCGCCCTGGTCATCGAAATGAGCACGGGCGACGCGGTCGAGACGGACCGCATCGCCGCCGATCTCGCGGCCCTGGGCCTGCGTTGCATGGACGCCCCCGTGGGGCGCACGCCGCGCGAGGCGGCGCAGGGCAAGGCCTTGATCATGGCCGGCGGCGCGCAGGCCGACTTCGACCAGGCCGCCCCCATCTTCGCCGCCATGGCCAACGAGATCGTGCATGTGGGCCCTTTCGGTTCGGGCATCCGGCTCAAGTTGGTCAACAACTACATGTCCATGGTCGGCATGGTGCTGACGGGCGAAGCGCTGATGTTCGCCGCCAAGCTCGGGTTGGACCGCGCCACCGTCGTCAAGGTACTGTCCAACACCACCGCGGGGCGCGGGCAGCTCCTGACCAATTTCCCCGGCAAGGTGCTGGCGGGCGACATCAGCCCCGACTTCCCCATGCGCATGGGCTACAAGGACATCAACCTGGCCATGAACCTGGCCGCCTCGGTGGGCGCGCCGCTGGGCCTGGGCGGCTACGCCCGCGAGATGTTCGCGCTGGCCAAGTCCTGGGGACGGCAGGAGCAGGACTGCACGGCCATGCTGCTGCTGCTCGAGGACGTGGCCCACCTGGATCGCCAGGCCGCGGGGTCCGGCCATGAGTGAGCACATCGCAACCCTGCCCGCGCGGCGGCCGCGCGCATCGCGCCGCCGCATCACCGTGGGCGTGGCCGCCGTCGCCATCGCTTTCGCCGCCTGGTGGATCGTGTCGGCGCTGGGCCTGGTCAATGGCGCGCGCTTTCCCACCCCGCTCACCACCTGGCAGGCCGCGGTGCAGCTCTCGCGCGATTCCGGCTATGCCGGCGGCACGCTGTTCCAACACATCGGCCACAGCCTGCGCCTGGTATTCCTGGGATTTCTGGTCGCCATCGGCACCGGCGTGCCGCTGGGCCTGCTGATGGGATTCAGCAAGCGCATCGACGCCCTGGTCGGGCCCGTATTCTCGCTGTTGCGCCCGATCCCGCCGCTGGCCTGGATTCCGCTGGCCATCCTGTGGCTGGGCCTGGGGGACCCGGCGAAGATCTTCCTGATCTGGGTATCGTCGTTCACGCCCGCCGTCATCAACACCTACGCAGGCGTGCGCAACATCGACCCCACGCTGATCGAGGCCGCGCGCGTGCACGGCGCGGGCCATCCGGTCCGCATGCTGCGCGAGGTCCTGATACCCGGCTCCATGCCCATGATCTTCACCGGCCTGCGGCTGTCGCTGCAGACCGCGTGGATGACGCTGGTGGCGGCGGAACTCATCGGCGCCTTCATCGGCCTGGGCAAGGTGCTGGACACCGCGGCGCTGGACATCCGGCCCGGCATGATCCTGTACGCCATGGTCTGGGTGGGCCTGCTGGGCGCGGTGATGACGCGCGGACTGGAATGGATCGAAAAGAGGGCCTTGCCATGGCTACGCTGACACGCGCCTCGGGCGACCCGCCCGCCTTCACCTTCGGCTTGTCCTGCCTGGGGCTGGCCGGCTTCTTCCTGGCCTGGCATCTGCTGAGCGTGGCAGGAGTCTTCCCGCCCAACTACCTGCCCGGCCCGCTGACCGTGCTGCAAACCATCGCGCAGTACAGCAGCGAACCCTATTCCGGCGCCACGCTCTGGACGCACCTGGGCGCCAGCCTCTACCGCTTCGCCTGCGGCTTCCTGCTGGCCGCGGCGGTAGGCATACCGCTGGGCCTGCTGATGGGCTGGTACCGCTGGCTGGACGACGTGGTCAGTCCGTTCTTCGATGCGCTGCGCTTCGTGGCGCCCATCGCCTGGGTGCCGTTCGCCGGCCTGTGGTTCGGCACCGGCATCGGCGGGCCCACCCTGATCATTTTCGCCGGCGCCTTTCCGCCCTGCCTGATCAGCGCCTACCGCGGCGCCAAGTTCGTCGACACGCGGCTCTTGGAAGCCTCGCGCACGCTGGGCGCCAGCGGGCCGCGCATCGTGGCCGAAGTGCTGCTGCCGGCCTCGCTGCCGTCCATCCTGGCCGGCCTGCGCGTCAGCGCCGGCATCGGCTGGCAATCGCTGGTGGGCGCGGAGCTGATCGTGGTGGGCAACGGCATCGGCTACATGATGGTGCAGGGGCAGCTCAACGTCGCCACCAATATCGTCATGGCCGGCATGATCGCCATCGGCATCGTCGGCATCTGCATCGACGTTGCGCTGCGCGTGTTTGAACAGCGCCTGAAGGCGCGCTGGGGACGCTGATGAACCACGCAACACCGGACTCAACCCTGTCGGTCATCGTCACGGGCGGCGCCAGCGGCATCGGCGCGGCGGTATGCCGGCGGGTGATCGAGGCAGGCGGCTACGCCGCGATCCTGGACCTCAACCAGGAAGCCGCGCACACGCTGGCGCGGGAACTGGGTCCGCGCGCCGTGGCCGCCCCGGGCGATGTGCTGGACGAGGCCGGACTGCGGGCCACGCAGGAACGGCTTGCCGCCCTCTTGCCCGCGGCCACCGGACTGGTGAACTGCGCCGGCATCGCCCAGGTTCCCACCGCCATCGAAGACTATCCGGTGGAGGCCTGGGCTCGGGTGGTGGATTCCCATCTGAAAGGCACCTACACCGCCTGCCGCGTGTTCGGCAGCGCGATGGCCGAACGCGGACGCGGGGCGGTCGTCAATGTAGCGTCCGTGCTGTCGTTCCGTCCCGGCCCGGTGCTGGCCTACGGTCCGGCCAAGGCCGCCGTGGTGAACCTGACCGAAGCCCTCGCGGTGCACTGGGCGCGCCGCGGCTTGCGCGTCAACGCCATCGCGCCCGGCTGGACCGACACGCCCTTTCTCAGGCCCAAGGAGCGGCAGGGGGAGCGGGACATGACGCCGATCCTGAACGCCACGCCGCTGGGCCGCCTGATGCAGCCGCGCGAGATCGCGGAAGTCGTGTTCTTCCTGCTCTCGCCCGCGGCTGCGGTTATCACCGGCGCCACCATCCCTTGCGACGGCGGCGTCATCGCCGGATCAGGATGGGCGCCTTACGGGGGCTTTCCGCAAACTGCCTGAGCATTGGGCGCGGCCCAGGCTTGCCCGCCGTTTTCCGTTAGCATGGCGCGCGGCGCGGCTGACGGCGGCCGAGCTGGCGGGCTACATCGTGTCGATCTCGCTCTGGGGACGTTTTCTTGAGCAGGCCGCGAAATCCCTGCCCTGGCTGCCGGCCGGCGTGCGCATCGCCAGCAGCGTCTACATCGCCTGCCTGGCCGTGCGCATGTGGCGCGCCGCCCGCGCCGTGCCTGCGGTGGCGCGGGCGGCCATTGGCATGCGCACACTGTTCACGGCCACGCTGCTCAATCCCAAGGGCATACTCTTTGCCAGCGCGATTTTCCCGCCCGCGGCGTTCTGGAGCGTGCCCGCCTACCTTGCGGCGATGACGCTGTTCGCCGCCCTGCTGGTGCCCATAGGCCTGGCCTGGGTGACGTTCGGCGCCTCGCTGGGCGGTCCGAAGACGCGCTGGATCGATCCGGCGCAGGCACAGCGCGGCGCTGCCGTCATATTGGGTCTATTCTCGCTGACCCTGGCCTGGACGGCGTTCCGCTAGATCCGCGCCCCTCCCCTTCCTAGCGCGTTTCCGCCTGCCGCAGCTTGTAGTCCAGGATGGGCTGGCCGCCCGACAGAATGTCGGTCTGCATGGCGATGCGGGCGGCCTGCGGGTCCTTGTTGCGGATCGCCGCCATCAACGGGTAGTGGCCGTCGATCATGTCGCGCCCGCCTTCCGCGTAGATCTGCGCGATCAGCGGCCCCATCTTCAGCCACAGGCGCTGCAGGATCTCCAGCATGGTCGGCATGCGGGCGATCTTGCAGTACTCGAAATGGAAGCGCTGGTTCAGGCCTACCGCCGTGCGGATGTCCTGGGCCTTGAGCGCGTCCTCGTTGGCCTGCACCATGGCTTCCAGCCGCGCGATGTCCTCGGGCGTGGCGTTCTGCGCGGCCCTGGCCGCCGCCATGCCTTCCAGCTCCAGCCGGATGTCGCGGATCTCCAGGTACTCGGCCGTGCTGACCTCGTAGACCCGGATGTCGCGCGCGCTGCGCATGACCAGCGCGCCGTCCTGCACCAGGCGCAGGATCGCGTCGCGCACCGGCGTGACGCTAACGCCCATGCTTTCCGCCAATTCCCGGATACGCAGCCGGTCGCCCGGCCGCAGCCTCCCCTCCATCAACGCCTGCGCCAGCCGCTCGTAGACGAGCGCCCCCAGGTTTCCGTGTTCCAGCTGGGAGAAGGCGGCGGCGGTCTGCGTGTCGGGGGTCTGCGTCATTGTTGTTGGAGGAAGGGCGCGTGGCAGGGATGAAGACGATACGACAAAGGCCCGCAGGCCGCTTGAGGACGCACCTGCGGTTTCAGGGTAATTTCAATATGATGCATCATAACCAAGGAAAAACCCTTCTTGGAGCCTAGTTAAACCATCAAGATGTCTTGTTCCAGTAGCCTTTTCTTCTTTTTTTGGCACGAATCAACCACAGAAAATAGAATCAACCTATTGATTATTAATGATTACATAAAAACCAGGGGCAATGACGGGCGACAAGCTTACTCGGGTAATCACTGATTCGGCGCTTTCCGCGCTTGATGCATGATGCATCATCTTGAACTACAGATTCCGCCCAACAACGTGTCGGCCCACCCTCTGCGTACCGTCGAATCCGCCGCGCTCACCGAAGCCCTGCTGACCACCTCCCCGCCCGCCGTGACCCTGGAAGACGCGGCCGCCGTGGCCCGGGCCTGGTATGGCGCCGCCGATTGCCAGCCGCTGGCCGGCGAGCGCGACCGCAATTTCCGCGTGCGCCGCGACGATGGTTCGCCGCTGACGCTGAAGTTCATCAATGCCGCCGAGAGCGTTGCGGAGACGGAGATGCAGATCGCCGTGCTGCGCCATCTGGCCGGCCGCTGCGCCGTGCCGGTGCCGGCCCACCACGCGCCGCAGGGCCAGGACGGGGCCGACTGGCTCTCGCACCAACCGCCCAGCGCAAACGCGGCGGCAGTCCGGGTGCGCGCCTATAGCTTCCTGGAAGGCGAGCCCGGTTCGGCGCTGCGCGCGGAACCCGCGGCCTGGACCGCCCTGGGTCGCGCGGCCGGCGAACTCGACGCGGCGCTGGCGGATTTCTCGCATCCGGCCGCGGGGCGCCGGTTTCTCTGGAACGTCTGTGAAGCGCCTTCGATGCGCCCGCTGCTCAAAGCGGTCGAGGACGCCGAGCACCGCCGCCTGCTCGCAGGCTTCCTGGATCTGTACGCCAGCCATACCGCGCCGCAACTGCAAGGGCTGCCGCGGCAGATCATCCACAACGACCTGTCGGCCAGCAACCTGCTGACCGACGCCAGCGGCCTGGCGGTAGCCGGCGTGCTCGATTTCGGCGACATGGTGCAGGCGCCCCGCATCGCCGAAATCGCCATCGCGGCCTCCTACCAGATGACCCAGACCGACGCGCCGATGCGCGTGCTGGACTGCATGCTCGACGGCTACGCCTCGGTGCTGGCGCTGAGCCCCCAGGAGCGCGCGCTGACGCTGGATCTGGTACTGGCGCGGCTGGCGCAGCGCATGGTCATCACCGCCTGGCGCGCGCGTCAGTTCCCCGGCAACCGCGACTACATCCTGCGTAGCCACGCCGCCGCCACCCGCCTGTTCCACGCCCTGATCGGCCCCTGGAAGGACGGCTGCGATCCGCGCGCCGCCGCTTCCGCATCCCATTGACCTCACGGATACCGCCATGTCCCAGGATCTTCCCGCTTCCCCCCCTGCATCCGGCGACCTGCTGGCGCGCCGCCGCCGCGCGCTGGGCGCGGCCTACCGGCTGTTCTACGACGAGCCCGTGCATCCCGTGCGCGGCGAGGACGTCTGGCTGGAAGACGCGCAGGGCAAGCGCTATCTGGACGCCTACAACAACGTGCCCGTGGTCGGCCATGCCCATCCCGCAGTGGTGGAGGCGCTGGCCCGCCAGGCGGCGGTGTTGAACACCCACACCCGCTATCTGCACGAAGGCGTGGTCGAATACGCGGAGCGGCTGCTGGCGCTGTTCCCGGCCGGCCTGGACAACGCCATGTTCACCTGCACCGGCAGCGAGGCCAACGACCTGGCGCTGCGCGTGGCGATCGAGGCTACCGGCCGCACGGGCTTCATCGTCACCCGCAATGCCTATCACGGCGTGACGCGGTCGCTGGCGGACATGTCGCCTTCGCTGCGCCCCGTGGCCAGCCATGTGCGCACGGTGCCGCCGCCCGACAGCTACCGGGGCGATCCGGCCCTGGCCGCCTCGCGTTTCGCCGAGGCGGTGCAAGCCGCCGCCGACGAACTGGCCCAGGCCGGCACCCCCGCGGCCGCGCTGATGGTCGACACCGTCTTCGCCAGCGACGGCATCCACACCGAGTCGAACCAGGCGCTGGCGCTGGCCGCGGCCGCCATCCGGCAACGCGGCGGGCTGTTCATCGCCGATGAAGTCCAGGGCGGCCTGGCCCGCACCGGCCGGACTTGGTGGGCCTTCCAGCGCGACGGCGTGCTGCCTGACATGGTGTCGCTGGGCAAGCCCATGGGCAACGGCCATCCAATCGGCGCACTGGTGCTGCGCTCGGACCTGGTCGAGGAATTCGGCCGCAAGTGCCGTTACTTCAATACCTTCGGCGGCAACACGGTGTCGGCCGCGGTCGGGCTGGCGGTGCTGGACGCGCTGCAAGCCATGGACGCGCCCAACCGAGTGGCCGAGGTCGGCGCCTACCTGGAGGCCGGCCTGCGCCGCCTGGCCGCGGCCCATCCCATCATCGGCGACGTGCGCGGCCGCGGCCTGTACTGGGGCGTGGAACTGGTGAACGCGCGCCGCCCCGCCGAGCCCGCGCCCGCCGTCGCGGCGGCCCTGGTCAACGGGCTGCGCCATGCCGGCGTGCTGATAGGCGCCAGCGGTCCGCAGGCCAACGTACTGAAGATCCGCCCGCCCCTCACTTTCCAGAAGGCCCACGCGGACCTGCTGTTGCAGGCCCTGGAACAGCAATGCGCCGCCGCGCGGCCCTGACACATCGGGCCGTCCACTCGCAGTCTCCACGCTACAGAAAGGAAAAAAAGAAAATGAAGCAGCTTCCACCCAAGATGAAATCGATGCTCGGCCAACTCGCCCTGGGCGCCGCGCTCCTGGCCTCGGCAGCGTCCGGCGCCCATGCGCAGACGCG
Source organism: Achromobacter pestifer (assembly GCF_013267355.1). Lineage (NCBI taxonomy): Bacteria > Pseudomonadati > Pseudomonadota > Betaproteobacteria > Burkholderiales > Alcaligenaceae > Achromobacter > Achromobacter pestifer. Next base: position 1,163,327 of record NZ_CP053985.1, read on the forward strand.
CGGCGGCACCTTGAACGTGATTCTGAATCCCGAACCGCCCACGCTGATCTACGGCCTGAACCAGCAGACGCCCACGCAGATCGCGGCGGGCAAGATCTACGAAGGCCTGCTGACCTATGACTTCGACCTGACCGCCAAGCCGTCGCTGGCAAAATCGTGGGAAATCTCGCCCGATGGCCTGGTCTACACCTTCCATCTGCAGCAGGGCGTGACCTGGCATGACGGCAAACCCTTCACCGCCGAAGACGTGCGCTTCTCGCTGCAGGACTACCTGCCGCAGACCCACCCGCGCGCACGCGGCAACCTGTCGCACGTGGCCAGCATCGAGACGCCCGACGCCAATACGGTAAAGATCACGCTCAAGCAGCCTTACGCGCCCTTCCTCAACGCCTTCGAAGTGTCGAGCGCGCCCATCATGCCCGCCCATCTGTACAAGGGTACGGACTTCCGCAACAACCCCGCCAACCAGACGCCGATCGGCACGGGCCCCTTCAAGTTCAAGGAATGGAAGCGCGGCCAGTACGTGCAGCTGGTGCGCAACGAGGCCTACTGGCAGGCCGGCCTGCCCTATCTGGACAACGTCTACTTCCAGGTCATCCCCGACTCCGCATCGCGCCTGCTGGCGCTGGAGAACGGCTCGGTGCAGGTCGCCAGCTTCGGCGACATCGACTTCGCCTTCCTGCCGCAGATCAAGGCCAACCCCGCGCTGGAAGTCACCACCAAGGGCTATGAGTTCGCCGGCCCGCTGTCGTGGATCGAATTGAACCACCGCGTCAAGCCGCTGGACGACAAGCGCTTCCGCCAGGCGATCCAATACGCCATCGACCGCGACTTCATCGCCAAGCGCATCTTCTTCGGCGCCGCGCGGCCCGCCACCGGCCCGATCTCGTCGGTGACGAGCTTCTACGACCCCAACATTCCGCAATACAAGTACGACCCGAAGAAGGCCATCGCCCTACTCGACGAAATGGGCCTCAAGCCCGACGCCAACGGCAAGCGCGTATCGCTGCGCCTGCTCGGCCTGCCCTACGGCGACACCTGGAACAAGGTGTCCGAGTCCGTGAAGAACTCGCTGGGCAAAGTCGGCATCGACGTGGTGTTGGAAAGCACGGACGCCGGCAACTGGGCGCGCCGCTATGCCAACTGGGACTTCGACATGACGGTCACCTACCTGTACCAATACTCGGACCCCGCGCTGGGCGTGGACCGCAGCTACCGCTCGGACAATATCCGCCAGGGCGTCTACGGCACCAACATCTCCGGCTACAACAACCCCGCGTTGGACCAGGTATTCACCAGCGCCTCGCTGGAAACCGACAAGCAGAAGCGCCAGCAGCTGTACACGCAGGCGGCCACCACGCTGGCCGAAGACGCGCCCTCGGCCTGGCTGGTGGAGCTGTCGTTCCCGACCATCACCAGCAAGTCCGTCAAGAACGTGACGACTTCGGCCATCGGCGTGGCGGAGACCTTCGCCACGACCTATATCCAGAAGTAAGGAGAGGCAGGCCATGAAGCCCCTGCTGGCGGTCGCGTCCGTCCTGATCAAGTCCATCACGGTGCTGCTGGCCGTGGCGGTCATCAACTTCATGCTGGTGCGGATGGCGCCGGGCGATCCCGTCAGCGTCCTCGCCGGCGAGGCGGGCGCCTCCGACCAGCAGTACATCGACCAGCTGCGCAAGGAGTTCAACCTGGACAAGCCGCTGCCCGTGCAACTGGCCGGCTACCTGGGCTCCATGGCGACCCTGAACCTGGGCTTCAGCTACCGCCAGCAACAACCGGTGTGGGACCTGATCGCGGACCGTCTACCCGCCACGCTGGTGCTGGCCATACCCGCTTTCCTGCTGTCGCTTCTAGGCGGGGTCCTGCTGGGCGTGCTGGCCAGCAAGTACCGCGGCACCTGGAAGGATTCCGCCATCACCGCCGGGTCCCTGGCCTTCTACGCCACGCCCATTTTCTGGGTGGGGCTGATGCTGGTGCTGCTGTTCTCGGTGCAACTGGGCTGGTTTCCGCCCTTCGGGCTGGAGGCCATGGGCTCCGGCAAGAGCGGCCTGGCGCGCGCGCTGGACATCGCCCACCACGCCGTGCTGCCGGTGCTGACGCTGGCGGCGTTCAACCTGGCGCTGTATGCCCGCATGACGCGGGCCTCGATGAACGAGGTGCAGACCGCCGACTTCGTCAAGACCGCCTGGGCCAAGGGCCTGTCGCCCGCCCGCGTGGTCTGGGTGCACCAGCTGCGCAACGCGGTGCTCCCGGTCATCACCCTGGCGGGCATCCAGGCGGGGCAGCTGATCGGCGGCTCGGTGCTGGTGGAGACAGTGTTCGCCTGGCCCGGCATCGGCCGCCTGGCTTTTGATGCGCTGATGCAGCGCGACTACCAGGTGCTGCTGGGCGTGTTCTTCTGCACCTCGCTGATGGTGGTGGCGTTCAACCTCATCACCGACCTGATGTACCTGCTGATCGATCCCCGTATGCGGAGTGCTGCATGAAAGGCCTGTCCAAACGCTATGCCAAGAACATCGGCGCCGTCGCGGGCCTGCTGGTGCTGTGCCTGATCGTGCTGATGGCGCTGGGCGCCAACGGCCTCTATCCGGAAAATCCCTGGGACCCGTCGGTCGCGCCCTTTCTCAAGCCGCTGCAGGAGGCCGGCGTGTGGCTGGGCTCGGACTCGCTGGGACGCGACATCGCCTCCGGCATCGTGCACGGCGCGCGCGCCTCGCTGCTGGTGGGCTGCGTGGCCACCGCCGTGGCGCTGGTGATCGGACTGGCGGTGGGCATCCCCGCCGGTTTCCTGGGCGGGCGCAGCGACGAGATCCTGATGCGCCTGACCGAGATCTTCCAGACCATCCCCAGCTTCTTCTTCGCCATCGTGCTGGTGGCCATCTTCCAGCCCTCCTTCGCCTCGGTGATTGCCGCGGTGGGGCTGGTGAGCTGGCCGCCGGTGGCGCGGCTGGTGCGGGCGGAATTCATGCGCGTGAAGTCCAGCGAATTCGTCGAGGCCGCGCGGGTGCAGGGCCTGTCCAATCTGCGCATCGTCATCGCCGAAATCCTGCCCAACTGCCTGTCGCCGCTGATCGTGATGGCCTCGCTGATGGTGGCCAACGCCATCCTGCTGGAAAGCGCCATCAGCTTCCTGGGCCTGGGCGATCCCAACCTGATGAGCTGGGGCTACATGGTGGGCGCGTCGCGCTCGCTGCTGCGCCTGGCATGGTGGATGTGCCTGTTCCCCGGGCTTGCCATCTTCCTGACCGTGCTGGCGATCAACCTGGTGGGCGAAGGCCTGAACGACGCGCTTAACCCGCGTCTGCACCGCAAGGGACAATAACCGTGAACGGCTTGCTCCAGATCGAAGACCTGTCCATCAAGCTGCCCGCCGGCGCCGACCGGCCCTACGCGGTCGAAGGCGTCAGCCTGGACATCGCGCCAGGCGAAATCGTCTGCGTGGTGGGCGAATCCGGCTCCGGCAAATCCACGCTGGCCCATGCCGTGCTGAGCCTGCTGCCGCGCGGCGTGAACGTCAGCGGCGGCGCGATACGGCTGGATGGCCAGGCGCTGACCGGCCTGAGCCTGAGCGCGCTGCGCAAGATCCGCGGCAAGCGCATCGCCATGGTGTTCCAGGAGCCGCTCAGCGCACTCAACCCGCTGATCCGCTGCGGCGACCAGATCGTCGAAATGCTGCGCGAGCACGGCGCAACCGACACCACGCAAAACGCCGAACGCCTGGCCGCGCTGCTGGTGTCGGTGGGGCTGGACGACCATCGCCGCATCGCGGATTCCTATCCCTTCCAGCTGTCCGGCGGCCAGCGCCAGCGCGTCATGATCGCCATGGCGCTGGCGCTGGAACCCGAGATCCTCATCGCCGACGAGCCGACCACGGCGCTGGACGTGACCACCCAGGCCCAGATCCTGGAAGTGCTGCTGGACATCCAGAAGCGCAAGCACCTGGGCGTGCTGTTCATCACCCATGACTTCGGCGTCGTCTCGGAAATCGCCGACCGTATCGTGGTCATGAAGGACGGCCGCGTGGTCGAGACCGGCGCGGCCGCGCAGGTACTCAACCATCCCCAGGCCGACTACACCCGCCGCCTGCTGGCCGCGGTGCCGTCGTCCGTGCCTCCGCCCCCGACCCCGGTCGCGGCCCAGGCGCTGCTGTCGGTGAGCGGGCTGCGCAAGACGTACGTGCGCAAGAGCGGCCTGTTCAAGCCGGCACGCCAGTTTCCCGCGGTGCGCGACGTCAGCTTCGAGATCGCGCGCGGCGAAACCGTGGGCCTGGTCGGCGAATCGGGCTCGGGCAAGTCGACCATCGGCCGCATCATCGCCGGCCTCATCGCCGCCGACGGCGGCGCGGTGCGCCTGAAGGACGCCGACCTGACCGCGCGAGGCGCCTTCCGCGACACGGCGGTGCGCCGTTCGGTGCAGATGGTGTTCCAAGATCCCTACGGCTCGCTCAATCCCCGGCACCGCGTAGCGACCATCCTGACCAGCGGACTGGTCGCGCAGGGCGTGCCGAGGGAGCAGGCCTTGCGCCGCGCGCGCGAACTGATGGAACTGGTGCGGCTGGACGCCTCGGCGCTGGAGCGCTATCCGCACGAATTCTCGGGCGGACAGCGCCAGCGCCTGGGCCTGGCCCGCGCCATTGCGGCCCAGCCCGAGCTCATCATCGCCGATGAACCCGTATCGGCGCTGGACGTGTCGGTGCAGGACCAAGTGCTGACGCTGCTGAAGGAGTTGAAGGACAAGCTGCATCTGTCGATGCTGTTCATCACCCACGACCTGCGCGTGGCGGCCCAGCTGTGCGACCGCATCGTCGTGCTGCAGCAAGGCGCCATCGTCGAGCAAGGCCCCGCCGCCCAGGTGCTGCAGGCGCCGACGCACCCCTACACCCGGCAGCTCATCGACGCGGTACCGGGCCGCCAATGGAAATAGGCCCGATACCCATGGCTGCTCTCTACTCATTCGCGCCCCCAGCTATCCAGGAATCCCAACGATGAAGGCCCTGCTTTCCCCCCTGCACGACGCCGACTGGACCGGCAACGCCCTGGTCCGCGGCATCCTCAAACCGCACCACGACGCGCGCGGCCGCGGCCGCGAGATCGAGGCGGCGCTGCGCGACGCCGGGCTGGACTGCCAGACCGTCGGGCCGCTGGCCCAAGGCGTGCCCGAGCTGACCCAGATCCATACGCCCGGCTACCTGGCCTACCTGCAAAGCGCCTGGACCGAATGGCGCAAGGCGCCCGATGCCTCGTTCGAGGTGCGCCCCAACATCTGGCCCAACCGCCATTACCCCGATATGCGCGCATCCACTCCCGTGGCCATGGCGGGCCGCTACCTGGCCGACGGCGCCACCCCCATCGTCGAGGACACCTGGCGCAACGTCTACGCCAGCGCTGAAACCGCGGTCGCCGCGGCGCAAGCGGTACTGGACGGCTCGTCCAGCGTGTACGCGCTGGTGCGGCCCAGCGGCCACCACGCCATGAGCGACATGGGCATGGGAGGCTGCCTGCTGGCCAACACCGCGCTGGCCGCGCAACGGCTGGCCGGGCAATGGGGCCGGGTCGCGATCCTGGACATCGACGTGCATCATGGCAACGGCACGCAGCAGATCTTCTATGGCCGCGACGACGTGCTGACCATCTCGATCCACGGCGACCCCGCCAGCATCTATCCCTTCTCCAGCGGCTATGGCGAGGAAACCGGCAAGGACGCGGGCGAGGGCTACAACCTGAACCTGCCGCTGGCCGCGGGCACCGAAATCGCCGGCTACCTCAAGGCCTTCGAGCCGGCGCTGGAACGCATCGAACAGTTCAAGCCGCGCGCGCTGGTAGTGGCCACCGGCTACGACACTTTCCGCGGGGATGCCTTCGGCAATCTCAGCCTGGATACGCCCGACTATGCCCTGCTGGGCAGGCGCATCGCGCAGTTGGGCCTGCCTACCCTGTTCGTGCAGGAAGGCGGCTACGCCATCGACGCCCTGCGCGCCAACACCCGCTCGATGCTGGAAGGCTACCTCGGCCATGCCCGCCGTTAAGCCCAACGATCCCCACAGACCAGGAACGCGATGCAACCGTCAACCCTTCCCCGCGTCGCGCTGATCAGCGGCGCCAGCCGCGGCATAGGCCTGGCCATCGCCCGCGAACTGCTGGCCAACGGCTGGAGCATCAGCGCCGGCACCCGCAGCGCCACTGACGCCTTCGACGGCTTTCCGCCCGCGCAGGTGCACCGCGCCCGCTTCGACGCCGAGGACGCGGCCAGCGAGGACGCCTGGATCGAATCCGCCATGACGCGCTACGGCCGCATCGACGCGCTGATCCACAACGCCGGCATTCTCAGCAAGAGTTCGGTCGTCGAGGCCACGGACGACGAGTTCGACCGGCTGTTCGCCGTCAACGTCAAATCGCCCATGCGCCTGACGCGCAAGGCCTGGCCGCACCTGATCGCGTCAGGCGCCGGCAAGGTGCTGGTCATGGCCTCGCTGGCCGGCAAGCGCGTGCGGGCGCCGGAAGGCACGCTTTACGCCATGAGCAAGTTCGCCGCGCTGGCGCTGGCCCACGGCATCCGCCACTGCGGCGATCCCCACCAGATACGCTGCACCGCCATCTGCCCAGGCTTCGTGGCCACCGACATGGCCGACGGCGTGCCCGCGGAAATCAAGACCCGCCTGACCCAGCCCGAGGACATCGCCCGCATGGCCCGGCTGGTGCTGGAACTGCCGCCCAGCGCCAGCGTGGCCGAGATTCCCATCAGTTGGCAGGTGGAATCGGAGTACTAGCCCACGGCCTCCAGCACCGCTGCGCGGAACTCCTGCATCAGCGGCGACCAGGTGGCGCCGTGGCGCGTGACCAGCGCCATGCTGCGCCGCAGAGGCCGGCCCAGCGTCACCGGCAGCTCCACGATGTTCCCGTCCAGCGCGCTCTGCGGCATGAGCGCCAGCAGGTCCGAACCCGCCAGCAATGCCAGCGCGCCCCCTGAAAAATGCTGCACCTCCAGCGCCGCCGACGGCAGCGCCAGGCCCGCCTCGGCATAGCGGGCCTCCAGCGCCTGGCGCGCCACCGACCCCTGCATGGGCAGGATCCAGCGCTGGCCGGCCAGATCGCGCAACGCCAGCTTGCGCCGCGAGGCCAGCGGATGCTTGCGGCTGGCGGCCACGCACAGGCCGTCCTCGCGGATCGATTCCTGGTGCAGCGAACCCGGTACGTCGGCATAGATCGGCGTCACTGCCAAGTCCAGCTTGCCGCCCGCGACCTGCTCGTTGAGATCGTCCGACTGGCCTTGCGTCAGTTGCACCCGCAGCGCGGGCCGGCGCGGCAGCAAGCGGCGCAGCGCCGGCATCACCACGCTGTCGACCGTGGCGCCAGTGGCGCCGATGCGCAGCAGCCCGGCCTCGCCCAGGCGCAGCTCCATCGCGTTGCGCACGGCGTCGCGGTATTCCGCCCACAGCCGCTGCGCATGCTCACGGAACGCCAGGCCCGCCGAAGTCAGGCGCAACCCGCGCCCGCCACGATCAAGCAAGGCCAGCCCGGTGTCGGCTTCCAGCCGTTGCAATGACTTCGACAGCGCCGGCTGGCTGACACCGCAGGCGGCGGCCGCGCGGTCCAGGTTGCCGTGCTCCACCACGGCCAGGAAGTACTCGATGTCACGCAGCGACAGATTCATAATCATTGGTTATGCATAGACTCAGCTTCAGGAATATTAAGCCGAGCCCACGCTCCTAGAATCCCTGGATAAACCCGAGGATCGACAGGAGACGCAGCGCGTGGACAAGAAGCCCAACATCGTATTGATCGTGGCCGACAACCTGGGATGGGGGGAGCTGGGCTGCTACGGCGGCGGCGCCCTGCGCGGCGCGCCCACCCCCCACATCGACCGGCTGGCCTCCGAAGGGCTGCTGCTGCAGAACTTCAACGTGGAAAGCGACTGCGTGCCCACGCGCTCGGCGCTGATGAGCGGCCGCCACCCTATCCGCACCGGCTGCCTGCAATCCGTCCCTCCCGGCCTGCCGCAAGGGCTGGCGCGGGACGAGATCACCCTGGCCCAGCAGTTGTCGGGCCAGGGCTACGCCACGGCGCATTACGGTAAATGGCACTTGGGCGACATCCCCGGCCGCTATCCGTCCGACCGCGGCTTCGACGAGTGGTACGGCATTCCCCGCACCACCGACGAAAGCCAGTTCACCTCGTCCATCGGCTTCGACCCCTCGGTCGCCGATATTCCGCACATCATGCAGGGCCAGGCCGGCGCACCGTCGGAAAACGTCAAGGTCTACGACCTGGAGACTCGCCGCGGCATCGACGCCGAACTGGTCGACCGGTCCATCGGCTTCATGCGCAAGCAGGCCGAGGCCAGCCGCCCCTTCTTCCTGTACCTGCCGCTGGTGCACCTGCACTTTCCCACCCTGCCGCATCCGGACTTCGCCGGGCGTACCGGCGCCGGCGACTTCGCCGATTCCATGGTGGAAATGGACCATCGCGTCGGCCAGATCGTGCAGGCGGTGGACGAGCTGAATCTGCGCGACGACACCGTGTTCATCTTCTGCAGCGACAACGGCCCGGAATTCCGCAAGCCCTACCGCGGCACCGCCGGCCCCTGGACCGGCACCTACCACACCGCCATGGAAGGCAGCCTGCGCGTACCCTTCATGATCCGCTGGCCCGGCAAGGTGCAGCCCGGCCAGGTCTCCAACGAGATCGTGCACGTCACCGACCTGTACACCACGCTGTCACGCATCGGCGGCGCGGACATTCCGCAGGACCGCCCCATCGACGGCATCGACCAGACCGACTTCTTCACCGGCGCCAGCCCGGCGTCGCTGCGGGAAGGCTTTCTGTTCTACATCAAGAACGACCTGCGCGCGGTCAAATGGCGGGACTGGAAGCTGCACTTCTACTGGGAGCCCGAGGTCAACGAAGGCAAGGGCAAACTGGAGTCGCCGTACCTGTTCAACCTGAAGCAGGACCCCAAGGAAGAAAGCGACATCCTCATCTTCAACACCTGGGTGCTGGGGCCCATCCTGAAAATGGTGCAGTCCTTCAACCAGTCCTGCGCCGCGCATCCGAATACGCCGCCAGGCAAGCCGGACCCGAGCTGAGGCTCGCGCCAGCCTGACCAAAAAAACAAGGGGAAAACATGAAATTCGCTATCCGTTGCTGCGCGCTGCTGCTGGGCGCCGCGCTGACCGCCGCCGCCAGCGCGGCGGACAACAAGCTGGACTGGCCCGGCAAGCAGATCACCTGGGTGATCGGTTTCGTGCCGGGCGGCACCGCCGACGTGCTGACCCGCATCGCCGCGCAGGAACTGGCCCGGCGCAGCGGCCTGAACGTCATCGTCGAAAACCGCCCCGGCGCGGCCGGCGCCATCGCCCTGCAACTGGTGGCGCGCAGCAAGGCCAGCGACGGCTATCTGCTGACCGTGCCCGGTCCGCTGATCTACCCCACGCCCCAGCCTGAAATCGGCCGCGAACTGGCGCCCGTGATCCTGATGGCCCAGGGCCCCATGGTCATCGTCGGCCCCGCCAAGGACGCCAAGGCATCCTTGCAGGACGTGCTGGCGGACGCCCGACAGCGGCCCGAAGCCTGGAGCTACGGCAGCTCGGGCAACGGCACCTCGCAGAACCTGGCGGGCGAACTGCTCAACCAATACGCCGGCACCCGCATCGTGCACGTGCCCTACAAGGGCGGCGGCCAGGCGGTGGCCGACGTGGCTGGCGGCCAGATCCCCCTGGCCATCCTGGGCTCGGCTCCGGTCATGCCGCAGATCAAGGCCGGCACGCTGAAAGCCTACGCCGTCACCACGCCCTACCGCCTGGATAGCCTGCCCAATGTGCCCACGGTGGAAGAGTCCGGCTTCAAGGGCTACGCCGCCACCCAATGGTTCTCGGTCGCGGCCAGCAAGGACATCCCGGCGGCACAGCTCGATCAAGTCAACGCGGCGCTGCGCGCCGCCGTCGCCACGCCGGAATTCAAGGCCGCCCTGGACAACGCCGGCATGATCGCCGGCGGCGGCTCGCGGGAGGAATTGCAGTCATTCATCCAGGCGGACAGCGCCAAGTGGCAGAAACTGATCGATAGCGGGGCGGTGAAGCTGGCGAATTGAGCACCAAGACAAATCGGGCGTTCGTCCTGGAATGGCGGCAGAAGGCTTGTCCGGCCCTCCTGAAACACCTTAGAAGATGGAGGGTTCCTACTCGTGCTTTCTTGAGAAGCAATGAGAAGACTTAAAAGCGATTCGGAGTATCTAGCCTTGACCGGAGCACCGGCAGCCATTGCCCGGCGGCCGCCGCGCATTCCCGCAGACGGTACGATCCCACATGAAGTCGTCACGCTGATGACCAGCAACGGCTGGAGCAGATCGACGTGTAAGCGCAAGGCGCCCTGCGGCGCTGCCCTCAACTCATATACACGCCGCCATTGATCGCGTAGTTCGCTCCCGTCACGAACGCCGCCTCGTCCGACGCCAGCCAGGCGCACAGCCCCGCCAGATCCTTGGCCGTGCCCAACCGGCCCACCGGCACGCTTTCGATGATGCGGTCCAACAGCGCCGGCGGGAAAGCCTTCACGGTGTCGTCGGCGATGAAGCCCGGCGACGCCAGGTTGACGGTCACGCCGCGCGCCGCGACTTCCTGCGCCAGCGAGCGGGTGAAGCCGATCACGGCGCCCTTGGCGGTGGCGTAGTTGATCTGCCCGATCTGGCCTTTCTCCGCGGCCACCGAGCCGATATTGATGATGCGGCCCCAGCCGCGGTCGGCCATGCTGTCGACCACCTGCTTGGTGGTGTTGAACAGCGTGTCCAGATTGCTGCGCAGCACCGCAGACCAATCCGCCTGGCTCATCTGGCGAAAGCGCATGTCCAGCATGGCGCCGGCATTGTTCACCAGCACGTCGATCTCGCCGACTTCGCGCCGCACCTTGGCGAAGGCCGCCTCGGTCGAAGCCCAATCCGTGGCGTCGCCCTCGGAAGCGACGAAGTCGTAGCCCAGGGACTTCTGTTCCTTCAGCCAGTGGTCCTTGCGCGAGGAGCGCGGCCCGCAGCCCGCCACCACGCGGTGTCCCGCGTTGTGCAGCGCCTGGCAGATCGCGGTGCCCGTGTGGCCCATACCGCTGGTGACGTAAGCAATGCGCAAAGCCATGTACTTCCCCTTTTGAAAAGACGGTATCGCGCCGCGGATCAGGCCATCTGGCCGACCAGCGGAAACAGGCCGAACGCCAGCGCCGCGGCCAGCATCACCAGGCAGACCATCGTGGCCCACTTCAGCGCGTAGCGCTGGTGGTCGCCGAAGTCCACGCCGGCCAGGCCGACCAGCAGATAGGTGGACGGCACCAGCGGGCTCAGCAGATGCACGGGCTGGCCGATCAGCGATGCGCGCGCCATTTCGACCGGCGAAATGCCGTAGCCCTGGGCCGCCTCGCTCAGGATAGGCAGCACGCCGAAGTAGAAGGCGTCATTGGACATGAAGAAAGTGAAGGGCAGGCTCACCAGCGCGGTAATGCCGGCCAGATACGGGCCCATGGCGTCAGGAATCACCGCCAGCAGGCTGCGCGACATGGCCTCGACCATGCCGGTGCCCGACAGGATGCCGGTGAAGATCCCGGCCGCGAAAATCAGCGACACCACCGACAGCACATTGCCGGCGTGCTGCGTGACGCGGCGGCGCTGTTCGGCCAGGTCCGGATAGTTGATGACCAGCGCAATGGCGAAGGCGATCATGAACAGCACGGGCAGCGGCAGCACACCCAGCACCAGGCTCACCATCAACGCCAGCGTCAGCCCGGCGTTCACCCACAGCAGCTTGGGGCGGCGCAGATCCTGGTCGACTTCGACATCGGGCAGGTTCTTGGGGCCGTCCTCGTCGTAGCCCGCGTGCAGAGAGGCGCCGTCCGGCAGCGACAGCACGCCCAGGCGGCGGCGTTCGCGCAGGCCCAGGCAGAACGCGAGGACCAGGATGGCGACAATGGCCACGCCCATCACCGGCACCAGCGGCACGAAGATATCGCCCGCGTCCACGTGCAAGGCGCTTGCGGCGCGCGCCGTCGGGCCGCCCCAGGGCGTCAGGTTCATGACGCCGCTGGCCAGCATCGCCAGACAGGTCATGGACAGTGCGTTCATCTTCAGGCGGCGGTACAGCGGCAGCATCGACGCCACCACGATCATGTAGGTGGTCGAGCCGTCGCCGTCCAGCGAGATCACCAGCGCCAGCACGGTCGTGCCCACCACAATCTTCAGCGGATCGCCCTTTACCGCGCGCAGGATGCGGCCCACGATGGGGTCGAACAGGCCGGCGTCGATCATGACCCCGAAATACAGGATGGCGAACATCAGCATCACGCCGGTGGGCGCAATCTTGCGGATGCCGTCCAGCATCATCTTGTCGATGCCCGAACCGAATCCGCCCAGCAGGGCGAAAATAATGGGGACAAGGATCAGCGCCACCAGCGGCGACAGGCGCTTGGTCATGATCAGCGTCATGAACGTGATCACCATGCCGAAGCCAAGCAGGGTCAGAAGCATGAGGGTTATCTCCGACTAGTCGTTGTTATGCGTGGTTCGCGCCTCCGGCGGGGGGAAGCGCGACCGCAAGACTAGAAATAAAAGCTGTCTACAACCTGTCGTTTTTGAACGCGTGCGACGGCGAGCTCACCTTCCGCCGCCGGGCCGCCCCAAGGCGGAAGGCGCCCCCTCGGGGGCAGCAAGCGAGCGCAGCGAGTGCGGCGTGGGGGCCGTTCTCTCATGCGACAATCGCCCCATGCGCATACTGGTGATCGAAGACGACGCAGACTTGGCCGACGCACTCGTGCGCCGGCTGCGCCGTCTCGGCCATGCGGTCGACTGCCAGAACGACGGCCTGAGCGCCGATGGCGTCCTGCAGTACGAAACCTTCGACCTCGTCATCCTGGACATCGGCCTGCCCCGCATGTCGGGCTTCGACATCCTGCACCGCCTGCGCGACCGCGGCAGCAAGACTCCCGTGCTGGCGCTGACCGCCCGCATCGACATCGAAGACCGCGTCCACGCCCTGGATACCGGCGCCGACGACTACCTGGCCAAGCCCTTCGATTTCCGCGAGCTGGAAGCCCGCTGCCGCGCCCTGCTGCGCCGCCCCAGCGCGCAGGCCGCCGGCGTGCTGCGCTTTGGCGAACTGGTCATCGACAGCGCCGCGCGCCAGGTCACTCTGGCCGGCCAGCGCATCGAACTGCCCAAGCGCGAATACAGCCTGCTGGAAATCCTGCTGGCCGGCATGAACCGCGCCGTCAGCAAGACCGAAATCGCCAACAAGCTGTTCGCCTTCGACGACGACGCCGCGCCCAACGCCATCGAGGTCTACATCGCCCGGCTGCGCCGCAAGCTCGAAGGCTCGCCACTGCGCATCGAAACGCAGCGCGGCACCGGCTACCTCCTGACCGCCACCGATGACCACGACAGCCCCGCCGCGTCCGGCCCCGGCCGTGGGTGAACCGGCCAGGCCCGCCGCCGCGCAGGGCCGCATCTCGATCAAGCGCCGCCTGCTGGCCATGCTGCTGGCGCTGTTCGTCGCGGCGCTGGCCACGCTGTATCTGCTGGTGCGCGGCTACGCCAATCACACCGCCGATACCACCTACGACCAGTTGCTGCGTTCCTCGGTGCTGTCCATCGCCGACAGCCTGCAACTGGTGCAGGGCGAATGGCGCATGGACATGCCCTATGCCTCGCTGGCGCTGTTGGAGCAGGCGCCGCGCGACCGCGTGTTCTATCGCGTCGGCGACACAGGCGGCGCGCTGATCTCCGGCTACGCCAGCCTGCCCGCCCCTCCCGCCCGCGGCGAAGACAGCCCCGCGTACTCGCCCCGCCTGTACGACGCCAACTATCAGGGCGAGCCGGTGCGCATCGCCTGGATGGAACGCAGGATCGCCGGCCCCCGCAACGCCGAGACCGCACTCATCCAGGTCGCCCAGACCCGCGAAGCCCGCAATGCCCTGGCCGATAGCATTCTCTGGCAGGGCACGCTGGCGCTGATCGGCTTCACCGCCGCGGCCTTGGCGCTGGCCTACTGGGGCCTGCTGCGGTCGCTGTCGCCCATCCGGCGCATCGAACGCGAGCTGGCAGCCCGCAGCGCGTCGGACCTGCACCCGATCACCGCCCCCGTGCCCGAGGAGCTCGACACCTTGGTGCATTCGCTGGACGGCTTCATGGCGCGGCTGTCGGAAAACCTGGACACCCTGCGCCTGTTCATCGCCGAAGCCGCACACCAGCTGCGCACGCCGCTGGCCGCGCTGCATGCGCAGATGGAAGTGGCGCTGGACGAAGAAGACCCCGCCGAACAGCGCCGCAGCCTGCTGGCCGTGCTGCGCAACGCCGAGAAACTCTCGCGCCTGGTCAACCAGCTGCTGAGCGATGCCAGCGTCATCCACCGCAGCAACGTGCGCCAGTTCCAGCCGGTGGACCTGGCCGAGCTGTTGCGCCAGGCGGTGTACGACACGGTCCCGCAAGCCGATCCCCAGCCCGACGTGCGCCTGCACCTGCCCGCCCATACACCGGGCAACCCTCCCATGGTGCTGGGCGACAGCCTGATGCTGCGCGAAGCCTTCAAGAACCTCATCGACAACGCGCTGCGCCACGGCGCCACGGAAGACGGCCACATCGACGTGCGGCTGGAGCCGCAGGACGAAGGCTGGCGCATCTCCGTCTCCGACCAGGGCCCGGGCATCCCCCCGGCGCTGGCCAACGCCGCCTTCGAGCGCTTCGTGCGCGGTCCGAACCCGCGCGCGCCCGGCGCCGGCCTCGGCCTGTCCATCATCAAGCGCGTGGTCGACATCCATCAGGGCCGCCTGGTCCTGAGCAACCGCGTGGGCGGCGGCCTGGACGCCGTGGTCACGCTGCCGGCCCGCCCCCATGAAGCTTGATTTCCTGAACCCCCTGCGCCTGCTGGCGGCGCTGGCCGTCCTGCTGCCACTGGCTGCTGGCCATGCCGCGGAAACCAGCGCCGCAGGCCTGGCGCTGGGTCCGGCCGACAGCAGGAACGTGCTGGTCGTGCACGCCTCCAACAGCGTGCAGGTGTTCCGCGGCGTGCTGGAAGACTTCAGCAGCCTGAATCCCGGCCTGCGCCTGGAGTACACCGAACTCTCCACGCAGGAGCTGTATGCCGAAACCGTCTCCCGCGCCGCGCAGGCGCCGGCCTCCAGATCGGGCCCCGACATCGTCATCAGCAGCGCCATGGACCTGCAGACCAAGCTGGTCAACGACGGCTACGCGCAGCCTCACGTTTCACCCGAGACCCGCGCCCTGCCAGCCTGGGCCAACTGGCGCGACGAGGTCTTCAGCATCGGCACCGATCCCATCGTCATGGTCTACAACACCAGCAAGCTCGCCCCCGCGCGGGCGCCGCGCACCCGGCGCGAGCTGCTGTCCTTGCTGCAGGCGCCGGACCAACCCCTGGCTGGCGCCATCTCCACCTACGACGTCGAGGGCAGCGGTATCGGCTACCTGGCAGCCACGCAGGACACGCGCCTGGACAGCATGGCCGGCGCACTGCTGGCCGAGCTGGGCCGCAACCGCGTCGCCGTCCACGCGTCCACGGAAGACGCGTTGGACAAGCTCGAACGTGGCGAGATCACGCTGGCCTACAACCTGCTGGAGTCCTATACCCGCCACCGCATCGACCAGGGCGCGCCGCTGGCCATCGTGTATCCGCAGGACTACACGCTGATGCTGTCGCGCTCCGCCATCATCCCCAGGCTGGCGCCGCGCGGGGATCTGGGCGCGATGTTCCTGGACTACTTGCTGTCTGCGCGGGGTCAGGAAATGGTCGCGCGGCAGTCCGGCATGCGGCCGATAAGCGCCTCGGTCAACCCGGAAGCCGGTGTCCGGCCGGTGGGACTGGGCGTGGGGTTGCTGGTTTATCTGGATCCGCTCAAGAAGCGGCATTTCCTGGATCTGTGGCGCGCGGCCGTTCATCCGCCGGGCGCCGCCGCTCCCTGACCCCACGCTTGCGCGCGTGCTGGTGGAAATACACCGGTGCCTATGCACCAGATCAAGATCACGACTCGGCCCGCTACCGATCCGCCCTCAGGATTTTCATCTTTCCGGCAGATTTGCGAGGATAATTTCCGATTGAGTCCCCGGCAGCCGACAGGCTTGCGCGCGGGCCACGCCGCCCCGGCCGCGCCGACACTCCGCAGCCGCGCGCCGCTCCCCCGCCAAGAAGGGAGCCACCTACAACAATCTGTGACACGTAGCAGCGCTTGCGTTTGAACCAGAGTTGGAGGCACAAGAAAATGGCCCAACACCAGATTGCCGTCCGGCGCGCGGTCGAAGCCCTGAACCACCTGACGGACCCCGATCCTCCCTGGCATGACATCCTGCGGACCGCGCGCGACATGGTGGGCGCCGACAGCGGCGCGCTCATCGTCTTCGACGCCCGGCACAAGCTGCTGAACCTGTTTTCCATCGGCTTTTCCGAAGCCTGCGCCGCGGAGTACCAGGACCATTACTACAGCTGCGACATCCTGGAACGCGACTCGCGCCAGGCGCCTGCCGGCACCTGGCTGGACACCGCCCGCATGTATGACAGTTCACAGTTGCAGCGCAACGAGTTCTATGCGGACTTCATGCTCAAGCACCGCATGGCGCAGATCCTGTCGCTGGTCATCGAATCGAGCGCGGCGCTGCACGCCGCCATCGGCTTTCAGCGTTCGACCGTGGACAGCAAGGCCAGCGACCGCCTGAAATCGGGCGACTTCGCCCAGTACTTCCGACTGCTTCAAAGCCAGCTGGCGCAACGCGAGAAGGCGCTCGCCATCGGATGGACAACCATCGAGAGCGCGCTTTCCGATGTCGGCGAAGCCGTCCTGCTGGTCAGCAAGGACGGGAGCATCGACAAGATATCCGCACTCGCCATGCGCTACTTGAACGACGGCCACGGATGGAGCGTGCGCTGCGGCCGGCTGCGTCATCCCGACAGCAAGATACAGGCGCTGTTCGACTCCTATTGCCAGGCAGTCGCGCGCGACGGAAAACTGCGCTCCCTGGCCGCGGCCGCGGGCTGGGGCGAACTGTACTGGATCGATATCGGCGCGGCCCCCCAGGCGCTGAACCTGATAGGCAGCCCCATGCTGCTGGTGCGCATGCGGCGCAAGAGCGCCTTCGCCCAGCCCGACATCGACAGGCTTGCCGCCGTCTTCGCCATCACCCATGCAGAGGCCGCGGTCCTGGCCGGACTGGCCACGGGCCATAGCGTGGAAGAAATCTCCACCTTGCGAAAATCCTCGGTGCTGACCGTACGCAAGCAGGTCGCGTCCCTGCTCAACAAAATGGAATGCAGCCGCCAATCCGAACTGGTCAGACTAGCCTCATTGTTGTAACCGCCCCCCTGCTCGCCCATCGATCGCACCCATCCTTCAACGCCGATTCGGCGTACTCAATTTTGAGTATGTGGTGCCTACCCCGGGCGTCCTACGATGGGCGCGAAGGCATGAGATCCCGACAGAGCATTACACCCGGGTCGTAAGCCCGACGCGCCAGGCCCCGCTTGCGGCCGCGGCGCGCATCGCTCCAAGCAAGGCTGGCCTGTCCAAAAAAAACACGAATGCGCCATTCCGGTTCCGCAGCTGTCCTTGCCCCAGGCGCCATTGCGCCACGCTCCAAGGACACCGGCCCCCAATGCTGCGATCACACACGTATCAAGGAGCACCTCATGAAGACAGCCCTTTTACTCCGCGCCGCCCTCCCCGCCGCCATCGCCGCCGCCGCGCTGCTGGCCGGCCCGGCCGCCGCGCAAATGTCCGCCGCCCCGACCACCGCGGCTCCCCCGTCCGACGTCCAGCTCAGCCGCGACCAGGTCGAACGCGACCTGGCCGCCTGGAAACAATCCGGCGTTGAAAGGAACTGGGACAGCGACAACACCCCGGACATCAACAGTCCCGAGTATGTCGCCGCCTACAGGAAGTACGTGGACACGGTAAGGCCGGCCAACGCGCCGCAGATGCAGCAGTCGCAGGGCCAGAGCAAGTGGTGATGCGCTGCTATGTTGCCCTCGAGGGCGCACCGCCGCGCTCGCTGCCGGGCGAGCGGCCATAGTGCGCGCGGTACGCCCGATTGAACGTAGAGACTTCCTCGAATCCCCAGCTGGCGGCGATGTCCGCGATGGAGCGGCCAGGCTGGGTTTCGATGGCCTGGCGGCACTTTTCCAACCGGCGCTGCCGCACGTGCGCGCTGAAACTCAAACCATGCTCGGCGAGTATCTTGAACAAATAGCTGCGCGAAATGCCGAGTTCGTCGCTGGCCGAGGCCGGCGTCAGGCCGCGGTCCGCCAGACGGCGCTGCACCAGCGCCAGAATGCGGTCCAGGACCTCGTGCCGCAGCCGCTGCGCCACCTGCGCTTCGGCGTCCGCCCCTTCGAGCTGGGTACGCGAAAGCAGTTCACTGCAATGCCTGACCATCAGCGCCTGCACCTGCTGCAATTCGTGCGCCGGCAATTCGCTGACCAGGCGCATATAGCTGGCCAGCACCCGCCCCGCCCCTGAACCGCCGTCCAGCACCGGCGTGGCCAGCCGCCCGCGCCGGCCCAATTGCGGCCGCAGCAGCCCTTCCGGGATTTCTATGCAGAACATGCGGAAATCGGTGCGAAAGTCGACTTCCCAGGGCGAGGCGCAATCCACCACATAGACGTCGCCGGCGCGCGCGCGCATGGCGCTTGCGCCCTGCGAGACCAGGGCCTCGCCAGTACACAACAGGTTGGCGAAAAAAGGGGATTGCGTACGGGCCGAGAGACCGGCTTCGGACAACCTGACCACGTGCGACTGCGCCGTGATGGTGGAACCGTGCAGGTCCGGCAGCAGCAGGCCGTCGATCTGGCCGCGGAAACTGCGCGCGGCATCGCGCTCGGGTTCGAGCGGCACATAGGCATCGCAGATCGCATCGCGCCAATACGCGAACTGGTCCTGTGGCGCTATGACATCGGTGGTGTGGTGGTAGGCCTGCGCGCTCATCTTGAGTACCGGATCATGCCGACGGGGGCCGCCATCTTCTAGGGGATGGACGCTTTGCGCCACTGCCGTGGACGCTACGCGCTGGCAGGGCGAAGACTACCGGCCGATTATACGCACAGACCTATAGCGCCGGACGCTGATCCAGGCCCCCCATCAGGAGACAAAAGATGTCCACGCCCGAACCGCTCGACGAGCGGATCGCAGCCTTTGAACGCGACGGCTTCGTGGTGCTGCCCGGCATCATCCCGCCCGAGCAGGTCAGCCAGCTGCAGGAAGCGCTGATCCGGATCGAGGCCGAACACAACCTCGGCTACGCCCAGACCTCGTTCGAAGGCCGTAAAACGGTGCGCATCAACAACCTGCTGGTCTACGATCCGCGCTTCTGGGACGTGCCGCTGCAAGCCGAGGTGCTGGCCCTGGCCGAACGCCTGCTGGACCGCGAGCTGCTGCTGTCCTCGCTGTGCTCGCTGACGCTGGCGCCGGGGCAAGGCGCCCAGCCCCTGCACGAAGACACTCAACAGTTGGCCCTGCCGCGGCCGCGCCCGCCGCTGGCGGTCAACGCCATCTGGGCGCTGAGCGATTTCACTACTGAGAACGGCGCCACCCATATCGTGCCCGGCAGCCACCGCTACGATTCCTCGCCGTCCTACGGCGCCCAGGACATCGAAACCGTGCAGACCACCATGAAGGCCGGCAGCGTCATGCTGTTCGACAGCGCGCTATGGCACAAGGGCGGCGCCAACAACAGCAATGCCCGCCGCTACGCGCTGTCGTGCTACTACTGCGCCGGCTGGATGCGCCAACAGGAAAACCTGCAGCTCGGCATTCCGGCCGACGTGGCGCGGCGCTTTCCGCGCCGCCTGCAGGAGTTGTGCGGCTACAGCATCTACAAGGGGCAGTACGGCCATATCGACAACGCCGACCCCATCACCTTGCTGGGCGGCGCAGGCCGGCCCACGGTATGGCAGGCCAGCGACGCCAAGGCCGCCCGCAAGGCCGCCGAGCGCAAGGCATGAACGCCCCCGCCCTGCCCGCGGTCCCGGACTCGGTGATCCACCTGCTGCGCGACGCCGCCCGCGAGACGCCCGATCTTCCCGCCCTGTCCTTCGAGGGCGCGCGGCTGAACTATGCGCAATACGCCGGCCTGGCCGGGGCTTTGGCGCGCCGCCTGGGCGAGCGCGTCCGGCCCGGCGACCGGGTGGCCCTGCTGATGCAGAACTCGCTGGACCTGGCCGTCGCCACCTTTGCGGTGCACGCGTTGCGCGCGCAGGCCGTGCCGCTCAACCCCGGCTACCGCGAACGCGAGCTGGCCTACATGCTGGAAGACGCCGCGCCCCGCATGCTGCTGCATGACGACAGCGTGACGCTGGACCTGGCCGCCCTGTGCCCCGGCCTGGACGCCGGCGCCATACTCAGCACCGGCGACGGCGCCGGCCTGCTGGAGATGCTGCCGCAGGCCTGCGCCCTGCCGGAAGACCTGCCCCGGCACGAGGACCTGGCCACACTGCAATACACCGGCGGCACTACCGGACGCCCCAAGGGCGTGAACATCCTGCACCGGCAGATCGCCTACAACATCGCACAGCGCGAAGCCTGGCTGCCGACCCGGCGCGAGGCCGAAGTGGTGCTCTGCGTGATGCCGCTGTTCCATGTATCGGCCGTCTCGATGTCGCTCTACCTGAGCCTGCACGCCCGGGGCGAACTGGTGGTGATGCGGCGTTTCGACGCCACGCGCACGATAGAGGCCATCGCCGCCCATCGCGTCACGCTGCTGCCGGGCGCGCCGGCGGTCTTCCACGACCTGCTGCTGAGCCCGGCCCTGAGCCTGGAACACCTGTCCAGCCTGCGCGCCTGTTTCTCCGGCGCGGCGCCGCTGCCGCGCGAAACCCTGGCGCGCTTCGAACAGCGCGCCGGCTGCCCCATCTACGAAGGCTATGGCATGAGCGAAGCCGGGCCTTGCCTGGCGTTCAACCCCATGCACCGCCCGCGCAAACCCGGTTCGGTTGGCCTGCCCGTGCCGGGCGGCGAGTTGCAGGTGGTGGACCTCGATCACGGCGCGCGGCCCCTGCCGCCCGGCCAGCCCGGCGAGATCCGCGTGCGCGGTCCGCACGTGATGGCAGGCTACCGCCAGCCCGCCGCGGATGCCGCACAGCCCCTGAGCCAGGGCTGGTTCCATACCGGCGATGTCGCGTTCCTGGATGACGAAGGCTATCTCCACCTGCAAGGCAGGCGGCACGACTGCATCAATGTGGGCGGCTTCAAGGTCTATCCGCTGGAAGTGGAGCAGGTGCTGTTGTCGCGCCCCGAGGTCGGCGAAGCCGCCGCCTTCGGCGTGGCCGACGAGCGGCTGGGACAGGTGGTCCACGCCTGGGTCACGCCCGCGCCGGGCCAGAGCCTGGACACGGCCGCCCTGCGGGCCCACTGCGCCGCCCACCTGGCCGGCTACAAGGTGCCGCGCCGCATCGGCGCGGCGCAAGCCCTGCCGCGCACCAGCATAGGCAAGCTCGCACGCGGCACGCTGGCCCCCGTGGCCGAGCCCGGTCCTATTTCGCAGTGACATTCAACACAAGGGGAGGAACATGAAGCAAATCGATCTGCAGGCGCTGCAACACCAGCTCGCCGAAGAAGGCTACGCCGTCATTGAAAACGTGCTGAACGCCGCACAACTGGAACAGGCGCGCGAACGCGTAGCCAACCTGATGGCCGCCGAACGCGCCGATCCGTTCCCGCTGGACGACGAACGGCACGAAGACGACGACGACATCCTGGCCTACTATAAGCGCCACTACACGGTGAGCGACATGGAAGCGCGGCGCATGGTGGCGCGCGTGCACCAGTACCGCCGCGACAACGAAAACACGCGCTGGCCGGTTCCCATCAACAAAGTGTCGAAGAACTTCCTGCACTTGCCCACCCTGTTCGACGACGACAAGTCGCAACGCGTCTGGAACCTGCTGAACAAGGCGCCCGACATGATCCCGCTGATCGAGCACCCGGTGGTGCTGCCCATGGTGCGCAGCGTGATGGGCCAGGACTGCAACCTGCACGACTTCCAGGCCACCAGCATCGGCCCCGGCACGGGCGGCGGCGCCTGGCACGTGGACGCGCCACTGGGCCAGATCGCCGAGCCGCTGCCGGAGTTTCCGCTCACGCTGCAGAACGTCTGGATGCTGGACGACTTCACCGCCGACAACGGCGCCACCCGCGTCATGCCGCGCAGCCACAAGCTGCGCAAATCGCCGCCCTGGGGCAGCGGCCCGCTGGACGGCGAGGTCACGCTGACCGCGCCCGCCGGCTCGGTCGCCATCTGGCTG
The DNA here is from genome assembly GCF_013267355.1 of Achromobacter pestifer. NCBI lineage: Bacteria > Pseudomonadati > Pseudomonadota > Betaproteobacteria > Burkholderiales > Alcaligenaceae > Achromobacter > Achromobacter pestifer. The sequence continues at coordinate 1,185,591 of NZ_CP053985.1, forward strand.
TCCAATACCTGGCACCGCTCCGGCCCGAACCATACCGGCCGCGAGCGCCGCGCCATACTCTGCAACTACAACGTGTCCTGGCTGCGCGGCTTCGCGGATTTCACCAGCACGCTGCCCGCAGGCGTCGCGGCCACGCTGTCCAACGAGGCGCGCTACCTGCTGGGCTACGGCGCGCGCGCGCCGTTGACGCGCTGACCATGGCCGCCGCAACCTCGCCCCAGGCGCGTGCAGCCGAAGCCCCGGCGATCCACGGCCACTGCGATCCCGCGTTCGAACCGGTGCGCGCGGCGTTCGCGCGCAACTTCCAGGACCATGGCGAACTGGGCGCAGCCGTCGCCATCGAGGTCGACGGCTATCCGGTGGTCGACCTGTGGGCCGGCTGGGCCGACACGGAGCGCAGCCGGCCATGGGAACGCGACACCGTCTGTATCGTGTTCTCCAACACCAAGCCAGCCACGGCGCTCTGCGCCCACATGCTGGCCGAAGCCGGCGAACTGGACCTGGACGCGCCCGTCGCCCGCTACTGGCCTGGATACGCCGCGGCGGGCAAGGCGGGCACCACCCCGCGCATGCTGCTCAACCACAGCGCGGGCCTGCCCGCGCTGCGCGAGCCCTTGCCGGCGGACGCCGCCTTCGATTGGGAAGGCATGACCGGCCGGCTGGCCGCCGCCGCGCCCTTCTGGCCCCCGGGCGAACGCGTGGCCTACCACGGCCTGACCTACGGCTGGCTGGTCGGCGAGCTGGTGCGCAGGCTGGGCGGCTGCATGCCCGGCGAGTTCTTCCGCCGCCACATCGCGCAACCGCTGGGCCTGGACTTCTGGATAGGCTTGCCACAAGCCGAGGAAGCGCGCGTCGCGCCCATCGTGCCGCCGCCTGCGCCGCAAGCGCCGTACAGCCCCTTCGAGCAATCGCTGAAGGACGAGCCCGACAGTCCCACGGCGCTGTACGCCAAGAACACAGGCGGCTGGCGCCCGTCGGGCTTCAACAGCCGCGCCGGCCACGCGGCCGGACTGTGCGCGGCGGGCGGCATCGGCAATGCGCGCAGCCTGGCGCGCTTGTACGGCACGCTGGCGCTGGGTGGCGCGCGCGACGGCGTGCGCCTGCTGCGCGAAGACACGCTGGCCGCGGCCACCGCCCTGTCGGCTAGCACGGACGACGACGCCTGCCTGCGCGTGCCTGCGCGCTACGCCAGCGGCTTCATGCGCCAGATGGACAACCGCGCACTGGGCCTGGACAGCGCTTGCTTCGGCGACCAAGCCTATGGCCACACGGGCGCCGGCGGTTCGCTGGCTTTCGCCTGGCCGCAGCGCCGGCTTTCCTTTGCCTACACCATGAACCGCATGGGCCGCACCGTGCTGCTCGACGAGCGCGCGCACCGCCTGGTACGCGCGACGCATGCCGCGATCGGCGCGCCGCCTGGTTGACGCCAGCGCGGCACACACAAACCACAAAAAACACTGGAGACAAATCCTCATGAGCACGAGCTTTCCCTATCGCCCTGCCGCCCTGCGGCACCTCTTCGCCGCCGCCGGCGCCAGCCTGCTGGTCCACGGCGCTGCCATGGCCGCCGAACCGGTCAAGATCGGCTATCTGATCCCGCTATCGGGCAGCGCCACCGCCTCCATCGGCAAGGACATGTCGCGCGCCACGCACCTGGCCGTCAAGCACATCAACGACGCGGGCGGCATTAAGGCGCTGGGCGGCGCGCAATTGCAGCTGATCGAAGTGGACACCCGCGGCGACGCCAAGGTCGCCATGACCGAGGTCGAACGCCTGATCACCCGCGAGAAGACGCCGGTGCTGCTGGGCGCGTTCCAGAGCGGCGTAACCTTCCCCGCCACCGCCGTCGCGGAAAAGAACCGCGTGCCATGGGTGGTGGACCTGGCCGCCAAGGCCGACATCACCGAGCGCGGCTTCAAGTACGTGTTTCGTCCCACGCAGATCCCGGCTTCGGGCAATGCCGAGAGCATGGCCGAATTCATTCAATACGCGGGCAAGACCACCGGCAAACCTGCCAAGACCGTCGCCATGGTCTACGAAAACACCGATTGGGGCCAGGATATGGCCAACACGCTGCGCGCCAAGTTCAAGGCAGCGGGCATAGACCTGGTGCTGGACGAAGGCTACCCGCCCAATTCGCCGGACCTGCGCCCGCTGGTGCTCAAGATCAAGGGCAAGAAGCCCGACGTCGTCACCGTGACCTCCTACGGCGCCGACGCGGTGCAGCTGCATAAGCTGCTGGCGCAGATGCGGGTCGGCTCGACCTATGTCGGCAGCGCGGCCGGCCAGATCGACAGCACCTTCATACCGCTGGTCGGCAAGGACATCGCCGGCAATGTCTACACCACCAATGGCTGGGCCGGCTATGAGTCGTCCATCACCACGCCGTTCGCCAAGAAGTTCTGGGACGATTTCGTCGCAGCCTACAAGGTCGATCCCAACGAACTGTCGGTCAGCGCCTACGCCGCGGTCTGGGTCATCAAGGACGCGTTGGAGCGCGCTGGAAAAGCCGATCCCGAAGCCATCCGCGACGCCCTGGCCCAGACCAAGCTGCAAGGCACCGACCTGAACAAGCTGGTGGGCTATGACATCGTGATCGACGCCAAGGGCCAGAACCCCGAGAAGCGCTACGTCATGCAGCAGATCACGCCCGACGGCCAGTACCGCACCGTGTGGCCGGAGAACCTGGCTTCCAAGTCCTACAAGATGGTCTGGCCCGCCGCCCAGCCCTGACCGACCCGGCGCCGCCGCGCCACGCCCGCAGCGTGGCGGCGGCGCCCCGTTACCGCTAGGAGCTTTCCCTTGACCACTACCCTACTCCAGGCGTTGCTGGGCGGTATCGCCAGCGGCGCCGTCTACGGCCTGATCGCGCTCGGCCTGAGCCTGCAGTTCGGCGTCATGAAGATCATCAATTTCGCCCACGGCGCCTTCCTGATGATGTCCATGTACGTCTGCTTTGCGCTCACCAGCCACTTCGGCCTGCACCCGCTGGCCGCCATGCCGCTGACGGCGGCGGCGCTGTTCGTGGTCGGCTACGCCTGCCAACGCTGGCTGATCGATGGCATCTACCGCAAGGAAACCTCGCGCGAGCCTATCGGTGTGCTGATCTTCACCACCGGCCTGTGGATCTTCCTTGACAATGCCTTCCTGGCGCTGGCCGGCCCCGACAGCCGCACCATCGATGCGCCCTGGGCCAACGAGGTCTGGATGCCGGGCGACCTAATCTTCACCTATCCGCAGATCGCCGGCCTGTTCTTCGCCTGCCTGATCACGGCGGCTCTGGTGCTGTTCCTGCGCCACACGCGCATCGGCCGCGCCATCCGCGCCACCGGCCAGGACCGCGAAGCCGCCAGCGTGCTGGGCATCGACAGCACCCGCGTCTATCGGCTGTCGTTCGCCATCGGTCTCCTGGTGCTGGGCGCGGCCGGCGCGCTGCTATTGCCGCTCTATCCGGTCAACCCCTTTGTCGGCGACATCTTCGGCCTGCGCGCCTTCGTCATCGTCGTGCTGGGCGGCATAGGCTCGGTGGCGGGCGCATTCTGGGGCGGCATCCTGGTCGGCGTGCTCGAATCGGTCGGCAGCCAGCTGATTCCCATCACCTATGCCGAGGCGCTCATCTTCCTGCTGTTTCTCGCCACCATGTATTTCCGGCCCAGCGGGCTGTTCGGCGTGGAGAACGAATAATGGCCAAGAAAAAAATGACTGCGGCCGCCGGCATCGCCGCGCTGGGCGTGCTGGCGCTGCTACCGCTGGCCAGCGGCAACCAGTACCTGCTGTCCGTTGGCGCCATGACGCTGCTGTACGCCTATCTGGCGCTGTCATGGAACATCCTGGGCGGCATCGCCGGCCAGCTCTCGCTGGGCCATGCCGCCTACTTCGGGCTGGGCGCCTATACCTCCACCTGGCTGTTCGTGAACCTGGGCCTCAGCCCCTGGCTGGGCATGTGGGCCGGCGCCGTCGTGGCGATGGGCGCCGCCCTGATCGTGGGCCTGTCCTGCCTGCAACTGCGCGGGGCTTACTTCGCGCTGGCCACGATCGCCTCATGCATGGTGCTCAAGACCCTGGTGGAAAACGCCGACACCCTGCTGGGCGGGCCGCGCGGCATGGAGGTCACGCTGCTGCGCGACGCGCCGTTGTACTTCCAGCACACCGGCAAGGCCTTCTATTATCTCGTTGCGCTGGCGTTCACCATCGCCGCGCTGCTGGTCAACCGCCACGTGCTGCGCAGCCGCTTCGGCTACTGCCTGACAGCCGTGCGCAACGACCAGGACGCGGCGATGGCGCTGGGCGTGCCGGTACGGCGCTACAAGCTGACGGCCGCCATGCTGAGCGCGGCCATGACCGCGCTGGGCGGCACCTTCTATGCCCAGTTCGTGCTCTACATCAGCCCGGACAAGGTTTTCGGCGCCAACCTCAGCGTCATCATCGCCGTGGTCTGCATCATCGGCGGACGCGGCACGCTGTGGGGTCCGGTGCTGGGCGCGTTGCTGCTGCTGCCGGGCGAGGAGCTGGCGCGCTCCCTGACGGGCGGCATGGTGGGCGCCGACATGATGTTGTATGGACTCTTGCTGATGATCATCATCCGCTGGGAGCCGCGCGGATTGATGGCGATCGTGGCGCGCCGCGCGAACGCGTCTGCGCGCGCAGCCGGTGCGCCAGCCAAGAGCGCCGGCCCCGCCCTGGGAGGCACGCGATGAACCTGCTTGAATTCCACAGCGTCAGCCGCAACTTCGGCGGCGTGCGCGCCTCGGACGAGGTCAGCTTCGCCGTCGGCGCCGACGAAATCGTCGGCCTGATCGGTCCCAACGGCGCCGGCAAGACCACGCTGTTCGCCATAGCCTCCGGCTTTGTGCCGCCCAGCAGCGGCGAAATCCGCTTCAACGGCGCCCGCATCAACGGCCAGGATCCGGCGCGCATCTGCGCCGCAGGCCTCGCGCGTACCTTCCAGATCGTCAAGCCCTTCGGCGACATGACCGTGTTGGAGAACGCCATGATCGGCGCCTTCCTGCGCCATCGGTCCCCAGCCCAGGCCGAGGAAATCGCGCAGGGCGTGCTGGCCCGCGTCGGCCTGGCCGGGCGCGAGCATCAGGTCGCGCGCACCCTCACCCTGTCGGGCCGCAAGCGGCTCGAAGTCGCCAAAGCCCTGGCCACTCAACCCCGGCTGCTGCTGCTGGACGAGGTGATGGCGGGCCTGACGCCGGTGGAGACCGAGGAAATGGTGGCGCTGATCCTGTCGCTGCGCGGCGACGGCATCAGCGTCCTGGTGATCGAACACAATATGAAGGCCATCATGCAGCTCTCCGACCGCATCGTCGTCATCCAGCAGGGGCGCAAGATCGCCGACGGCCTGCCGCAGCAGGTCGCGCGCGACCCGCTGGTGGTGCGCGCCTATCTTGGGGAGGCCGCCTGATGCTGGAAATCCGTCAACTGGACGCCGGCTACGGCGATGTGCAGGTGCTGCGCGGCGTGGACATGCATGTGGGCGAAGGCGAGATCGTCAGCCTGGTCGGCGCCAACGGCGCGGGCAAGAGCACGCTGATCCGCACCGTCATGGGTTCCCTGCCCGCGCTGGCAGGCGAAGTCCGCTTCCTGGGCGAGCGCATCAGCGGCCTGCCCGCGCACTTGGTGGCGCGCCTGGGCATGGCCCAGGTCATGGAAGGCCGCCGCCTGTTCGGCCACATGGACGTCGAGGACAACCTGCTGGTCGGCGCCGACGTGCTGCGCGACAAGCGCCGCAGCCGCGACAACCTGGACTGGGTCTACCAGCTGTTCCCGCGCCTGCGGGAACGGCGCCGTCAGCTGGCGCGCTCCTTCAGCGGCGGCGAGCAGCAGATGCTGGCCATCGGTCGCGCGCTGATGACCTCGCCCAAGCTCCTGCTGCTGGACGAGCCGTCCATCGGACTGGCGCCCATCATGGTCAAGGACATCTTCGACAAGCTGCCGCTCATCAACGCGCGCGGCATCACCATCCTGCTGGTGGAGCAGGACGTGCACCGTTCACTCAGCATGGCCGCGCGCGGATATGTGCTGGAGCACGGCGAGATCGTCATGTCCGGGCCGGGCGCCGAACTCCTGGCCGATGAAGGGCTGCGCCGGGCCTATCTGGGGGTTTGACGCAAGAACGGCACCCCGCGGGTCAGGCCAGATACGACGCAACCTCGTCACGCGTGAGATAGCGCGCAAACGTCATCGAGGGCTCCTGCGCCTCGTGCATGGCGCCGTTGAAACCAGACCAGTTGCGCTTCATGCCCTCTACGGTTTCCAGCGCGATCAGCACCCGCTTGCCATGGCGGGACACGTTGTGCCGCAACGCCGCCTCGCCCCAGGCGTAGCGCACGGCGTCGACCAGTTCGCCGCCGGCGTAGGCATCGGCCTGCAACCATTGAAAATCCGCGGTATCGCTGTCCTGGTCCGGCTCGCGCGCCGCGATCTCGCGCTTCACGCCCAGCGTCTCGGCGTGATCGCCGATGATGATCTGCAGCAGCGTGAAAGCATGAAAATTGTTGTTGACGGCATGCGCCCGCGCCACAAAACCCGTCATGCTGGCGGGCAGCACCACCACCAGCTCGTCCTCGTAGCCTAGCTGCGAGGCCAGCCACAGATAATGCAGATGCTCGAACGGCAGGCTGTCGTTGCTGGTGGCCATGGAATGCAGCAGCGTCATCAACTCCGCGTCGGATATCAAGGCGGCATGATTGCCGCGGTCGCGCAGGACCATGGTCATCATCGGCAGCACCAGCAGGTCGGCCGCCTGATGCAAGGCTTCCACCTCCCAGCGCCGATCTTCGGGCACATCGGCCATCCGTGACCCGGCATCCAGCCAGGCCTGGCGGTCGGCCTCCTCCACCTCATCGTCGTCATCTTCGACCTCCTGCGCGCAGTACGGGCTCAGGGTTTGCAGCCAATGCCGCAGCAAGCCTTGCAGGACAGAAAAGAGTATGGCCGGATCGGCGCCGTCTTCCACCAGCGAACCGCACATCAAGGCCACGGCGGCGGCGCGGCCAGGGTGCAGCGACGGCAGTAGATCGGCGCAGATCCGCAGGCTGGCATCGGCCTGTCCCGGCTCGCGGGCCCGGGCGAGAAAAGCGCTGACCTCGGGGCGCTGGAAAAACGGCTCCAGCGGGTCCAGATCGCCGGCAGTGGTGACCGGAGTGCGAAGCGCGGCGGCGAGTGTCATGTCGGAAACGGGCATGGAGATGGGCGTGCATGAAAGGGGCGGCGACCGCCGCCAGGCAAGCCCGGAGTTTACTGAAGCGGCGCCGGACGCGACAGCACCCAGCCCGCGCACGCCAGCATGCCCAGCCCTACCCCAGCGCCGCCCACCAGGCGGGATGCGCACTCCAGGCGCCCGACAATGGTTCAAGCAAGCTCCTGCTCGACGTAGCCGCGCACCGTCCCGAATGCGGCCTGGGCGCCTGTCACAACGAGCTGTTCCTCTTCGGCTGTCAGCGGTACCGCGTCCAGCGCCGCCGCGAACCCGCGCCAATGCCGCGCCACACCCTCCGCATGTCCGTTCAGATGCCGCGCGCCGAAATCCCGGTCCAGGCCTAGCCGGCTGCCGGCCAGTTTGTAGAGAACGGCCGCGCCCAACGTCGAGCCTTCGGACACGTACAGCCATCCAAGCGCATGCGGCAGAGAGGTTTCGGCATCAATGGCCGATGCTGCGCTCGGCAGGGCGTCACCGAGGTCCGCCAGATCCTGCGCGACCAGATCCAGGCGGCGCCGCTCGCTCAGGTCCGGCAACAGCGCCGCAAGGTCGACCCGCGCATAAAGCGCGTCGACATCGCGCATGAACCGGTACTGCACGCGCAGAAAGCCTGCATACCGCTCGCGGCTGTCGAATATGCCGGCGTCCATGATGCGGCGGTCCAGCGTATCGTGCGTGGACGTGGTGAGCGTCTTCAGGCGCTTGGCCCGGTCGGCGAGAGTGTGGGATGCTTGGGTCATGGCGGTTGCCTCGGGTTAGAACCTGGTCTGCAGCCCCACCCGCAGCGTGCGGCCGGGCGCGGGCATGAAGCTCTGGGCCAGGGGGTCCAGGTAGTAGCGGTCGGTCAAGTTCTGCAGCGAGACATTCACGACGGTGTGCTCGCGCAGCTTGTAGTTCAGGAACAGGTCGAACAGCGTGACCTGGTGATAGACCAGCTGCGGCGTGGTCGCGCCGGTCTGCCACGGCTGGTCGGCCTTGGCCGTGGGACCTGACGTGTAGGTCATGCGGCCGCCCACGGTCAGCGTGTCGTTGAAGAAACGCAGGCCTGTCGTCAGGTTCACCGCCAGCCTCGGCGGATTCTGCGTGTTCGTGTACGACCCCATGAAGCTGCCAGGCGTGCAATTCGGCGTGTTTCCGGTTTCCTGGTATTCATCCGCGCCGGCCCGCAAGCGCGCCGCGAACGCCGCATCGCAGGTCTCGGTCTTCAGGTAGTAGGTCGCCGACAGATCCGCGAACACACGCCCCGCGTCGTAGTGGGATTGCAGCTCCAGGCCGCTGGTCTTGTAGCTGTCGGCATTGCTGAACCGCATCAGGCCGTTCATGCCCGGTGTGGGGTCGTAATAACGGGTGATGTAGTTCTTGATGTTGTTGTTGAAGTACGCCACTTTGACGGCTGCCGAATCGCCATCCTTCAGCACATTGCCACGCAACGTGCTGGCGCCGATCTCCCAGCTGTTCGAACGTTCGGGCTTCAGGCCCTTGCCGGGATCGGTCTGCAGGACGCCACGGCTCGTCTCGAACAACGACGGCAAGCGCAGGCCTTGCGTGTAGGAGGCATAGACGAAAGTATCGGGCACGAGTTCGAAGTTCAAGCCCGCCGACGGCGCAAAACCGCCGCCGCTGCTACGCTGTTTTCCGGAGTAGTCGTAGCCGGTGACCACCCTCAATGTCCGCGCAGGGTAGACCCGGGTACTGGTCGCGCCGAAATCGTTGAATGGCACCCCCTCATAGGGATTGTTGGTGTTGTCAAACACGATGCCGTTGTTCAGCCGTGGATCCGTGGCGTCGGTGTACTGCCCGTTCTGGTCCGGGAACCACATCATGTTGCCCCAGCCTCCCGGCTTGGACGCCGTCACGTAGCGCAGCTCGCGTTCCTCGCGCCGCGCGGTGGCGTAGATGCCGTTGTCCTTGTTGGTGTAGTGGCTGTAGCGGCCGCCGCCCCACAGGGTCAGCTTGTCGGTCGGCTTGTAGTCCAGCTGCCCGCTGAAGCTGAACTCTTGCCTGGAAGCATCGCGCAGCATGCGGTTGGCGTTGATGTCGTGCTGCGTGGTGACCACGCCCTTCCGCGGACGGATGTCCTCGATCTGGAACGATCCGCCCAGATCCAGCTTGAAAGCGCCAGCGCCGGTCTGAAACCACGAGGTGTTGCTCAGGTCTCCGCCTATGCGGCGGTCGGCCTGCCGGGTCCAGTTGCGGTCTGATCGGTACGCCTGCGAAGCAGGCGCAAGCACCGAAGTCAGCAGGCTGGTCTTGGCATCCGTCAACCACAGATTCGCCGTCAGATCCACCAGCGGATTGCCCGCAGGCTGGTAGTTGTAGCGCGCCGTGTAGGTGTCGATCTTGGTCTCGCTCAAGGGGTACTGGTAGATGCCAGCGGTCCCCATGCGAAAAATGTCCGACGGCATGATCTCGCCCATGCGCCCGTCGAAGCTGCGGTAGCCCAAGTCAAGCGTATGGCCGTCCGCCGGGCGTATCGTCGCCTTCAGCAGGATCGACTCGGTGTTGGCGGAGGAATTCAACACCTCCTCTCCCGCGTTGTACACGGTGGCGACGCTTCCCTGCTCCTTGCCGTACTTGTTGTAGATGCGATAGCGATCCTGCCCCTTCTTGCCGCTGAAGTAATTGCCCTGAGTGCGGCGCGCATAGGCGGCAACAAGGTCCAATTTTTCATTCGTGTATCCCAGCGCAATGCTGCCGGACTGCGCTTGGGAACCGAACAGGCTGCCGCGGCTATCGTGCGGCAAGGATGCCAGACTGCCCTTGCGGTCATTGGGATCGCGATCGGCGGGCGCCACGCCGTTGTTCCACACGTCACCCGTCAAGCGCACGCCGAAGGCGTTGCCGTCCACCAGGATGTCCTGGATCCCGATGGTCTGCATCTCCACCGAACCGCCAATGGCGCCCGACTTGACCGACGGCCCCTTGTGGATCGTCACGCTGCTGATCAGGTCGGCGTCGATGTAGCTGCGTTGCTGCGTGCCCGCATAGCCCCGGTACACGTCCAATGCCTGTTCCGAGCCGTCCACCCTCACCGACACCCGGCTTTGCCCCTGGATGCCCCGGATGTTCACGTCCAGCCCGCCGCCGTTGCGGCTATCGCCCACCTGCACGCCGGGCACTCCCCTCAACAGGTCGCCCGCCGAAACACGGCCAAAGCGGTCGATGTCCTCGCTCGACAAGTACACGGACGAGCGGGGTGCGACGTAGACCTCTTTTTCCGGCGGCGTTTCGGCCGTGACCAGCACCGACGGCAAAGCGAACGCCCCAGCAGCCCCCTGCGCCGGCGCCAGCGCAAAGCTGCCGTCCTGACGCGGCACCAGCTGCAGCTGCGTATCCGCCAGCAACAATTGCAAGGCGCCTCGCACGGTGTAGCGTCCCACCAGCGCCGGAGCCGCCAATCCGCGGGTCAAGGCCGGATCGAACGACAGCAGCAGCCCCGACTGGCTGGCGAAACTGCCCAGCGCCGCGCCCAATGGCCCGGCGGCAATGTCGTAATTGCGCGGTGCGGGATCGTCCAGCGTTCTGGAAGCCGCTGCCGGCGCTGCGGGGACGGCTGCCGGCGCCGGCAGCGCGGAGGCCGCCACGGTGGATGCAGGCAGGCCGATCAAGGCGCAACGCAGCGCGAACGCAACCGGGCGCAAGCGCCATGAGGATTGCGGGCCAAGGGAAAGACGGCGGACTCGGAGCATGCTTTTCCTAACTCGTTGGGTCTGGTTCCCGCGCCGGGCGCGGGTTCTCAGACCCTTTGCCGCACGAGGTCGGAAAAGGGATATGTTTTTTGCACAATTATTTTTCATGCGCTGCGGGGCCGGGGCCTTTGCACTGTCAAAACCGTTTTGCTCTGTCGTGACGGAGGAGCTTGGGCTGTTGCATGCTGGCTTCACTTTGCCCCTCCCGATATTGCGAACCGTCAATTTGTGAATGATAATTGTTTTTATTTGAAAAGGAACTTGGCGTTTTCCCCGCCAGCCCTTGAATCGTCCGCTCCGCGATGACAGCCCCTAGTCCCACGTTTCCCACCGCAGAGCGCGACAGCATCGCGGCCCTATACATCGAAAACCACGCCTGGCTGCGCAACTGGCTGGCCTACCGGCTGCATTCATGGGGCGCGAGCATGGCGGACGATCTTGCTCACGACACCTTTGTGCGCATCCTGGCCGGCCGCAGCGACACGCGGCGCGCGGCTATCCAGCAGCCGCGCGCCTACCTCACCACCGTGGCGAAGGGCGTGCTGTTCAGCTGGATGCGCCGTCAGACGCTGGAACGCGCCTGGCTGGACGCGCTGGCCGCCCTGCCCGAGCCGCGGCACCCCTCGCCCGAACAGCAGACCATCATCCTGGAGACCCTGCACGAGATCGACGCCATGCTCGACACGCTGAAGCCGCGCATCAAACAAGCGTTCCTGATGGCGACGCTGGACGGCATGAAGCAACAGGAGATCGCGCAAGTCCTGAAGGTGGCCGTGCCCACCGTCAAGAGCTACATCCACAAAGCCTATCTGGCGTGCCTGAGCCTGATGCCCGATGAGTGACGCCGCCCTCGCCCCGCATATCCTGGAAGAGGCGGCCAGCTGGCTGTTGCTGATGCAGGACGCGCCGCTCGCGCCCGAGCAGCAAGCGGAGTTCGCACGCTGGCGCGCCCGCAGCAACGATCATCAACGCGCCTGGAAGCGCGCCGAACGGCTGCTCGCCCGCATGGGCGCCCTCCCCCCCGCCCTGGCCAAGCCCACGCTGCAACGCCCCGCGCACGCCGGCCGACGCGCCATGCTGCGCAGCCTGGCGGTCCTGCTGGCGGCGGCGCCCCTGGGCTGGCTGGCATGGCGGCATCAGGCCTGGCGCAGCTGGTTGGCGGCCGATTACGTCACCGCCGTGGGCGAACGCCTGGACATCAAGCTGGAGGACGGCGCGCAAGTCGCGCTGAACACCGACACGGCGCTGGATGTGCGCTACGACGAACGGCAGCGGCTGCTGCGCCTGCGTCATGGCGAAATCCATATCGCGACCGCAACGGACGTACAGCGTCCGCCGCGCCCTTTCCTGGTGCAGAGCGATCACGGCCTGATGCTGGCGCTGGGAACGCGCTTCACCGTGCGCCAACTAGCGAATTACACGCTATTGGCCGTATACGAAGGAGCCGTACAGATCCACCCGGACGGCGCCAGCGTCAACCCCGGCTCCAACATCATCGAAGCCGGCCATCAGGTCCGGTTCGACCGCGACGGCCTGGGTCCCATCGACGCCGCGGACATCAACGCACTGGCTTGGCGCAAGGGACTGCTGGTGGCGGACGACATGCCCGTGCTGCAATGGGCGAACGAACTGATGCGCCATGGCCAGGACGTCATTGAGTGCGAAGCGTCGCTGCGGCCGCTGCGGGTATCTGGCGCCTTCCCCCTCGACGACTTGCCGCTTGCCGTCGGCATGCTGGCCCAGACTTACGGCCTGCGCATGCGACGCGACGGATCACGCATACGCATCGGCCGCCAGGGGCGCTGATCGGAATCTCGTTCCTGGGTCGTCCTGCCATCGGCCGGGGATGCGCACAGCTCGCCCGCCCGCATCCCCCTTGCACGCGCAGGCCGCTTTCCGGCGGTTCTCCAACGCCGTGCTTTTGCTTATTGATTTTTCGTCGCGACCTGCCACAATGAAATCAAGCATTTCATGTTGGCCGACAGTCCGTTCCTGGTCCCCGACCGCCACCGCGCGCCCTCTGCCGCGCGATTCAAGGAGCCCACGATGCCGCCCATACTCCTCTCCCAGTTCGCGTAGCGAGCCGCCTCCCTTCTCGATACAGTACACACGCTAACGATCCCTCGCGGCGGCAGACCGCTGTGCGGACTGACGCGCCCGCGTTGCTGCAGCAAGCCAGGCACAGGCTCGCGTACACGAACACGGCGCGCCGACGGGTTGCGGTTAATTTCCGCCAGCGGACGCCGTTAATGAAGTGAAGACAGACATAGCTATCCCCCTCCGTTCCCAGTCGCAAGGAGTTGCTGTCATGTCCAAGCTCCACTATCGCCTGTCCCTGTTTTTGCTGGGTGTCTCCAGCAGCATCCTTCCCGCAGCCCACGCCGCGGATGGAACCATCTACTTCCAGGGAGCCATCGTCGAGGCGGCGTCATGCACGCCGCAGATTCAATCCCGCAAAGCCGTCGTCCGCCTGGAATGCGATGCCGAACGCGCCCGCGCCGCCGGCAAGCCGGCGGACCGCTACCGTCTTGGCGCCAGCCGCGTGAAGGTCGACGTGCAACCGGTTTCCCTCAAGGCGCGGCAGGCTGGGCAGAAGGACGCCCAGGGCTACATCGTCACCCTCGCCTATCTGTAGTCGTCAGCACCCGCAATCCGGCGGCCAACCGCAGCGCCGGATTGCCTGCGCCTCACCCTTGCCCTAAAATGCGAAGCAATCTTATTTGCATTTAGGCTGCAATCGTCAGCCCAGGGGAGAGGCCCATGGAGGCTGACAACTGCGATCCGCGCCAGCGCGTCGGCGCGCTGTACCGCGACCACCACGCCTGGCTGCAGCTCTGGCTGCGCCGGCGGCTGGGCAATATAGGCGACGCCGCCGATCTGGCGCACGACACCTTTGCCCGCATCCTCGATGCGCGCCTGCCCGCCGTCCTGCATGAACCTCGCGCCTATCTGACCACGGTGGCGCGCGGCATCCTGGTCAACTGGTACCAGCGCCGCGCACTTGAGCAGGCCTATCTGGAAGCATTGGCTCAACTACCCGAAGATCAGGCGCCCTCGCCCGAGCGCCAATTGATCGTTCTGCAAACCCTGCACGAGATCGACGCCATGCTGGACGCCTTGCCGGCGCCCGTGCGGCGCGCATTCCTGCTGTCGCAGATCGAAGGCCTGACGTATGAAGCGATCGCCTGCAAGATCGGCGTGTCGCTCATCACGGTGAAGCGCTACATGGCACGCGCCTTCCGGCAATGCCTGGCCTGCATGGAGTGAATCGCCAATGAGCGCCGTGGAAAACCCCATCCTCGACGAAGCCGCCGAATGGCTGGTCGTCATGCACGCCGGCGCAGTATCCGCCGAGGACCGCCGCGCCTGGATGGACTGGCGCTCGCGCAGCGCCGCCCATGAACAGGCTTGGCTGCGCGCCGAACGGCTGCTGGGCACGCTGGGCGGCATGCCCGCCGCGCTGGCCATGCCCGCGCTGGATCGGCCGCGCTCACGCCGCGCGGCCCTGGCCAAGCTGGCCGCGCTGCTGGCGGTGGCGCCCGCCGCCTGGAGCGCGTGGCGTTGGTCCGAGACCGAGGGCTGGACCGCCGATATCCGCAGCGCCACCGGCGAACGCCGCAAGATCCGCCTGGACGACGGCACGCGCCTGACGCTGGACACGGCCTCCGCCATCGACGTGCGCTATGACGCCGGCCAACGCATTGTCCTGCTGCGCGCCGGAGAAATCTACATCGAGACTGCCGGCGACCCGCGTCCCTTCGAGGTGCACACGCGCGACGGCAGGCTGCGGGCATTGGGCACCCGTTTCTCGGTGCGCTTGCAGGATGGCGAAACCCGCCTCGCGGTGCAGGAAGGCGCGGTGCGCGTCGCCACGGAACACGACACCCTGGTCCTGAACGCCGGCCAGCAGACCGCCTTCTCTGCGCGCGGCATCGATGCCGCCGCCGCATTGGATCCGGCCACCCTCGCCTGGACGCGCGGCATGCTGTTGGCCGACGGCATGCCGCTGGGCGCATTGGTGGCCGAGCTGGCACGCTACCGCAAGGGCGTCACGCGCTGCGATCCCGCCGTTGCCGCGCTGCGCGTGTCCGGCGCCTTCCCGCTTTCAGACACCGACCGCTCGCTGGCGATGCTGGCCGCCACCTATCCGGTGACGGTCGCCTCGCGCGTGGGCGGCTACTGGATCACGGTAGGCCCGGCCTGAAGCCAGCGGGACGCAGACCGCGCCCCGCTGAGCCCATCACCACTTGTACGACACATTGGCGATCACGCTGCGGCCCGCGCCCAGCAGGCAGGCATTGTTCAGGAAGCAGCCCGCGACGTAATACTTGTCCGTCAGGTTGCGCACATTGACCGACGCGCTCAACCCCCTCAAGGACGGATTGGCGCGGCCAAAGTCATAGCCCACCATGGCGTCCACCAGCGTGTAGGCCGGCACCTTGAACGTATTCTGCGCATCGCCAAAGGTGGAACCCGTGTAGCGCACCCCCGCGCCCAGCGTCAGGCCTTCCAGCGTGCCGCTGGACAAGGTGTAGTCGGTCCACAGGGACAAGAGATGCCTGGGCACGCGCACCGGCGCCTTGCCCTTGTTGCTCAGGCCCGCGAAATTGGGATTGTCCTTGGTCACTTCCACGTCGTTGTAGGTGTAAGAGGCAATCACATTCAGCCCGCGTACCGGACGCAGCACGCCCTCCAGCTCGAGGCCGCGCGACCTCACCTCCCCTTCCTGCACACTGAAGGACGTGTTCTGCGGATTGGTGGTCAGCACGTTCTGGCGCCGCAGGTCGAACGCCGCCAGCGTCACATAGCTGTCCGAACCCGGCGCCTGGTACTTCACGCCCACTTCGTACTGCTTGGCCTTCTCGGGCTTGAACTGCGCGCCGTTGATGTCCGTTCCCGTCAGCGGCGAGAACGACTCGCTGTAGCTCACGTAGGGGAAAAACCCGCTCTCGAAGGCATAGCCCAGCCCGGCGCGGCCCGTGAAGTCCTCCGCTGCCGTGTCCGTGCGCACATCCCGCAACACATTGGTGGTGCGCTGGTTGACCCAGTCATAGCGCCCGGCCAGCGTCGCGACCCACTGGTTCAGTTTGACCTGGTCCTGCAGATACACGCCCAATTGGCGGCTGCTTTCATCGGTGCTCAGCAACGAGGTATAGCGCGACGTATCGATGCTGACCCGCACCGGATGGTAGATGTTGATCGGCGGCGCATTGCCCGTCTGCGTATCGGCAGTACGTTTGCTGTACTGATAGTCCAGCCCCACCAGCAAGGTATGGTCCAGCGCGCCGGTGGCGAACTTGCCCACCAGCCGGTTATCCACAGAGTACGTATCGCTGTCGTAATCGCGCAGCTGGTAATAGCGCGCGATGTCCGTGCCATTGATCACGCCGCTGTTGCGGAACAGCTGATCCTCGTAGCCCTTGAAATGCCCATAGCGGAAATTCTGCTGGAACGTCCACGCGTCCGAGAACGCATGGCTCAGCTCATAGCCGATATTGGTGAGCTCGCCCTGCTCCTTGTCGAAGCCCGGCTGGTTCAGCGAGCGATGCCGCGGCACGCGGCCATTGGGGTTGGAACCGTCCAGCACCGAATACGGCAGGTTGCTGGTGAACAGGTTGCGGTTGCGCTGGTACGAGGCCAGCAGCGTCACCGAGGTGCGCGCGCTTGGCGCCCAGGTCAGGCTGGGGGCCACATACACGCGATCATCCGGCACGCCGTCGATGTTGCTGTCCGCGTTGCGGCCCAGGGCCACCAAGCGGTAAGCCAGCGTGCCTGGCTCATCGATCACATCGCCGATGTCCATCGAACCCTGGATCCGGTCATTGCTGCCCGTGGACAGCCCGACCTCGCGATGCGACTCGAACAAGGGACGCTTGGACACGAAATTGATGATGCCGCCCGGCGAACCTTGACCGTACATCACCGACGACGGCCCCTTCAGCACCTCGATGCGGTCCATGCCATAAGGTTCCGGCGCGAAGTAGCCGGTGTTGCTGTTGCGCAGGCCATCCGTATAGGCGTTGGTCGAAATCTGCTGGAAGCCGCGCACCATCAGCGTATTGTCGGTGGGGTTGTCCCCCGCCACGTTGGCGTAGACGCCCGCCGTGTAGCTCAGCGCGTCGCTGACGGTCTGCACGCCCTGCACCGTCATGCGCTCCTGCGTCACCACGGAAATCGACTGCGTCGTCTCCATCAAGGGCGTCGCCGTCTTGGTAGCGGAAGTGGCGTTGCCGACCAGATAGGGATTCGCGCCCGAATAGCCCGCCGCGCCCGTCACCGTGATCGTCGGCAGGGTCGCCGCGTCCGACACCGCCTTGCGCAGGGTGTAGCTGCCGTCGGCCCGCGCCACCATCTCCAGCCCGCTGCCTGCCAGTAGGCGCCGCGCCGCCTCGGCCCGGCTCCACTCGCCCGACACGCCCGGGCTTTGCAGGCCGTCGGTCCAGGACGGCTCGAAGGCCAGCGAAATCCCCGACGCCAGCGCAAAGCTCGCCATGGTCTTGCCCAGCGGACCGGGCGGAATGTCATAGACCTGGCGGGCCTGGACGGTGGCGGGCGCCGCGACGCCCTGGCCTTGGGCCGCGCCTGCGGCCAGGGTGCCGGCCAACAAAGCCATGGAGATCGCGCGGCGGCGCCTGGTGGAGGGGAAACGCATGGAGAAAGCCTCTCGAACTGGGGTGGATACTTGCTATGCCAGTTGAGAAAGCAAAAGGTATCAGGGGATAGGAAAATATTTTTGGAATGCGGCTGGCGACGGCTCAGGCAACCAGCATCATGGTGCGCATCAAGCCGCGTTCAGCGCCTTGGCCAGTACCGTGAATACCCGCTCGTCCGTGGACTGGGCGACGTTGAACCGCAGAAAGTCGCCCGCGGCCAGCGACTGGCTGAACGCATTGCCAGGAGCCACCAACACGCCTTCCTTGAGGCAC
Organism: Achromobacter pestifer; assembly: GCF_013267355.1. Taxonomy (NCBI): domain Bacteria; kingdom Pseudomonadati; phylum Pseudomonadota; class Betaproteobacteria; order Burkholderiales; family Alcaligenaceae; genus Achromobacter; species Achromobacter pestifer. The sequence continues at coordinate 1,203,413 of NZ_CP053985.1, forward strand.
AGCCGCGCGACGACGGCGGCATCCTTGCCCTCGGGCAGACGGCACCACAGGAACATCCCCGCCCGCGGCGTCAGCCAGGGCTTGATGCCCAGTTTCTGCAGCTTCGCGGCCGTCTTGTCCATTTGCTGCGCCAAACGCAGTCGGGTTGATTCCATGTGCCTGCGGTAGCCGCTCCCCGTCAGCGTCCTGAAGATGATGTCGGCCGCCAGGCGGCTGCTGCCAAAAGTCGTGGCGACCTTCAGGTCGGTCAGGCTTTCCACCCAGTCGGACCGCACCGCGATATAGCCGCAGCGCACCGACGCCGACACCGTCTTCGAGAAGCTGCCGATGTGTATGACCCGCGACAGCCCGTCGAACGCGGCCAGGCGCGGCGCGGGCGTGTTCTCGAAGTCCGCGAAGATGTCGTCCTCGACGATCACCAGCTCGGAATCGTCCGCCAGCTTCAGCAGGCGGTGCGCGACCAAGGGCGACAGGGTGGCGCCCGTAGGATTGTGGATGCCCGAATTCGTGATGTAGAGCCGCGGAGAGTGCTCGCGCAACGCCACCTCGAACGCCCGCACATCCGGACCGTTCGGCGTATACGGCACTCCCACCGCCTTGACGCGATGCGCCTTCAACAGCGCATGGAAATTGAAGTAACAGGGATCGTCCACCAGCACCGTGTCCCCCGGTTCCAGCAGAAAGCGCAGGATCAGGTCGATGGACTGAGTCCCCGAATCGGTCAGCATGATCTGCTCGGGCCCGGCCTCTATCCCCATCCCCGCCATCCGCCGCGCCAGCAGCTGCCTCAAGGGCGCGTGGCCCAAGGGCGTTCCATACTCGGTCAGTTCCGCGGTCTCGGCCCGCGCCATGCCGCGCATGGCGCGCCGCAGCCCGTCCTCATACATCCAGCTGACCGGCAGCCAGCCGCAACCCGGCCGCAAGCTATCCGCGTCGGCCGCCAGCGACTGGCGCGATACCCACAGCGGATCGACTTCGCGGTCCAGCTTCGGCCCAATCTCGGTCAGCGCCAACGGCGCCACCTGCCCCGCCACGTAAAACCCCGAACCGGGACGCGACACCAGCACGCCCTCGGCCGCCAGCCGTTCGTAGGCCTCCACCACCGTGGACACCGACACGTCCAGCGCCTTGGCCTGCACTCTCACCGACGGCAGCCGGGCGCCGGGCAAGGCCGCGCGCGCCGCGATCCGCGCCTGGATCTCGCTCATGACCTTCTTGATGAGGGTGCCGTCACGCGCCATGGAATCCTCCGCTGTACTGGCTTTTAATACATAACAGTTCCGTAAAATTGTACTGGATTGTGCATGGACCACGCACAGCCGCCGTGCTGTACTGAAGCTCGGTATCAAGGAGCTTCAGATGCAAAAGGCCACTAGCGGCTGGGTCAACGGTTTTATCGGTGTCGTGATCTTTGCGGGATCCCTGCCCGCCACCAGAGTCGCCGTGGCGGACCTCGATCCCATCTTCCTGACCTGCGCGCGAGCCGCCATCGCAGGCCTGCTGGGCCTGGCCCTGCTGATGCTGCTGCGCCAACGTCGGCCTTCCCTGTCCGACACCCCCTCTCTGGCGCTGACTGCACTGGGCGTGGTCGTCGGCTTTCCCCTGCTGACGGCGCTGGCCTTGCAGCATGTGACCTCGGCCCACTCCATCGTCTTCCTCGGCCTGCTCCCGCTCAGCACCGCCATCTTCGCCGTGATACGCGGCGGCGAACGCCCGCGCCCGCCGTTCTGGATGTTCTCCATCGTCGGCGCCGCCTGCGTTGCGGGCTACGCCGCCTGGGGTGGCCTGGAAGCCTCGCCCACCGGCGACCTGCTCATGCTCGCCTCCATCATCGTCTGCGGCCTGGGCTACGCCGAAGGCGCCAAGCTCTCCCGCAAGCTGGGCGGCTGGCAAGTCATCAGTTGGGCGCTGGTGCTGTCCTTGCCCGTCATGCTGCCCATTGCGCTGCTGACCATGCCCGCCACGTTCGACAACGTCTCCACCTCAGCCTGGATAGGCCTGGCCTACGTGTCGCTGTTCAGCATGCTTATCGGATTCGTGTTCTGGTATCGCGGGCTGGCGCAGGGCGGGATTGCCGCTGTGGGGCAGTTGCAGCTGTTCCAGCCGTTCATGGGGCTGGGGTTGGCGGCGCTGCTGCTGCATGAAAATGTCAGCTGGACGATGCTGATCGTGACGCTGGCAGCGGTGGTTTGCGTGGCGGGTGCAAAGCGGTATGCGTAGGGTTGACAGGATTGGTGGCGTGAAACTGACGCCATATCCCAAGCGGGTTTAAAGCCAGTCCGCCAAAGCAAATCAAATTCCCAATATTGTGACCATGGCATTTCATCTGACCCACCGATACGGCGGCATGGAGCCCGGCGAAGCCGACTCAGATTTCCTCGCATTGCTCCGCGAACTGGAAACTCGACCAGAAGACACTGAGCATAGCTCCGTCGCTGTCACTCATGAGTCAGAGTGGTGTCTGTCTGTTTTGCGAGGTGGCTATGTCATATTCGAGAATCTCGAAACAGGAGGAGAACGACACATGGATGGTGTTCCCGCGAAGAAGATTCTCGAATTATGGCGCCATCTCGCTCAAGGAAATATCGAGGAGATTCAGAGGGAGCAATGGCTGCCGGGCTACTGACCCTGGCCGCTCTCGCTTGACCGCTTCTGGCCGGTAGCGGACTCATCTGGAGGCCCGCTACCGGCCCATTTCTTGCCATGGGCTATCCCCTGCGGGTGATGGAAGGGCTGCGGCGCCGGAGGCCGCAAGTATCTGGCTCGCCTAGTCCGCGTAGAAACTTCCCATGATTCCGTCCATGGCGGGCAAAGACCGTTTATACAGGGCCGCCGCTTGCTCGGCGGTTTGGCCGCTCGCGACGCAAGTCAGCATCCAAACGTGCGACGGTGTTAGGTGCATTCGGGTCTGCGCCACGTTGTACTTGAATACGGCATGGGTCCCATCGAATTTGTAGACGGCGCGTTGCGCGGCTTGGTTGGCGATGTTGACGCCACTGCGCTCCAGGAATTCAAGGGCTTCGCTGGAGGACTTCAACCAGTCGCGCCAAGTGGCTTCCGCCCAGAGCGGCGCGTGTTCTCCGGCATTCAATACCAAGCGACCGGCGGCGTCGATTAGATTGATCAGGCAATTGACGGGTTCGCCTTGCTCGTTGCTCGGCGCGAGAAGCCTGAGCGACATCGTCGAAGGCTGGGCCGGCGCTTCGCTCACCCGCCAACCGGTTGGAATCCACACGCCCTGCGCTCCGCTTGGGAATATATATAGGGTATGGCCCTCGCGTTCCTTTCCGGCCGCGGCGGACCCGCTGCTTGCGGACAAACCCAACTGGACGTGCACACTATCAAAAACCTTGGTGAAATCAGCCCGGCTGCTGCGGTAAACGGAGGAGACGGCGGCCGGATCCGGGGTTCGCGCTGCGCAGTTCACTTGCACGGCGCCGTCGGCGGACAAATAGCTTCGCTCTTCTATCTTTACGTGTCGCGGCGTATTGTCGTTCCATTTGCGCGCGCTCGCGGTCATCGACACTTGCTGCACTCGCATGCCGGAAGCCGACCATGCCTTGGTCTGCAAAATATCCACCGATTCAAAAGGGCCGTGAAAATGGCGCTTCCAATCCTCGGTGGACCATTGCGCCTTTTGCCGCATCTCCGGTGGCACGACGTTGCTGCCCTTTGTCCATGGCCGCGTATCGACAAGAATGGTGCATTGCGCCACGGCGCCATTGGGCAAGCGAGGCGCGAAGAACAGCGAAACCCAGAGTCCCGGCGCCGCCTCGCCTGCCGAAATGCTCTGCCACCCCGCCGGTTGCGTCAGCGTGACACGACCTTGGGCGATCTGGACGGATTCATCTGCCTTGGCCAAATGCGGGGCAGGCGTGCCGGGTGCATGCTGCGCCTGCAGCGGCGTAAGGCCGGCGGCGATTGAAACAAGGCAAGCCAACGGTGCACGCAAGAAACGCATGGATTTACTCAGTAGGGTGATTTCGAAGCGGAGGTTCGCCAATTTTGGAAGGGAACGACTGCGGGCGTAAATATAGCTCGGGAGCCAGCCCTTTGTCGGAAGGCGCTTTCCGTGTGCAATCAGTGATTGATGGCATTGACACATTTATTGCCCACCTCCAAAATTCGCGGCACCTAAGTCAACTTGTTCATATTCCAATGGCCAACTCGAAGTTGTTGCTGCTTTTTCTTGTTGGAGGTCTGTTGTCGGGATGTTCGTCCGTGAAGATCGTGAGTGATTATTCTGGCCCATCCGATGCAGTTTCTACCATTCGGTTTTCAAATCTGTCGGCACATGGAGTAGCAGCGGGCAAGTTTGTCGAATCACTCACCTGCGATGGGACTCAGTTCTTGCAAGGCGCCAACGCGCCGGCCGCCAGTATTGGCATTGCCATCGAAAACCGCGGGCGGCGTGAACGATACATTGGACTGCAACCGGGAGACCTGAGCACATTTACGGTGGAACGAGGAAAACCCCTCACTGTCTTTGGTTGGGCCATGACGGTCAGTTCGATAGAACTAGTAAATTGCAGGGTGCAGGTAACCTTCGTTCCAAAAGAACCGGAATATCAGGTCGCATTTAGAACAACGTCAGGATTGTCGAAATGTGGTTTCACGTTCGAGACGGCAGCCGGCGAACCCGCAGCTGGTGTAAGTCGGTCCTACGTTGCCGGCGGCGTTGCGGACGGCCCCTATTGCACGGCACTTAGCGAGGCCGAAAAGCGGCAACTAGGATTGTAGGCGTCGAGACGCTTCCATATACGGCTCCAGGGTGATGGCGGGCTAAGAAGCGTGAAGCTGACGCCATATCCCGGGCTGGTTTAACGCCAGCCCGCCAAACCAAACTGGCCGCCCTATCAGGGCGGCCAGTCCATTTTTCTTGGGCCGCCCTTAGTGGAGGGAGCATACGGGAGGACAACCTCCAATCAAAAACGCCCGCCAGAATTCAGGATGGAACTACGAGTGGCATTCACGTAAGTGATGACGGTTTTCGGCCCCTAGCGGACTCGCACCCGACAAAGGTTTACGACTGCGTCGCAACAGTAGCGGTCATACGAAATGCTCGCTTTCCATCCCATGACTATTGACGAGGCGCTTGGCGTCGCTCGGCATATGCTTTAAGTGATTGCATGGTTTGAGGAAGCCCCTCCCGAATCTGCTTGGCAACGCGTGGCCCGAAGAGAACCGCAAGGGCGCCAGAGAACCACACGCGATGAGCGACTTCCGAGCCGCCAGCCACCGGCGAAACCGTGTGCTCGAAGTGCATGCGGAACAGTGGGATGTAGCCCTCTACGGTGAACGATCGGCCCTCGGAGCGCTCTGTGACGACCATGGGCACGCCCATACCCTTGCGGGGAACTATCCGGCCCCTTGTTCCAACTACGAATGGCCCGTTCAATTGGGCTTGCTTAGTGTCCGGGTCCCAAAGGTGCCATCGGTCGACTTCGCTCCAAATGTGGTCGATGACCCCGGGAGGCACTGCGATGTGGATGCGTTCTTCGATATGCATGAACGGGCTTACTCCTGACGATATTTATGTGGCAGCAATCATATGCTGCCAGTCTGCCAAGAATAAATGCGCGTATTGGCCGATAAGACACCATGCGGCAGGTATCGACCTTAGAAATCCCGGCCGTAGTCGCCAACGAGACCCTCTACGCTCCGACAGCCCGTTCCAGGGGCAGGGTAAAATTCGCCCCCCATGCGCTACTCCGACTTCGACCAACGCCTCGCCGCTCTCGGCGCCCTGCCCGTCCATCGTGGCCGGGTCATGCGCGTCTGGCTGCAAGGGCAAGCGCTCGACACCGGCACGCGACGGCGGAGCGCCGAGCACTTTCTGCCTCTCGCGCTGCGCGATGCCGTGCCCGCCTTGACCGCAGAGCTGGACGCCCTCGCCCGCGTCTGCTCCGAACACGCCGGCAACGACGGCTCGCGCTTGCTGGTCGAACTCGCCGACGGGCAGATGGTGGAAAGCGTGCTGTTGCCGCGCGATGGACTTTGCGTCTCGACCCAAGTCGGCTGCGCGGTCGGCTGCCGCTTCTGCATGACCGGCAAGAGCGGCCTGATCCGCCAGGTCACGAGCATGGAAATCCTAGCCCAAGTCGTGCTGGCGCGGCGTCTGCGCGCGGTGAAGAAAGTGGTCTTCATGGGCATGGGCGAACCGGCGCACAACCTCGACAACGTGCTCGAAGCCATCGACCTGCTCGGCACCGAAGGCAATATCGGCCACAAGAATCTCGTGTTCTCCACCGTGGGCGACCCGCGCGTGTTCGAAGCCCTGCCGCAACAGCGCGTCAAGCCCGCGCTGGCGCTGTCGCTGCACACGACCAAGGCCGAATTGCGCGCCCACCTGCTGCCACGCGCGCCGAAAATCACGCCGGAAGAACTGATCGAACTGGGCGAGAGATACGCTCGCGACACCGACTACCCGATCCAGTATCAATGGACGCTGCTCAAGGGCATCAACGACGGCGACGACGAACTCGATGCCGTCGTGCGTCTGCTCAAGGGCAAGTACGGCGTGCTCAACGTCATTCCCTTCAATAGCCTCGAAGGTGACGACTACCAGCGCCCCGATACCGAGCGCATCCGCGAGATCGTCGGCTCCCTGCAAAGCCGTGGCGTGCTGACCAAGGTGAGGAATAGCGCCGGGCAGGACGTGGACGGCGGCTGCGGCCAGTTGCGCGCTCGCGCCGTTGGCGCGGAGCAGGTGGTCGAACTGCGGCGCACGCGCATTGCAAAGCAGGAAGCCGCCTAGGCCACGACTATTTACGCAATAAGACCAAATGAACGTAAGAGCATTATGCAGCGCTTCGCTAGTGGTGGTGGCGCTAGCCCAAACATCGCCATCCTTTGCGCAAAATATCAACGGGAAGAATCTCTTTACACAGCGATGTGCCATGTGCCACGGAGCAGATCTCAAAGCGACGGGACCTTTGGCCAAGAAAAGCAATCCCCCCACACCTGATCTGACCACCGCCGCCTTCAAAAAGCGACTCAATGATTACCCGGGCGTTATTGTTTCGTCGGTAATACTTCGTCCAAATGGAGACTTGATTCCAAGAACTTTGCGGCAGAATGGCGTGAAGCTGGCGTCGCACGCTTGGACGGTGCAGGATTTTCGCGATCTGAATAAATACATGAGTGATGCAATTTCAAAAAGTCGATGATTTTTAGGCAAGAACCTTTTTGCCTGTCGACTGAAAAAACAATCTATTGCCGTGCTCCGAGGCGAGCAATCGAACATTCAATTCGTTGAACCCGCCACAATGCTCCTCATGCACAATCTCAGTGTTTCGCACCAGGATCTCTAAAGCAATGACCGCAGTCCCCCACACTGGCCTGGAAATCAGGCGACTGACCCCGGCTGAATGGAGCCACGCATACCCTGTCATCGCGCAACTCCGCTCTCTTGACGAGGCAGAGTTCCTCGAGCGGGCCCGTCGGCAATCATTTTCGGGCTACGAGCTGGCGGCCGCCTTCCGTGACGGGAAGATCATTGGCGTGATAGGCATGAGACCCGTCCGTACGCTGGCGCGTGGGGCGCACCTGCATGTCGATGACCTCGTTGTGGATGGGGCGGTGCGCGGAAGCGGCGCAGGCCGCGCCTTGATGGAATATGCCGAGAGAGATGCCCGTGCCCGCGGCATGACCGCGGTGTTTCTTGATGCGCGCCCTGATGCCATACCGTTCTATGAGCGAGAGAAATACCTGCTGCATCCCGCGCCATCAATGAAAAAGGTTCTGGCGCCCTGACGGCAAGCCCGTCGACACCGAGGTCAACGTGGATCGCCTACGCCGTCGACCATGAATTTCCAGAGGGATAGGCCGCCTCAGCGCGCTCAGGCCTCCAACTGCACATGCTCAATGCGGTCCCGCCCGTTGTTCTTGGCCGCATATAGCTGCTGGTCCACGGCTCTTATGAAACCGGCACGGTCCGCCTGCCCGCCAGGCATCATCGTGCCTGCTCCGATGCTGACAGTGACGCGCCTGCCGTGCGGTGACAACGCATGCACGATAGCCTTCTTCTGGAGTAATCGCTGGCAGCGTTCAGCGACCTTTCGCGCGACTTCGGCATCGGCTTCGGGCAGCAGCACAACAAACTCTTCCCCCCCATATCGCGCAACCAGATCGCGTGGGCCGTCCAGCGCCAGACTCAAGGTCTGGGCAATATCCACCAGGCACAGGTCGCCCTGGGTGTGACCATATAAATCGTTGTACTGCTTGAAAAAATCGACGTCGAACAACAATACGGACAGGGGTTGGCGTTCGCTGCGCGCGCGCTCCCACTCCAATTCAAAGCCAGTATCGAAGCGGCGTCGGTTGGCAATATTGGTCAAGCCATCCTTGAAGGATAGGACCTCCAATTCCTTTTGCAGGCTCAACAGCTTTTCCTCGGTCTTCTTGCGTTCGGTGATGTCGAACATGAAGCCGATCAGCGCTTGAACTTCGCCACTGTCATTGCGCACGACGTGTACAACGTCGCGAATCCATACGTAACCATTGTCCTTGGTCAGCGCCCGGTAGTCAGCCTCGTGGTCGACGCCAGCCTGGGACTGGCTGACGCAGAAATTCACCACATACTCACGATCCTCTGGATGCATGCGCATGGCCCAGTCCTCCACGCTCACCCAGCTTTCAGCGTTCCAGCCCAGCAACGCCTCGATCTGGGGGCCGATATAGGCGAACTTCATCGTGGCCCAATCGATCTTCCAAGGAATCGCCTTGGTCGACTCCAGCAGGGTTCTGTACACCGCGCTGTCATCAAGAAGCGTGCTTTCGCCGGACATGCCCAAACCATCCTCGAGCCAAATGAACGGGCCACTTTAGCCTGAATCCGTCGGCTGCGGTGGTTTGCGCGGCGGGCGCCAAGAGGGACGCGTCATGAAAGGCCACACTTGGCGGCCTTTCATGAATCGTTCAAGGCGCCAACACCTCGATAATCCGGCGACCGATGTATCCCGCATGCGTCTCGAGCGCAAAGTGCCCGGTATCCAACAACTCAACCTGCGCGTCCGGATTGTCCCGCTTGAACGCCTCGGCGCCGGGCGGAATGAAGAACGGATCGTGGCGCCCCCAGATGGCGAGCGTCGGCACTTTCGCCGCGCGGAAAAACGCCTGGAATTCCGGATACCGCTTCAGGTTGTTGGCGTAGTCCAGAAACAGATCGAGTTGGATTTCCTTGTTGCCCGGCCGTTCAAGCAGCGCGGCATCGAGCGTGTAGCTTTCCGGAGCCACGTCGTCCGGATTGGCGACGCCATGCACGTACTGCCACTTCGTTCCCTCCAGATTCAGCACGGCATCCGCGATGACCTGCCGGTTGGCGGCAGTCGGCTCTGCCCAGTAGGCGCGGACTGGCGCCCAGGCATCCCCCAGACCCTCGAGATACGCGTTGCCATTCTGCGAGACCAGGCCGGTCACCCGCTCAGGGTGGGCCAGCGCCAGGCGCAGCCCGGTGGGTGCCCCGTAGTCGAAAACGTACAGCGCATAGCGTTCGAGACCCAGCGCATCGACGAACGCGCCGAGCGACACGGCCAGGTCGTCAAACGTGTACCGGTAACGGCGCCCCTCGGGCACTTCGGTGAAGCCGAAGCCGGGCAGGTCCGGGGCAATCACGTGAAAGCGCGTCGCCAGAATCGGGATCAGGTTGCGGAATTGATGCGAGGAACTGGGAAAACCGTGCAGAAGCAGCAGCACGGGCGCGTCGGGATCGCCCGCCACGCGATAGAAAAAATCCAGACCGTCGGCTTGCAAGCGACGCGTTTGGATCTGGTTTTCAGGGATGCTGGACATGACGATCTCCGGGTTCAAGGACTGGATCAATGGCCAAATTCCTACTGGCTGTGGAAGCCATTCTTCTTCGTTTTAAGTAACCTGTCAATTTACTTTTTACTGGTTACCAAAATAGATGAAAGCTATGACCGGGAGAGGTGCATCCAAAAAAATCCGGCCAGAGCGGCCGGACGGATGGGCGAAGCAGAACTCAGGAGGCCGCGTCCTGGGCTTCTCTCTGGCGAAAGGCCGCCACTTTGTGGCGGTTGCCGCACAGCGCCATGCTGCACCACCTCCGGCGATGGGATCGCGTGCGGTCATAGAACCAGAGGGAACAGATCGGGCTCTCGCATTTGCGCACCAGGTCGAAATCCCCATGCACGAGCAAATCGGCGGCCGCCTCCGCGGCGGGAAGCAGCCATTGATCAGGCGTAGCCGCCTCATAGCGGCGCGCCAGGCCGGGCGCACCCGCCACAATGGCCACCTCGAGGTGGCTGCCGCCGGCTGCGAGCGCCTGGTTGAGCGCATTGAGCTTGAGCGGCAATCCCCCCTTTCTTTGCGCGACCAACGCGCGCACGGTCTCGCGCAAGGCTCGCGCGGATTCGAGCAGGCCCCTGGGCGCCTTGCGCTGGGCGGGCGCAAAGCCCGAAGCTTGCAGCCAGGCCCGCACGTCGTCGTCCGATTGCAGACGGTCGCGAGGACCGTCGTCGGATTGTTCGATGGTGTTGATCAGATCCAGGGCGGCGTGGTCGCCCAGCAGGCGGAATTCGGACGTTGGGGTGGTGGTCATGGTTATCTCCGCCCTCAATGTAACCACTAAGTTATTGGCTATCAAGTTACGAAAGGCTGCACCATGCCAGCCCTCGCGCGACACCCGCTCCCCGCAAGATCCACACCGTAAACTGACATGCCAAGGATCCGTTGGAAAGCCGCATGTCCTTCATCCCGTTTTCGATCCCTCGCCCTGCCCCCGCGCAGACCTGGCGCGTCATGCACAGTCGCCAGCGCTCGCAATTCCCAGGCCCGGATGAACGCATCGTGTTCCACGACGCCCCGCCGGATGAGACCATCCTGGCCTCGATCGAAGCCGCGCATCTATGGACGCCTCATGGCGACCCGCTGCGCGAGCTGCCCGAACTCATCGCCCGGTTGCCATCGCTGGTGCATCTGTCCGTCGGTCCCGGCGCCGTCTCAAGCAGCGTCCTGACAGGATTGCGCGCAGACATGCTCCCGGCCAGCCTGCGCCATCTCTCCCTCCATCCCGAACCCGGCACCCACACCTGGCAGGCCGGCCCGCTGCCCAGGCTGGAAGCGCTGACAATAGAAGCGACGTTGCGGTTCGATCCGGAAGACTTCCCGGCATTGATATCGCTGTCGATGGTTCCAGACCGGCGCGGCACGCTGCTGGACCGCGCCTTGAGCCTTCCGCTCAAGGAGCTGAACCTTTGGAACGTGCCGTTCGATTCGTCGATATTCGATCGCATCGCGGGACTACCGCTGCTGTCGCTGGGCCTGCTGGCGGGACGCGGCTTGAAGACACTGTCCGGTATCGAACAACTGGCCGGATTGCGCTCCTTGCGGCTGAAGAACCAGACTGCGCTGGAGGCGATAGGTCCTGTCGCCACACTTGAGGGCCTGGAGCGGCTGGATATTCAGTACTGCAAGCGGATTGCGGACATCGGCGTGCTGAACCAACTGCCCCGATTGCAGGAGCTGACGCTGGTCGGCTGCGGCGATGTGGGATTGGGCGAGTTGGCGCAAACCTTGAATGCGCGCTTGCGGCGCGTGAACATCGCGGCAACGCGATAGCCATGGCGGGCCTGATGAGCATCCTGCACGAACGTTTCCTGGACTTTCTTGGCGCGCGCGGCTGGACGGTACTGCGCACGGAGCCCGGCGCCGCGCCCATGGCTGCGCCGGCTGGCAGCACTGAACACGCGGCGTTCCTGTCCTTGTGCACGCAATTGGGCAGCGGGGACGACACGCCTGGTTCCTCTGCGCGGCCGACTATGCGGGAACCACCCGCAGCGCCTTTGGATGGGATGCCTTTCGCGGCATGAGCCTGGAAGCCGCCGTGAGCGATGCCGACCGGCAGGAGGTCGAGGCCTTCTGGGCGCGCCACGTACCGATCTTCATGAGCGTGGACGGAGACTACGAATTTCTCGCCATCGACAGGAGATCCGGTCAGGTCGTGCATGGCGTCGAACCGGATTTCGAGGTGGTCAGCGAGGTGGCGAGCGGCCTCGATGACCTGTTCGAGCAGATGCTGGCGGACGGCCAGGCGGCTGCGCTGCTGGGCTGACAGTTCCGGTATATTCAGCCGACTCCACCCCTTGGAACCCAGGCCCTCTGATGCTTCGCTCACCGTTCCGTATGCATTGCAACGTCCGCACCGCGCTTACGCTGGCCGTCCTGTCCCTGTCGGCCGCCCCGGTCTGCGCCACGCCCCGCACCGTCTACACCGGAACCCTGCAAGGCGCCGGCGACATCGTGCTGGAACTGGACACCGAAGCAGCGGCCGACGGCGCATTGACCGGCCGCTACTTCTACGCCAGGCACGGCGTGGACATCCCCCTGCAAGGCACGGCCAAGGAACTCTTCGAACCGAAACCCTACGTGGAGGGCGCGTCGGCGTCCAAACCAGCGGTTCAAGCCGCGACCTGGCAGGGCACGCGCGACGCCAACGGCTACCGTGGTCTCTGGACCGACACGGGCACTGGCAAGCAGCGCCGCTTCGATCTGAAACAGGTTGCCCAGTACGACACGGCGCAGCTGGAAAATGACCGCAAGCAGGCTCGCGCCAACCAAGTCAATCTCGGCGATATCGACGCCCAGGCGGGCATCGACGCTGCCCGCGCGCCCTACGAGACGTTGAAGCTGGCCGGACACGCCCGGCCCGTGGGCAAGGAGATCGGCGACAGCGCTGTGGCCTACCGCATGTGGCAAGACCCGCGCACCAAGTTCGTTTACCCGCGGCTGAGCCGGCATCCTGATGCGCAGGTCCTGCAGCACACGAACCATCTGCTGGAACAGCGCCATTGGCAGAAGAGCCTGGGCGCGCTTGATTGCATGGCGTCGGCCTACACCAGCAGCAATCCCGGCGCCGGCACGCTGGGCGGGTTCGATGAAGAGGACGTAAAAGTCACCTGGCTGTCGCGCGCGTTGATGACGGTGACCGAATCGGGCAGCCTGGACTGCGGCGGGGCCCATCCCTACAACCATTTCGAGCCCTACACCTACGATCTGCTGCGCGGCGAGTACCTGGACTGGAATCGCGTGTTCGACGCGTATGCGCCGGGCAAGCGCAGCTTTGGCGGGGAAAAGAGTGCTGCCCTGCTCGGGCTGGTGCAACAGGCCGTCAAGGCGGGAGCGGCAGCCCAGCAGTCCGAGGACCGCCCCAATCTGGAAGACTGCGCGGACCTCTGGCCCGACTATCTGGCGCTGGGCGTCCAGGCGCCCGGCGCGCTAAGCCTGTCCGTGTCCGGAGTCGGACACTCGGCGGGCGTTTGCCTGGGCACGCATGCCAGCGTGCCGTTCAAGACCTTGGCGCCCTATCTGAAACCGGGCGGACAGGCGTATCTGGCTTCCGACTGAGCGGGACGGAGGCTCGTACGCTTGCACAGCCTCGGATCAAACAGGGCTTGACCTCCCTACTTGAGCCGCGGGACCGGAAGTGAACCGCGCGGACACCGTCCGAATCATAGGCACGCGGACGACGGAAAGGCAATCCAGCCTGCGTCCTAGCCCACGGCAACGAACGGGCAACGCGCTACCATCTTCGCCTTCACGCAACCGATAGGATTCCGCGCCATGGCACTGCACTGCTCATCATTCATCGCGACCAGCCTGGACGGCTACATCTCCCGCGAGGATGGCAGCCTGGACTGGCTGGACAGCGCCAACCAGACCGTGCCCGCCGGCGAGGACTGCGGCTATGGCGCGTACATGAAGACCGTGGATGCGTTGGTGATGGGCCGCGCCACGTTCGAGAAGGTCGCCTCGTTTCCGGAATGGCCCTACGGCAGCATGCCGGTCTACGTGCTGAGCCGCAGCATGGCCAGCCTGCCAGCGAGCGCGCCCGCTTCGGTACGGCTGCACGGCGGCTCGCTGGGGGAATTGCTGGAACGCGCCGGCGCGGACGGCTGCAAGAGCCTGTACATCGACGGCGGCAAGACGGTGCAGTCCTTTATCCAGGCTGGCTTGCTGAGCGACATCACCATCACGGTGATCCCCGCGCTGATCGGCGGCGGGCGCCGCCTGTTCGGCGAATTGGCGGCGGACGTCGCCCTGCGGCACGCAGCGACCGTGGCCTATCCTTTCGGCTTCGTTCAAAGCCGCTACGCGCTGGTATACGGCGCGTAGTCGGCGATGTCCGCCAGCGGCCAGTATTCGCCTACCAGCCGTTCCCGCGGGAACGAGGTGATGTCGGCAGTGCTCAAGCCCACGCTATCGACAGAGATGATCTGCGCCGCAAGCCGGCGATAGCCCGCGCGGAAATGGTTGGCGCCCTTGATGGCGATCAGCTTGTACGCGGTCACGTCGATGCCGTGCAGGAAGAATGGCTCCTCGTCGTAGATCTGTTCGGCGCGCGAGGCGACGATCACGTCCACGCCCTGGATGACCAGGCGGCACATGGCGCCGAGGTCGAAGCGCACGCCTTCGAACATCGAGCCCGCGCGATTGACGAAGCGGCCGTCGGTGATGGCTTTTACATAGGCCTGTACCCGCAGCGGCTGACCCTGGAAGCGGCCCTGCTTGGCGCCCAGCGACACGCTGATGGTCGCACCGACGCCAGCCTGGCGGGCCTGCTCGACGACAGACGCATCGTTGATGGAAGCGAAGCAGCAGGTTCCGGGTGCGGGTTTGGCGTCCAGAACGGCGCGCAACAGGTAGGTGCCGTCGCCGGGCGTACCGCCGCCGGGGTTGTCAGCATACTCGTTGACGACGATCGGCCCGCGCGCGGCGGACAACGCCGTGGCGACGCCCTGGTCCGGACTCGGCAACGACGGCCGGAACGCATCCCGGTGCGCCCAGATCCATTGCGCGACTTCGTCCGCGCAGCGCTCGGCCAGCGCCTGGTCGCCCGCGGTAGTGCAGACCACGGCCGGACATGGCGCCGCGATATCCGCGTAGGGAAAGCCGTGGAACCAAGAACAGTCGATGACACCCGGCAGCGCCGCCAGCTTGGCGCATACGGCATTGACCTCGGCGGGAATAAAGCCTTCCTGCGTCGTGACGATGTAAGGCAGCATGGGTAGGCTGCGCATGACGGTTACCGGCTTGAGCTGGCCGCCGATAATCTCGAGCAACAGCGCCACCGCCTCGACTGCGCGGTCGTGAAAGTCGGTATGCGGATACAGCTTGCAAGGCAAGGTCAGATCGCACGCCCGCCGCATGGCCTCGGTCATGTTGCCATGCAGGTCATAGACGGCGGCGATGGGAACATCGGCGCCAACCAGCCGGCGGACCGCCAGGCACAGATCCCCTTCGATGTCCTCGATGCCGTCGGCGACGCCAGCGCCGTGCAGCGCCAGCAGCACTCCGTCGACCGGCAAGGCTGCGTGGATGCCGTCCAGGATTCTGCGCTTCATGTCGGCATAGGCCTGGGCCTCGATCGTGCCCGAGGGCGTGGCCTGGCCGACGAAGGTGTAGATCAGTTCGGCGCCCGTCTGCCTGGCGCCTTCGATGAAGCCGCCGACCTGGTGATTCGACTTGTCGAAGGCTTGCAGTATCTCGTCCTTGCCGTATTGCTCAAATGCGCGCAACGGCGTCTGGCCGGCGACCTCGGCGGCATAGGTATTGGTTTCATGGATCAGGCCGGCGACGGCGAGTCGCGGCGCAGTGGCTTTGATGTTTGCCATGGCGTGTCCCTTGCCTTCAGCGATTGACTTTCTTGGGGTCGAAGCTCAGCGCAATCATGGCGCTGACCAGGAGCGAAGCCGCGATGATGTAGATGGCAGGCGCGGTGCTGTGATAGATGTCGCGGATCCAGCCGATCAGGTAGGGGCTGACGAAGCCGCCCAGATTGGCCAGGCTGTTGATGATGCCGATCGACGCAGCTGCGGTGGCCCCGCCCAGGAAGGCGGTGGGCAGCGTCCACATGATGGGAGAGAAGCTGATGATGCCGGCGGCGGCCACCGACAATGAGATGACGGCCAGCGTCAGGTTGGTGCCCGCGGACACGCTTGCGACCAGTCCCGCCGCGCCCAGCACCAGGATGAAGACCAGATGCCAGCGGCGTTCCCGACGCAGGTCCGAGCTGCGCCCGACCAGAATCATGGCCACCATCGCGACCAGATAGGGAATGGCGCTCAACAGACCGATGCGCAAGCCGCCCTCGGCGCCCGCGTCCTTGATCAGCGTGGGCAGATAGAAGCCCAGCGTGTACAGCGCCATCATCGCCGGAAAGGTCATGGCGACGATCTTCCAGATGCGCGCGTCGCGCAGCGCCTGCAGCAGAGGCATGTGCTCGCGGCCCGCGTTGTCCGCGGCGATGTCGCGCTCGATCAGCTTGCGCTGTTCCTGCGTGAGCCAGGCGGCATCCTGGACGCGGTTGGTCAGGATCAGCAGCACCCCGACGGCCAACGGAATGGTGGGCAGCGCTTCCAGCACGAACAGCCATTGCCAGCCGGGGTGTCCGCCGACCAGATGGAATCGCTCCATGATCCAACCCGACAGCGGGTTGCCGATCAGGCCCGCCACCGGGATGCCGGCCTGGAAGATGGCCGTCATTTTGGCGCGGCGGCGGTTGGGAAACCAGTAGGTCAGATAGAGGATCACGCCCGGGTAGAACCCGGCCTCGGCCACGCCCAGCAGAAAGCGCACCGTGTAGAACTGCCAGGGCGCGGTGACGAAGGCCATGATGCCCGACAGGATGCCCCAGGAAATCATGATCCGCGCGATCCACAGGCGCGCGCCGACGCGGTGCATGATCAGGTTGCTGGGCACCTCGAACAACATGTAGCCGATGAAGAACAATCCCGCGCCCAGGCCATAGGCGGCCTCGCTGAACTGCAGGTCGGTCAGCATGTTCAGCTTGGCGATGCCGATGTTGATGCGGTCCAGGTACGCGACCACATAGCAGAGCATCAGAAAGGGAATGAACCGCAGCGCGACCTTTCTGTAGGTCGCGTCTTCAAAGACTTGCTGGTCCGGGCGCGCTGCGCGCCCGGCGGGGATGGTTGCACTTCCGCTCACGGGTTTTCTCCTTGGTATTTAGTTTTTAGTGGCGCGGCTTATGCCGCGCGACGCTGGCTGAGTTGCCTGGCGTGGTCCTGGAAGCCGCGCAGCGCTTCGGGGGGCACCAGCGATCCGCCGGTGGCCCAGATGACGTGCGTCGCCGCGGTCATGTCGATGCCCTGCGCATACGCGCGTCCCGCGGCTGAACCGTCCAGCCAGCCCGGCCCCGAGACAGCGGCGGCGGCCGACGGTTCGACCTCGACACCCAAGGTCTCTTTCAGCGCGAGCAGGTTCAGGTAGAGCTCGTCATCCGACACGGTGAAGATGCCCCCAAGCTGCGGCCTCATCAGCGATGCCACCAGTTCGGATGCCTGCCCGACGGCCAGGCCGTCGGCTTCGGTGCGGTTGTCCAGGCCCACGTCGTACACCGACACGGGCGTGTCCGCTCCCGATGCCAGCTGCACCAGAAAGCACGGCGACGCGACGGGCTCGGCGAAGAAGCAATGCACATGGGGGCCGAACAGGGCCTTCAAGCCATGGCTGATGCCGCCGGGCGCGCCGCCGACGCCGCAGGGGATGTACACGAACAGAGGGTGTGCCGCGTCGACCACGCGCCCCGCCTCGGCCAATTGCCGTGCCAGTCCGCGGGCCGCGGCGGCATAGCCGAAGAACAGCAGCTCGGACTGCTCGTCGTCGACGAAGTGGCTGCGGGGCGCGGCCAGCGCCTGCGCCCGCCCGGCCGCGACGGCCTCGGCGTAGTCGCCGGCATGTTCCACCACGCGCACGCCGCGCTTGCGCAGCCGGTCCTTCTTCCATTCCTTCGCATCGGCGGACATGTGGACGACGGCATCGAATCCCAGCGCGGCCGCCATGACGCCGATGCTCATGCCCAGGTTGCCGGTGCTACCCACGGTCACGGCATACTGGCTGAATAGCGCGCGGGCCTGCGGCGTCGCCAGGATGCGCCTGTCTGTCGCCGCGTCCGTCAGCAGGCCGTGCTCAAGCGCGATCGATTCCGCAATGGCCAGCACCTCATGAAAGCCGCCACGCGCCTTGATGGACCCGGCCACGGGCAGTTCGTCATCACGCTTGAGATACCAGTTGCCGGACGCGGCACCAGCTCCCAGCGCCTGCTGCAGCGGCCTGGCGGGCATCAGCCGGGACTCGATATGTCCGCCCGACGTGGCAAGCTCGGGAAACAGCGCGGCCAACAGCGGCGCACAACGCACCAGGCGGTTTTGCGCTTCGTCGATCAGGGTCAGGGACGGCGCGGATCCGGGCAACGGCCCGCCCCTAGCGGGGTTGAGCCATAGCAAAGGCTTTCTTGATTGAAGATTTTCTAATAGCTGGGGATCGAAATTTTCGGTCATCATGGACTTGCGGGTTGATGGTTCGGCGCAAATCGTAGATTCCGTGGGCATGCAAGAATAGCGATCATTTCTAACTCAGCCATTAGCTAGACTTATGCCAGCCCATTTCGACTCGACGCTCCTGGGCGCCCTGCGCTGTTTTGACATGGCCGGCCGCCATCTCAGCTTCACCCGGGCGGCGGCGGCCATGAACCTCACGCAAAGCGCGGTGAGCCAGCAGATCCGCCAGCTGGAAGACCGCCTGGGCTATCTGCTGTTTGTGCGCCAGCAACGCGGGCTGAAGTTCACGCCCAAGGGCGAGTCGCTGTACACGACGGTCAGCCGCGCGCTGGGCGACATCCAGCAGGAAATCGAGCGGCTGGGCTTGCCGGCGTCAGCGCTGCAGGTCAATTGCCTGCCCTCGTTCGCGCTGCAGTGGCTGATGCCGCGCCTGACGGAATTCCATCGTTTGCAGCCGGACGTGTCGGTGCGGCTGAAGGCGGAGTTCCAGCTGCTGGACCGCAAGCTGATGGAGGAAGAAGACATAGACATCGCCATCCGTTACGACCCGGCTCACTACAGCCATTTGCAGGCGGACGCCTTGCTGGACGAGTATCTGCTGGTGGTCGCGACGCCCGAATACCTGGCCGCGCACCCGGCGTTTCGCGCGGGCAAGTCGCTCGATGGCGTCGAGTTCCTGCACGATGCATCGCCCTGGGTCGGGGCCGCGGAGTTCATCGAATGGCGCACCTGGATGCAAGCGCACCGGCCGGGCTGGATCCGTCATCTGGAGGGGCCGCAGTTCAATCTGGCCAGCCTGGCCATCGGCGCCGCGCTGAATCACCAAGGCGTGGCGATCGGGCGCAGCGCCATGGTCCACGACGAGATCCGCAGCGGGCGGCTGGTCGACGTGTTCGGCAAGCACGCGCCCGCGCCGGCGCGCTATGTGCTGCTGTCGCGCCGGCCTGAAGAGCGCCGCACCCGGATCTTTTCCGAATGGCTGAAGTCCGAGTGCCGCAACTTCGACAGCGCGCGTTCCGCGTTGATCGGATGCGCGGGCGGGTAGCGTTGCGCTCAGAACCTATACGCTACGCCTGCGCTGAATGACCTGCCGTTGCCAGGCAGGAAGATCGGCATGGCGGGCGTGGCCGTATTGCGGATGGCATAGCTGCTGGCATAGGTCTTGTCCGTCAGGTTGTCGGCCTGCACGTATCCGCTCCAATGCGCGTCGTGCTCGTATGCGACCTTGAAACCCAGCAAGGCATAGGCGTTCTGTTGCGTGCCCGGCGCATTGGCGTGGTTGGTCTCGGTGTCGCTCATCAGCCAGCGCAGATTGGGGCCGAAACGCCAGCCGCCCAGGCGGTACATCACCTCCGCGCTGAGCAAGTGGCGCGGCACGCCGGCGATACGGTTGCCCTGGTATTCGCCGCTGCGGAAGCGGAAATCACTGAGGGTATAGGCGATGCGGTAATCGAACACCCCCTCGCCGGGCGAGGGCAGACTGCCGTTGATGCCGGCTTCGATACCCTGGTGGCGGGTGCGTCCGGCGTAGTTGTAGGTGCCTGCCGGCGTACCGTTGGCGTTGGTGACGGACATCAGTTCGTCTTCGACGTTGCTGCGGTACAGGGACACGGTCCAGTTCAGATCCCGGCCGGCGACATTGAACGTGCCGTCTCCGCCGACTTCATAGGTCAGCGCGCGCTGCAGGTCGAGCTTGCTCATGGAGGTAACCGCGGTGGCGGGGTTCATGGGCGCGGGCACTTCGCCATTGACGATTTCCCAAAACGTGGGGGCTTCGTTGCTGCGGCTGACGTTGGCGTACCAACGCTGGGTGGCGGCAGGCTGCCAGATAATGCCCAGGCGCGGCGTGGCGTAGTTCCAGTCCTGGTCCAGGGTCTTGCCGCTATTGCGTTCGCGGGCGTCGCGCACGGCCTGGGTGTACTTCAGGTCGCCGACCAGGCTCAGTTGCTCGGTCACATGCCAATCCAGGCCGACCAGCGCGCTGCGGTTCTCGGCCTTGAGGTCATAGGCGCCGAACCGTTGCAGGCGGCGGCCATCGGCGGGGCGTATGGCGTAGAGATCGCGGTCCATGTCGCTGCGCTGCCAGTCGAGCGCGACGCGATAGTCCACGCTGCCAGCCTTGCCAGCCAATTGCCAAACCAGGCCGTAGGTATCGCCATCCGTCACGTTGGCGACCTGCGGATTGGTAAAGTCATCGTTGGTGCGCTGCCAATAGATGCCTGCGGTCTGGTTGAGCGCGTCCGTGCCCCAGTAGCTCCGGTTGGCGATGCGGAACTGGCTGGTGTCGCGATGCGGATCGCGCTTGTAGACGTTGTTGGCCAGGTCTTGCGGCGTATTGCCATCGCCCAGCACGCTGCGCGGGTCCTGGTACATGCGGGCCTTGGGCACGGGTTGGGGGATGTCGAACTTGAGGTCCGTGTAGGACAAGTAAGTACGGTTCTCGAAGGTGCCGCGGCGAAAGCCCAGGTTGCCCTGGAAGCTCGAGCGTTCGGACGAGGAATGGTGGCGGTAGCCGTCGGACTTGTCATAGCCGAAGCTGAAGCGGCCGTCCAGGCGCTCGTCCTCGAAGCCCTTGGATAGCGTGAGATTGCGGGTGCCGAAGCTGCCGCTGCCCAGGCGGATGACATCGCTCTGGGTTCCGGTCAGGGACTGGAAGTCGACCTCCCCGCCCAGCGTGGTCGCGCCGGGCGACAGCGCGTTGGCGCCGCGCCGCACGGTGACCAGGCCGGCGTTGCGCGGTTCCAGCAGGCTGATGATGAAGGAGCCGTCGGCGTCATTGAGCGGCAGACTGTCCTGCATCAGCAGGATGCCGCGGCTCAAGGGGTTGCTCTGGATGCCCGAACCGCGGATGTTCAGACGCGGCTGATCCAGTCCGCCGAAGAATTCCTGCACGATGACGCCGGGCTGGTAGTCCAGCGCGTCGCGCAGCGTGATCAGGCGCACTTCCTGCTGCGGCTGGGCCAGATTGGTACCGCCGGGCACGGTCTGCAATTCGGTCTGGGCCTGCTGCGGGCCGGGATCGAGGGCGCGGGTCAGGGATTGGCCGGACACGACCACGGGCGCCAGCGAGGGCACGGCCTGGCTGGCCGGGGCCACGCGCAGCTGGCCGGCTTCCTGGGCTAGGGCCGTGGACAGGCCGAGGGCGCTGAGAGTGAGGCTGGACGCCAGTTGGCGCAGGACGGGGGA
The DNA here is from genome assembly GCF_013267355.1 of Achromobacter pestifer. Lineage (NCBI taxonomy): Bacteria > Pseudomonadati > Pseudomonadota > Betaproteobacteria > Burkholderiales > Alcaligenaceae > Achromobacter > Achromobacter pestifer. The sequence goes on from NZ_CP053985.1 coordinate 1,224,919, forward strand.
CGTCATGGGGATGCTTCCGCGTAGAGCTGAATGGGCTGGGTTACCAGGACAGATGGAACATGGCTTTGGCCAGCAAGACGATGCCGACCATGTGACAGAAGACGCTGATGTGCACGCGCCTGCGCAGCGCGCTGTGCAAACGCTGGCGCCGCGCCAGCGTCATGGCCGTGATCACGTGGACCAGCACGCTGGCGGCGAGCGCGATCTTGATCGACAGCAGCAGGCCGAAGGACGAACTGCCGGGGCTGGCAAGCGCGCCGCGGTACTGCCAGGCCATGCTCAGGCCAGCCAGGTACAACACCGCCACCGCCCAAGGCACCACGGCGCGCACGCGCGGGCCGAGCTGGCCGCCCAGTGCGCGGCGCACGTCCGCGGGCAGGCGCTTTTGCACGGGCTCCAGGAACAGCACCTCGAAGGTCACGGTGCCGACGAAGACGAAGGCAGCGAACAGGTGCAGAACGAGCAGAAAGGGATAGGTATTCATGGAAAGTCCGCTATCGGAAAACAGGAAATCGAGTGGCTCGCATGTACGAGTGGCTCGCATGTTCGAGTGGCTCGCATGTTCGAGTGGCTCGCATGCATCAGGGCTGCCCGCCGGCGGCCAGCAGTAGTTCGCGCAGGCGTTCCGCATCGGTTTTGGGCGTGCCGCCCGGCGGGCCGTTGCCGGAACACTCCGCCGGCCCCTCCAATGCGATGGGCGTGACGCGCCCCCGATGCACCATGACGCAACGGTCGACCAGCCCCAGCAGTTCCGCGGGGTCGTGGCTGATGCACAGCAAGGCCGCGCCGCTGCGGGCCAGTTCCTCGCCGCAGCAGGCAGCGAGCTGGCCGCGCAAGGCCGGGTCCAGCGCGCTGAAGGGCTCGTCCAGCATCAACAGGTCAGGCGCCAGCGCCAGGGCGCGGGCCAACGCGACGCGCTGTGCCATGCCGCCGGACAGCTCGCCGGGCCAGGACTGCATGGCGGCGTCCAGCCCCACGCGGCCCAGCCATTGCGCGGCCAGGGCGCGAGCCTGGGCAGGCGTATTTCCGGCCGCGCGCAGCGGCAAGGCGACGTTGTCCAGCGCGTGGCGCCATGGCAGCAGCCGAGGCTCTTGGAACATCAGCACGGGATGCCGGAAGCCGTTGCGCAGCGCGCCGCCGCTGGGGCGGGCCAAGCCGGCGGCCAGGCGCAACAGACTGCTCTTGCCCGCGCCGCTGGGGCCGATCAGCCCCAGCCGTTCGCCCGGGCGCAGCCGCAGGTTCACGTCCTGCAACACGGTCTGCGCGCCGTAGCGCAGCGACAGGGATTGCATCTCAAGCATGGCTGGGCTCCATCCAGCGGCCCAGCCGGCGCTGCAAGGGTTGCAGGAAGGCGAACTCCAGCAAGGCCACCAGGCCCAGGATCAGCAGGACCCAGGCGAACAGTTCGGCGGTGTCGAACGTGCTGCGGGCGTTGGCCAGCGCGTAGCCCACGCCATTCTCCGCGCCCAGCACTTCAGCCATCACCACCAGCCGCACGCCACCGCAGGCGGCGATCAGCAGCGCCGCCAGCAGCGGCGCGCTGAGCGCCGGCAGATACAGATGGCGCAGGCGCAGCCAGGGGCCGTAGCGGTAGACGTGGGTCATCTCGATCAGTTTGCGGTCCACGTGCAGCATGCCCTTGACCGTGTTGACGTACATGCCGGGCGCCATCATCAGCGTCGTAATGAAGATCACCATGGGTGAGCCCAAGCCGAACCACAGCATGGCCAGCACCACGACGACCACCGGCGGCATGGCCATCAGCAGCCAGCGCAGCGGTTCGATCAAGCCGCGCAGGCGCGCGCTATGTCCGGCCAGCACGCCCAGCGCGAAGCCGATGGAAGCGCCTGCCAGCACCCCTGCGCCAATACGCATCAGACTGACGCCCGCGTTGGCGAAGAATTGCGGGCTGCGCACCAGCGGACCGATCGCGCGCAGCGCTTCCCAAGGCGTGGCCATGAGCAGCGGACCGAGCTGGCGCGCAGCCACATGCCAGGCCAGCAAAAGCAGCAGCACGCCGGCTGCGCTCCAGGCGCGCGAGGTCCTCGCCGAGGCTCCCACGAAAGGACCTTTGGAGTGCTTGCTCATCAGGCCGGCCCTCATGGTCCGTAGAAGCCGGCGGGCGGCAAGGCGCCCCCGATGGCTTGCGGGAAACGGCCAGCCAGCAAGCGATACAGCGCCTCGATCTCGGGACGCGCGTCGCGGGCGCTGCGGCTTTGCAGGCGCGTGCCGCGAATGGCGGTCTCGATGGCCGCCAGGGGCAGATGCGGCAGGTGCTCGCGCACCAGCGCGGCGCAGTCGGCAGGATGCTCGGCACACCAGCGCGCGGAGGCGGCGTAGGCCTGGTCCACCGCGCGGCACAGTGCCGCGTCGCCCGCCACGCCCGCCGCGGCCATAACGCCGGCCTGCGGCAGCGTGGGTTGCGCGGGAAAGGCGGCGCTCCAGGCCTGTTCCAGGCTTTGGCCGCGATGCAGCGCCGGCGCCCCGGCGGTCTGTTCAGCTCGCCACAACAGCAGCGAAGCCATGGGCTCGACCAGCAGCGCCTGCCCTGCCTGGCCATTGAGCATCAGCGCGATGGCATCCTGTCCGTCGCGGGTACGGCGCAAGGCAACAGGAGCCAGGCCCCGCGCGGCATGCGCCTCCAGCAAGGTATCCAGCAGCACGGCGGGCAGATCGCGCTGAAATGGCACCACCAGTTCGCGGCCAGCCAGATCGTCGAAGGTCCGAACCGCCGGATCGCGGCTGACCAGCCACAGGATGCCCCATACGGAGATGTTCAACAGGCGCACAGGCATGCCGCGGTTGTGCAGCAAGGCCGGCAGCGTGCAGGGAGCGGCGCTGAAATCCAGATCCCCGCTCACCAGCAGCGTGCGCAACTGGTCCGGCGTCTGCCACAGGCGGAAGCGCAACTGCCCGGCGTGTTCCGCCAGCGCGCCGGTGGCCGCCATGTGCATCAGGGGATAGCTGACCACGGCGCCGGGGCCTGCCAGTGTCAAGACGGCGCGGCGCTCCGGCGGCGCCGCGCGCAGGGCCCCCGCCGCGGGCAGCAGGGCCGCTCCCAGGGCCGCCGCGCAGAAGCGGCGGCGCATGTGCAAGTCGTTCATTGAGTTTCAAATAAGAATTGTTATCGTTTAAGATTCTCCCATTCACACTGAAAGACCCAGAATGACAAATATCAATCTGGCCGGCGCGGCGGTGGCCGCCCTGCTGGCAAGGCATCCGCTGCTGCAAGGCTTGCCGCCGGGCGTGGCCCAGGAAGTCGCGGTCGACCTGCTGCGCGGCGCCAGCCCGCTACGGGCCGAGGCGGGGCAGATCCTGTTCAGCGAAGGCGACGAGGCCTCCAGCTACGTGCTGATAGAAAGCGGCCAGGCCGAGGTCATGCGCTACAGCTACAACGGCGATGAACGCGTGTTCCGTGTGTTCGAGCCGGGCCAGTTGATGGCGGAGGCGGCCATGTTCATGCCTCACGGCCGCTACCCCATGCAGGCTCGCGCCCGCAGCGCGCTGCAGGGCTGGCGCCTGTGCCGCCGCCAGTTGCACGATGCTTGCCGCCGCTGCCCGGAGCTGGCGCTCAAGCTGCTGGCCGCGCTCAGCAAGAGCCTGTACGACCAGGTCAACAAAGTGGACTGGATGACTTCCAGTTCAGCGCCCGAGCGGCTGGCGAATTACCTCATGGGCCTGCACGAACGCCAGGGCGCGGCGCTGACGCTGCCGCTGAACCAGCGCCAGCTTGCCGCTCACCTGGGCATCCGCGCCGAAACCTTGAGCCGCCTGCTCAACGACTGGCAGACGCAGGGCTACATCAGCGGCAAGCGTTGCCAATGGGCGGTGCACGATCCAGCGCATCTGGCCAGGCTCGCGACGATGGCGAAGCGGCCGTTCTGACAGCGAGGCCGTGCCCACGCCACACGCTGGCCAGGAATGATCCCACTCTGGGCGCCAATGACTTTTGTCATCGGAGCAACGCCGGTGAGCGTCGGACAATGCAGGCAGATCCTCTCCCCCGCTCCCATGTCCGAATCCGCCTCTCCCCTTGCGCCTGTCCCGGCGGCTCCCCCGATCACGGAAGCAGACATCCGGCAACTGGTGCACCGCTTCTATGCGCAAGTGCGCCAGGATGAAACCCTCGGTCCGATATTCGATTCCCGCGTGTCGGACTGGGACCACCACCTGGACCTGCTGTGCGATTTCTGGTCGGCGCTGCTGTTGGGCACGCGCCGCTTCAAGGGCGCACCGATTCCCGCCCATGCGCGCATCCCGGATCTTTCCTGGCCGCTGTTCCAGCGCTGGCTGGCCCTGTTCCATGGCGTCACCGCCGGGCTCGGCCAGCCGGCCTTGCAGGCCCAGGCCGACGCCATGGCCGAACGCATCGCGGCCAAGCTGTGGAGCGTGTGGCAGCAGCGCCAAAGTCTGCCGCGCCTGCCCGACTCGCTGCCTGAAGGCGTGCGGCCCTACCGCGACAGCCCCGTGTTCACGCCCGACAACCTGCCGGCCGGTTTGCTTGCGGCGCATACGACCAAGGCAGGCACCTGGGGCTTGTTGAAGGTGCACGCCGGCGTGCTGCGCTACACGCTGGATGATCCGCCGCACGCCGAAGTGGTGCTGACGGCCGGACAGCAAGTGCTGATAGAACCGCAGGTGCGGCACCATGTGGCGTTCGAACTCCCGGGCAGCTTTCAGATTACGTTCTGCCGCGCCGACGGTCCGCAAGACGGAACCTGACCGACTTCGCCTGGACTGCGCCGCAATCGTCGCCCGCTAGCGGCGAGCCGCCTTTGCTTCAGCCGGCCGCGGCGCTGAGATGCTCATAAAGAATCGCCGCGCCTATCCCCATCAGCGCGATCCCGCCCAGGATCTCGGCCCGCTTGCCGGCAACGCTGCCCAGCACCCGCCCGAGCATCACGCCCAGAGTCACCATCAAGGTGGTCGCCAGGCCGATGGCGATGGCCGCCACCACGATGTTCACGTCCACGAATGCCAGACCCACGCCGACCGCCATGGCATCGATGCTGGTGGCCAAGCCCGTTGCGGCCAGAAGCCAGAAGGAATGGCGGGTGACGGGCGCGGTATCTTCGTCTTCCTCCTTGAGGCCGTTGCGTACCATGAGCAAGCCCAGGGTACAGAGCATTGCGAAGGCGATCCAATGGTCCCAGGCGACCACGTACCGGGCGGCGACGGAACCCAGTCCCCAGCCTATCACTGGGGTGATGGCTTCGATCACGCCGAAGATCAGCCCTGTGCGCAGGGCTTCCGGGAATCGGGGCTTGTAGAGCGCGGCGCCTTTGCTGATGGCGGCGGCGAAGGCGTCCGTGGACATGGCGAACGCGAGAACGATGATGGCGACGGCATTCATATGAGGAAGGATCCTGCTGGGCGGAAACGGCACGGATCTTCCGCGCCGCCCGGCGTCGCGCGAAAAATCCGTGGTCTCGCCAAGCATGGATGCCGCCTGCGCCATGGCTGAGCCAGCCAAGAATGTTGACGCAAGCCCCTGCGGAACTGGCCGCAGGGAGGCTACTCCCCAAAGAGTGAAACCAGTCTAGCAGAGCCTGCTGACCAGTGTGTTACAGCGCTACTCCCCGCGTATTCCCGCCTTCTCGATCACCTCCTTCCAGCCCTTGGCCTCCCTGTCCACCCATTCCTGTGCCTGCGCCTTGCCCGCGAACGGCCCGCGCATGCCCAGCACGGCCATGCTTTGCTGGAACTCCGGCATGGCGTAGACCTTGGCCAGCGTGTCTTCCCATACCTGCGCGATTTCTTTAGGCGTGCCCTTGGGCGCCATCACCAGGAATGCGAACGACACGTCGTAGTTTTTCAAGCCAGCCACGCCCGATTGCGCCGCGGTGGGGACTTCAGGCAGGTCGGCGTCGCGTTCCTTGCCCGACACCGCCAAGGCCTTCAGCTTGCCCGCCCGTACATGCGGCAGGACGCCGGGCGTGGCAAGAAAGGCAGCCTGTATCTGATCGCCCAACAGCGCGTTGACGGCGGGCGCGTTGCCGCGGTACGGCACATGCGCGACTTCCAAGCCGGCCGCGAGACGGAGCTTCTCGAAGGCCAGGTTGCCGGGGCTGCCGTAGCCGGCGGAGGCATAAGTGATGCGGTTGGCCTTGGCGTAGCGCAGGAATTCGTTCAGCGTGTTGATGCCAAGCTCCGGACGCACCGCTAGCGCCAACCCGAAGGATCCGGCCAAGCTCAGCGGTTCCAGTCGCTGGGTGACGTCCTTGTCCAGCCCCCTGAAGATGTATGGATTGACGGTCATGAGCGTGTCTAGCGTCATCAGCAGCGTATAGCCATCCGGCGCCGCCTGCGCCACGGACTGGGCGCCGATGTTGCCGGACGCGCCGGAGCGGTTCTCGACGACGATGGTCTGGCCCAGGATCTTGCCGGCATGCTGCGCGATGGCGCGGGCTTCGAGGTCCAGGGGACCCGCCGGCGGAAAGTTGACGATGAGGCGGACGGGACGCGAGGGGTAGTCGGACGCCATGGCAACCGAGGTTCCGGCCGCGAGCAGCGCCGTACAGAACAGCAAGGACTTGATCATGCTTGGCTCCTGGATGGGCCGGCCTGCTGGCCGGCGCCTCTGCGGGTTGTCAGGCGATGGCGGAAGGATGCGGACTGGTTTCGGCGTGGCGGATCATGTTGCGCGACAACTCCAGCAGCAAGTCGGCGCGCAGCGCGCTAGCGGCGGGGTCGTCCCACAGGTTGCGCAGCTCGTGGGGATCTTCATGCAGATCGTAGAGTTCGCCCCAAGCGGCATCGGCATAGACACTGAGCCGGTGGCGCGGCGTCTGCAAGGTGCGCATGCGGGTGCGGCCGGGAAAACCGAACATGGTGCGCTGGCCCTCTTCCTCGATCAGCACCGCGTCGCGCACGCGCTCGGCCCCGCCCGACATGAGGGGCAGCAGCGAGGCGCCCTGCATGCCGTTGTAGGCCGGCAGGCCGGCGCGCGCCAGCACGGTGGCGGCGATGTCGGCGGTGGAACACAGCGCCTGGCTGCGCGCAGCGGCGGGCGCTGCCTGCGGATCGCGCCAGATGAAGGGCGTGCGGATCAGGCTCTGGTAATGGATCGGCCCCTTGAGCAGCAGTTGGTGATCGCCGAAGTAGTCGCCGTGGTCGCTGGTGAAGATGACGACGGTGTTGTCGTCCAGCCCCATCTCGCGCAGCGCCTGCATCACGCGCCCGATGGTGGCGTCGATGTGGCTGATGGAGCCGTAGTTCAGCGCGATGGCCTCGCGCGCCTCGCGCTCGGTGCAGGCAAAGATGGCGGGCGTGTGCTTGACGGCCTTGCCCTGGTCGCGCTGCTGGTGCATCCAGGCTACATGGGGCGGCGGCTGATGGCCCGGCTCGGCGCTGGCGTGGAACGACTCCGGCAGGGCCACGTCTTCGGGGCGGTACATGTCCCAGTACTTGCCGTGGGGCGTGAAAGGATGGTGCGGATCGGGGAACGAGCACTGGATGAAGAACGGCTTGCCGCTGGCCGCGTTGTCGCGCAACTGCGCGATGGTCTGGTCGCCAATGTAGGCGGTGGTGGAGCATTCTTCCGGCACGCGGGTGCGCCAGGCTTGATGGTGCTCTGTCAGTACATAGCCCGGCGCCGGCAAGGCATGCTCGGGCCCCCACAGGTGTCGCGCCTCTGGATGTTCGCGGGCCAGCCAGCGCTCGTAATGGCCCCAGACCTGGTCGCCGTGATCCACCGCCAGCGCCACGCGCTCGAAGCCGTAGAACGGCGTATCCAGATCATGTCCAGGATCCGTGCGCCACAGCGGGCCCCATTCCTGGTCGTAGTTGCCGGGCTCGGCGGTCCAGGCCTCGCCCTGCGCGCCGTCGCCAGCCGGCGGCCAGACGGCTGGCTTGCCGGTCATGTTCTGCAAGTGCGATTTGCCGATCAATGCGGTGGCGTAGCCCGCGCCGCGCAAGCGGTCGACGAAGGTGGTGGCGCGCTGCGACAGCGGAATCCCGTTGTGGCGCACGCCGTGCACCGAGGGCATGCGGCCGGTCATCAAAGTGGCGCGGTTGGGCATGCAGATGGGCGACGCCACATAAAAGCGGTCCGCCGACCACCCCTGCCGCGCCAGCGCGTCCAGCTCCGGCGTGCGCAGCATGGCGTTGCCGTAGCTGCCTAGATGATCCGCGCGCTGCTGATCCGTGATGAATAGCAGGAAATTCGGCTGCATCGTGTCTCCTCGCCGCCGGCTTTGCGCCGGCCTGGCTCTGTTGTCAGGCCATTATGTGTAGAGGAGGCATAAATTGATAATGAATTAATATTACTGAGCCATAACCCTGTATTTATGCCTCGAGGACGCCCGCATGGACTGGACCCACCGCATCCGCCTGCGCCACCTGGCCATCCTGGTGCGCCTGTGCGAAACCCGCAACCTGAGCCAGGTCGCGTCGGAACTCAACATCACGCAGCCGGCGCTGTCGAAGTGGCTGAAGGACCTGGAAGCGGACATCGGCCTGACGCTGTTTGACCGCCATGCGCGCGGCATCGAGCCCACGCTTTACGGACTGGAACTGCGCACGCATGCGCGCGAGATCCTGGGCAAGCTGGGCCGCGCCCAGGACACCATGGCGCAACTGGCCCGCGGCGCCACCGGCACGCTGGCGGTGGGCGTCACGCCCAATATCGCGCCGGTGCTGCTGCCGCCCAGCATCCGGCGCTTTCGCGAACACTATCCACGCGTGCTGCTGCGGCTGGCCGAGAACACGCTGGACTACCTGCTGCCGCTGATGCAGGAAGGCACGTTCGACGTGCTGGTGGGACGCCTGGAACAGCACTCGCTGCCGCGCAACCTGCACTACGAAGAGTTGTACGGAGAGCCTATCTGCCTGGCCGTGGGCACGGCCCATCCGCTGGCGAACAAGCGCAAGGTGACATGGCAGGACGTGCAGCAGTACCCCTGGATCGCGCCTGGCCCGTCAACACCGATGCGGATACGCATCGATTACGAACTGGCGCTGGCCGGCCAGCCCGCGCCCTGGCATCAGGTGGAATCGTCGTCGGTGCTGGTCAACCTGGCGCTGCTGGACGGCTCGGATCTGGTGCTGCCGATCTCGGAACGTCTGGCGCTGCATTTCGCGAAGCAGCACATGATCAAGGTATTGCCGCTGGCGATGCGCAGCCGCGGGATGACAGGCATGGTCTGGCGCGACGCCGCACTGGCTTCAGAGCATGCGGCGTACTTCATGGAGTGCCTGCGGCTGGCACGATGACGGCAATAAGAAATGGCAGATAATCCACGGCACTCCCTGCCGCCAGTCCAGAGGCCGGCGCGCAAATGCGCCAACCAGTCCTGAACGGAATATCCATGACCCGATCCGAATACGAAACCGAACTGCTGCGCATCCTACGCGCCCACGGCGCCGCGGCCAGCGCTACGTTGACGGCCTTGATCGCCGCCTTGCCCCCCAAGGCGCGCGAGATCCATTTCGTAGTGTTCCCCGACCAGGACGGTGAAGGCACGTTCTCCGTGGTGGCCAGCCTGGAAGGCCCAGACCTGTTCGTGCTCAACAAGGCCATCGAAGGCCACCGCTACCTGTTCGACGTGCGCCACACGGAAGACGGCGTCAAGCCCGAGGTGCCGCTGTTCGCGTCCGATGAAGCCGGATTCAACGTGCAGGACGTCATCGTCGACACGGCGATACAGTGGGTGGCGGAACTATGGCAGGCCAGCGGCAGCTCGCCGCTGCCTGGATTGGTATACGGAGAAGAAGGCTACGGGACGCGCGAGCCGCTCGCATTGCCCGCATAGCGCCGCGGCGAGCCTATGCCGCCACGGCCAACGCCCTCACCAGGCCACATGGAACATTGCCTTGGCCAGCACCACGATCAGCACCATGTGGCAGAACACGCTGACATGCATGCGCCGGCTCAAGGCCCCGGTCAGGCGCTGGCGCCGCGCCAGCGTCAGGGCGGTGGCGACATGGACCAGCACGCTCAAGGCCAGCGCGATCTTCAATGACAACAGGATGCCGAAGGACGAGGCGAACGGATCGGCGAGCGCGCTGCGGTATTGCCAGGCCAGGCCCAGGCCGGCCAGGTACAGCACGACGACCGACCACGGCAGCACGGATCGCACGCGCGGCGCCAGCTGACTGCCCAGCGCGCGGCGCACGTCGGGCGGCAGGCGCTTGTGCACGGGCTCCAGGAACAGCACCTCGAAGGTGACCGTGCCGACGAAGAGGAAGGCGGCGAGCAGGTGCAGGATGAGCAGCAAGGGGTAGGTATTCATGGCTGCGTACGGGAGTGACCATCAATCAGGATTGTCCCATCCGCAAGGATGGCACGGACATGACAAACATCAAACCCGCGCCGCGCGCGTAAGCCGCCAGCCCCTCGCTCGCCGCCCTGCCTGCCCGGTCGTCAGAACTTGTAGCTGACCTTCATCCAGACGTTCCTGGGCGTGCCGTAGTTGTAGCCGTTGTAGCCCCCCAGGCCACTGTAGTAATACTTGTCGGTCAGGTTTTCCACATTGATCGAAGCCGACACATGCCTGTTGAAGTCATAGCGCGCCATCAGGCCGAACAAGGTGACGCCGCCCTGGCTGGCGCGCCCCAGGCCGCTGGCTTCGTCGTAGTAGATGCTGCTCTGATAGCTGACGTTGCCGCCGATCGTGAGCTTGTTCCACTCGCCGGGCAGCCTGTAGCTGGCGGCGAGGCGGAACAGCCGCTGGGGCGTGCTCGGCAGCAGCAAGGCGCCTTCGGCGTCGCGCTTGGCGAAGTAGGTGTAGCCGCCCATCAGCTGCAGGCCGGGCGCCACTTCGCCGGCTACGGTTAACTCGAAACCCTTGCTGCGAGCGCCTTTGACCGCACGATAGGGAGTGCTTCCGTCCGGCAGCGGCGGGCTAGACGGGTCTTCGACCGCAACGTTTTCCTCCTGCGTCCGGAATACTGCGAAGCTTGTGTTCAGCTTGCCGTCCAGGTGTTCGCCCTTGAGGCCGAGCTCATAGTTCTGGCCGGTCTGCGGCGGCAGTACGACATTGCCGGCGTCGCGCGAGGTGGTGGGAATGAAGATCCGGGTGTAGCTGGCGTAGGCCGAATAGTCCTTGCTCAGGTCCACGACCACGCCGGCATAGGGCGTGAAGACGCCGTTTTCCTTGGCGGTGGGATTGTGGGTCCAGAGGTTGGCGGGACCGTTGTAGGACGAGGAGTTCTCTTCGTACCAGGTGGTCCGCGCGCCGAGTATCACCGACACCGGATCTGCCACCTTCAGGCGCGCCGAACCGTAGATGGCGGTTTCCTTCGCGTCCAGGAAGGTGTTGAAGAAGGTGTAGGGCATGGATGGCCGCTGGACATCCCGCAACTCATAGAAATTCACCGGACGGCGATCCCAGCCGGCCGGGTTCGCCGAGTTCAGATTGAGTTCGCTGGTGTAGCGGTTGTAGCTCACCCCCAAGACGGCGCGGTGTTCCCTGCCGAATGCCTGAAACGGCCCTTCGGCGTAGACGTCGAAGGATTTGTTGGTCGAGTTTGCCGGGTTGTCGCGCAGCTCGATGGTGGAGGCGCCGGACGGATCTATGGGCCGGTACGCGAGCAGGTAGCCCCAAGCCGCCTTGCGTTCATTCTTCAGGCGGCTGGCGTCCATCTTGATATGCCAGCCGCTGTCGAAGCGATGGTCCAGCGTGGCGAATATGCGGTCCGTGTACATGTCCCATTGGCTCCACGGCGTCACGGGATTGAAGGACCTGGGCAGGTTCGTGCGCGTGCCGTCGCTGTAGAACAGCGGCGCCTGGCCGAAGTTGGCGCCGTCGATGGCGGTCTTCTGGTGCTCGTAGCCCAGGCTGACCGTGGTGCTCGGCAGGATGTCGGCCTCCAGAATGCCGTAGAAGACATCGTCGGACCGCTTCTTGTAATCGATGAAGCTGTCGCCCGCGGTGCGGGCGGCGACGACCCTGCCGCGCAGCGTGCCGGCGCTGTTCAGCGGGCCGCCCAGGTCGGCTTCGGCGTTGTAGCTGTTCCAGCGGCCAACGCCGGCGGTGACATGCCCGGCGAACTCCGAGCCGGGACGCTTGCGCACCAGGTTCACCGATCCGCCGGGTTCGCCCACGCCGTTGAGCAGGCCTGCGGCGCCGCGCACGACTTCCACCCGGTCGTAGATGGCGGTGTTGATCATCCCTACTTCGGCGGACGGCGTTTTGAACGACAGCGTGGGAACGCCATCGAGCATGGTGTTCAGCGCAAAGCCGCGCGAGGTGAATTGCACGCGCTCATCCAGCCGGTCGACGGCGATGCCGGGCGTCTGGCGCATCACCTCGTCCAGCGTGTTGAGGTTCTGGTCGTCCATCTGCTGCCGCGTGACGACGCTGATGGATTGCGGGGTTTCGCGCAGCGACAGCGGCATGCGAGTGGCGGCGCTGGTTGCCGGCACGGTATAGGAGCCCGTCCCTTCGGAGGGACCTTCGTCGCCAGCACCGGTGACGGTCACGGCGGGCAAGGCCGTGACCTCGCTCTGCGGCAATTTGCGCAGGGTGTAGCCGCCGTCGGCGCGCCTCGCCGGTTCCAGGCCGCTGCCGGCCAGCAACTGGCGCAGGCCGTCCTCGAAGCCATAGCTGCCGCGCAATCCGGGCGATTGCAGGTCGCGCGTCAGAGCGGGATCGAACGACAGCAGGACGCCGGCCTGGGCGGCGTAGGCCGATAGCGCCGCGCTCAGCGGTCCGGGTTCGATGGCCACGCTCACCTGCCCGGCCGGAGTCTGCGCGTTAGCGGGCGTCGTCACCCCGGCCAGCGGCAGCGCGAAGGCGCCAGCCGCGAGCAAGGCAGGAAGGGAGACGCTTGCGCGCAGCAGGGGGAACTGAGGGGGCATGACATGCACTCCAGATATTGGTCTTACCCTCGTAGCCAGATAAGACGCAGAAAGTGCTAGTCGCCGTTACAAAATAGTCTCGCCGCGCGGCACCAGCGACACCCAGTAGCGGGTGCGATGGCGCAGGCCGAGTTGCAGGGTGTCCGCTACCGTGGCCAGCACCCGGTCGGGCTCGGCCAGCGGGAAGGCGCCGGAAATAGGCAGGTGCGCCACTTCGGGCGCGCAATCGATCCAGCCCTTGCGGTAGCGCTGGAGTTCACGCAGGAATTCGCTCAAGGGCATGCTGTCGACCTGCAGCATGCCGCGCTGCCAGGCGGAGGGATCGCCAGTCAGCCCTTCGGCAGCGTCGATATGCCCGCTGGTGAAGCGCAAGCCCATGCCTGCCGGCACGATGCGCGCCGCATCCGCGGGCGCGCCCGGCAGCGCCACGCGCACGGCGCCTTCCAGCACCTGTACCGCCGATACGCCATCGTCGCGCCTGACCACGAAGCGCGTGCCCAGCGCGGTGATGCTGCCTTCGCGGGTACGCACGATGAAGGGCCGCGCAAGCTGTTGCGGGTCCGGCGCGGTTTCGATCAGGATTTCGCCGCCATGCAGCGCAATCAGCCGTTGCTGGGCGTCGAACAGGACGTCCATGGCCGTGGCGGCGTTGAGCACGACGCGGCTATGGTCCGCCAGCATCACCTCGCGCCGCGCGCCAACTGGCGTGCGGTACTGGGCAACCCAGCCACGCCAGGCTTCGTCGACCTGCGCGTAGCCGATGGCGCCCCCGGCGCCGATCAGCACCAGCAACTTGCCCAGCGCGGCGCGGCGGGCGGGCGAGCGCGGCCGGCCCAGCGCGGGCAGCATGCCCTTGGGCACCGCCTCGAAACGGCGCGTCAGGGCTTCGGTGCGCTGCCAGGCGCGTTCGTGTTCGGGATCGGCCTGACGCCAGGCCTGCCATGCCTCCCGGTCCGCCTGGCTGACGACGCCCGAGGTCAAGCGCAGAAACCAGTCCACTGCCCCGTCCAGCGCACGCGGGTCGATGCGCCCTGCGTCGCTGGCGCTCACGGCGCGAACTCCAGGCACTGGCGCAAGGCGCGCGCAATGTACAGCCGTACCGAGCCGACCGACACGCCCAGCACTTTGGCGATATCCGCGTGCGTCAGGCCTTCAAGCTGGCAAAGCAGGAAGGCGCGCCGCACCGGAACGGGCAAGCCGTCCAGCATGGCGTCGATTTCGCACAGCGCTTCCAGCGCCAGGGCGCGCTCCTCGGGCGATGGCGACTGCGCCTGGGGCAACTGCGCCAACGTTTCCAGATAGGCGCGTTCGAGATCCCTGCGCCGCAGGTGGTTGACCATGAGGCCGTGCGCGATGGTCGCCAGATAGGAACGCGGCTCGCGGATGTCGCCCGGTTCGCGGCGGGCCAGCACGCGCAGGTAGGTGTCGTGCACCAGGTCGGCGGCGTCGAAGGCGCATCCCAGCTTTTTACGCAGCCAGCCCTGCAGCCAGCCTTGGTGTTCCTGGTACAGCGTGTGCAGGGGATGCCGCGGAGAGGGGTCGGAGGCGGCCATGAAGACGCACGGTCATAAATGAGAATAACTATAATTTACAATATTGTGCCTGCGCCGGGTGAAATGACTGCGCCCGGCCGCTGAATCCAGGGGCCGGGCGCAGGATAACGATCCAGGTGGAATGCTGGCGTCTTACTTCTTCGACGCGTCCTGCTCCACCACCATGTCCAGCACATACACCTTCGAGGGCGCATCGGCGGGCGGGTTCTTCCAGTCGTAGCGCTTCACCCGCAGCACGGTGCGCACGCCGTCCTGATGCTCATAACCCTCGATGGACTGATACAGCGGATGCCACTTGTCCTGCGTCGGCTGTTGCACGCCGGCCTCGTTGTAGCGGCGTTCGCGCACCATCAGGCACTGGTAGTTGCGGATCAGCGGATGGCTGCATTCGGTCTTCTTCGCGGCGACTTCCAGGAACATGATTTCGCCGGCGCTGCCGTAGAGGGTTTCAGGCGTGGGTTCGCCGACGAACTTCAAGACGCTGCCATCCTGCGCGACCAGTTCCAGCCCGGGTTCAGCCGCTTCGCCACTGAGCGTGGCGCGCAGGTCGCCCTTCATGCGCTGGCCGATCTCGGCGTCCAGGCGCATCAGGCTCTGGTCGCAGGCCTTCATGGTGGACGCGAGATTCGCTATATGCAGCACGCCGTTCTTGTAGGTGTAGCCGCCGAACTGCGCATTGCAGCCGCCGCGGATGTTCAAGGCGTCCTGCGTGAACGACAGGCGCAGTTGGTGCTCGACGCCGGCCTGAAGCGCGGCGATGGGCTTGCCTGCCGCGTCGGTGGCGGAGGCCAGGCGCCAGTAATAGGCAGGCAGGCTCACGGCGGGATTGGCGGGCGAGGTGGCGGTAGTGGGCATGGAGGACGATCCTTCGCGGGGAGAGGAAGTCGGAGCGCAAGCTTGCAGCAGCGCGGCGCATACGGACGCAAGGAGGATGGTTTTCTTCATGGTTCGTTCCTTTCAGCCGGATGGCACTGATGAAAAGCGGGATTCTACGTTCGCGGGATGGACGTTTTGGACGCACGGCCATCCAGTCGGTTTCAAAATCTTGCCGCAGATCGGGCCTGAAGAACACCCGCCGAAGCGCTCGAAATACGGGTTTTCCCTAGGAAACAGATATCACCCTTGCCCGTACACGTGTGTCTGCGAAGCCCTCGACAACTTACAACTCAACACATTACCCGCAAAATACTGCAAGTATTGCCAATACGGCACTAACGGCACGCAATACGCAAAAACCGCCGCGGTACAAGGCCGATCGCGGGCGCGATCGGCTCACCGGCGTCAATTGGCGGGGTAGGTCGCGCCCGTCAGGCAGGCCCGGGCCCAGTCATAGTCGTCGTCGCTCACGATCTCTCCGTCGATCTTGGGCAGCGGCTTGGCGGGATACAAGAAGTCCGGCTGTTGCGGCTTCATGTTCCATTTCGTCTCGCCCGCTGTATCGGAGCATGCCTCGTCCGAGTTGCTGAAGGAGCACGACGCCGCCAGCTGGGGCTTGCCATCCACCACGTTGGCGACATAACGCTTGGTATAGACGCTGCCCGAGGCCCAGTATTCGTCGACGGAGCAGATGCGATCCTTGTTCTGGTAATGCCGCGTCGCGAAGCAGCCGTAGTAGGCATGTTCGCCCGGAAAGATGTCGCATGAAGTCGAGTAGCCGGCGTAAGCGCCGCCGGTGAATTGCGCCTGGAACTGCTTCTGACTGAGCGCGCGGCTGATGAGCTCCGGCAATTCAGCGCCCTTGCGCGTGGCCTTGAGTTCAGCCGCGCGGTCGCGGATCAGTTCGCGGGCGGCTGCGCCGGCCGTCTTGCCGGCGGGAACCGAGCCCGGATCCTCGATCAGGTTCGCGAGCGCCTCGTCGCGCGCGGCGATCCAGCGCTTCTGGTTGTGCGCCAGCATGGCGCGGATGTCGCCATCAGGCGCCTGCTTCAGTATCGCGGCATAAGCCCGGTTCAGTTCGGCATCCGCGGACACCGTCTTGCGGTCCGAGCAGATCAGTTTTTCCACGGCGCTGGCGGCTTTGGCGCAATCGATCGCGTAGGCAGGCGCGGCGAGCGCCAACAGACCCGCCACGCACAACAAGCGGCCTGCGGTGATTCCAGATTTCATGTGAAGTTTCTCGTTGAGGATGCGCCTTGCAGGGTCTCGATGCCTGAAGACCGTGTTGTCGCCCATCGCGAGGCGGCGGCAAGGCTGCAATTTTGCACGGGACTTTTTAACAGACTGGAAACAGAGTTCTACGCTCTGCAACGTCCTCGCCGGAATATTCCCCTTCCCTTGCGCGTCTACCGGGTGGCGAGCCGCATTGAAGACCTCGCGGCGCTCTATGGATCAACCAGCCGATCACGCCGGTTATCGCAACCGGCCTCACGGCGCAGAACGGAAGTACTTGATATGAAGTCGATCAGATCCCTTGCCTGCGGCATTGCCCTGGCGTGCACGACGGCCGCCAGCGCCTGGGCCGCTCCCAGCCTGAACGTGTACGGACCGGGCGGACCCGCACCCGCGATGAAGGAAGCGGCCGCGGCGTTCGGCAAGCTGCACGGCATCGAGGTTGCCGTCATCGCGGGGCCGACGCCGGCCTGGGCCGACAAGGCCAAACAGGACGCCGACGTGATTTACAGCGGCGCCGAGAACATGATGAGCGGCTTTGCCACGGCGCTTCCGGGCGTGTTCGAACTGCGCGAGGCCCGCACGCTGTACCTGCGGCCCTCCGCCATCCTGGTGCGCCCGGGCAACCCCAAGGCCATCAACGGTTTCAAGGACCTGCTCAAGCCGGGCATCAAGGTCATGGCCGTGTCAGGCGCGGGACAGACCGGATTGTGGGAAGACGTGGCGGGCCGACTCGGCGACATCGAGACCGTGCGCGCCTTCCGCGCCAATCTGGTGCTGCCGGAAGCCGGCAACAGCGCGCAGGCGCGTGCCCAATGGACCGAGGACAAGTCCATAGACGCCTGGCTGATCTGGAACATCTGGCAGGTGTCGAACCCCGAGCTGGCCGGCGTGGTCGAGGTGGAAGAGCCGTACCGCATCTATCGCGACGCGGGCGCCGTCATCACCAAGAAAGGCAAGGGCAATGCGCAAGCGCAGGCCTTTGTCGACTTCCTGACGGCGCCCGAAGGCCGGGCGATCTTCAAGAAGTGGGGCTGGAAGACGGATTGAAGTCCGTCAGCCGCCTGGCGCGCCGGGTCAGGTCTTGACCATGGAACGGGGCAGGTTGATCAGGAAATCCGCCAGCCCCTTGGCGCCCTGGGCCAGCGAAATGTGGCGCATCATCATCTGGTGCGCCCGATCTGGATCGTTGGCCAGGATTGCCTCCAGCAATTCGCCGTGTTGCTCGTACGAGGCGCGCACGCGGCCCACCGCGCTGAACGCATGGCGCAGGTATGCGCCAGTGCGGGCGCGCAGGCTCAGCAGTTCCTGCCGCAGATAGGGATTGCGGCAACCGCGGTACAGAACCTCGTGAAACGCGTGGTTGGCCTCGCGCCACCCCTGGGCGTCGTCGGCTTGCGCCAGCGCGGCCGCCTCGCGATGGATCCGCGCCAGTTCCTGGCGCTCTTCGGACGACATGCGCTGACAGGCCATGCGCGTGCAAACCCCCTCCATCTCCGCCATCAGCTCCCAGATGGCCAATAGCTCCTGCACGTCCAGCCTCGCCACTTCCATGCCGTTGCGGGGCTGGCTCGCCAGCATGCCCTGCACTTTCAGCTGAATCAGCGCCTCGCGCACAGGCGTGCGCGACACGCCGAAGCGCGCAGCAAGCTCCTGCTCATCTATCGGGTCGCCAGGCAGCAGGACGCCGGCGCGGATGTCCTCCTCGACGGCCAAACGGATGCGTTCGCTGACTTTCATTCTTCTCACATATAAAAATTCTGTTGCTGTAAATTATCCCTTGTTCTATAAATATATTTATAAAGATTCAAAAAATACATTGCAAGGGAAGAATATGACTGTTCCAGATCTGGCCAAAGGTTCGCCGCCCGGCAATTCCGGCGCGGCATCATTGGCCCAGGGCTTGCGCGAACTCCTGGCGCTGCAAGGCATGGAGGCCAGCGAGGCACAGGCCCGCGGCGTCGCCAAGACGCTGATGCGCCTCGCGCCGCCGGCGCGCCCGCAGGAGCCCTTGCGATGACGCCGGCCGGGCTGCCCGCCAGCATCGCGGAATTGCGTGCCGCCCTGCAGCGGGGCGAGGTCGGCCTGCAAGAAGCCCTGTCGAGACAACAGGCGGCCTTCGCCGCCGATACGCGGCATAGCTGCGCCACCGTGTTCGAGACGCCCCAGCGGTTGCCGGATCCGTCCCTGCCGCTGGCCGGCGTGGGCCTGGCGCACAAGGACATCTACACCCTCGACGGCCGCGCGCCGGGCTGCGGCGCCAAGCCGGCCCGGCCCGCAGCGCGCGCCGCGGCCGCGACATTGATCCGCCGCCTGGACCAGGCGGGCAGCCAGCCCCTGGCAGCCCTGGTCATGGCGGAACATGCTTGCGGCGCCACCGGCGAAAACCCGCATTACCCGCTGCCCCGAAACCCGCTCGATGCGCAAGCCGCGGTGGGCGGATCGTCGAGCGGATCCGCAGTCGCGGTCGCCGCCGGCCTGTGCTACGGGTCGCTGGGCACCGACACCGCCGGATCGGTGCGCATCCCGGCCGCGACTTGCGGCATCCTGGGACTCAAACCCACCCGAGGCCTGCTGCCCACCCGCGGCATCGCACCGCTGGCTTCCAGCCTGGACACCGCGGGAATACTTGCGCGTAGCGCCGCCGACGCAGCGCTCCTGCTGGAAAACCTGGTCGCTGCGGCACAGGCAAGGCGTCTCTTTCCCTTGGGCGCAGGCGCGCTGGCCCAGACGGGCGCAACAGCGGACTGGCGTGTCGCCACGTGTTGGGAGCATCCGAATCCGGCCGTGACTTTGGATGATGAGGTCGGCCAGGTTCTGCAAGGCCTGGTGGACGCGCTACCGCGAGGCATGGCAGCCTCCCCGGTCAAGCTCGCGGACCTGCCGACGTGGAGCCGGCTGGCGGAAACCTTGCTGCATGCCGAAGCCGCCACCGTGCACCAGGCCGCGCTGCGCGGACAGGCCCCGCCGCTGGCGCCGCTCACGCGCACCATCGCGCTCGCTGGCGCGGCGCTGCCCTCCCCCTGGTACATCGACGCACTGCGCCAGCGCGGCGCCCATGCCCGCCGATTCATCGCGACCGCGCTGCGCCATGCCGACCTGCTGCTGACGCCAGCACTGCCGCGCGGCGTGCCCGACTGGCGGCAAGTGCTGACCGAATCCAGCGAATTCGAACCGCGCCGGCTGCTGGACCTGTTCTCCTGGATGTCGTTCGTCAACTACCTGGGCCTGCCCGCGATCGTCGTTCCCATCGGACTGGACCGCCGCCAGCGCCCTATCAGCATCCAGGCGATCGCCCGGCCCGGACAAGAAGCCCGGCTGCTGGCGTTCGCCCGCCACGTGGAGCAAGCGCGCCCCGGCGCGGCTCCTCTTCTTCCATCCACTCCTTGACGCCGAGACCATGCCACAACTCTCCGCCTCGCCTGCCTTGCGGCGCTTTCGCGTGCTAGACCTCTCCCGTGTGCGGGCCGGCCCCACTTGCGTGCGCATGCTCGCGGATTTTGGCGCGGACGTGATCCGCATCGAACCGCCGCCCGGCGTCGATCCCAACGAGGCCATGTTCGCGGCCGACCGCTGGAGCGGGGACTTCCAGAACCTCAACCGCAACAAGCGGTCGTTGACGCTCAACCTGAAGAAACCCGAAGGCCTGGCGGTGTTCAAGCGCCTGGCCGCCGAGGCGGACGTGGTGGTGGAGAACTGGCGCCCGGACGTCAAACAGCGGCTTGGGCTCGACTATGAATCGTTGCGCCAGCTCAATCCCCGCCTGATACTCGCCAGCATTTCCGGATTTGGCCAGACCGGCCCCTATGCAGGGCGGCCGGGCTTCGACCAGATCATCCAGGGCATGGGCGGACTGATGTCGGTCACCGGGCTGCCGGGCCAGGGCCCCGTGCGCGCGGGCCTCGCGGTGGCGGATTCGAGCACGGGCCTGTACGCCGCGCTGGGCATCCTGACGGCCTTGCTGGAACGCGAACAGTCCGGCCAGGGCCAGTGGGTCCACGCCTCCCTGCTCCATGCCCAGATCGCCATGATGGACTTCCAGGCGGCGCGCTACCTGAACGACGGCGACGTCCCCCGCCAGGAAGGCAACGACCATCCGACCAGCAGTCCGATGGGCCTGTTCCACGCGAACGACGGCATGTTCAATCTGGGCGCCGCTGGCGAAGGCAATTGGAAGCGCTTCTGCAGGGCGCTGGAACGCCAGGATTGGGAAACCGATCCCGAATTCGCCACGGAAAAGCTGCGCGTGGCCAATCGCCAGCGTTTGAACCGCGAGATCCAGGCGGTTTTCCTGAACGCGGACGTGAACCACTGGGTCACGCTGCTGAACGAGGCAGGCGTGCCCGCCGGTCCGGTCTATTCCGTGCCGCAAATGTTCGAGGATCCCCAGGTGAAACACCTGGAGACCGCGCGCGCGTGCCCGGCCTGGCAAGGCGGCGAACGCACACTGATCACTCAACCGGTCACCTTGGCCAGGACGCCCGCGGACATCGCCCGCACCGCGCCGGGCTGGGGCGAACATACCGAGGAAATCCTGCTCGAAGCCGGCTACGCCGATGCCGACATCGAGCGCCTGCGCGCAGCCCGCGCCATCTGAGGTCCAAGCGAAATCCTCCATGACCCAAACCTCTGCCCCCACCGCCGGCCGCCTGGACATTGAGTCCGAGGGCAACGTCGTGCGCGTGCGCATCGTCAATCCCGCGCGCTACAACGCCATGTCCCTGGCCATGTGGGAAGACCTGGCGCGCGTGCTGCGCGATACCGAAAACATGGCGGGCGCGCGCGCCGTCGTCCTGATGGGCGCGGGCCAACGCGCCTTCGTGTCCGGCGCCGACATCTCCGAATTCGCCTCGCAGCGCAAGGATCCCGCGCAGGTCGCCCGCTACGACGCGGCAGTGGCCGCAGCCCTGCGCGCCTTGAGCGCATGCCCGCTGCCGGTGATTGCAGCGATACGCGGCATCTGCATGGGCGGCGGCATGGCCCTGGCGCTGGCCTGCGACCTGCGCTACTGCACGCCAGCCTCGCGCTTCCGGATGCCGGCGGGCCGGCTGGGCCTGGGCTACGCGACGGAGGGCCTGCAGCGCATGCGCGACATGTTGGGCACGGCGCGTACCGCCGACCTGTTCCTGACCGCGCGTACCGTGGACGGCCTGGAGGCTGCCCGCATCGGTCTGGTGCAGGAAGTCTATGCCGAGGACGTGTTCGAGCAGGCCGTCGCGCAGCGTATCAGCGACGTGGCGGGCAACGCGCCGCTTACCTTGCGCGCCGCCAAGATGGCCTTGCGCCACCTTGCCGGCGAGCCCTCGGCGCCAACCGCGCAAGCGGTGGACCAAGCCGTGGGCGCCTGCTTTCTCAGCCAGGATTACCAGGAAGGGCAGCTCGCCTTCCGCGAAAAAAGACCGCCAGTCTTTACCGGAGGCTGAGCGCAGGCGCGCCCGGCTTCTTCCTGGCGCG
This sequence comes from Achromobacter pestifer, assembly GCF_013267355.1. Taxonomy (NCBI): domain Bacteria; kingdom Pseudomonadati; phylum Pseudomonadota; class Betaproteobacteria; order Burkholderiales; family Alcaligenaceae; genus Achromobacter; species Achromobacter pestifer. The sequence continues at coordinate 1,246,837 of NZ_CP053985.1, forward strand.
GCGCCGCCGCGCCGCTCGCAGTGTTTATCAAGCAACAAGGGGAAAATGCATGAAAACGCTCCATAGGATGACCCTGGCCGGCGCTCTTTGCGCCTATGCCGCGGCCAGCCACGCCGTCGGCCCGCGGCCGGCGCCCGCTCCGCAGAAGCAGACCCTGACGGTGGGCTACGTCAAGGTCGGCCATCTTTCGCCCATCATCTTCGTCGCCGACGAACTGAAGGCCTGCAACGTGGAGGTCAAGCCCGTCGAATTCGTCCGCTACGCCGACGCACGCACCGCCCTGCTTTCCGGATCGGTGGATGTCTCCGGCATCGGCCCCGCGGACCTGGCCATCGCACTCGCCCAGGGCAGCCAGAAACTGATTGGCCTGTCGGGAGTCGCGTCCTCGCCCAAATATCTGGTGACGCGCAAAGGCGTCAAGATGGACGATTGGAAAGATCTGGCCGGCAAGCGCATCGGCATCGCGCCGGGATCCGCCGTCTGGTTCCAATGGGCCGCCATGCTGGCCGAAAAGGGCGTGCCGTACAACACTTTCACCGCCGTCAACATCCAGGGCGGCGGCACGGCCTTCGTCCAGTCGCTGCAGCGCGGCGACGTCGACGCCGTCGCCTTGTGGGAGCCCTTCGAGTCGCAGCTGGTCGCGGATGGCACGGCCTTCTTCGCCAAGAATCTCGAATACAGCCAGAGCAAGGCGGTCGGCGCGGAGTTGGGACTGCTTGCCGCCACGCGCGACGCGTTGCGCGACAAGCGCGAAGCGGTCAAGTGCTTCCTGTGGGCCTACAAGAACGCGGAGGAAAAGCTGGCCAAGGATCCGGAGGCGTTCGCGGCAGCCTATTCCAAATACACCGGGTTGCCCTTGAACGTCACACGTGAATCGGCCAAGCTGATCAAGCTCGGCGGCGTGCTGGACCTGGAGCAGATGCGGCGCCAGGCCAAGACCTTCAATGAACTGGGCGTCATTCCCAAGGACGTGAGCGGGCAGATCGATACGGTATGGGATGCCGCTTTGCTCAAGGAAATCATGTGATTGCGCCGCTGGCGGCAGGCTTGGACGCCGGCCGCCAGCCAGGGAGATACAGGTGAACGCTTCAACATTGAAATACGCAACGCCGATCCGCCGCTCCCGCCGCGCGATCGGCCAGGCCGGGCTGGCCTTGGCCGTGCCCGTCCTTATCCTGATCGTCTGGCAGTTGGTGGGGCAGTCTCCGGACATGGCAGGCGTGGTGCCCACGCCGGTCCAGGTCGCCCGCGCCTGGTATGCCTGGATCTTCGGCTCTCCCGGCATGGGCCTTAACCCCTATCAGGGAACCTGGGTGGGCAACGTGCAGTACTCGGCCATGCGCGTGCTCCAGGGCTTCGCCCTGGCGATGCTGCTGGGCATTCCGCTGGGCCTGACCATAGGCTGGAGCCGCCTGGCCTCGCAGATGCTGGACCCGCTGGTCCAGGGACTGCGGCCGATTCCCATCACGGCATGGCTGCCCTTCTCCATCGCGCTGTTCGGCATACGCGACATGGGTTCGATCTTCCTGATCTTCCTGGGCGGCTTCTACGCCATCGTCGTCAACACCACGCAGGGCGCCCGCGACGTCGACCGCAACCTGGTACGCGCAGCCAGCATGATGGGCGCGTCTTCGGGACAGTTGTTGCGCCGGGTCGTGCTGCCCGCCGCCATGCCGGCCATTTTCACCGGGCTGCGCATCGGCCTGGGCATCTCCTGGACGGCGGTGATCGTCTCTGAAATGGTGGCCGTGAAGTCGGGCCTGGGCTACGTGCTCTGGGACGCCTACTACGTCGGCCGCATGGACATCGTGCTGGCGGACATGGTGTCCATCGGCCTGATGGGCTTTCTCAGCGACCGCCTGATCGTCATCATCGAGCGCCGCGTCCTGGTCTGGCGCATGCTGCAGAATCATTGAGGGTGCCATGTCTGATATCTCAGTCTCGAATTTGAGCAAGACCTATCCGGGAGCGACCCCCGTGCTTGCGCTGGACCACATTGACCTGCATGTCCCCGCAGGCGAATTCGTGGCCCTGCTCGGACCCTCGGGTTGCGGCAAGTCCACCTTGCTGAACCTCATTGCCGGCTTCGAATCGCCCTCCTCCGGCGTGCTCGCGGTTGACAACAAGCCGGTGTCGCGCCCCGGTCCGGAACGCGGCGTGGTGTTTCAGGAAGCAGCGCTGTTCCCCTGGTTGAACGTGTGGGAAAACGTGGTCTTCGGCCCAAAAATTGCAGGCCAGCCCAAGGCCGAGTATGCCGAGCGCGCGGAAGAAATGCTGCGCATCACCGGCCTGTCGGCATTCACCCGCCACCTGCCCATTCAGCTCTCGGGCGGCATGCGCCAACGCGTCGGCATCGCCCGCGTGCTTACGCTCGGATCCAAGGTGCTGCTGATGGACGAGCCCTTCGGCGCGCTGGACGCGCAGACGCGCCTCACCATGCAGGAACTGCTGCTGTCCGTCTGGCAAAAGCTGCGGACCACGGTGGTGTTCGTGACGCACGACATCGACGAAGCCATCCTGCTGGCCGACACCATCTACGTCATGTCGGCCCGGCCCGGGCGCATCGCCACGCGCATCACCGTGCCCATCGACCGCCCGCGCTCGCTCGACCTGATCACGGGCGAAGCGTTCAACAGCCTCAAGCGCGAAATCCTCGGAAAAATGCGGCACTGACCCAGCGGACCCATCATGTCGACACCCCGTATTCCCCATGCCTTTTCCGCCGATCTCCCCACCCTCGCCGACACGGGGCAAGGCAGGATCATGGTGCACCTGGTCATCAACGTCGAACACTGGCCATTCGATCAGCCCATGCCGCGCACCATCATCACCCCGCCGCACGGGCGGGAAACCGTGCCCGACGTGCCCAACTTCAGCTGGGCAGAGTACGGCATGCGCGCCGGGCTGCCGCGCATGCTCAATGCCATCCAGGCGCGCGGCCTGCCCGCCTCCACCAGCTGCAACGCCAGCGTGATCGACGCCTATCCCCGCGCGGCCGAGGCGATGCTGGCCGCAGGTTGGGAGTTCATCGGACACGGCATGCACCAGAAGTCCCTCAACCAGGCCGAAGCCGAAGGCGCGCTCATCGAAGCATGCCTCGAGAAGCTGCGCGCCTTCACCGGCAGCCGTCCGCGCGGCTGGCTCAGCCCCGGCTTGCGCGAAACCCCCGACACGCCCGACCTGCTGGCCGAGGCCGGCGTGGAATACGTATGCGACTGGGTGTTGGACGATGTGCCCAACTGGATGCACGTCAAGCGCGGCTCGCTGATCCAGATGCCCTACAACCTGGAGCTCAACGACTCGATCATCTACGCCATCGAAAAACACTCCTCGCCGGAGTTCCTGCTACGGCTGACGCGGACCCTGGCCTTGTTCGAACACGAATGCGAGGCGCAGCCTCGCGTGCTGGCGCTGGGCCTGCATCCGCATCTGATGGGTGTGCCGCACCGCTACGGTTACTTCGAGGAAATGCTGGACCTGCTGATCCGGCATCCCAAGGTGGACTTCATGACCGGCGGCCAGATCGCCGACTGGTTCAAGCTGCGCCGCCCCCTTCCCCCTTCCGCCCCGTGAATGCCATGCCTTGCGCCCTCACCCATGACGGTTATCGCCTGCATATGGAAGAAGCTGGGCAGGGTTCCCCGGTGGTCTTCGTCCACGAGTTCGCCGGCAATCACCTCAGCTGGGAACCGCAGCTGCAGGCCTTCGCCCGCCGCCATCGCTGCATCGCCTACGCCGCCCGCGGCTATCCGCCGTCCGATGTGCCGTCCGACCCGGCCGCCTACTCTCAAGAAAACGCGGTCTGCGATATCGCCTCGGTGCTGACGGCCGCCGGCGTCGATCAGGCTCACATCGTCGGGTTGTCCATGGGCGGCTTTGCCGCGCTGCACTTCGGCCTGGCGCATCCTGAGCGCGCCCGCTCGCTCACGATTGCAGGCGCCGGATACGGCGCGCTCACGCCGGACCACGCCGCCTTCCGCCAGGCCTCGCTGCTGGCGGCCGAACGCTTCGAAGCGCTGGGCAGCGCAGGCTATGGTCCTACCTATGCCGCCGGCGCGGCCCGCGTCCAGTACCAGAACAAGGACCCGCGCGGCTGGCAGGCGTTCGCCGACGCGTTGAGCCGTCACGACGCCGCAGGCGCCGCGCTGACGCTGCGCGGCGTCCAGGCAGGCCGTCCCGCGCTCGATACGCTGGCCGGTCCGCTGCGCGGACTGCACGTGCCCACGCTCATCATCGCCGGCGACGAGGACGACCATGCCTTGGAACCAGCGCTGTTCCTCAAGCGCACACTGCCGTGCAGCGGCTTGCTGGTGTTGTCCAAGACCGGCCACACCTTGAATCTGGAAGAACCGGAAGCCTTCAACCGCGCCGTGCTGGATTTCATCGCCATGGTCGAGGCGGGCCGCTGGACGGCGCGCGATCCACGCGCCTCCGGCGAGGTCATGAAGCTCTCATGAGCCTCGTTCTCGAACTCGCCCGGATCTGCGCGCGGCCCGCGACGCCGGCGGATCTGGCACGCGCCGCCCTGCACGTCGCAGCCTGGACCGGCGCCGCGGCGCTTGCCGCCAACACCCCCCTGGCCGCCAGGCTGCGACGAGGCTACACCGCGCCGGGCGCGGCGGCGCCGGGGCCGGAAAATGGCTGGAGCCGGCTGCTGCATGACGCGTCGCTGGGCTGCATGCATGAGCTGGACGACTTCCACCGCGGCGCGCTGGTGCATCCCGGTCCGATCGTCATTCCCGCGGCCCTGCATACCGCGGAACACGTCGGTGCCAGCGGCGCCGACATCCTGCTTGCCATCCTGCGGGGTTATGAGGCGATGATCCGGATCGGCGAATCCGTCGGCGCGGGCCATTACGAGCATTGGCACAACACCTCGACCTGCGGCACGGCCGGCGCGGCGGCGGCTGCCGCCAGCCTGCTGGAACTGGATACCGCGCAGACCGCCGACGCGCTGGCGCTGGCGCTCACGCAGTCGTCCGGCCTGTGGCAGGTCCGACTGGACCCATGCGACGCCAAACCGTGGCACGCCGCCAGGGCCGCACAAACAGGCGTGCAGGCGGCGCTGCTGGCCTGCGCGGGAATCCGCGGCCCGGCACACGTGCTGGAAGGAGAAAAGGGGTTCTATGCCGCGATGTGCTCCGATCCGCTACCCGACCGGATACGCGCCCGCGCCGACGGGCCTTGGAAAATCCACCAGACCACCTTCAAGCCCTGGGCGTCCTGCCGCCATACCCATCCGGTCATCGACGCGGCCCTGACGCTGCGCGAGGGCTGGCAAGCGCAAGATGGGTGGCGACAGCCTCCCCTGGACGACATTCTTGCGATCCGACTGGAAACCTATGCCGACGCCATCGCCTTCTGCGATCGCGCCGACCCTGCCACCGATCTGGAAGCCCGCTTCAGCCTGCATCACGCCGTAGCCGTGACGCTGTCCAAAGGCGCTCCCAGCGTCGACGACTTCTGCTCCGGGACCGTCACGAATCCCGCCTGCCTGCGCTTGCGCGCGCTCACCCGCGCGCACCCGTCCAACGCCTACTCGGCTAGGTATCCAAGCCATTTCGGCGCCGAAGTTACGGTGATGCTCAAGAACGGCCGGACCTTGCGGCACGCCGTGCAGGACGCGCTCGGCGACCCGGAGCGCCCCTTGACGCCGTCCCAGGTGCTCGAGCTTGCGCTGCGCCTGATGACGGCAGCAGGATGGGAACCTGGCGAAGCCAGCCAGCGGCTGGCGGAGATCATGGCGCTGGACGTACAAAAGCCCGCGCTCCTGCTGCGGAACGCGGGCTTTTGAGTTGGCTTGGCGGCGCCCCTGGGCGCCCCGTTGCCTCAGCCGATCACGCGGAAGCGCTCGGCATCGTCCATGAACGCCTTTTCGCCGAAGCCGTTTTCATTGGAGCCGAACGGCATCTGCGCGCGCAGCTTCCAGTACGCCGGAATGTTCCATTCGCGGGCAACGGCGGCGTCGATCAGCGGGTTGTAGTGCTGCAGGCTGGCGCCCACGCCGGCGCTGGCCAGGGTGCTCCAGACCGACAGCTGGGCCATGCCCGTCGAATGCTCGGACCAGACCGGGAAGTTGTCCGCGTACAGCGCGAATTTTTCCTGCAGGCCCTGCACCACGCCCTGGTCTTCGTAGAACAGCACGGTGCCCACGCCCGCGGCGAAGCTCTTGAGCTTGCCTTCGGTCTGGGCAAAGCTCTCGGCCGGCGCGACCTTGCGCACTTCTTCGATGGCGATGTTCCAGAGCTTTTCGCTCTCGGCGCCGAACAGGATCACGGCGCGCGAGCTTTGCGAATTGAACGACGAGGGGCTGTGCTTGATCGCGTCCTGGATCAGGGAGGCCAATTCCTCCTTGGAGATCGACAGGTTGCGGCCCAGCGAATACTGCGTACGACGCTGCTTGAGGGCGTCCAGGTAAGCGTTGCTCATGGCGATATGGCCTTCCGACGAGTAGATAGGGGAAAATGCATGAGGAATTCTAACGACCGGCGATTGTTCCGAATACGTGCCAGAGCCAAAAAAACACCCTCTCAAACGGAACAAACTGTTCTGCTCATGAAGTGAATCGCGCCGTTTCGGACGACCAGGTGACCAACGGCACCCGACTGCACTGCCCCTCCTGAAATTCTCCATTGAGGGCTTTCCCCTATTACCTGTCTGTCGCCAAAAAACTATCGTATTCGAGAATTATCAAATAAGAGAATTCTCGCTTCCGACAAAATGACAGCAGAAACCCTATTCGATTACGCCGTGATCGGCGCCGGCATCGCCGGCGCTTCCGTGGCCTACCGCCTGAGCGCCACGGCCTCGGTCGCCGTATTGGAACGCGAGGCCCAGCCGGGCTATCACTCCACTGGCCGTTCCGCGGCCATGTTCATGGAAACCTACGGCACGGCGCAGATCAAGGCGCTGACGCGCGCCAGCCGCGCGTTCTATGAGAATCCGCCGCAAGGCTTCAGCGAACATCCCTTGCTCAGCCCGCGCGGCGTGCTGTACATCGCCACGGCCGAACAACAGGACCTGCTGCGCGAGGTCTACGACGATTTCCGCAGCCAATCGCCCAATGTGGCGCTGATCGACGCCGAAGCGGCCGTCGAGCGCGTGCCCTGCCTGCGCGGCGACCAGATCTGCGGCGCCATCGAAGAGCCGGACGCCCGCGACATCGACGTGCACGCGCTGCACCAGGGCTTTCTGCGCGGCATGGCGCGCCAGGGCGCGGTGCTACACAACAATGCCGAAGTGATGTCGGCCGCGCATGCGGACGGCGTCTGGACGCTGACGCTTGCCGACGGCCGCAGTCTGCGGGCGCGGGCGCTGGTCAACGCCGCCGGCGCCTGGGCGGACCACGCCGCGGCCCTGTGCGGCGCAGCGCCCGTCGGCCTGCAACCCTGCCGGCGCACCGCCTTCACGTTCTCCGGTCCGCAGGACCTGGACTTTTCCCATTGGCCGGCCGTGGTCGGGGTCGACGAAAGCTATTACTTCAAGCCCGATGCCGGCCAACTGCTGGGATCGCCAGCCAACGCCGATCCGGTCGCGGCCCACGACGTGGTGCCGGAAGAACTGGACGTGGCCACCGGCATCTACCGCATCGAATCCGCGACCTCGCTTACCATCCGCCGCCCCAAGCACACCTGGGCCGGCCTGCGCTCCTTCGTGCGCGACGGCGATTTCGTGGTCGGCTGGGATGCCGACGCGCCGTCCTTCTTCTGGCTGGCGGCGCAAGGCGGCTATGGTATCCAGACGGCCGCGGCGACCTCCGAACTGGCCGCCGCGCTGCTCATGCGCCAGCCGCTGCCCGCCCATCTGCATGCGCACGGCGTGGACGCCGAAGCCGTGCGTCCCGCGCGATTGCGCTGAACCATACCCCTAGCCTGCGAGAGCCCACCATGACCACCATTGCCCGCTACCCCAGCTCCCTGCCCCTGCCGTTTTCCCGCGCCACTCAGGCCGGCGGCTTCCTGTTCCTGTCGGGCCAGATCCCGATGGACGCCAACGGCCAGGTCGTGCGCGGCGACATCACCGTCCAGACCCATGCCGCCATCGAACGCATCAAGGAAACGCTGGCCCTGGCCGGCGCCACGCTCAAGGACGTGGTGCGCGTGACGGTGTGGCTGTCGGACCTGGAACTCTTCGCGCAGTTCAACGACGCCTACCGCAGCCATTTTTCTTCTGACTTCCCCTCGCGTTCGACGGTCGAGGCCAAGCTGGCCATGGGCGTGGACGTGGAAATCGAGGTGCAGGCCTGGCTGGGCGCGGCGGCGGGCCGCGGCGGCTACACGCCGGGCCCCGTGTCCGAAGCCTGATCCCGCTCTGCGGGCCTGTCCGATGGTTTGACACTGCCTGGCCCGGCGCCAGGCGGTGCGGCCTTTCCCTCGCGCTCGCGGCGACGCCTGCGCCCCCTTGTGCACCTCTTTACGCGGAGCCGCAGCATGAAAATCTTTTCCGGGTCCCTGGCGACCGAGACGAACACCTTCTCTCCCATCCCGACCGGGCTGTCCGCCTACCGGGCGCGCGGCTACTATCCTGCGGGCCAGCATCCGGACCGCATGCAGATGTTCTCCGGGCCGCTGTGGGCGGCGCGCCAACGCGCACAGGACAAGGACTGGACCCTGGTAGAAGGCCTGACCGCGGGCGCCACGCCGGCCGGCATCACCACCCGCCACGCCTATGAAACCCTGCGCGACGAACTGCTGGACGATCTGAAGCGCGCCGGCCGCGTCGACATCGCCCTGTTCGGCTTGCACGGCGCCATGGTGGCCGACGGCTATGACGATTGCGAAGGCGACCTGCTGCGCCGGGCGCGCGCGATCGTCGGCCCCGACACGGTGATCGGCGCCGAACTGGACCCGCATTGCCACATGACGGCCGACATGGTGGAAAGCGCCGACTTCCTGGTCTGCTTCAAGGAATATCCGCACACCGACATCCTGGAGCGCGCCTACGACCTGGTGGACCTGTGCGTGGCGCGCGCCGAAGGCCGCATCAAGCCGACGCGCGCCGTGTACGACTGCGCGATGATCTCCATCATGCACACCAGCCGCGAACCCATGCGCGGCTTCGTGGACCGCCTGCTCGCCATGGAAGGCAAGGAAGGCGTGCTGTCCGTGTCCATCGCGCATGGATTCCCCTGGGGCGACACGCCCGACATGGGCTCCAAAGTGCTGGTCTACACCGATGGCGACCAGGCCCAGGCCGAGGCCCTGGCGCGCGCGCTGGGCGAAGAGATCATCGGCTTTCGCGACCAGTTGGCGCCGCCCTACCCCGGCGCCGATGAAGCGCTGGACCAGGCGCTGGCTTTGAACGACTTCCCCATCGTGCTGGCGGATTCCGCCGATAACGCCGGCGGCGGCGCGCCCAGCGACGCCACCTTCATCCTGGAGCGCGTGCTGGCGCGCGGCATCACCGATGTCGCGACCGGCCCGTTCTGGGATCCGGTGGCGGTACAGCTCTGTTTCGAGGCGGGCGAAGGCGCGCGCATCCAGCTGCGCATCGGCGGCAAGGTCGCGCCCGTATCGGGCCAGCCGCTGGACCTGGACTGCGAAATCGTGGCGCTCAAGCGCGACGCCATCATGACCGGGCTGGCCGGCACGCCCGCGCTGCTGGGCGACGTGGCCGTCGTGCGCAGCCAGGGCGTGACCATCGCCCTGACCACCAACCGCACCCAGGCCATGGGCACCGACCTGTTCACGCAGTTCGGGGTGGACCTGCAGGCCATGAAACTCATCATCGTGAAATCGTCGCAGCACTTCTACGCCTCGTACTCGCAGGTCGGCCGCCACGTCATCTACGTGGAGACGCCGGGCGCCATCACGACCGACTACAACGCGCTGCCTTACACCAAGCGCAAATTGCCGAAGTGGCCGTTCACGGCCTGAGGCGCCACCCATCACCGCCCGGCATGGGCGCAGGAACAATCAAGGGGATAACAATGATCAGACGTTTCAGTTTGCTGGGTGCAGCCGCCCTGCTGGCCATGGGGGCCGCCACCGGCGCACTGGCGCAGACCAAGACCCTGCGCCTGGTGCCGCACGCGGACCTCAAGACGCTGGACCCGCTGTTCAACACGGCCTACATCACGCGCAACCACGGCTACATGGTGTTCGACACCTTGTTCTCGCAGGACAGCCGCGGCCAGGTCAAGCCGCAGATGGTGGACAGCTGGACCTCGTCCGATGACGGCAAGACCTGGACCTTCACCTTGCGCCCCGGCCTGAAGTTCAACGACGGCACGCCGGTCAAGGCCGAGGACTGCGTCGCGTCGATCCAGCGCTGGGCCAAGAAGGACACGCTGGGCCAGGCCATGATGGCCGCCGGCGCCGAACTCGCGGCCACGGGCGACAACAGCTTCACGCTGACGCTCAAGGAGCCCTTCGGCCTGGTGCTGGACGCCTTGTCCAAGCCCTCCGGCATGCCGCCCTTCATCATGCCCAAGCGCCTGGCCATGACGGACCCGAACACCCAGGTCACGGAAATGGTCGGCTCGGGCCCCTTTCTCTTCAAGCGCGATGAATGGGTGCCGGGCAACAAGGTCGTGTACGTGAAGAACCCGGCCTACGTGCCGCGCGCAGAGCCTGCCGACGGCCTGGCGGGCGGCAAGAACGTCAAGGTGGACCGCGTCGAATGGGTCTACATCCCCGACGGCAACACGGCCACCGCCGCCCTGATGAACGGCGAGGTCGACATGATCGAACAGACCACGCCCGACTTCCTGCCCGTGCTGGAGACCAACAAGGACATCACCCTGAACACGTCCGTCGCGACGCAGGGCATGGTCATCCTCAATTCGCTGCATCCGCCCTTCGACAATCAGCTTGCACGCCAGGCGCTCTACCACCTGGTGAACCAGAAGGAAATGCTGTCGGCCATGGGCTACCCGGAGAAATACCGCGTCGACTATTGCCCCAGCCTCTTTATTTGCGGCTCGCCCCTGGCCAGCGACGCGGGCGCGGCGCCCTACGCCAAGACCGATCCGGCGCGCGCCAAACAACTGCTGCAGGAAGCCGGCTACAAGGGCGAGAAGGTCGTGGTCCTGTACCCCACGGACCATCTGAGCGCGCCCGCGGTCATGGTGCTGACGCAGAACATGAAGAAGGCCGGCATCAACGTCGACCTGCAATCCATGGACTGGGCCTCGCTGGCCGGACGCCGCCTGAAGAAGGATCCGCCCGCGCAAGGCGGCTGGAACGTCTTCCTGACCTGGGGCGGCTACTACGACGCCAGCACGCCGGTGACCAACCCCTGGATGTCCGCGGCCTGCGGCAACAGCCTGCCGGGCTGGCCCTGCGACAAGGAACTCGACGCGCTGCGCACCAGCTGGATCCGCGAAACGGACCCGGCCAAGCGCAAGGACCTGGCCGCACAGATGCAGGCGCGCGCCTACCAGAGCGTGCCCTACGTCATGTGGGGCGAGTTCAAGCCCGTGTCCGCGTTCCGCGGCTTGCAGCACACCGAACTGCTGAAGACCGGCATCCCGGTGATGTGGAACATCGAGAAGCCGTAAGGCAGACGCCGGGCGCCGCGCGCGCCCGGCCACAAGCCTGGGGGAAACCAGCGTGAAATACATACTGCGCCGCATCGCGGCAGTCATTCCTGTCATGGCCGTGGTCGCGGTCGTGGTGTTCCTGCTGATCCATCTGTCGCCGGGCGATCCCGCGGCGGTGATCGCGGGCGACAACGCCACCGCCGACGACGTGGAAAAGATCCGCCAGAACCTGGGCCTGGACAAGCCGCTGCTGCAGCAATTCGGCATCTGGGTCAGCCATATCGCCACCGGCGACCTGGGCACCTCGATGTCGACGCAGATGCCGGTTTCGCAACTGATCGGCCAGCGCATGGGACCGACGCTGTCCATCGCCGTCTTCACCATGCTGTTCGCGGTGATCGTGGCGATTCCGCTGGGCGTGCTGGCGGCCTGGCACGCGGGACGCTGGCTGGACCGGCTGGTCATGATAGGCGCGGTCTGCGCGTTCTCGGTGCCGGTGTTCCTGATCGGCTACAGCCTGGTCTACGGTTTTTCGATCAAGCTGGGCTGGCTGCCGGTGCAAGGCTACAAGCCCATGGCCGACGGCCTGGTGCCCTACCTGCGCCACTTGGTGCTGCCCTGCCTGTCCCTGGGTCTGGTGTACATGGCGCTGCTGACCCGCATGACGCGCGCCACCATGCTGGAGGCCCTGTCCGAGGACTACATCCGCACTGCCCGCGCCAAGGGCCTGGCGGCCGGCCCCATCGTGTGGCACGCGCTGAAAAACGCGGCCAATCCCATCGTCACCACCATAGGCGTGGGCGTGGCCCTGCTGATCGGCGGCGTGGTGGTCACGGAAACCGTGTTCGCGATTCCCGGCCTGGGCCGGCTGACCATCGACGCCGTGCTGCGCCACGACTATCCGGTCATCCAGGGCGTGCTGCTGGTGGCCTCCGGCATCTATGTCCTGATCAACCTGCTGGTCGACCTGAGCTATCGGCTCTTCGATCCGCGCATCCGCTATTGAACGGGGGCAACGCATGACCACCACTACCCTGTCCCTGCCCGCGCGGCGCCCGCGCCACCGCCGTGTGCTGCGCTCGCTGCGTCGCCATCCCATGCTGTACATAGGCGGCGCCATCCTGCTGGCGCTGGCCGCGATTGCGCTCGCCGCGCCCTGGCTGGCCACCGTCGACCCGCAGGACATCAACCCGCTGGCGCGCATGAAGCCGCCTTCGTCCGAACACTTCTTCGGCACCGACGCGCTGGGCCGCGACGTCTATTCGCGCACCGTCTGGGGCGCCCGCGTCTCGCTGGTGGTCGGCATCGTGGTGGCGGTGGTTTCCACAGTCGCTGGCGTGGCCCTGGGCATGGCGGCAGGCTACTTCCGCCGCATCGACGCCTTCATCATGCGCATCATGGACGGCTTGATGGCGATTCCCGGCGTGCTGCTGGCCATCGCCCTGATGGCCACCCTGAAGGGCGGCCTGGGCACCGTGATCATTGCCATCGTCATTCCCGAGGTGCCGCGCGTGGTGCGGCTGGTGCGCGCGCTGGTGCTGACGATACGCGAGCAGCCCTATATCGAGGCCGCCATTTCGTCGGGCACGCGCGTGCCCGCGATCCTGCTGCGCCACATCCTGCCCAATCTGTTCGCTCCGCTGATGGTGCAGGCCACCTTCATCGCGGCATCCGCCATCCTGACCGAGGCGGTGCTGAGCTTCCTGGGCGTGGGCATTCCGCCCCACATCCCCAGTTGGGGCAACATCATGGCCGAAGGCCGCAACTTCGTCGCCGTGGCCTTCCACATCATCCTGTATCCAGGCCTGTTCCTGGGCGTGGCCGTCCTGGCCGTCAATCTGGTGGGCGACGGGCTACGCGACATGCTCGATCCCCGCCTGGCGAAAAAGCTGTAGGAGCGCCCATGCAAACCCAACCCGTCTTGCGCGTGCGCGACCTCACCACCTGTTTCGACGGCGACGAAACCACGGTGCTTGCCGTGGACCGCCTGTCCTTCGACCTGATGCCCGGCGAAACCCTGGGCTTGGTCGGCGAATCCGGCTGCGGCAAGAGCGTCACGTCCCTGTCCATCATGCGGCTCTTGCGCGCTCCCGGGCGCGTGGCCGGCGGCAGCATCGAGTTCGACGGCCAGGATCTGCTGGCGCTGCCTGAAAAGGCCATGCGCGCCATCCGCGGCAACCAGATCTCGATGATCTTCCAGGAGCCCATGACCTCGCTGAACCCGGTGTTCACGGTGGGCAAGCAAATCAGCGAATCGCTCATGCTGCACCAAGGCCTGTCGCGCCGCGAGGCCATGGCGCAGGCCGAATCGCTGCTGGAGCTGGTGCAGATATCCGACCCGGCGCGCCGCGTGCGCGAATATCCCTACCAGTTGTCGGGCGGCATGCGCCAGCGCGCCATGATCGCCATGGCGCTGGCCTGCCAGCCCAAGGTCCTGATCGCCGACGAGCCGACCACCGCGCTGGACGTCACCATCCAGGCGCAGATCCTGCACCTGTTGCGGGAAATCCAGCAGCGGCTGGGCACCTCCATCGTGCTGATCACCCATGACCTGGGCGTGGTCGCACAGATGTGCCAGCGCGTCATCGTGATGTATGCGGGGCGCAAGGTCGAGGAAGGCAGCGTCGACGACATCCTGGACCGCGCCCAACATCCCTACACCCAGGCGCTGATCCGCTCCCTGCCCGACTTCGCCGAGGGCCAGGACCATACGGCGCGGCTGGCCGAGCTGCCCGGTATCGTGCCGGTGATGACGCCCGAGTCGCGCGGCTGCGCCTTCGCGGCGCGCTGCCCGGAAGCGCAACCGCGCTGCACCGAGCAAGCGCCGCCTGCCGCCGATGCGGGCAACCGTCACCGCGTCTGGTGCTGGGCCCGCGCGGCCGAACCTGCCCCCGCCGCCCTGACCGCCTGAGGCCCGCCATGAACCTGCACGACATCCCCCTTGCGAGCGCCATGTCCGCGCCCGCCGCCGACGCCCCGCCCATGCTGGAGGTCATCGGCCTGAAGAAGCACTATCCCGTGGACAGCGGCAGCGGCGCCAAGGTGCTGCGCGCGGTCGACGGCGTGTCCCTGTCGGTGCCGCGCGGCCAGACGCTGAGCCTGGTGGGCGAATCCGGCTGCGGCAAGTCCACCACCGGCAAATGCCTGATCCGCCTGACCGACCCCACCGAGGGCCGCATCCTGCTGGAAGGCCGCGACCTGGCCGCCATGAACAGCCGCGAGCTGCGCGCCATGCGCCAGCGCATGCAGTTCATCTTCCAGGATCCGTTCTCGTCGATGAACCCGCGCATGCGGGTGCGCGACATCATCGGCGAGCCGCTGCGCGCCTTCGGCCACGGCCGCGCCGCCATCCGCGACCGCGTCGCGCAGCTGCTGGCCCGCGTCAGCCTGCGTCCGGACGCCGCCGACCGCTATCCCCACGAGTTCTCCGGCGGGCAGCGCCAGCGCATCGTGATCGCCCGCGCCCTGGCTTTGGACCCTGGCCTGATCGTCTGCGACGAACCGGTATCGGCGCTGGACGTCTCGGTGCAGGCGCAGGTCATCAACCTGCTGATGGATCTGCAGCGCGATCTGGGCCTGACCTATGTGTTCATCTCACACGATCTGAGCGTGGTGCGCCACATCAGCCACCGCGTCGCCGTGATGTACCTGGGCAAGATCGTCGAGACC
This sequence comes from Achromobacter pestifer, assembly GCF_013267355.1. Classification (NCBI taxonomy): domain Bacteria; kingdom Pseudomonadati; phylum Pseudomonadota; class Betaproteobacteria; order Burkholderiales; family Alcaligenaceae; genus Achromobacter; species Achromobacter pestifer. The sequence goes on from NZ_CP053985.1 coordinate 1,261,988, forward strand.
GGCACCCGCGAGGCCATCTTCGAACGCCCCGCCCATCCCTATACCCGCGCCCTGCTGGCCGCCGTGCCTTCCGCCCGCCAGGGCGAACGCAAGCCCGTGGAAGTGCTGAAGGGCGAGATTCCCAGCCCGCTGTCGCCGCCCTCGGGCTGCGCCTTCCGTACCCGTTGCCCGGTGGCGCAGCCGCGCTGCGCCGAGGAAGCGCCGCAGCCCCGCCTGATCGCCCCCGAACAGCAGGTCGCCTGCCATTTCGCCACCATTTAGCCGGAGATACCCATGTCCCAGACTGACGCCACCCCGTTCGACTACATCCTTGCCGGCGGCACCGTCATCGACGGCACCAACTCGCCGGGCCGGCTTGCCGACGTCGGCGTGCGCGGCGACCGGATCGCCGCCGTCGGCGACCTTAGCGCCAGCAGCGCCCGCCGGCGCATCGACGTGGCCGGCAAAGTGGTGTCGCCGGGTTTCATCGACTCGCACACGCACGACGACAACTACCTGCTCAAGCACCGCGACATGACGCCCAAGATCTCGCAGGGCGTCACCACCGTGGTCACCGGCAACTGCGGCATCAGCCTGGCGCCGCTGGCGCACGCCAACCCGCCCGCGCCGCTGGACCTGCTGGACGAAGGCGGCTCGTTCCGCTTCGAACGCTTCTCCGACTACCTGGAAGCCTTGCGCGCGGCCCCGCCCGCCGTCAACGCCGCCTGCATGGTGGGCCATTCCACCCTGCGCGCCGCCGTCATGCCCGACCTGCGGCGCGAGGCCACGGCCGAGGAAATCCAGGCCATGCAGGCGCTGGCCGACGACGCGCTCGCCAGCGGCGCCATCGGCATCTCCACCGGCGCGTTCTACCCGCCCGCGGCCCATGCCAGCACCGAGGAAATCATCGAAGTCTGCCGCCCGCTGGGCACGCATGGCGGCGTCTACGCCACCCATATGCGCGACGAAGGCGAACACATCGTGGCGGCGCTGGAAGAGACCTTCCGCATCGGCCGCGAGTTGGACGTGCCGGTGGTGATCTCGCACCACAAGGTCATGGGCAAGCCCAACTTCGGCCGCTCCAAGGAAACGCTGGCGCTGATCGAGGCCGCCATGGCCAGCCAGGACGTGTCGCTGGACGCCTATCCCTACGTGGCCGGCTCCACCATGCTCAAGCAGGACCGCGTGCTGCTGGCGGGCCGCACGCTCATCACCTGGTGCAAGCCCTTTCCCGAACTGAGCGGGCGCGACCTGGAGGAAATCGCCGCCGAACGCGGCAAGTCCAAGTACGACGTGGTGCCGGAACTGCAGCCCGCCGGCGCCATCTACTTCATGATGGACGAGCCCGACGTGCAGCGCATCCTGGCGTTTGGGCCCACCATGATCGGCTCCGACGGCCTGCCCCACGACGAACGTCCGCACCCGCGCCTGTGGGGCACCTTCCCGCGCGTGCTGGGCCATTACTCGCGCGACCTGGGCCTGTTCCCGCTGGAGACCGCGGTCTGGAAGATGACCGGCCTGACCGCCGCCAAATTCGGCCTGGCCGAACGCGGCCAGGTGCAGCCCGGCTACTACGCCGACCTGGTGGTCTTCGACCCCGCCACCGTGGCCGACTCGGCCACCTTCGAACGCCCCACCGAGCGCGCCGCGGGCATCCACTCGGTCTACGTCAACGGCGCGCCCGTCTGGGAAGGCCAGGCCTTCACCGGCCAGCACGCGGGCCGCGTCCTCAACCGCGCCGGAGCCTGAGCGCCGCCAGCCCTTACAATCCGGCATACGCGGCGGGGCTTGCGGGCCCTGCCCCCACCACCCCCTACCTGCCAGATCGCTACATGGCCCTACCCGGCACTACATCCCCCCCCGAGATCGTGGGCAAGGAAGAAATGGGCGCTCGCCTGCGGGCCGAGCGCAAGGCGCGCAAGATGACCCTGCAGGCGCTGTCCGCCGCCAGCGGCATCGCGGTCTCGACGCTGTCGAAAGCGGAGCTGGGACAGATCGCCCTGAGCTACGAGAAGTTCGCCGCGCTGGCGGGCGCGCTGGGCATAGACATGACCCGCATGTTCATGCTGCCCGACGCCTCGCAAGCCGCCGTCGCCCCGACCTTCGTCAAGAACAAGCTCAGCGACGCCCGCGACTACGTCACGGAAAACTACCACTACCGCTTGCTCATGGGCGAGTACCCCGGCAAGAAGATGACGCCCATGCTGGCGCTCATCGACTCGCGCAAGGTGGTCGAGTTCGAGGACTACATCCGGCACCCTGGCCAGGAATTCGCGGTGGTGCTGTCGGGCAAGGTCCGCATCCAGTTCGAAAACGGCGACAGCGTCGTGCTGGGCAAGCTGGAAACCGCCTATTTCGACAGCAGCATCGGCCACGTCTACCTGTCCATGAGCCGGAAGCCCGCCGAAGTGCTGGCGGTGTGCAGCGACGTGGGCGAAGTACCGTCGCGGCTGAAGGCGCCCTGAGCCGACAGCCGCGCCACGAGCGTCCTTGCCCGGAAGGCCAGTGCGCACGCCAGGCCGTCCCCGGCCGAGCGGCCGCGCGCGGCGCTGGCATATGACTGTCATACTCGCAGGCGATACTGGCGTTCGGATATCCGCCAGCCCCCGAATCCCGGGCGCGCGCCGGATATTCATATAAAAGGTAATTCGTTGGCCGCCGCCCCTGGCCGCCTTACGATACCTGGCATCGACTGGGCCTGACGCCCGCAGGAATGCTCCATATGCAACGCTTGATATCCCCGATTCTTACCCGCCGCCCGGTGCTGCTGGCCGGTCCGCTCAGCGCGCGCCGCTACGACGCCGTGATTTCCCTCAACGCCCACCGCGAAGCCCGCAAGCTGCGCGAATCCGCCCAGCGCATCCTGGCCGTTTCCGCCCGCTACATGCTGCCGGGCGCCTGAACCTGTCCCCCAACGCCGCGGCCTGACCTCATCCGAGCGCGCAGCGCCCTTCGCCTCCTGCATGCAGTTCCTCCAGCCGCCACCTGCGGTAGCATTGCCGATTCGGCCCGAAACCGGGCCAGGCAGAACAGGAGTCATGCATGCAGAAGGTGGTAATCGTCGGCGGCGGCCACGCGGCGGCGCAATTGTGCGCCAGCCTGATAGAAGGCGGCTTTCCCGGCAGCCTGACGCTGGTGTGCGAAGAGGCCTCGCTGCCCTACCACCGCCCGCCGCTCTCCAAGACCTACATCAAGGATCCGGAAGCTCCGATCCAGCTGCTGCGCCCCGAAGCGGTCTACGCCGACGCCGGCGTGCAGGTCCTGCTGGCCGATCCCGCCGTCGGCATAGACCGCGACGCGCGCCGCTTGACGCTGGCTTCGGGCAAACAGCTGGATTACGACGCGCTGGTGCTGGCCACCGGCACGCGCGCACGGCGCCTGCCCGACGTCCCGGATGAACTGCAGAACCTGATCTACCTGCGCAACGCCGACGACGCCGCGCGCCTGCGCGCCGCGATCGCCGACGCGCCTTCGGTCACCGTCGTGGGCGGCGGCTTCATCGGCCTGGAAATCGCCGCCACGGCGGGCGCCCTGGGCAAGCCGGTCACCGTCTTCGAATCCGCGCCGCGCCTGCTGGCGCGTTCCGTGTCGCCCGAGGCCTCGGACCACGTCGCCCGCGTATTGCACGAGTCCGGCGTCGACCTGCGCCTGTCCTCCGACCTGCAACATATCCGGACGGAGAACGGCCGCGTGCGCAGCGTCGTGGTCAACGAAGTGGAACATCCGGTGGACCTGCTGGTCGCCGGCATCGGCGCCGTGCCCGAGATCACGCTGGCGCAGGCCGCCGGCCTGGACTGCCTGAACGGCATCGTGGTGGACGCGCTGATGCAGACCTCGGCGCCGGGCATCTACGCCATCGGCGACTGCACCTCGTTTCCGTATGCGCGCTGGGGCAAGACCCTGCGCCTGGAATCGGTGCAGAACGCCAACGACCAGGCCCGCACCCTGGCCGGCGTGCTGCTTGGCACGAAGACGCCGTATCACGCCCTGCCCTGGTTCTGGTCCGACCAGGGCGCCCTGCGCCTGCAGATCGCCGGCCTGGCGCCTCCGGATACCGAGCGCGTCCTGCGCCCGGGCGCCAAGCCCGGCAGCTTCTCGATCCTGCACTTCGCCGACGGCCATCTGGTCTGCGTCGAGTCGATCAACGCCCCGATGGACCACCTGGCGGCGCGCAAGCTGTTGGAATTGGGACTGAACCCGCCTCGCGAAGTCCTGGCTGACCCGGCCGTGCCGCTCAAGAGCCACTACTGAAGCAGATAGCGGATATGCCCGCGCCGGCGCGCCTCAGATAAAGCCGGCGGCGCGGAACATGCGCTCGTAGATCTGGCGCAGGACATCTTCCTTGCGCTTGTTGTACTCCATGACCTGCATCACGCCAGCCGCCGCATCGCGCTTGGCCTGGGCATACCGATCGCGGTCGGCGTCATGCTGGCGCAGCCAGTCGCGGAACATCCGGTGCCGGATGTTCTCGGGACAGTCCGGGCCGAACACGTGCAGGTTCACGCGCGGAGCGGCCAGCTGCAAAAGGCGGTGCTGGTGCCAGGACGGTTCCCGCAAGATCAGCAGATAACCGGCGGCTTCCAGGGCGGGGACATAAGCGTCCTCCCGCGCGGGGTCGGCCACCGTCAGGTCGATGTCTATCACCGGCTTGGCCGGCAGGCCCGGGACCGCCGTCGAACCCATATGCTCGACCGCTAGCGCGGCCGGTCCCAATGCCTCGCGCACCTGCGCCTCCAGCTGGCCATAACGGGCCGGCCAAGCGGGGTCATAGGGCACAACCGCGACCCGCTCCGGCGCCGGCTTGCCACGGACCCAAGGGTCCTCGTCCGGGTCCGCATCGTAATGCCGCATGATTTCTTCAGGCGTGGGCGCGCGCCGGTTTCCTGCCTGGGTCAATTGCCGAAAGCGCGGCGCAGGCGCTCCAGTTCGGCCATGTTCAGGCGCTTCGCTTCCGCTTCGGCGTAGTTCCGTTCCCCTGATTCGTACGCACCCTTGTAGATGCACTTGCCGCGGCTCGCGCACTCTCCGCCGGCGCGGGCGGTGGAGGAATAAGACTTGGCGGCACCCTGCTCCGAAGTCTTGGAACCGCTGGAGGAGCAGCCGGCCATCAGCGCAGCCGCAAAAATCGCCACACCACAGCGGCTCAACGTTTGAATGGACATTTCCTGGCCCTACAGAAAAGCTGTAGCCGACTTTATAGCAGGCTCTTCAAATCGCCGATCCACGGGGAATTGCTTCGAAACGTTGCCGGTCAGAGAGCAAGAGAGTGTTGGCAACCTTTGGCGGCGCCCTGGATTGCCGGCTAGACTGCCGCAGCCGGCCAACCCACGCCGGCAAACCAATTATGCCGCTGCAAGCTCATTGCAACGGCTAACCTCGTTCCCGAACACTGCCGTGGATGCGCCATCCTCATGAAAATTGCGCTCAAGCTCATCGCCGCCTATCTGGCGGCAAGCCTTGTGATGACGGTGCTGTCCGTCGTCCTGAATCCTCCGCATGCGCATCTGCCGACTTCGGTGGTGTTTCTTACTTTCCCCTTGGTGCCGCTGGTCACGGCGCAGAATATCTACGCAGGAAACGCCGGGGCGGATGGCCCGCTGCTTGGAGGTGTTTTTCTTCTGGTGTTTGGCGGACTGGCGTGGCTGGCGTTGCGATCCAGATAACGGCCGGCGCGCCGATTCGCTGCACGCACCCTCGATACCGGGCCCGCGGCGGGAAGCCGCGAGCGACGTGTCACGCCTCGTCCGGCACGCTCATCGCCCTGCGGATTTTCTCGGCGACTTCCACGAGTTGCGGGCCGTAGACTTCGACCAGTTCGCGTTCGGGCAGCAGATAGGCCGCACCGCCCAGATTCAAGCCGTACAGGCTGCCGTCGGAAAGGCGTATGGCGGTGCCTACGCCGTGGATATAGCTCTGCCATTCGCCCAGCGAAGTACAAAATCCGTGGCGGTCCATATCGCGCATGGCTTTCTGCAGACCAACCAGGGCGGTAGCCCAATCGGCGCCGAACTGGGGCCGCAGGACTTCCAGCAGATTTTCGCGCTCGGTTTCTTCCATGCGGGCCAGATAGGCCCGCCCCATGGCGCTGGTGATGACGGGAATACGCGAGCCATTGAACAGGCGCAGGCCGAGCAGACCCGAGCCTTCGCAGGTCTCGATGTAAAGCATCATGCGCTTGTGCAGGATGCCCAGGCCGACGTTACCGTTGCTACGGTCGGCAAGCTCCTGCATGAGGGGCGCGGCGACCTGGCGGATATTGCGCCGGGCCAAGGCGACCTGCCCCAGCGCTACGGTGCTGCTGCCCAGTTCGTAGTTTTCCTGGCGCGCATTGAATTCCAGATAACCGAGACGGCACAGGGTATAGGTCAGCCGCGATACCGTTGCGGCGGGCATGCCGGTGCGCTCTGACAATTCACGGTTGCCCAGCGGACCCTCGCGCAACCGGAATGCCTTGAGTATGTCCAGGCCGCGCGCCAGTGCCACGACGAATTGCCTGTCGGAGCTGTCTTTCAAATCGTCACGGGCGACCGTATTGTCAGCGGGGCTGGCGCCCATCGCCTTGCGGCGCCGGCCATTCGCGGGCGCGGGGATGCGGTCAGTCTTGCTCATGGGGAAATTCCGGATTCAGGCATATGAGTCTAGCAGACGGGTTGGACGGCCGAACCTACGCAGCGGGGCCGACTGCAGGGTTCCCGCGCCAGTGAGCAATCGCCGTATCCGGCCAGCCCCACGCGCGCAAGCATTGCTCGTAGCTGCTGTTGACGGGTTCGGGCGGACGGGGCGTGGCGCTAGGAGTGCCACTGAAGCGCGGAGCCGGCGCGGGCTGTGAAACGCCGTCCACGTCGATGAATGTGGCACGGGTCCGGGTGTGAGGGTGCAGGGGAGCCTCGGCAATGGACAAGACTGGAGCGACGCAGGCGTCGGTGCCGTCGAAAATTGCGCACCATTGCTCCTGTGTGCGGGATGCGATGCGCGCCGCAATCCGCTCGCGCAAGGCTTCCCAGCCGGCGCGCGGATCGCCGGCCTGGATATCGCTGTCCAGCCCGAGCTTGTCGAAGAAGGTCTTCCGGAAACGGGTTTCAATGGGTGCAACGGACAGGTACTTGCCGTCGGCGCAGCGATAGACGTCGTAGTACGGCGCACCGGAGTCCAGGACATTGGTGCCGCGCTCGGGATTGAGCAGTCCGGCCGCCGCCATGCCGAAGAACGGAGTCATGAGCGAGGCGGCCCCATCCACCATGGCCGCGTCGACCACCTGCCCCGCGCCGCCGCTGCGTACCGTGTAGACCGCTGCCATGACCCCCAGGGCCAGGTACAGGGCGCCGCCGCCAAAATCACCGACCAGGTTCAAGGGCGGCGTGGGCGGCTGCCCTTTGCGGCCGATGGCGTCAAGCGCGCCCGTCAGGGCGATGTAGTTGAGGTCATGGCCAGCCATGGCGGCATAGGGGCCGGTCTGCCCCCATCCGGTCATGCGGCCGTACACCAGACGCGGATTGCGGGCCAGGCAGGGTTCCGGTCCGAATCCCATGCGCTCCATAGTGCCGGGCCGGAAGCCTTCGAGCAGCGCGTCGGCGGAGTCGAGCAGTTCCATGGCGAAGCGCGCACCGTCGGGCGTCTTCAGGTCCACGCTGATGCTGGGCCGGTTGCGCAGCAGCAAGTTGTACTTGAGCGGACGTTCCACACCCAGATCAGCCGCCGGTTGCTGCCGCTCCAGCCGTATGACGGTAGCCCCGAGATCGGCGAGCAGCATTCCGCACATCGGAACCGGGCCGATGGCCGGGAACTCCACCACTTTCAGTCCTGCCAAGGGACCCATTGCTTTCTCCTTGTTCAATGTCATTTCAAGCCCCCAACCCGGCCCGGCCGTTGTTCAGCACGACGGTGCCGCGCTCCAGCGCACTGCTGCGGAACAGCGCCGAGCCATGGTCGATCCAGATTTCCGTGCGCAAGGTTTCCCCTGGGTATACCGGCGCGGAGAAGCGCACATCCATGGACTGCAAGCGTTGCGGCTCATTGCCGCAGGCTGCGTCGAGCAAGGCGCGGCCGGCCATGCCGAAAGTGCACAGGCCATGCAGTATGGGTGCCTTGAAACCTGCGTCCGCCGCCAGTTGCGGATCCACGTGCAAGGGGTTGTAGTCGCCCGATAAACGATAGATGAAGGCGGCCTGCGGCAGGATGGCCTGATCCCGCACATAGTCGGGAGCGCGCTCAGGCATGGCCGCGCTGTGACGCGCCGGTGGTGGCGGCCCGCCAAAGCCGCCGTCGGCGCGCAGCACGGACGTGACGAACAAGCTGCACAGCAGTTCGTCCGTCGCCGCGTCGACGACGTCGCGCCGGGTATGCACGACCGCGCCCTTCTCCGGCCCGCGATCGTACACATCGGTGACACGGGTACGGCCGATCACCGTACCCGCCGTGGGCAGCGGCCGGTATAGCGCCATGCCCTGTTCGCTGTGCAGCATCTTGTGCCATTGCAGGCCGAGCCCCGGATCGCGCATCCATAGCCCTGGGTAGCCCAGCACCACCGCCATGGTGGGCAGCGCAAGCAGATCGCGCTCGAAGGCGAAGCGCATGGCCTGGGAGGATTGCGGATTGTCCCCTACCCCCAGGCCCAGCGCGTACAGCATGGTGTCGCGCTCAGTATAGGCATGGCGGACGTCGGGGATGGTCCAGTTCAATAGCAGTTCGCGGTCGATGGGCATCGCCTTGCTCCTGTGGGCAGCGCCTTACTGGCGCGACGGTGCTTCGAAGATGCCGACCACGCAAGCGGCTTCTTCAAGCCCATAGAAGCCGCCGCCGTTCTCGGTCATGCCCAGGCGCGGATTGCCTGCCACCTGGCGCTGGCCCGCCTCGCCGCGCAGCTGCGTCACGATCTCGTGCACCTGTATGGCGCCCGTGGCGCCGATGGGATGCCCCTTGGAAAGCAGGCCGCCGGATACGTTCAGCGGCAAGCGCCCGCCCAGGCGTGTCGCACCGCTTTCGACCAGCGCGCCGCCGTCGCCATAGTCGCAAAAGCCGCAATTCTCGCTGTGCAGGATCTCGGCGATGGCCGATGCGTCATGAAGTTCGGCCAGTGAGATGTCCTGCGGGCCCACGCCAGCGGCCTCGTAGGCGCGCCAGGCGGCAACCCGGGTCAAATGGCGATCGACCTGCTCGGCAGTACGCTGCGAACCGCTGCTCACCGCGATGCCGCGGATTCTCACCGCCCGGCGGGCGTCCAGGCGCTTGAGCGCTTTCTCGGACACGACGACCAGGGCAGCGGCTCCGTCGCTCATGGGTGCGCACATCGAGCGCGTCATGGGCCAGGCGATCAGCTTGTCGGCCAGCACTTCCTCCACGGTCATGGGTGTGCGGTATTGAGCCAACGGGTTGAACTGCGAATGCCAGTGGTTCTTGGCGGCCACGGCCGCAATCTGGCGTTGCGTGGTGCCGAAGGTCTTCATGTGAAACCGTGCCTGCGCGGCATAGATGTCCATGAAGACCGAGCGTTCGCCCACATCGGCCAGCGCTTCGGGCGGCAGCGCCATGCCTTCGCCCATGGCCAGCAAGGCCTCCATGTGTTGCTCGGCCAGGTCACGGTCCCAGCTGCCCTTGAAAGCCTCGAACATCTGTTGGCGCTTTTCGGGGTAGTTCATTTTTTCCGCGCCCACGACCAGGGCGACGTCGTACAGCCCTGCCTTGACCGCGGCGTGGGCCTGCATCAAGCCCGAACTCGAACTGGCGCAGGCGTTGTCGGTATTGAAGATGGCAATGCCTTGGAAGCCATAGGCGCGCAGCGAACATTGCCCGCGCACGCCGTGCTGGCCCTCCAGCGCGCCCTGGCGCGTATTGCAAAACCAGGCGGCCTCGATGGCCTCGCGTTCCAGCCCCGCGTCCCGCAGCGCCTGGTCCACGGCCATGGCCGACAACTGTTTCACGCTCAGGTCCAGGTGCTTGCCCAGCGGCGTCATGCCTATGCCAACAATGTACGTCTCGCTCATGTCTCTCTCTATTTTTCTATTGGCCGGTCAGGCCAGCTTGACCACGCCGCGCTGGCGCAGGGCTTCAATCTGTTCGTCGGCGTATCCCAGCTCATCCAGGATGGCGCGCGTATGCTCGCCATGGGCAGGCGCCGGCGCGTTGGCGATACTGCGCTGGCCATTGAACTTGACCGGCTGTCCGACCGTGCGCATGGGACCGTAGCGCTCGCTGTCCACGTCGACCAGAATGCCGCTGGCCAGGGTGTGAGGGTGATTCAACGCATCGGCGAATGTATTGATCTGCGCGCCCGGGATGCCGTTTTCCATCAGCAAATCCTGCCAATGGGCCGCATCCTCCCTCGCCAGCACCTCGTTCAGGCATTGCGCGACCAGGCTGCGGTTCTGCACGCGCATGGCATTGTTCTCGAAGCGCGGATCGTCCCGCATGCCCTCCAGGCCCAGCACGTCGCACAAACGCCGCCACAAGGCTTCGCTGGCCACGCCGATCAGGATTTTCTTGTCACGCGCCTGGTAGGCCTCGTAGGGGCAGAGGGATTCGTGGGCGCAGCCGAAGCGCTGCGGTTCGGTGCCCCGCTCCCAGAAACTTTGGAACATGTAGCCCAGAAAGGCCATGCCGGTTTCGAACAGGGAGGCCTCGATGCGGCATCCTTCGCCAGTCTGGCCGCGCTGCATCAATGCGGCCAGGATGGCGCTGGTGGCCTGCATGCCGGTGCCCTGATCCACCGGCGAAAAGGGTGCGCGCACCGGACCGCTGCCCTGCTCGCCCATGATCGAGCACATGCCGACGAAGGCTTGCAGAATCATGTCATAGCCCTTGCCGTGCGCCAGCGGACCGCTGCGTCCGTAGCCAGAAATACTGCAATACACCAGCCGCGGATTGATGGCGGACAAGGTCTCGAAGTCGATCTTCAGCCGCTCGGCCACGCCCGGGCCGAAGCTCTCGACGATCACGTCGGCGCTTTCAACCAGTTTGCGCACCACCGCCAGGCCCTCGGCGGATCTCAGGTCCAGCGCGATGCTGCGCTTGCCCCGGTTGGCATAGTGGAAGACCGCGCCTTCGCCATTGCGGAAGGGAGGCCAGCCGCGGGTGTCGTCGCCGACATCCCGCGCTTCCACCTTGATGACTTCGGCGCCCAGGTCTTGCAACGCCTGGGTGCAGATGGGGCCCGCCAGCACCTTGCTGAAATCCAGGATGCGTATGCCCGCGAGAGGTTTGATGGACATGGTGTGTTTCCTCCCGGGCCGTTCAGTAGCGGCCGCCAGTGACATGGATGACATCCCCGGTCAGGTAGCCCGCGGGCTCCGAGGCCAGGAACGTGACGACGCTGGCCACGTCATTCACATGACCGATGCGGGGGATGGGCGTCGTCGTCTGAGCCGCCTCTCGGATTTTTTCGTAGTGCGGCAGCCGCCGCACCGCCTCGGTGTCGATGATGCCCGGCGCCACGGCATTGACCGTTACGTTGTGGCGGCCGTGCTCCAGCGCCATGGCTCGCGTAAAGCCGATAAGGCCGGCCTTCGCGGCCGAATAATTGGCTTGCCCGGGATTCCCCAGGTGGGCGCGCGACGAGATGTTGATGACACGCCCCCAGTTCTTCTGGGCGAAATGCCGCGCCGCTTCGCGGGTGCACAGGAAGGCGCCCTTGAGAATGACGTCGACCACGCTGTCCCAGTCATCGAGGCCCATCTTGGTGATACGCATATCGCGCGTGAAACCGGCGTTGTTCACCAGAATGTCCACGCCTCCGTACTCGGCGCCAGCGCGCTCGAAGAGCTTGAGCACGGAAGCCTCGTCAGTGACATCCACTTGGCAGGCATGGGCCCGCCCGCCCGCGCGAACCAGATCGTCCGCGTGAGCCTGGGCGGCCTGGCCGTTGATGTCGGCCACGACGACCGCGGCGCCTTCACGGGCCAGCTGCGCGCATATCGCGGCGCCGATGCCGCTCCCGCCGCCCGTGACGACGGCCACTTTCCCATCCAATCCCAAATCCATCCAGGTCTCCAGTCTTGTGTTGTTGTTCGATGCCGCTGCACTGCTGTCCACAACAGCGTGTCCGCAGCTTGAATTGAAATGCAGAAATGATTTCCGCAATATATCCCAAAGTTCATTCCCGCTGCAATGTGATAAAAATTCTGGCCAATTTCCCCTATACAAATCCAATCGGACAATTGCGGAAATAATTTTCGTAATGTACATTGGCCTCGCTTTCAGCCTCAAGAACAGGAGACACAAGTAATGCCGAACACAGGCTTCGACCCCACTTCGCACCAGATGTGCGAGCAACGCTATTTCGACGATTTCAAGATTGGCGAACGCTTTGTCCTGCCCTCGCGCACGATGACCGACGCCCTGTTCGCCGCGTTCCAGCTGGCCAGCGGCGACAACCACCCCATTCACTACGACATCGAGTACTGCCGCGCCAACGGCATGCCGCACATGCTGGCCCACGGCTTCCAGGTGGCGATCCAGACAGCTGCGGGCGCTGGGCTGTTTCCGCACATGACCGAAGCGTCGATGAAGGGCTTTATTGAGCAAAGCTCGCGCTTCCTCGGCCCCGTCTATGTGGGCGACACCCTGTACAGCTCGCTGGAAATCGTGGAACTCAAGCCCGGCCGCAGCACCGGCACTGTCCGCATGGCGACCCGCGTGGTGAACCAGCGCGGCGAAACCGTGATGGATGGAACCCAGACCTATTTGCTGAAGAAACGTCCGACCGAATAACGAAAAGCGCTCAAGCCAGCGCACAGGAGAGAGACAACATGAAGCAATCGGCAGCCCGCCTCATCATGGCCGCGAGCATCGCCGCGGCGCCGCTGGCCGCGCATGCGGCCCAGGATGACTATCCGCAAAAGCCAATCACGCTGCAGCTCGGCTTCCCGCCGGGCCAGGCCACCGACACCGTGGCCCGCATGCTGGCCGAGCGCGCCGCACCCCGACTAGGCCAGCCCGTGATCGTCGAAAACAAGCCCGGCCAGGGCGGCAGCGTGCTGCTTTCGTCATTCGTGCGCCAGCCGCCGGACGGCTATACGCTGACGATTGCCGCAACCGGGGCCGCGGTCACGAATCACTTCCTGTACAAGACGGTGAACTACAAAACCCCGGACGACTTCACCCCGGTCGGCCAGGTGGCGGATCTGCCTCTGGTGCTGGTGGCCCGCCCGGGCATGCCGTTCAACGACATAGCCGGCCTGGTTGCCTATGCCAAGCAGAACCCCGGCAAGCTGAACTACGCCAGCCCGGGCACAGGCACCTCATCCAACCTGGCGATGGAAACGCTGAAGTTCCAGAACGGACTGCGCATTGAACACATCCCGTACCCGGGTAGCGCGCGCGCCATGACCGACCTGCTGGCAGGACAGGTCGACATCGCCTTCGATACCGTGCCGGCGGTGCAGGCGTTTGTCAGTTCCGGAAAATTGAAGGCGCTGGCGATCGGTTCGGAACAGCGTCTCAAGCTGTTTCCGCAAGTGCCGACCATGAAGGAAAGCGGCTTTGGCACCGTGCCGGCCCACGTCTGGATCGGTTTCCTGCTACCCAAGGGAGCATCGCCCGCGGTGGTTCAGAAGCTGAACAGCGTATTCAATGCCGTGCTTCAGGACAAAGAGGTCATCGAGAAACTGGAGGGGCTGGGAGTCGTGGCGCACACGACCACCCCAGAAGGCTTCGAGGCCATGCTGCGCCAGGAGTTGCCGCGCTGGGGCGGCATCGTCAAGCAGGCGGGCCTGGAACCACAATAGACGCCTCAGACCGACCGCAACAAAAAACCCGCACTCTCTGACGAGAAATGCGGGTTTTGTGCATTTCCAGGGATGGCCTGGAAAAAATTCTTGGTGCCGACGGCGAGACTCGAACTCGCACAGCTTTCGCCACTACCCCCTCAAGATAGCGTGTCTACCAATTTCACCACGTCGGCTAACTTCAGCCAGAAAAGCGTGCTTTCCTGGAAAGTCGAATATTCTATCACGCAAATCGGGAACCGGGTGCTTCCGTGCCGCTGTGTCGCTGGAACGCCACCAACCCGTCCCCAAGAGCTCGCCAGAGGGGCCATGGACGGCCCCTCCCCCGGTCTATTAGTTGATCTGCAGGTTGGTCGCCTTGACGACTTCACCCCACTTGCGGGTTTCGCTTTCCATGAAGGCCTTGAACGCCTGCGGCGTGTTGGGCGGCGGAGGCATCAGGAAGCCGTTGGTCTGGTAGCTGGCGGCCAGGGCGGCGTCGGAGGTCAGGGCCTTGTTGATGGCGGCGTTGACCTTCTGCACGACTTCCGGCGGGGTGCCGGCGGGCGCGAACAGGCCGAACCAGGCGGCCACGTCGAAGCCTTCCACGCCGGATTCGGCGATGGTGGGGATTTCCGGGGCGAACGGCACGCGGCTGCCGGTGGTAACGGCCAGGCCGGTCAGCTTGCCGGCGCGCACGTGGGGCAGCAGCGGCGGCAGGTTGTCGAAGATCGAGTCCACCTGGCCGCCCAGCAGGTCGGCCACGGCCGGGCCGCTGCCGCGGTACGGGACGTGCAGGATATCGATGCCGGTCTTCATCTTGAAGAGTTCGCAGCCCAGATGCGCGGACGAGCCGTTGCCGGGCGAGGCGCAGGTCAGCTTGCCGGGATTCTTCTTGGCGTAGGCGATGTATTCCTGCACCGACTTGACTGGCACGCTGGCGTTGACGGCCAGGATGTTGGGCACCACATTCAACAGGGCGACCGTGTCCAGGTCCTTGAGCGCGTCATAGGACATCTTGGAGTAGAGCGACTGGTTGATCGCGGTGGAAATCGATCCCACGAACAAGGTATAGCCGTCGGGCGCCGAACGGGCGACCGACTCGGCGCCGATGTTGCTGTTGGCGCCGGGCTTGTTCTCCACCACGAAGGTCTGGCCGAATTCCTTGCCCAGCACGTCGGCGATCATGCGGGCGCTGATGTCGGTGGTGCCGCCCGGGGCATAGCCCACGACCAGCCGCACCGGCTTGGCAGGATAGGCCCCGGCCTGGGCCTGCGCCGGTCCGCTGGCGATGCACGCCAGCACCGCCGCCACGCCGGCCAGTTTGGTATAGATCTTCTTCATGTTTCCTCCTGTCGAAAACGGATGGGCGCGCAGGGGGATGCGCGCCGCTTTTTGTTGTTGTGTGGGCAGTCCTGCCCGGGGCGGCGGCGCCGCCCGTGTCAGGCGGCGCGCGCCGGACGCAAGGGCGCGATCAGGTCCGGCGTGAGGTCGGCCAGCGTCGCGCAGCCGAGCAGCGCCATGTTGGTCGAGATTTCGCTGCGGAATATGTCCGCCACTTTGCGGATGCCGGCGCTGCCGGCCACGGCCGCGCCAAACAATTGGGGCCGGCCGGTGAAGACCATGCGCGCGCCCAGGGCCACGGCCTTGAGCACATCGGAGCCGCGGCGAAAGCCGCCATCGACCATGACCGGGAAAGCGGGCGGCACCGCGGCCACCACGTCGGGCAGCGCCTGTAGCGGCGAAATGCAGCCGTCGAGCTGGCGTCCGCCGTGGTTGGACACGATCACGCCGTCGGCCCCTGCCGCGCAGGCCAGGCGCGCGTCGTCGGGATGCATCACACCCTTGAGCACCAGTTTGCCCGGCCAGTTCTCGCGGATCCAGCGGATGTGCTCCCACGACAGCTTGTCGCGTTCGCCGCGAAAGCCGTTGGGCGGGTCCTGGGTGATGGGGGGGCCGATGTCCTCGTACAGGTTCGAGAACCGGGGCACGCCGCTGCCCAGCAGCGTGCGCAGGAAGACATTGAAGCTCCAGCGCGGGTGGCGCATGCCATCCAGCATGACGCTGGGACTGAGCTTGAAGGGCACGGTGAACGAGAGCTTCTGCAAGTTCTCGCGGTTGGCGCCGACGCAGGTGTCTATGGTCACCACCAGCACCGGGATCTCGGCCTGTCGCAGCCGCGCCAGCAGCTTGGCGATGCGCTCGGTATTGCCGGGCAGATAGGCCTGATACCAGCAGCGCTTGCCCGTGGCTTGCTGCAAGCGTTCCAGCGGCACGCTGGAAGCGCCGCTGATGATGAACGGAATCTCGGCCTGCTGGGCGGCCTGCGCCAGCGCCAGGTCGCACTCATGCATGACGATGGCGGCGAACCCGGTAGGCGCGAACCCCACCGGCATGGCGTAACGCTGGCCGTAGAGTTCGACCCCGCTGCTGCGCTGGTCCACCACGCGCAGGCCGCGCGGCCGCAAGCCGACGTCGCCCAGCGCGCGCACGCTCTCGGAGAGCGAGGCGCCGTCCTCGGTGCCGCCGCAGACGTAGCCTTCGACGCAGCGCGGCATGATGCGCCGCGCCTCGCGTTCGAAGTCGCGCACGGACAGGCAGCGGTCCAGACGGCTCATGCAGCCACCGGCGAGCCGGCCTGCGCGCCCAGCGCCTGCATGCACGCGGCCAGCGAACGGTCCTGCGTGTCCTGGTAAAGCGTCAGCTCGTCCTGCACCTTGGCGCCCAGGGCCTGCTCGAAGGCGGCCTGGCTGGCGTTCTGCGCGTATTCGGCCTGCGCCTTGTCGCCCAGGTTCGACTGGAAGATGCCGGCAGCGCTGACGGGCAGGAAGTCCTCGTACACCAGCGGCTCGAAGCGGAGGTAGCCCTGGGCGATCAGGTCTTGCAGGCCGGCCTCGGGATCCCCGCCCTGCTTGCCGGTCAGGAAGTAGCGGAAATAGGCCAGCCCTTGCGCATGCAGTTCGGCATGGTCGTCGGGGAATGCGGCAAAGCAGTCCTGCAGGTTCTGCATGTAGGCGGCGGCATTGCCTTCGTTGGGCGCGCCGCTGATGCGGCTGCGGGCCAGGTCCAGCAAGTGGTCGTAGAGCGCCCGGCCCTTGCGGGTCAGCGCGACGCCGCGCTGCTCGATCTCGCCGAAGCGCGCCGTATGGCTGCCGGCCGCGGCCTGGCCGTCGGCGCCGGCGAACAGGACCGCTTCCTCCAGCGCTTTGAAGCTGGTCTGGCGCAGCAGGATCGGGCACTTGCGCGGCGGCGGGCCTTCGATCACGGCCTTGGCGGACACGCCGCGGCGCGGCATCTCGGCCTGGGCCTCGTCGATGTCCAGCGTGCGCGGAGTCAGGTGGTTGATGTGCGGCCCCTTGAAGGCCACCACATCGGCGATCAGGCGGTGCTGGCCGTGCAGTTCCTCGTAGTCTTCCAGGCTGACGGTCGCCTCGCTGTGCCAGCGGAAGGTGTGCAGGGCCTCGGCCACGAATTCGCGGGCGTCGGCATCCATCAGCCCGCCCTGCGCCTCAAAGCGGGCCGCGAGTTCCAGCGTGCGCGCGGTGAAGATCTGGCGCGCGGCCAGGATGCGGGCGGCCTTCTCGCGCAGCGCTTCGTCGGCGATCAGCTCCAGCCGCAGCAGCGAGGTGAAGACGCGGAACGGGCTGGCCTGCAGCGAGGCTTCGTGGGTGGCGCGAAAGGCGGTGGAATGCACCGGCACGCCGGCCGGCGACAGATCGTAGTATCCCACCGGCTGCATGCCCATCACGGCGAACACGCGCCGCATATTGGCCAGTTCCTGCGCGGTGCCGACGCGGATTGCGCCGTGGCGCTCGATGTCCAGGCGCTCGATCTCGCCCGTGCGGGCCAGCTGCGCGGCCAGCTCGGGCTGTTCGGCCAGCGTCTTGGCGTTGACCTGGGCGACCAGGTCCAGCAGCGTGTCGTACAGCGGCACTTCCGACTTGTACATGTCGGACATGGCGCGGGAGAACCAGGCGCGGATCTGATCCGGATTGACGAAATTCTGACTCATTGCGGGCTCGGCACATCGGTAAACAAGGATGGCCCGCATGACATCATGCGCCGCGCGCGCAATCAAATGAAAAAAATCGGCTTAATCAGTCCGTTTTTTCATGGATCGCGCACGCTGGGGGGCGCTCTCGCGCTTGCGTGCGGCCTCGCCCTCCACCCAGGCGACGAACTGCTTGATCTTGGGCACTTCGGCCGAGTGCTCGGAGTAGGCGACGAAGTACGCGCCGTCGCTGGGCTGCACGTAGTCCCAGGGAATCACCAGCTTGCCGGCCTGCAGCTCCTCTTCGGCCAGCAGGCGCGGCGTCAACGCCACGCCGCAGCCTCCTTCGGCCGCGCGCACGCACATGTGGAAGGTATCGAAGCGCGGACCGTGGTAGCTGCGGTCGGACTGGAAGCGCTGGCGCGAAAAGTAGTCATGCCAGGCTTCCGGGCGCGAGGCGCACTGGATCAGC
Organism: Achromobacter pestifer; assembly: GCF_013267355.1. Classification (NCBI taxonomy): domain Bacteria; kingdom Pseudomonadati; phylum Pseudomonadota; class Betaproteobacteria; order Burkholderiales; family Alcaligenaceae; genus Achromobacter; species Achromobacter pestifer. The sequence goes on from NZ_CP053985.1 coordinate 1,280,127, forward strand.
GCCTGCGCGCTCAGCGCCTCCAGGCTGTCGACCCTGTCCCCCGGAAGGAAGCCGGGCGCGCAGACCGGCACCACCTCGGCCTCGAACAACTCCCGGCACTGGGCTCCCGGCAGGGTGCCGTGGCCGAAGAAGAAGGAGATGTCGATCTTGGCCTGCATCAGGTCGAAGGGCCGGGTTTCGCTGCGCACCTTGACCTGGATGTCCGGATGCGCGGCCATGAAGCCTTGCAGCCGCGGGATCAGCCAGCGCGCGCCGAAGGTGGGCTGGGTGCCGATGGTGAGCACCTGGGTCTCGCTGCCGTAGGTCAGGATGTAGCGCGAGGACATGTCCACCTGGTTCAGGATGGCCTTGACCTCGGACTGGTACAGGGCGCCCGCGGGCGTGAGCTGCAGGCGCCGCCGCACGCGCAGGAACAGCGGATTGCGCAGCAGCGCCTCCAGCTGCGCGATCTGCTTGCTGATCGCGCTCTGGGTCATGTGCAGTTCCTCGGCGGCGCGCGTGAAGCTCATGTGCCGCGCCACCGCCTCGAAACATTGCAGCGCCATCATCGATGGCATCAAACGCTTTTCCATGGGGCCGATCCGGGTATGCCTGTGCTGGCGGCGGCCGGCGTTCCATCGCCGGCCGCCGCGCTTGCGGCATTATCGCAGGCCCGGCCTCACCATTGATATCCGACCCCCGCCGCGCCGCCGAAGTCGCCGCGCGAGGTGCCGTTGGCCGACACCTTGTAGACCCAGCGCCCGCCGCTGGAAACGCGCGACAGCCCCATGGCGTAACCCGATTCGCCGTTCCAGGTGCCGCCCGCCATGGACAGCATGTTGCGTCCCGGCAGGTAGGCTTGAGGCAGCGAGGCCGTCGCCATGGCGGCGGCCACGCCGGCGCTCAGCATGCGTTCCTGGGAATCCAGGTCGCCACGCAGGTCCTGCAGGGAACGTTCGACGGCGCCCACCCGCGCCTCGCCGGCGCTGCTGGCGGCGCGCAACTGCCCCAGGTTGACGGCATCGGTGTCTTCGCTGCCTGCCGCCACGCCCGTGATCTGGCGCCCGCCCACGTTCACCTCGCCCGTGGAATTCTGGGGCTGTGCCATGCCGTGAGCCTGGTAGTTTTCCTGTGCGCCGCGCGCCGCCGTGGACCCCGCCCCCAGCGCAACGCTGTTGCCCGCGCTGGCCACCGCGCCCGCGCCGACCGCGACGCTCTGCGTGGCCGCGGACGAGTCCGCGCCCACCGACACGCTGCGGTCGGCAACGGAACCGCGCCCGGCATTCGATCCCATGGACACGTTGTCGCTGCCGCGCACGCCGGAACCCGCGGCCGTGCCCTGCGCCACGTTGTGGTGGCCGACCACGTCGCGGCCGGCGGCCAGGCCGCTTGCCGTGTTGCCATCGCCCTGCACGCCATAGCCGGCGTAGGCGCCGGCAGCCAGGTTGTTGGCGCCGGTCACGTTCTGCCCGGCGTTCTTGCCCTGCGCCAGATTGCCCTCGCCCTCCACGTTCTGGCCCGCGTTCTGGCCCAGCGCCAAGTTGCCGTCGCCGACGACATTGCGGCCCGCTTCCTGGCCGAAGGCCGAGTTGCCATTGCCGGCGACGTTGCGTCCGGCGTTGGTGCCATAGGCGGCATTGTTGTTGCCCACCGTGTCCGTGCCGGCCCAGAAGCCAAAGGCATCGTTGTAGTCGCCCGCGACGTTCTGGCCGGCGCTGCGGCCGAACGACTGGTTCCAGCCGCCCTGCACGTTGGTGCCGGCGTAGTAGCCGATGGCCTGGTTGGCGTTCTTGCCGCCGACTTTGGAGCCCGCGCCCTCGCCGATCGCGAGGTTCCAGTTGGTGCTGACGTCCTGGCCCGCGCCATTGCCCAGGCCGATGTTGTTGCTGCCGGCCACGTTGGCGCCGGCGTTCTTGCCTATCGCGTGGTTACCCTTGCCCGTGACGCCCTGGCCGGCGCCCGGCCCGTAGCCGAGGTTGCTGCCGTCCCATTTCACGGGCGGCGCGGTCTGCGCCTGCGCGGCCGATCCCCCGGCCAGCGCGCCCACCAGAACCGCCACCGACAAGCCGTTGGCGGCCAGAATTGCGTATGTGTGCTTCATGAGTATGTTGGTAGTTTGTTGTTGCGGACCGGCCGGACGCGCACCCCGATGCGCGCCCGGCCCGTTCAGGCCTGGACCATCACAGATGCAGCGCCATGGCGGGATCGCTGACGCTCGCGCGGCCGTTCTCCATGCGCCCGGCGAAGCGGCGCTCAAAGCCCTCGGCGGTGACGGTGAAGTCGTACCAATTGCCGCTTTCCTTGATGGACCAGTGGTGTTCGGCCACCGCGCCCGGCTCGACCGCCAGAGCCCAGGGACCGTCCTTGCGGTAGGCGTTGGATTGCAGGTTCGCCTGCAGGCGGGCCGTGCCGCGGTTGGAGACCTTCACGTACAGGGCGCCGCCCGCGGGCTCGTAGCAGACCTGCACTTCCAGGGCCGCGCCGCGCTGCGTGTTGCCGGCGAAGGTCCGCACGAAGCCGTTGCTGCTGTAGACCCACAGGTCATAGTCGCCGCCGGTCCAGGTGTCGGACAGCGTCTTGCCGGCTTCGACGGTGTAACGCCGCGGGATCAGGTCCAGGTTGCGCTTGTCGTATACATGGAACACGGCGCCGGCTACACCCGTGTTGCTGAACAGCAGTTCGACTGCGCCGTCCGCGCCGAGCCGGGCGCTGGTGTGCAGTTCGTAGGGCAGCGCGCGCGACAGCCGCGTGCCGGTCTCCTGGAACAGCGGCTGCGGGATGGCGGGCGCCTGGGTCACCGCGGTCGTGGGCAGGAGCTTTTGTGCCGCATTGACCGCGGGAAAGTTGCTGGTGTCGGGCAGCGTGGGCACGCGGGGATCGTTGGGGCTGACGAAATCGAAGCAGGTGGTCAGGTCGCCGCAGACCGCGCGGCTCCACGGACTGATGGCATCGACCTTGATGTCGAAGCGCTGCTCCAGGAACCGGCCCACCGAGGTGTGATCGAACACCTGCGAGTTGACCCAGCCGCCCTTGCTCCACGGCGACACCACGTACATCGGCACGCGTGAACTCAGGCCCCACGGCCGGATGTTGCCGGTGATCTTGTCCTCGGCCTTCAGGTAGTTGCCCACCGAGGCATCGAAGTACTCGCCCTCCAGCGGCACCGTGGACTTGCCCATCAGCACGCCGTTGGCGTCATAGGACGGCACCGCGGGCATGGCGGCATGGTCGAAGAAACCGTCGTTCTCGTCGAACGTCACGAACAGCGCGGTCTTGCTCCAGACTTCGGGATTGGAGGTCAACGCGTCCAGCACGTCGGAGATGAAATCGGCCGCGCCGGCCACGCCTTCGCTGCTGCCCGGATGCTCGGCCAGGGCCTGCGTGGGCAGCACCCACGACACCTGCGGCAAGGTGCCATTGGCCACGTCCTGCTTGAGCTGGGCAAGGAAATTGACGGCGCCGTCGTTCTTCTCGGGACCGCCCGTCAGGCCATGCTCATAGATCGGCGAACCCGGCTGCGCGGTGCGGAAGCTCTTGAAGGCCAGGCAGCCGTGCATGGCGCCCGTCCAGTTGTTGTTCATGTTCTGGTAGATGTGCCAGCTGACCCCGGCGCGCTGCAACAGGTCGGGCAAGGTATCCCACTTGAAGGCGCTGTTCTTGTACTTGTAGTTGTAGGCGCCGGTCACGGGGTCGACCTGGCCCGAGCCATCGGCCAGCTGCGCGCGGCCCGCGGCCCAGTTGGATGGGCTGGGCCAGCAGCGCGAGTTGACGGGTTCGGAATCGGTGTCCGTACTATTGACGCCCAGCTTGCGCAGTTCGGGATTGGCGTTGGCGCCCGACCAGAACACGATGCGGTTCGGATCGGTGCCGGTCAGGATGGAACAGTGGTAGCCGTCGCAGACCGTGAAGGCGTCGGCCAGCGCGAACTGGTACGGAATGTCCTCGCGCATGAAGAAGCCCATGGTGGCCTGGTTCTTGAACTGGATCCACTGGTCCATCTTGCCCTGGTTCCAGGCCGCCTGCTGGTCGGGAAAATTGTGCGGCGTGCCCGATCCGATCAGCGCGTTGCTGGTCCTGGAATCGCGGCGGAAGGGCTGGATATCCTGGCCGCCCTTGGGGTTGGGCTGGAAGAACACCGATTTGCCGCTGGCCAGCGGAATCGGGAAGCGGTCGCCGAAGCCGCGCACGCCGCGCATGGTGCCGAAATAGTGGTCGAACGAGCGGTTCTCCTGCATCAGGATCACGATGTGCTTGATGTCCTTGATGGTGCCGCTTTCAACCGCCGCGGGAACCGCCAGCGCGCGCTGGATCGAGGCGGGCAGCAAGGCCATCGCCGACAGGGCGCCGGCGGCCTGGGCCGAGGCGCGGAAGAACTGCCGCCGTCCCGGCAAGGCCGGGGACGCGATGGCGGACTGCGAGGTGTAGGTCTTGGTCATGGGGCTACTCTTGCGTGGGGTTGGACGGATCGGGCGTTCAAGGCGCGCAGCGCAGTTGCGGCGCGGGCGGCGGCGTCTCGGGCTGTCCGGTCTCGGGCGGCGAAGTCGCGCCGTCATCCGAGTCGTCGTCGCCGCCGCAGGCGGCAAGGGTCAGGCTCAGGGCGATGGCCGCAACAAGGGCGCGGCCCAGTGCAAAGTACGGGGTCATGAAAACTCCTGGTCAGGGAACGTTGCCGGGTCCGTCCGGCAGAAAACCTATCGGGGCGCGGCGGCCTGGCTGGCCGCCGCGCCGGCTCAGCTCAAGCGGCGCCGCAAGCGGGCGGCAACCTGGTCCAGCAAGAACACGGTGATGAAGATCACGACGAGAATGGTCCCGACGTGCGCGTACTGGTACATGTCGTAGCGGCCCTTCAGTTCCTGGCCGATGCCGCCCGCGCCCACCAGGCCCACGACCGTGGCCATGCGCACGTTGCGGTCCAGGATGTACAGGGTGTAGCCGGTGAACTTGGGCATGACCTGCGGCAGCACGGCGTAGGCCAGCACGCGCGGCTTGCTGGCGCCGATCGCGGCCAGCGCCTCTTGCGGCTTGGTGTCAGCCGTTTCGATGTCCTCGGCGTAGAACTTGCCCAGGAATCCCATCGAATGGATGGCCAGCGCCAGCACCCCGGCAATCGGGCCGAAGCCGTAGGCCAGCACCAGGAACAGCGCGCAGATCAGTTCGGGCATGGCGCGGAACATGCTGACCGTGGCTCGCGCCGCCACGTACAGCAGCCGGTTGGGCGCGTAATTGCGGGCGCTGCAATAGGCCAGCGGCACACTGCCCAACACCGCCAGCAAGGTCGCCCAGATCGCGATCTCGAAGGTCTCGACCATCTTGACCGCCACCCGCCACAGATAGCCCAGGGGCTCGACCAGATAGGTCTGCGTGGAGACCTCGTCTTCCATCTTCAAGGTGTGCGGATTCAGCCGGCTCTCGGTCACCTGCAGCGTTTCCACATGCGCCAGCCACGGCAGCTTGTCCGGATCGAAGCCCTCTATGCGCGAGGTCTCGGTGCGGTACGAAACCTGCAGCGGGAACAGGTTGTCGGCCAGGGCGCCCAGGCCCGACGTAACCTGGGACTGCTCTTTCAGGCCGACCGCGGCCAGCGCGCCGTCCAGGGTCAGCGCCGCCATGCGGCCCATCTCGACCCGTTGGCCGGTGTAGAGGAACAGCATCAACGCGGCGATCACGATCAGCAGCGCGCGGGCGCCGTAGGGCGGATCCAGGCGCCAGGCCGCGTTGCCGGCCGGCGTTTTCAATGCATGCGTGTTCATTGCGCGCCTCCCGCCGACAACACCGCCGGCCGCATCGGCCTGGCGGCGCGCGGCTCGGCATGGCCGCGGCCCGCGAGATCGGCGGCAGCCATGCCGCTCTCTGGCAGCGGGGCCTGATAGAGCGCACGGGCAGTGGCCTCATCGAATGCGCCCGCCGGTCCGTCGAACACCATGACGCCATGACGCAAGGCCACGATGCGGTCGGCGAACTCCCGGGCCAGGTCGACCTGGTGCAGGCTGCACAGCACGGTGGCGCCGCGTTCCCGCGCCTGATTGCGCAACAGTTCCAGGATGTCGCGGCTGATGCGCGGATCCAGGCTGGCCACCGGTTCATCGGCCAGCAGCAAGGCGGGGGCCAGCATGAAGGCGCGGGCGATGCCCACGCGCTGCTGCTGGCCGCCGGACAATTCGCTCACGCGGCGTTGCAGATGTTCGGGCTGCAGGCCGACTTCGCGCACCAGCCGGCAGGCGCGCTCACGCAACTCCACCGGGAAACGCATCAGATACGCGCGCCATGCCGGCAGGCCGGGCAGCGCGCCCGACAGCACGTTGGTCGCCACCGTGGCGCGCGACACCAGGTTGAAGTGCTGATGCACCATGCCGATGCGCGGCCGCACGGCAGCCAGCGTCGAGGGCTGCACCTGCGTGCCATCGACCCACACCGCGCCCTGGGTCGGCGCGGTCAGTCCGTTGGCCATGCGCAGCAAGGTCGACTTGCCCGCGCCCGAGGCGCCCAGGATCACGCAGAACTGGCCGCGCGGCACCTGCAGCGACACCGAATTCAGGGCCGTGGTCCCGTCGGCGTAGCGCATGCCTACGGCGTCGTAGCGCAGCATGTCCATTTCGCTTGCGCCGGCGCTCACCGCTGTGCCGCCTTCTGCAGGATCTCGCCCTTGATCTCGTCGGTCAGCAGGGCCATCTTCGAAGCCGGGCCCGCGAACTGCGCCTCGGAAAACTCGGTATCGAAGCGGTCGAGCTTGGCGCCGCCGTAGCCTCGCACCATGTCCGGCGTCACGCCGGGCGCCTGGTGCACCGTGGCAAAGGCTTGCTTGAGCGTCGCCTTCAGCGGCTCGGGCAGCTTGGTGTTCATGGCCAGCGGCGGATACGGAATGGGTTCGCTCTTGAAGATCACCTTCACCGACTTCGGGTCCACCGCGCCTTGGCGCACCGCCTTGTCGAAGGAATCGAACGACAGCGCGGCCGCGTCGACCTGGCCCTGCACCAGCGCGGCCAGGCTGCTGGCGTGGCTGCCGGTCAGTTGCAGCGCCGCCAGGTCCTTGGCCGGGTCCATGCCGTCCTTGATCATGGACGCCACCTGGAAGGTGAAGCTGGAGGCCGAATTCACGTCGCCGAACGCGGCGCGCTTGCCCTTCAGGTCGGCCAGCGTATTGATGGGCGAATCAGCCCGGGCGAACATCGCGGCGTAGTAGGCGGACTCGCCCTTCTGCACGCCCACGGCCAGCAATTGCGCGCATTGGCGCTCATGCGCCTGCACGTAGGAAACCGGACCCAGGAACGCAACCTCGGCCAGCTGATTGCACATGCCTTCGACCACGGCGCCGTAGGACTGGCCCACCGTCAGCTGGAAATGCAGGCCGGTGCTGCGCGTGATCGCGTTGAAGATCGGTGCGTAGTCGGCCTTGGTGCCCGACTCGGTGCCGCCGTCGGCGGGAATGAGCAGCACGCGCAGCGGACGCTGCTGCGAGCCGTCGGCCAGCGATTGGGCTTGCGCCAGAGGCGCGGCGGCCAGCAGGGAAACGAGCGCCAGAGCGGGCGCGCAGGTGCGGATTTTCATTTGTCTGTTCCTGGTCTTGTTGAGGTTGCCATCGGGGCGCAGCGTGCCCGGCCCTGATTCCGGAACGCAGATTAGTCACCGCACATGACAGGAAAATGAAAATTTCTCAAATCAAAAAAATGAATTTTTGAATTTTGTTCAGATAGAATCACAGCCGCCGGGCATGCCCCAACCGTAGCGGGCGCCCACTCCTGCAACCCTGCACGCGTTTCGACGCCACCACGCCGATCCATGACCCGCATTGCCTGCACTCCCCTCTCCTCCTCTCCCCAAGCCCCGGCGGCGGAACCGCCCTGGACCGTCCGCTCGCGCGGCCTGATCCTGGACCTGGACGGGACCTTGATACGCGGACATGAAGTGATACCGGGCGCCAGCGAGCTGCTGACCCGCTGGGCGGGACGCTGCGTCATCGTGTCCAACAACTCCACCGACACGGCGGCGGGCCTGGCGCCGCGCCTGCGGGCGATGGGCCTGCCGGTGGAGGCCGAGACGCTGGTCCTGGCCGGCGAGCAGGCCGTGCGCCATATCGCCCGGCAGCACCCGCGCGCCAGGGTGCTGCTCTGCGCCTCGGAAGCGCTACGGACCTGCGCCGCCGGACTGGGGCTGGCGCTGGTGGCCCGCGACGCGGACATCGTGCTGTTGGCGCGCGATCTCGGTTTCGGCTACGGCACGCTGCAGACCCTGGCAAGGGAGTTG